>CALCKW010000001.1 GCA_937965695.1 uncultured Granulosicoccaceae bacterium
TAGAAGGGTTCAATATTTAGTTTCTGCTCGTCTAACCAAACTTGGACTCGACGTCCTTGTAGTTCGGCTGGTATTTCTTCGAGCACCTTGTAATTTCCGGCAATAGAGACGAGTTCGGCTTCCAGCGATTCACAAAAAATACGGGCTTTGTCATTTCCCGTCACGCCACAAAGAGCGCGTCCTCGCAATGGACCGTAGACGTGTATGCTGCCGTCGGCAATCAATTCTGATCCGGCACTGGTGTTTGCCATAATGATCAGATCGCCCTCTTGTGCGTACACTTGCTGGCCAGAACGAATCGGGCGACTTTCGACTCTGGGCGATCCAACAATTCTTTCAATCTTATCGTCTTCTTTCTGCAGCGCTTTGTCATCCGCTCGCAAGGGCGGCATATTCATTTCACGCAGCTTTTCGTGTAGCTCTTCTTCTGCACCACGAACCGCTATGGGCATGACATCACTGCCCCGTACCGCTTCAATGAGTGGCTCTAGTGTTCTCTGGTCGAGGCCTTCGAGACCTTTAAAGTCGATCAGAATAGGTGCGCCTCCAAAAAAAGAGGGAGCCTGCTCGATCTTCTCCTTGAGTGCAGCCCTGACTTCGTCGGGGTCCAAACTCTGCACCAGCAGCGACATCAGTGTGACGGTGCCGCCTTTGAGCTCAACTGCTTTTTTGGCAAGTGACATGGTGAGTGCTACAGTTTTTTATTTTTAGGTGCTGCCCTGAGCAGCTAAAGGCGTTTTAGAGGATGTATGCTCTAAAGCGCGTCGCTCCGAAGCATTTTACCTGAGTTTTGCTCGAGCATTCGCTTAATTACTTCTAAGTCATTCTAATGCGTGCTTCATCAGCCTTTGAGGTGCTTTTTTCCCCTTGTAAGAATGCTGCAGGCATAAAAAAAGCGACAATATTATTGTCGCTTTTCTGAGCAGTGCGCGACTTAGTCGCTGCGCTCAGTGACTTCCAGCAGATGGTAGCCGAACTGTGTTTTGACTGGGCCTTGTACGGTACCAACATCAGCACTGAAGACCACTTGGTCGAATTCAGGAACCATTTGACCCGGGCCAAATGTACCCAATGCACCACCTGAACGGCCCGACGGGCAGCTAGAGTGCTCAGAGGCTAAGGCGGCAAAGTCTTCACCGGCAGAGATGCGGTTCATCAGGTCTTGGCATTTCTCTTCGGTGTCAACCAAGATGTGTCGTGCAGCGGCTTGTGCCATTTTGTTCTTCCTGTAAGTAGTGTCTATAAGGTGTAGAGATTTCTAGTCCATCCCAGGGCGCCAAACTCCTTCGGCCTCACCAGACGGTTGCTGAGGTTTTTCTTGATCAGCTTCGCGATGCGATTCTACATCGTCAACGACGCGGGCAGCAAAAGCGCTTAGCTCTTGTAGGATCTCGTCTTTTTGTTCTCGATTTAGGCGCTCTTCGCGTCCAAGCAAAAAGCCTATGGTGCCGGCCAAGTACTGGGTGGCGACGCTGTCTTCTTCAGCGCGCTCATCGTGTTGTACCAAGGTGTTCAACAGCTGCTGGACTAGCTGGCCTGAAAATCTTAACTCGCTCATTGCGGATGGTCCAATATATTAAGTGTATCGAGAGACTGTCGCTTGTTGAAGGCAAGCAGTCAGCTGTTCTCGCTAGCAATTCTTTGAATATTTAGTAGTTTGTGCTTTTTGTCTAGGGTCAGCCTAAATGTGCCGACGATCCCAGAATGGCTGACAAAAGGTTGCAACTTTGTTGCTTGCAACTCAATCAATCTGCCATCAAGCGCACGAACTTGCACGCGCACATTGGGTTGGCGATAGTACTCCAGCCAGCGCTGCGCGTCGATTTGGATAACAACATCGATGTGTTGTATATCCATTGACATACTAACCCAGCTCTAGCCGCATTTAGAATCGCCACAGGCGAGGCATGTCATGCAACCATCCATTTGGATCGCCGCTTTTGCATTGCATCGGCCACATATGACAGCGCTTGCTGGATAGTCGCTCGCTTCAGCGGTCTCCTCGGCGGCGCCATCGACGGGACCTGGGCTCGCTGTCAATTCAAACTCTGCACGCTTGGCGTCAATGAAGCGCTTTTGGTTTTCATCTAATTCGGGTGGACGGATCATACCGATACTGATCAAGTGACGTTCAATGACGTCGCCAATCTCAGCCACCAGTGAGGGCATGTACTTGCTCTTATTCCAGTATCCACCCTTGGGGTCAAACACTGAGCGCAGTTCTTCTACCATGAAGGTGACGTCACCACCCTTGCGGAATACGGCAGACATGATCCGCGTCAGTGCAACGATCCACTGAAAGTTGTCCATGTTTTTACTGTTCACGAACACTTCATAAGGGCGTCGTATTTCGTGTTCAGTTCCGGCGTTGAGCACCATGTCGTTGATGGTGATAAACATAGAGTGCTCTGATACATGTTGCGGAGTGCGCAGTTTGTAAGTTGCACCTATCAATACTTCGGGGCGCAACAAAGCTTCGTGCATATGCACAACATCGGGCACGACAGGTTTCGCTGCCTCTTGGGTGGCTTCCGTATCGGGTGACTTTACGGCGTAGCCGACTATGGCTTTTTCAATTTTTATCATGACTGTTCTCTCAATCGTCAACTGGGGCTTAAAACCCTCAGAAACGTCCGTAATATCCTTCTTTCAAGGCGTCAAAAAGATTTGCAGCGGAATGGGTCTCGCCGTCGTAATCAATTTCCTCGTTCCCTTTTACTTGAAGCACGCTGCCATCTTCAAGCGTGAATTCGTATAAGGTGTTTTCCAAGTCTTGTTCTTTGACAAGCACGCCTTGAAACGCTTCAGGATTGAAACGGAATGTGGTGCAGCCCTTCAGACCTTGGTCGTAGGCATAGAGGTAGATGTCTTTAAATTCCTCGAAGGGGAAGTCTGTGGGCACGTTGGCTGTTTTAGAAATCGACGAGTCGATCCACTCTTGTGCTGCTGCCTGCACGTCGACGTGCTGTATCGGGCTGACTTCATCTGCACTGATAAAATAATCGGGCAACTCGGTTCCGCCTTCGGTGCCATAGGGCATCGCATGCTCGTTGATCAGTTTGCGATACGCGAGTAACTCGTAGGAGAAAACATCGACTTTTTCTTTGCTCTTCTTGCCTTCACGGATCACGTTGCGCGCATAGTGATGGGCGAATGAAGGCTCGATGCCATTGCTGGCGTTATTCGCCAACGACAAAGATATAGTGCCCGTGGGGGCAATTGAGCTGTGGTGTGTAAAGCGTGCCCCGACTTCTGCTAGTTCTTCAACTAACTCCGGATCTACTTCAGCCACTTTATTCATGTATTGGCTGTACCGGGCATGTAATACTCGGCCCTTAATCTTTTTGCCCAACTTAAAACCGTCGGCTTTCATCTGAGGGCGTTGGCGCAGCATTTCAGCGGTGACCGTGAAGTCCTCATCCATGATAGCTGCAGGGCCTTTTTCTTTTGCTAGGGCCAATGCTTCTCGCCATCCAGTCAGCGCTAATTCACGTGTGATGTCGGTTGTGAAAGCCAGAGAATTGGCTGAACCGTAGCGCATGCGAAGCATGGTCATGGTCGTGCCTAGACCTAAAAAGCCCATACCGTGACGGCGCTTACGCAGTATTTCATCGCGCTGTCCTTCGAGCGGTAGGCCGTTGACTTCAACGACGTTATCCAACATGCGAGTGAATATCGCAACGACTTCGCGGTAGCCGTCCCAATCAAAGTGAGCATTCTCTGTGAATGGGTCGCGCACAAATTTAGTTAGGTTTATCGAACCTAACAAGCAAGCGCCGTAGGGAGGGAGCGGTTGCTCACCGCAAGGGTTGGTCGCGCGAATTGATTCACACCACCAGTTATTGTTTTGCTCGTTAACTTTGTCGATCAGGATAAATCCGGGCTCAGCAAAATCGTAGGTGGAGGACATGATGACGTCCCACAGACGCTGTGCCCGCATTGTCTTATAAATTCTGCACGCGACTAGACCTTCAGCATTGCTGACCAGCCCATCTGATGTCGGCCATTCACGCCAGAGCACTTCACTGCGATCGTCAATATTGAGTTTGGTCTCGGCGAGCTCACTCTCGCGGATGGGGAACGCCAACTCCCAGTCGGCATCGGCTTTGACCGCTTCAATGAAGTCTTTAGTGATGAGAAGAGATAAATTGAATTGGCGCAAGCGACCGTCTTCGCGCTTGGCACGAATGAATTCGATAACGTCGGGATGGCGTACATCAAAGGTACCCATCTGTGCGCCACGACGTCCACCTGCTGAAGAAACGGTAAAGCACATGCTGTCGTAAATATCCATAAACGACAACGGGCCAGATGTGTGTGCACCTGCACCAGACACATAGGCTCCACGCGGGCGGAGAGTGCTGAAGTCGTAGCCAATACCGCAGCCCGCTTTTAGTGTCATTCCCGCCTCATGCACTTTGTCGAGGATGTTGTCCATGCTGTCGCCAATGGTGCCAGAGACCGTGCAATTTATGGTTGAGGTAGCTGGCTTGTGATCACGCGCTCCCGCATTGGACACAATACGACCAGCTGGGATGGCGCCATTGCGCAATGCCCATAAAAATTTCTCTCCCCAGCTTTCTCGTAGCTCAGGAGTGACTTCGACTTCAGCAAGTGCCTGAGCTACACGCAAGTAGGTGCTATCAATATCAGCATCAACTGCTGCGCCTTCTTTGCTCTTAAGGCGATATTTCTGGTTCCAGATATCGAGTGATGCATCTTGAAGTGGGATATCTGCTTGAGATTCTTCCTGACCGGAAGGTTTCACTGCGTAAAGCTTTGTATTGCTCATTAATAAACGGTCCTTTCCTCAATATTAGCAAGGCGGCCTCCGTACACTGCGTGCTGACTGGCAAGCGGTGTCGGGCGCGATTAGCACCCACGCTAAATGCCGTAAGTGCTCTGTTGTTATGTGTTGCGGTGCAATGCTAGGAGAATGTCATTTCTGAGACGGTCTCCACAGATATCTATCACTACATATTGTAGCCCAAGAAGATGCGACCACAACATATTGTTATTTCATTTTTTTTGTGCAAGCAGTGCTGTTCAGTCAAGCATAGCCAGCAGAGGTCATGACGAAGTCCACTTTATGCGCGTGGAAATTGCCATTTTTCGGTGGGGCTAAATGCGAATTGCTTGTGGTCAGCAGACCAGGTTGAGCTGTTCCTTGCAATTGAGATCCAAACGTATTCACTTTTGGGCGAGTGGATCTCTATCCTTCTTTTTTGCTGTTTTTTCACCTGACAGTCCTTGAATCAGACTGTTAAGCATCAGCACCATTGGCACCTCTTAGGCGTCTCTGGTTCGCTAAATAGAGGAGCATCACCAAAGACAAGCTAATGATGCTCAACCGGTGCAGATTTTCGCAGCGCTTGTGTTTGTAGTCAAGAGTAAACACTACCTGTTGTAGATTGGTGGTGTTCTAAGTACTACATGTCGTGTCTCATGGGACTGGGAATCCCAAGGCTTTATTGAGGCATATAAGTGATAGGTGTTGATTTGCATGTAATAAATTTGAAACCGAGCAGCAGTTCTCAGACCTTATTGCCCTCTGGGTATAGTTTAGACGCAGGAAAAATTCGATCTGCACTTGTTTGCTCTTGACCTACATCTAGAAGGCTTACAGACGAGCATTGCGATTGAGAGCCTTACCAACAGAACTAAAAACGAGGTAACTATGGCTACTATCACGAGTATTGGGACAGATAACAGAGACATGGAGAGATTAGGCTGCTGCACCGCTGGCTTGACTCAGTTTCGGATGAAGCTGCCAGTAGAAGACCTAGAGCTCGGTATGCGCGTTGACGAGTTGGACAAGCCTTGGCTTGAAAGCTCCTTTTTGTTCCAGGGCTTTTTTATAGAGTCCGACGATGATTTGGCTGCGCTGAGAAATGAATGTGACTATGTCTACGTAACGGTGACACGACAAGTGGACACCAAAAAAACAGTGGGCTCCACACCGCTGCCCAAAGCAAAACTGTTCAATTGGGCTAGCGCTCAAAACAGGCAGCACAATCGCTAAAGTTTTATAAAACAATGAGATAGATAGACGCGCCGGTGATCAAGCTGCGCGTCGATTATTTCAGTTCCACAATGTTTTACTGATATCAGTGCAAAAAAATCAAATATCCCACGTGAATGAACTTTAATCTTTAGTGCAACCTTTTGGCTTGGTTGCTGCTGTCCACAAGGTGTTCACTAACATTTACATGGAATGTTCACGATGTTGATATTAAGTCGCCGCATAGGCGAAAGACTGACGATAGGCGAAAACGTTACCGTAACGGTATTAGGCCTCAAAGGTAACCAGATCAGATTGGGTATAGATGCTCCACGCGGTGTCCCTGTCCACCGAGAAGAAGTGATGGAAAAGGTCCTGCAAGCACAAGCAAACGCTTCGATGGATCAAAGTCAGGCAGAGCAAGTCTAGCGAAATCACTTAAGTCTGTACGCAGAAGAGAGGGTCCAGCGATGGGCCCTTTTCTCGTTTTGCAGTTTGCTATAACCAATTATCTTATTGTCACCTATCTCCCGTAGATCTCAAATCCGTTCAATCCTAGTTATTTTTCTTTGCATTCAAATCGTTAGAGCAAGTTGTCGCTCAATTTATGCTGGTCTAGTGTAGGCATAATGTACTAAAGAAAGCCTATTTACGGTCGTTCTGTTGAGTATCTAACTGAATGGTGCCGGGTCAACCGGTGATGCTGCAGATGGCTAAAAGCTCTTACGACCCGTTGCGTTCGCAACACCATAACTTGTCTTCTATGGCTCTGACGCCTGCTACACCAGGGGACTTGGACGCTTCGCCAACACCTTTGGTGCCTCCAGCACCAGCGAACCTTGGGGGGTGGCAGAAGCTCATGCGGTTGTACCATACAGTTAAATATCTTCGCCCAGTACAAATTTATGGCCGACTTTGGTTCAAGTTACATAAACCCACTGTCAAGGACACGTCTGCTCCAGCGTTGAGAGCTGTACTGGCGGAATTGTGTAAAGCGCCTGATCGACAACCCAGCATGACGGGTCCCAATAGTTTTGAGTTTCTGGGGAAGGCGGGCTCTTGTCGTCAAGCTTCCGATTGGAATGCCAGTCAGCAAGAAAAGCTCTGGCTTTACAACTTGCACTACTTTGATGATTTGACCGCTGTGGGGGCTATGGATCGTAGCGCTTGGCATAAGCCAATTGTGGGCCGTTGGATTGAAGAAAATCCCGTTGGCCAAGGCAATGGCTGGGAGCCTTATCCGCTTTCACTTCGGCTGGTTAATTGGATGCAATGGTCGCTGAGTGGTGGTCGTGTTCCGCGCGGTTTTGATGCGTCTCTTGCAACGCAAGTGCGTTACTTGTCACAGCGTATTGAATGGCATTTGCAGGGCAACCATCTATTTGTCAACGGTAAAGCGTTGATGATGGCGGGCTTGTATTTTCAAGGTGAAGAAGCTAGGTCTTGGCTCAAGCTGGGTTGGTCTATCGTAGAACGCGAGCTCGATGAAGAGTTCCTGAGTGATGGTGCTCATTTTGAGTTGTCGCCGATGTACCACAGCATCATGTTGCGAGACCTGATTGACCTAGTGGATTTCAGCCGTATTTATAGCGACGTGCTTGAAGCCGATTTCCCGGGTGCCGATGCTCGACTGCAAGACCAGGTAAACAGTGCCCGTGAGTGGTTGGGTGGAATGGTGCACCCGGATCGTGAAATATCGTTGTTTAACGATGCTGCCTTTGGTGTGGCACCTTCGCCAGAAGCTGTGGATGATTATGCAAGGGCGGCAGGGTTGCCTAAGGTCATCCAGAGCTGGCCATCCTTGCATCACTTTGAAGGCAGTGGTCATGTGCGATGGCAGCGTGATGGCTGGACGGCATTTTTGGATGTTGGAGCTATCGGCCCGGACTACTTGCCCGGTCATGCGCATGCAGATACCTTGAGCTTTGAACTATCTGTTGGCGACGAACGGTTGATCGTGGATACTGGCACGGGTGTTTATGGAGACAGCCCTGAGCGACTGCGCCAGCGTGGAAGCCAAGCGCACAACGTTGTGGCGATCGACGGTCAAAACTCTTCCGAAGTTTGGTCTGGTTTTCGTGTCGCTCGTCGCGCAAGTGTTGAAGACTTAGAGCTATCTTTCACCGACCCACAGCGTGTTTCTGCCTGTCACGATGGCTATCGACGGTTGTCTGGCAAAGTCACGGTCGCCCGAACATGGGAGTACAACGACGGTTGGTTGTCGATCTCGGATACAGCTAGCGGAAAATTTCAACGAGCTGCGGCCAGATACCACTTTGGCGAAGGGGTACACATCGAAGCATTAGGTGATACGCGTTACTTAGTCCGCACCCCTGGTGGACGAGAAATTGAAGTGCGGGTTCCCGTGGGTAAACACGGGATTCTTAACAGCACGTATCATCCTCGATTTGGCAGCTCAATTCCCATTCGAGTCCTTGAGGTCGAGCTGGCCAAAGGTCACTCGGAAGTGGCACTACAGCTTCGCGCCTAAACCGTTAAAATGGTCTGATCCTCACTCGATTGGACCAATCTTATGACTGCCCTCGACAAGCTGATGGCGCAAGCGCGCCTAAATCCGGCAACGATTGCTCTGCCCGAATCTTCCGACCCCCGAATTCTCAATGCTGCCGTGTCTGCGGCACGTGAGGGCGTATCTAAACCGGTTTTGTTATTAAACCAGCGTGAAGCGGATGCGCTTGCAACAGAGCATGGGCTTGACCTTGGCGCTATCGAGCTGATTGATCCCAGCGATCCCGACAACCTCCAACGTTGGGCTGAGGCTCTGCATCAACTTCGCGCCCATAAAGGGATGACGGTTGAAAAAGCACGTAACGCCTTGGCCTCCCCACTAACGGCTGCAACGCTGATGTGCCAATTAGGCGAGGTCGACGGAGTCGTCGCTGGTGCCGTGAGTGCTACTGCAGATGTCGTACGCAACGCCTTGCAAATTGTGGGAGCGCGGCCTGGGGCAGCACTGGTCTCTAGCTTTATGCTGATGCTTGCGCCCGAAGGAGCCAGTGGTGGCCCAGAAGCGATGATTTTTAGCGATTGTGGCTTAGTGATCGATCCAGACAGCACAGCGCTGACTGAGATAGCGCGGGCTGCAGGGTATAGCGCTCAGAGCCTGTTAGGTGAGGCACCAAAAGTCGCGATGCTATCTTTCTCTACTGCTGGCAGTGCTAGGCATGCTGCGGTAGACAAGGTACGAACTGCCACTGAAGGTTTAAGAGCGTTGGAGCCTGATTGGCAAATCGTCGGTGAAATTCAGTTTGACGCGGCGTGGGTGCCTGAACTCCTCGCCAAAAAAGCACCCTCGGCCAATTTTGACGCACCGGCTAACGTCTTTGTCTTTCCTGATTTAGACGCTGGAAACCTCGGCTATAAAATTGCCCAGCGTCTGGGTGGTTGGCAGGTTATCGGGCCATTGTTGCAGGGCCTAAACCGGCCCATCAATGATCTGTCTCGCGGCTGCGATGCGGATGATGTCTTGGTGGTTCAGGCTGTGACGAGCTTGCAGGTGGCAGCCAGGCCAACTCTTAGCGACTAAAAGACATAAATGTGTGGAAAGACATGGTGCGAACGGGGGGATTAGCCTAAAATCCCCCGCTTGACGACGCGGCGCGGGCGATTCTCCCTCGTGGCTGAGCGATGTCAAGTTTTCGGAGTTCAACCATGAACCGTGGTTTTCTAATCGGCGTGGTGGCAATGGCCGCTGTTGTGGTCGCCTCAAATATTTTGGTGCAGTTCCTCTTGGGCAATTGGCTCACTTGGGGTGCCTTCACTTACCCCTTGGCCTTCCTGGTCACTGACATCACCAACCGTTTGTACGGTGTTTCTCAGGCACGCAAAGTCGTGCTCGCAGGCTTTGTTGTCGGTCTTGCGTGCTCTTTTATCGGCACACAGCTTTCGGGTGAGTTTGGCCCGTTGGTCACTTGGCGTATTGCTATTGGCTCGGGCACCGCATTCCTTGTGGCACAAATGTTAGACGTGGCAGTGTTTGATCGACTGCGTGCTGGCCGTTGGTGGCAAGCACCGCTCGTTTCTAGCGCAGTGGGTGCAAGCGTAGACACATTAATATTTTTCAGCATCGCTTTTGCCGCTCAATTGAGTTTTTTCGAGCCAGCCAATGACGTCAGCTGGGCCAACGAAGTTTTGCCGCTTCTGGGGATGGGTCCGGCAGCTCCTTTATGGGTCAGTCTTGCAGTAGCTGATTGGTGCGTAAAAGTTTTATTGATGTTGGTCGCGTTAGGTCCCTATCGCCAGCTCAGCAAAATGTTCTCAGCACAACCAGAAACTGCCTAATGTGCGTCCACCTTCTATAATGACATCTACATCTAAAACAGCGAATGAAAAACTCGCTGTGAGTACAGCAGTAGAGTGATTAAGTGAGACGGGATTGTCAGATTTTGTTAGTGAGGCTTGACGCATGAATCAAACGGGTTCTGGCGTGCTGTGGATGGTTCTCAGTGCATTTCTTATGACGGGGTGCGCCGCGCAGAACCCGCTACAGCCGGCTTGGGTTGCTGCCGTTGCTGGCGATGGTCCGGGCAACAAGGCGTTGCTGAGTCCCAATGAATTGGAAGTCAAAAACCTACCAAAATCGCGTGGTGGCAATCGCCCCAAATACACCGTATTCGGTCAAGAATATGAGGTCATTGATTCCGCAAAAGGTTTCGCGGAGTGGGGAGTGGCATCGTGGTACGGAAAGAAATTCCACGGTCGGCCAACTGCCAGCGGCGAAGTTTACGACATGCATAAATTGACTGCCGCGCACAAACATTTACCCCTGCCCACTTTTGTTCGAGTGACCCGTTTAGACAATGGGCAATTCGTGATCGTCAAAGTGAATGATCGTGGACCCTTTGTAAAAGGTCGAAGCATAGACTTGTCTTTTGCTGCAGCCTCTCATCTTGGCATGCTGGACAATGGGAGCGCCTATGTCTATATCGAGGCATTGAGCTCTCATGAAACAGCTCAAAAAAATAATTAACCAACGAGCTTAGTTAGCCTAGACGGTCTGGTCTCTCATATCGATAAGATGGAGCTTCTGT
Organism: uncultured Granulosicoccaceae bacterium; assembly: GCA_937965695.1. GTDB lineage: Bacteria > Pseudomonadota > Gammaproteobacteria > CALCKW01 > CALCKW01 > CALCKW01. The sequence goes on from CALCKW010000001.1 coordinate 11,053, forward strand.
AAATAGCCTCCATCAGGCGATAAATCAAAAACGCCAAAGCCCACGTTTGATCCATCTAGCTGATGAGAAGCAAAGAAGTCTTCAGGATCGAGCAGAGTTTTGTCGTCTGTGTGCACGACTTGGGAAAAAGCGGACGGGCCAGTAAAAACATCCAGGCGATCTACATTGACCTTCTCGGCATAATGCGTGTGACCAGCCAATACTAGTTTCACTTGCGTGTGTGATTTAAGTAGTGCTAACAGTTCGTCGCGATTGTCCAATTGGCAATTTGCATTTACGCAGGGTGCACACGGTGTGTGGTGAAGCGCGACGAGTGTTGGTTTATCGAGGTTGTTGTTTAGCTCGTCAGATAAAAAAACAAGCTCTTCAGCGTTGAGATGCCCATGGTCGCTGCCGATGACTTGAGAGTTAAGCATAACAACGTGCCAAGCATCGAGCGTGACTGTCCTCTTATTGGAAAACTGCTCCCCATCCGCTGCTTTTTGCATTTCAGATGAATCGTCGTGATTTCCGGGAAGCCAGTAGACGGGGATTTTCAGCTGGCTAAGCAGTGTTTTGAAAAGTGTATATTCACTTTCAGCGCCGCTGGCGACCATATCACCCGTCACGATAATGGCTTCAGGTTGCGGGTCTAGCTCTGCGATTTCTTGAAGGATCAGTTTTAATGATTCGTATGGAAAGAAACCCAAAAGATCTTCATTTTCCGTGGCTGGGATATGAGTATCAGACAGGTGAACTATTCTTTGCATCAGCTTTTAAACTCATTCATTTGATCAATTGCAAATGAGTCTAGCCGTTTTATAAGAAAATTGAAAAGCCCCACTCAGAGAATCCGAGCAGGGCTATCGATTTTAACAGCGAATTTTTGCGTTCTCCGGATCGTAGAAAGGACCCGACGAGGCATCCGCATCAAAGTCTACCCCTTCAACGCGAATGCTCCAGTTGCCTGAAGTAATCCATTCTTCGCTTACATCGGTTTCGTGGTGTACATAGGCTAAGCCAACTGAGGCCCCCAAATGGTGACCATAGCTGCCTGAGTTGAGGTAGCCCACAATCGTACCATCACGCATGACCGGTTCACCGTGGTAGGTGAGTGGTTCTGGGTCCCGTAATTTGAAGTGCAGCATACGCTTGGGCAGTACGGCGCTTTCTTTTTGTGCTAGCAGAACATCTCGACCGATAAAATCGCCTTTTTTCCAACGCGTTGCAAAGCCAAGTCCGGCTTCCAGTGGCGTGTCAATCTCTCCGATATCATGGCCGAAGTGGCGATATCCTTTTTCACTGCGCAACGAGTCCATGGCGTGCATGCCAACCAACGCTAATCCGTGTGCCTTGCCCGCTTCCCACAAGGCTTCAAAGACATGGCCAGCCACTTCGCTGCTCATGTGCAGCTCCCAACCAAGCTCGCCGACGTAGGTAATGCGCGCTGCACGTAACTTGACCTGGGCGAAGTCTATGGTTTGCACCGTACCAAAAGGGAAAGCCTCATGTGCAAAGTCAGCCGGGCTGAGTGATTGCAACAGCGCTCGGCTGTTTGGACCCATAATAGCAAATACAGCCTCGGCACTGGTGGCTTCAGTGATGCCACAATGCCACTGCGGTTCCATGTGGCGCTTTAGCCAATCCAGCTCTCGGTAGGTCGTAGCAGCAGGCGTGACGACTTGGTAGCGGTCAGTCGCTACGCGCTGCATGGTGACATCGGCTTCGATACCACCGTGCGCGTTGCACCACTGGGTGTAGACAATGCGACCAACGGCTACGTCTGCTTGGTTGGTACTGACTTTGTTAAGCAGGGCGCAAGCGTCGGGCCCCTCAACGATTATCTTGCCAAAACTGGACAAGTCCAATAGCCCGACGGCCTCGCGCACGGCCTTGTGTTCAGCGGCGCTGTAGTCAAACCAGTTCTGACGGTCGAAGGTGTATGCGTATTCAGGGGTCACACCAGTGGGCGCAAACCAATTGGGACGCTCATAGCCGGCTACGTTGCCAAAACAGGCGTTGTGCTCTTTGAGGTACGCGTGGATAGGGGAGCGACGTTGGCCGCGACCCGTCGCGAATTGCCGGTAGGGGTAATGGTGGTCGTATAACAGACCCAGTGTTTCACTGGCCCGTTCGCCCAAGAAGGATTTGTTGCCTTGCGTCGGGTGGTTGCGACGGGGGTCGTTGATCAGCACCTCAGCTTTTGGTTTGCCGTTGATTATCCAATCGGCTAACACCTCGGCGGCGCCACCGGATGTTTGGATGCCCACCGAGTTGAATCCCGCCATCATAAAATAGCCAGGCAACTCGGGTGCTTCACCCATGTGAAAAGCATCGTCTGGTGTAAAGCTCTCGGGGCCGTTAAAAAATTTGCGAATACCGACTTCTTCCAGTAATGGCAGCCGGTGCATAGCTGCCTCAAGAATGGGCATAAAGTGATCCCAGTCTTCTTCTAGTTCATCAAAGCAGAAGTCGTCTGGTACGCCTTTCATGCCCCAAGGCTTGGCTTTCTTTTCAAAGGCGCCGATCAATAAACTACCGGCGTCTTCTTTAAAGTAAGCGCTCGCGCTGTATTCACGCAGCACGGGTAGATCTTTTGGAATATCAGGGTGTTTGTCGGTGACCACATAAAAGTGCTCACAGGCGTGCAGCGGTACGTTGACGCCCGCCATTTTGCCGAACTCATGTGCCCAAAGCCCGGCGGCGTTTATGACAACATCGGTTTCGATACGGCCTTGCTCGGTGACGACCGCACTGACGCGGCCGTCTTTTTCTTCCACGCCGGTGACCAGTACATTCTCAAGTGCCTTCGCACCACGTGAACGCGCTGCTTTAAGCATCATCTGTGTTGCATCGACAGGGTTGATTTGCCCGTCCAACGGCATCCACATGCCGCCCATTAAATCTGCCTTGTTAACCAGCGGATAGCGCTCAACGATTTCTTCAGGCGTCATGAGGTAGGCTTCAAGCTCAAGTGCACTGGCGATATCCACACCGCGCTTATATTCCTTAAAGCGCTCTTTATCCGCCGCTAAGCTAATAGAGCCGACCTGCTTAAAACCGGTTTCCATGCCGGTCTCTTTGCTCAGTTCGAGATACAGCTCGCGGGTGCGGTTGACCATGCGAGCCTGGGTGGCGTCGGGTCGATAGGAACCCATCAAGCCGGCTGCGTGCCACGTGGTGCCACAGGTGAATTGCTTACGCTCTAGCAGGACGACGTCTTTCCAACCCATGTTGGCCAGATGGTAAAGTATGCTGGCGCCAGCGATGCCGCCGCCTACAATAACTGCTTGTGCTTGCTGGGGTAATTGTGTGCTCACGGCAGGTCTCAGCTCAGTGGAATCTAGTACCTGCAATAGTCAGGGTAGCGTCACAAGCTGTGAAGGATAGGGTGCGACTGGAAATGGTGCTAAACCGACAATAGCGCGGTAGAGAGAAGAATACTGCCATCACATCCGTGTGATGGCGCATTTAAAATCTTTTGAATTCTGTTACAGCCCGTGGGCGAGAATTTCTGAAATGGTCTGGCGGCTGCCTGTGTAAACAGTCTGAACGACTAACACCAATGCCTAGCGACCCGATGATCATGCGTCGTGCATGTCATTTAAGCAGCTAAAGTAATAGCAGTAATCTGACCGTAACAAGCAATTATTTATAATTGTTAATGTGCGAATACCCGATTGGAGAGCATTTCATGGCCCATTGGCCTTTTCAAAAAGACAGCGCTGCAGCCGTTTCAGAGGCAGATTTGGCAAAGTGGCAGCCCATTTTGATCAATATTTTAAGAGGCAGTGCGCCAGTCACTCTTCAGCACTTTCGGCAGGTGCTGGCGGTGGATAACAAATTGACACAAGGCTTTGATCCCGTAACCATTGCCGATCGCGAATGCGAGGCTTATATAGATGCTGAGCTAAAGCGCCTGTTGCCCGAGCACAGTCTGTTTGGTGAGGAATCGGGGTATCGCGACAGTGGCGGTGAACTCTGCTGGGTCGTCGACCCTATCGATGGCACGCGTTCGTTCATCTGCGGTGTACCGCTGTGGGGCACCTTGATGGCCCTGAACGACGGACGGCGTCCCGTGCTGGGAGCCATGTACCAGCCTTGGAGTGATGAACTCTATATTGGCTCTAATCTCGGGGCCACTTTTTACCGCAATGGAGAGAGCCAGCCGCTGTCGACCTCTTCAGTGTGCACCGTCAGCGACGCCAAGTTAGCCTGTACCACACCCGACATCTTTGAAGAGGCCAGCGCTTTGGCCCGCTTTCAGGCCCTGGCTGCCGACGCGAAACTGGTGCGATTTGGCACTGACTGTTATGGCTATGCTCTTTTAGCGCAGGGCGGGGTGGACCTAGTTGTGGAAGACAGCCTACAGCCCTACGACATTCAAGCCATGATCCCCATCATCGAAGCGGCTGGTGGTGTGGTCACTAACTGGCAGGGCGGTGACGCTTCTCTCGGTGGGCAAGTGTTAGCCGCTGCCAATGCCCAGTTGCACGCTGATGCGCTGCGAACCCTAAATCCGTCTTAATCCCTCCTCAGTTCTACTATTTTCAACGGATTATCGCCCCTAAAACAGGGGCTTAGAATACCATCACAAGCACTTATTAGTTGTTGGAACGGCACTTGCCTTTAGCTTATTAGCCTGCCCAACAAGCGATTGAGTCGACTCGATCTTTTTTTACCTTGCTGGGTTCTCGTTTCTGATTTAATAAAAGCCAGAGGATCGCGTGTGACCGCTGCAATGCCCGACGAGCTAGTCCGTTTACAAGGATTGCTCGATGAGCCACATGGACGCTCATTTCTCACGCAATTGCCCGATGACCAGACTGCTCTAGAGGGCGGTCAGCTGCTGTTGGACTACTGCAATCGGCTAGATGGCGTGTGCGTTTTTGCGCACATTTGGCCCGATTTTGACGTCCGTCCTACCAGTTATCGCAGCTACAACGACAGCGTTGCGCTCTGGCGCGAGTTGAGCCGTCGTGTTCAAGAAATACTCCCGGGCGATAGCCTTTGCGCGCAGCTCAATGGCGGTATTTTTCTGGCGGTCTACGAATGTGAAGACGAGGAAGGACTGGCTGACTTACTCAGCTTGGCACTCCAAGACCTCTACGCCGAGCCTCTAAGCGTCAACGGCCGGATGGTCACCGTCCGCTGCCGTTCATCCCGAGCCTTTTACCCAGCCGATACCGGTAAAATCCAAAGTTTCAGTCAATTGGGTCGTCTGATGATGGGCATGGCCTCTCAGAATCCCAGCGACATGACCAACGCCGAAAGTGCCCAGCGCATGGCGCGGCATTATCGGTATAACGACGAGCGAGATACCTTGTTGGCTGAGGCGCTGCCTGGCGCCTTAGAAAGAGCAGAACTCAATACTTGTTATCGCGCTCGCGCCAGTTTGGACACGGGCACAATTGAAGCGGCAGAAGTTATTTTGCGGTGGCACCACCCGGTGTTGGGCGATGTACCTCAGGCTGAAATTTGGCGCAACGCACTTGAACGTGGCTGGTCGCACGACCTCGCTATTTATGTGCTTGCCTCGGCGGCAAGTGATCTCGCTGCGTGGAAACATCGTTGCCCAGCGGCTGCTGACATGCGCGTTGGTGTGCGTCTGCCAGCGTTAGCGCTTTATTGGCAAGGCGAGCAGCTGCTACACGACTTGCCCGAGTTACTTGAAACAGTCGGTTGTCCGACGGATCAAGTTGAAATTTATCTCACCGAAACCGATTTCGACAACCCAGAAGAACCACTGTGGGATGCTGTACAAAGCTTGCGTGTTTCTGGGTTCAAATTGGTGCTGGATGATTTTGGTTCGGGTGGAGGGCAATTAGATTTGCTTATCCGTTTACAGCCAGACGCTTTACGACTGCAAGCGCACTGGCACCGAGACTTGAACAAACGTGACCACTACTTACAGGCCTCACGCTTGGCAGCAGATGCGTTGAAGATACCGGCATGGGTAGAAGGTGTGATGGATGAACGCCAGTACATTTCGGCACGACGATCTAATTTTGAGTCTGGCTACGGACCCTATTTAGGGCCAACCCGTTCCGCAGATTCTTTTCTCGAATCGTTAGTGAACCCGTCAGAGTAAAGGGCCGTTAGTGGTTTTTTAAAAAAGAGCTTTGGCATACGCAGAAGCACTAATTAAATGCTGACCGCCAAGCTTAGTTTGATGTTTTGGCGTGCATTTTTCACCGGTTTTTGAGACTTCCTTCGGCATTCTCGCCGCTGATGACATTTCTTGTCACGCTCGCCGCTTTTTCGACGTATGATCCGGCTGAATACCTGTAACCAGCACCGCCTAAGGCTCTCTTCTGGTCCATACTATTTAACTGAATTGCGTTGAGGAGAAAGTCATGCGCGCCGGAAACGATACCGTGATGTGGCACCGGTTGTTTCAACTAGACCCCAGTGGTGACACCAGTTTGCAGCGCCAACTGCGCGAGCAACTCGTGGCCGCTATATTGGATGGGCGCATTTCTGCAGAACACCCGCTACCCAGTTCTCGAGAACTTTCGCGTCAACTGCATGTATCCCGAAATACCGTTGTTTTGGCGTATGAGCAACTGATCGACGAAGGCTTTTTGGTCGCTCGCGAGCGGCGCGGTTATTTTGTTAATCCGGACATCTTGCGTGGTCGGGTTGGGCCACAAGACAGCGGCGATGAAGGTGCTGCAGATAGCATCGACTGGGAGCAGCGTTTCGCGCATCGCGTCAGCCGCTACCCCAACATCGAAAAACCGAGTGATTGGCGTGACTTTCCCTACCCCTTTGTCTATGGGCAACCAGACACCAGCCTGATACCCGTCAACGATTGGCGCGAATGCGTGCGCCAGTCATTGTCTGTGTCTTCTATACACAGTTGGTCCCCCGACGTGGTTAATCACGACGATCCCTCTTTAGTCGAACAAATCTGCCAGCGGGTATTGCCGCGTCGCGGAATGTGGGCCAGCCCTGACGAAGTGCTCGTCACGCTCGGGGCGCAAAACGCCGTCAAACTGGTCAGCGCGCTGTTGCACCCAGTCGGCTCGGTGGTGGGTGTTGAAAACCCAGGCTACCCTGATGCACGCCACATGTTCAGTTTGCATGGCGGTGATGTGCGGCCCTTGGAAGTGGATGGCGAAGGGGTGGTTGTTGACGACAATATGCAAGGTTGCCACAGCGTTTTTGTAACACCGAGTCACCAGAGCCCAACCACAGTGACCATGTCGCTAGCGCGTCGGCAGGCGCTGCTAGAGCGTGCGGAAGCAGACGATTTCATCGTCATTGAAGACGACTACGAGTGTGAAACCAATTATATCGGTGAGCCAACCCCCGCTCTAAAAAGCTTGGACAAGCGAGGCCGTGTTATTTATGTAGGCAGTTTGACAAAAACCTTTGCACCGGGCTTGCGTTTAGGGTTTTTGGTCGCTGACAAAGCCGTCGTGCGAGAGTTGCGCGCGCTTCGTCGCCTGATGTACAGGCACCCACCGACCAACAATCAGCGCACCGCTGCATTTTTCTTGTCGCTGGGCCATCATGACTCGTTAGTCTCGCGGTTGCACAGCAGTTACCGCGAGCGTTGGGAGATGATGGGCGAGGCGCTAGGGAAATATCTGCCCAACTCTGCCCGCGCACCTAGCTTTGGTGGCACGGCATTTTGGGTAACAGGCCCGGCACAGTTGGATGCCCGCGAGTTGATGCACGCAGCCTTAGAAAAAGGTGTGGTGATCGAACCGGGCGAAGTGTTTTTCGCTCAGGAAAACCCGCCTAAAAACTGTTTTAGGCTGGGGTTTTCTTCGATAGCTGTTGATAAAATTGACGAAGGCGTCAGGCTTATTTCGGTGCTTATTGATCAACAGCTGAATACTTAAGCTTCAGCGCTTATGTGATAGCCCGTAAATTTCCGCACGTTGATCACGCCAGTATCAAACAACAAATATTGGCCCTTGATGCCTTGTAGCGTGCCTTCAACAACCGGGTTTTTGTCAAAATTGTGTGAAACGATTTTTTCTGGGTAATGTTCTACAGGGAAATTGATCTCCACCACCTCTGATTCCAGTGCTCGCCAAGCCGTGTCGCCGTGCTTGGCTTTTAAATCAGTCAGCGTTTGTTCAATCTGTGGTTTTAGTTCACCAGCCAGTGCCTGTAGGTCCATCTCTTCCGCATCACTCTTTAATAGTGCGCGCCAATTGGTTTTATCTTTAACATGTTGCGCCAGTGCGACTTCTATCAACCCCGAAAGCTGGCGGGTTGCCACCTCAAAAATGGGCAAGGCTTGGCGAGCACCTTGATCCAACCAGCGGGTGGGGACTTGGGTCTGGCGTGTAATGCCCACTTTGGCGCCTGCGGTGTTGGCTAAATAAACCACGTGCGTTGCCATGCAATTTGCCTCACCCCATTCGGGCTCGCG
>CALCKW010000002.1 GCA_937965695.1 uncultured Granulosicoccaceae bacterium
AAAGCCGCCACTGAGGAAGGCGTATTCACTCGCTCCCACGACGATACATCTTTGGGTCTTGAGTACGGCGCGCTGGTTCCTATGCGCTACATGAACGAAGACCGCCATTTCAAAGTCGTATCCGTTTCGTCGCTGCTAACCGTTCACGATCTGATGGATAGCGCAACTTTTGGTCGAGCATTGCGCAAAGGCATTGAAGATGAATACGACGGCACCGTGGCTATTTTCGCCAGTGGCTCTCTGTCGCATCGATTTGCACAAAACGGAATCTCAGAGCAATTTTTACACAAGGTTTGGTCACCCTTTTTAGAAAGCTATGACCACCGTGTAGTAGAAATGTGGGAAAACGCTGAATGGGATACTTTTTGTACAATGCTTCCGGAGTACGCTGACAAGTGCCATGGCGAGGGCTTTATGCACGACACTGCCATGTTGTTAGGCGCGCTGGGTTGGGATAAGTACAAGGGAGAAGCAGAAATAGTTACACCGTATTTTGGCAGCTCTGGCACCGGGCAACTCAATGCGATATTGCCCGTTCTCCCTCTCGAGGCATAACTATGGCCCATTTTGTACTGGAGTATTCCGCCAACCTAGATCCCGATAAGCTAGATCTACAAACGCTCTTTGAAATGTTGCACCACAGCGCGGATAAGAGTGGTGTTTTTCCTTTGAAAGGACTACGCAGCCGTGCACACGCCTGTACCGATTACCGAATGGCCGATGGCAATCCAGAGCATGCCTTTGTTCACTTGCAAGTATTGATGGGTGCGGGTCGGGATTTTGCTGTACGCGAACTTCTTGCCAAAAGCTTTTTTGAAATACTAGAGCAACACTTAGCACCGGTATTCGCGGAGCGCGGACTAGCGCTCTCCTTCGAGCTGAAGGAACTTGAAGTTGACCTGAAATATAACAAAAACAATATCCAAGACTATTTAGATACTCCGGATAAATTATGAGCCAAACTGTCATCACCCTGAGCGACAATGAAGTACAAGCTGCCGCCGATGCCTTATATGCCGCAGACGCAGCACATTCGCAAGTAGAACCACTTTCAGCTAGGAAGTCTGGTTTAACTTTAGACGACGCCTACGCCATTCAGTCTCGTTGGATTTCTCGCAAAATCGACGAAGGTGACCAGCTCAGTGGTTACAAAATCGGTTTGACTTCGCGCACCATGCAGCGTGCTATGGGCATTGAAGAACCAGATTTTGGCATGATGCTGCAATCGAGCACCTTGCAAACTGGAGCAAAAATATCTGCGAATGACTACCCCGACCCAATGATAGAAGTCGAACTCGCCTTCGTACTTAAACAGCGCCTCTCTGGTGAGGACTTAAGTATCGAGGACGTCATGCAGGCCACCGATTACATCGTCCCAGCACTGGAGTTGATTTCTGCTCGCAGTTATCGGGTTCATCCCGAAACGGGCATCCGTCGTGGTGTAGTAGACACCATCGCCGACAACGCCGCATATGGCGGCATTATTCTGGGGAACCAGCGCACGGCACCCGATGCTACCGATTGGCGTTGGTGTGGCGGAATCCTCAGCAAAAACGGCATTGTTGAAGATACAGGTCTGGCAGCTGCTGTACTCGGCCACCCTGCTATGGGTATTATTTGGATAGCCAAACGTTTAGCGCCTCACGGCATTGCGTTAGAACCTGGGCAGATACTACTGTCAGGGTCTTTCACCGCGGCTATTCCCGTAAAAGCCGGCGACGTTATAGATGCAGACTATGGCTCGCTTGGCAAAATCACTTGTGAGTTCAATTAATGAAAACACCACACAATGCATTTAAAACGGCACTAAAAGCAGGTCATCAACAACTCGGCTTCTGGTTGGGACTTTGCAACCCACTCTCGGCAGAATTGTTGGGTCACACAGGCTACGATTGGTTGCTCATCGATGGCGAGCACGCACCCAATAACATGCTCAGTATCATGGCTCAGCTGCAAGCGATCGGAAACACCGACACACAGGCGGTGGTTCGACTGGTCGATGATAACCCGGCTGCCATCAAACAAGCTTTGGACATAGGCGCCCAGACCTTATTGATACCCATGGTCGAAACCGCCGAGCAAGCGAGCGCCTTGGTGAGCGGAATGCGTTACCCACCACTAGGCACACGCGGCGTTGGCAATGCAATTGCGCGGGCAGCCAGCTGGGGAATGCGTGCAGATTATCTCGACGAAGTACACGACGAGTTATGCCTGCTTATTCAAATTGAAACCGCCAAGGGTGTTGAGAACTTAGACGCTATTCTCGCCGTTGAAGGCATCGACGGGGTGTTTATCGGCCCGGCTGACCTAGCGGCAAGCCTCGGTCACTTGGGTGATCCAGGCCATCCCGCGGTCACGACAGTCATCGCTGAATCTATAGCAAAAATATCAGCTGCTGGACTCGCACCCGGCACGTTGGCAACCACGACAGAGATAGCGCAAGAACGCGCGGGTCAAGGCGTGAAATTTATCGCCATAGGGGTAGATAGCATGGCTCTCGTTCAGGGCGCCAAAAGGACCTTGAGTGACTTTCACAACAAAGACGATCAATCTAACGAAGGCGGAACAGGCGCGTACTAGCCAACTTGCCGTTCAAGCTGTGCTGTAGCCTGCCGATTTCAGTCGTATAGTCTTATTCAGGCTGAAATCACCGCTGGGAATGCAAAATGGCAATCTTTTTTTACAGCCTAGTGGCTGTATTGATCGCACTGGGTGTTTACGTCGCGAGCGCGTACAACCGACTGGTTGCGCTAAAACACAATGTCAAAACAGCTTGGAGCAATATTGACGTATTGCTACAACAACGCCATGAAGAGCTGCCCAAGTTAGTGGCGACCTGCAAGCAACACATGACGTATGAGCAAGAAACGCTCGAGCGCGTCATCCAGGCACGCTCGCAAGTGGCAGAAGCTCGCGAAAGCTCTAACCTCTCTGCGCTGGGCAGTGCAGAGAGCTTGATGACATCGAGCCTTGGCCGATTGTTCGCACTTGCAGAGGATTACCCTGAACTCAAAGCCAATGAATCGTTTCAGCAGCTGCAAAACCGAATCAGCTCATTAGAGAATGCCATTGCTGACCGCCGTGAGTTCTACAATGATTCGGTTAACCAAAACAATATTATGGTTGACGCTTTTCCCAGCAACCTAGTTGCCGACAAATTCCTGTTTATCCGCAACAAGCAATTTGAGGTCGAAGAGCACAAAAGAGAAGACGTAGATATGGTTGCCCTCTTTGATTGATCTTTTTGATCTATTGCAAGGCAGAAGTCGAAAACATTTATTTAACCATCAAATAGACTTCAGACTCGGAGACCACCACGAGATCCCTGTGGTGGTTTTTTGTGCCTTGTTGGTTTCTTCAGTCTTGATAATTTACCATTACCCGCACGCCCAACCAAACAAATGGCCCACCGTATTTTTTATGCTGAGCGCTGCGGTCAACGTCTACTTGTGGCAACATTTTTGGCGCATCTATCACTATATCGCAGACACCCCCACCTCACGAGTTGCTACCGCTTCGCAGGGTTTAGTTGAATTTCATGGTATAGGAGATCTAATGCCGGGTGAGAATCATCGAGGTCTTGCCATGGGCCCACCGTGTCTATGGCAGGTGTACACGATTACTAGAGGCGATAAAACGGTTGAACGAGCACGCACTAAGCAACCTTTTATTCTCCAAGATGCGAGTGGTAGTTGCGTAATTTTTCCTGCGGGTGCAACCGTCATTGCAAGCAGCAGCGCCTACCCACGCCAAGGGGATCTGCGGGCCAACATCCGGTATTTAAAACCTGGCTGCGGTCTCTACGTGCTGGGTCAGATGCGCACTGTAGGTGGTGACAACAACCACTATGATTTAGATAAAGAGACAAACAAAATTCTACGTCAGTGGAAACAAAATCAACAACAATTGGTCGCTGACTACGACACCGATAGCGATGGTCGTATCGACTCACAGGAATGGGAAGCCGCTCGCTTAAAAGCTCGCAAACAAGCTAAACGACAAATAGATTTAAAACGCCAAGGTGCTATTACTCACGAGATACGCAAACCGGACAATGGAATGCCTCTGGTGATATCTGACAGGGAACCCAAAAGCTTGCAGCGGCGTTATTACTGGCTCGGCAATGCCAGTGCTTGCTTGGCCATTGCATGTTTTATTTGGGGTGCTATCAACGCATACTGACCACGTAACTAAGGCTTCTGTTTCCGAAGTCAGTCAAACCTTTCAACAAAATACCGCCTAAACTCTCGAGGTGAAGGCACTGCCTTAATCAAGCCTACATCTGCCTCTCGCTCGGCCGCGATAATTCTGTGTTTAAATTTCACCTTGCCCAGACTTAAAGGCGTAAACTGCTGCACTGAACCACCCCTCTGAGAACGTTCATGCAACACCTGAAACAATATCGCCAGGCGCTCCCTCCTTTGTGGTTGCTCGTATTCGTTTCTGGCCTAGGCCCCATCAGCATGAACGGGGTACTGCCCGCTAATAACGCCATCATGAGCGACTTGATAGCAAGTCAGGGCCAAATTCAATTGCTGTTAACTGTTTACCTGCTGTGTACTCTATTGGCACAGCCGTTGGTGGGTAACTGGGCGGATCGCTATGGTCGGCGGCCCGTTAGCATCTATGGGCTGCTCGTCTTTGCAGCCGGTTCTGCGCTGGCCACAGTAGCCCCGAACATGGAGTTGCTATTACTGGGGCGGGCTCTGCAAGGTGCAGGGTCTGCGGTCTGTATGGGTGTCCCTCGCACGATTGTTCGAGACGTTTACCCCCGTGACAAAGCAGCCAGCGTGATTGGCTATCTCACCACAGCGATGATGGTTGTGCCTATGGTTGGCCCCGCCTTATGCGGCTGGATAACCGACGCAACAAGCTGGCGTTGGGTTCACGCCATGCTGTGCGTACTGGGACTGCTTGCCGCTTTTGGTGCTTGGAGAACACAACACGAAACACGCCCGCCACGTCCAGAGGGAGAAGCAGCTGTAGGATTTATGTCAGCATCACGCACCCTGTTCTCCACACCTGGATTTCTAGGGTACAGCCTGTTGCTGTGCGGTTCAGTTGGTCTGTATTTCTCCTTCCTCAGCAGTGCGCCATACATCATGATGAACTTGCGCGGCCACAGCGCATCCAGCTATGGGGCTTGGTTCGCCATGACAGCCATTGGTTATATCTCGGGCAACTTATTGGCGGGTCGCTTTTCTTCACGGATGGGCACAACACGCATGTTGACAATTGGTGTCGCTCTTGCGGTATTTGGGGTCATTGCTTTTTGGGCACTATCGGGTGTGCAGCATCCATTAGGCCTTTTTATTCCCATGCTGATCGTCGCCATGAGCAACGGCATGAGTATCCCCAACGTCAACGCGGCAGCACTTGGCTTAGTGCCGCAGCTGGCGGGCAATGCCTCAGGGGTATTGGGAGTGGCCTATCTCGGCATGGGCGTTTTACTCACCCTTGCTCTTGGCGCTCTGTTGAGTGAGTCGGCATTCCCGATGTATCTGGCCATGACCATCTGCGCTTTTATCGCGCTCTATGGCCTTAAACGTGTTCGCGATGCAGGCGAATAACTCAACAACTAAATACTCAACGGCGGGTATTCGCTTTGCCTTTGCGACAGTCGCGTTAGACGCAGCGGGCATTGGTATCATTTTACCCGTGATGCCTGAACTGTTGATGTCACTCGGCATGGGGCAGATAAGCGAAGCCGCGCTCTGGGGTGGTGTCATGGCCACCGTCTATGCATTGATGCAATTCCTATTCGCACCGTTACTTGGCAACCTTTCGGACCGATACGGACGCCGGCCTGTGATGCTCATTTCATTAGCCGCGATGGCCATCGACTATGCTGTGCTCAGTTTTGCGGGTGGTCTCTGGGTATTGGTTATAGGCCGTACTATTGCAGGTATTTGTGGCGCGACACACGCCACCGCTAGTGCTTACATTGCGGACGTCAGTAGCAATGCCGAGCGAGCAAAGCGATTTGGCCAATTGGGCGCCGTGTTTGGCCTTGGATTTGTTTTCGGACCCGCATTGGGTGGTTTGGTTGGCGAATGGCATGTACGTGCACCCTTCATGCTCGCGGCAGTGCTTGCGGCAGCCAACTTCGTGTTCGGATACTTCTACCTGCCTGAATCACTGCCTGTTGAAAAGCGCCGCACGTTTGAACCGAGTAGAGCGAACCCTTTTCGCGCAATCCTAAGAGCGCTAAAACTGCCCGCCATCAATACGCTGCTCTTTGGCTACGTGCTCTTTGCGCTGGGCAACCACGTCTACCCGGTTATTTGGAGTTATTGGGGTAAGGCCGCTTTTGATTGGTCAGCAACAACCATCGGATTAACCATCGCCGCTTATGGCATTGCCATGGCCATTTCTCAGGGTCTAATTATGCACCGCGTAATCGCGCGATTTGGTGAAGCCAACACGGTGCTCATTGGTCTTGTCACCGGTTCTTTAGGCGCTTTCCTTTTTGGCTTTGTCAATGCCACTTGGATGGTGTTCTGCCTATTGCCCTTGGCCGCTTTAAGTGAACTCGCCCTACCCGCACTAACAGCGGTTATGGCAAATCGCGTCAGCGACACCGAGCAGGGAGAACTCCAAGGAATACTAACCAGCTTGATGGCAGTGACCAATATCATTTCGCCAGCAATATATACGGCAATTTTCTATTCCTTCACGGCGAGCGACGCAACACTTGACCTTCCAGGCGCGCCCTTTATACTCGCCGCGGTACTTGTCGTTCTAGTTGTGCCTGTCATCTGGCATAGCCTACACGGGCGGCATAACTAAAAACCGGCAGCGCTTTCAAAGAGCACAGGTTGCTGGGAAACCGGGTGTTCAAAAGAAAGACGACAAGCATGTAGCAGTAGCCGACTCGCGAGGGTTTGCGAATTGACAAGCTGGCCTCGCACTTCCACCTCTTGATTGTATAGATCACAGCCCAAAAGCGGGTGACCCATCACTAAGCTATGGAGCCGCAACTGGTGCGTCCGCCCAGTGATAGGGCTAAATAAAACCCGACTGTAGTCGACACCGGACGCGGTTGTTTCGTGCGCCAATACTCGATAATGGCTCTGCGCTGGCTTGCCTGTTTCTCTACACACCTTTTGTCTGGGGAAATCATCAGCGCGAGCTATCGGCAAATCTATAACGCCTTGTTCTGGCTCAACATGCCCTGCCAAGTGAGCGGTGTATTGCTTTTGCACGGATCTGTTTTGAAACTGTAGATTTAGGTTTGCAATGGACAACCCACTAAGGCACGCCAGCATTAATCCAGACGTGCCAAAATCTAGGCGATGCACCAATTTCACTTCTGGCCACTGTTGTTTTAATCGAAGTAAAACAGAGTCTTTGTTCAAAGGGTTTTGCCCAGGAACAGACAACAACTTACTGGGCTTATCAATCACCAACAAATGTTCGTCACGATGAAGAATGGTTATCTCTTCATGGCAAGGCGGTACAATAAAGTCTTTGCCTTGCACGCGCTTAAAGCCCGCCGTTTTTGGGGCGATGCATTTGGAACCGTGCATCTTCACGAATCACGAAATAGTCGGCTGGCCCGCCGCCGCGTAGGATCGGTTCTGCTTTGGCCGTCTGGTAGATACCTTCGCACAACAAGCTTTCATCGATGTGCACACCAACCACCTCACCCAAAAGTAACCAACGATCATGTGCTATGCCTTGGGAGTCTTGCAGCTGAATGACTTGGGTAGTTCTGCACTCAAAGCTTACCCTGCTTTGCACCACCCGAGGCGCCGCGACGACGTGCCCTGTTTCCGCGCTCAGCTCTGCCAATAGGAACTCATCAATCTCTGGGTCCACACCCTCACAACTGCTGTTCATCTGTTCGGCCAAATCGAAGGTTGCGAGATTCCATGTGAACTCCCCCGTGGACTCGGCATTTTCTAAGCTGTCTTTTCTACCGATACTGGCAAAACCAACAAGGTGTGGAGAATCACTGAAAGCATTAAAAAAACTGTACGGCGCAAGATTGCGCCTCCCTGAAACACTGCGTGTACCGATCCATCCGATGGGTCGTGGCGCAACGATCGCTTTGAAGGGGTCATGCGGTAGACCGTGCCCGTCCTCAGCCCTGTAAAAATAATTTGTCATCACTTTCTCTGGTATTTAAGGTTATTTGTTTAGTGCGTCTGCCAATCCCGAATGGCGCTGTAAGCTTGCGCTTACCATGTGCTTTACGACGGACTTTGGCCCGCAAATCGAGACCTTCTCACGCGCACGTGTAACCCCTGTATACAACAGTTGTCGAGTCAAAATGGGAGCGACATGCTCTGGCAAAAAGAGACAAATTTCGTGAAACTCAGAACCTTGGGTTTTGTGGACTGTCATGGCAAAGCAGCTTTCATGTTCTGGCAAACGCGCCGGCAGGAAAGAGCGAAGACCGCCTAAACCATCATCAAACCATGCTTGTATATCGCCTTGTTCATCAGGCCAGAGCAAACCCACATCTCCATTATACAAACCCTGGCTATAATCATTTTGCACCACCATCACAGGCCGACCTTTAAAGTAATCGGTGCTAGCGATCACACCAGCCCTGCGAAGTAGCTGAGCCATTCTCTCGTTGAGATCTTGTACACCCGCAGCACCCATGCGTAGACAACATAACAATTGAAACCGAGACAACTGCTTCAAAGCAAGTTGAGGCGACTCACACGCCAGCAGCGCTTTAAAATGCGCCACTACTTTATCAGTGACGGCTTTATGGCCTTGTGCATCGCTGTCAAAATACTCAAGGTCGTAGTTATTGGCCCTTAGCAATGCTTTCGTGCTCGCCCAGTCGCCTTGATTAATAGCCCGTGACACCTTACCTACTGAACTTGTATCGTCAAAGCGATAACTGCGTCGCAACAGGCATATACCGTCTGCCACCACGTGCTGTGTTGGTTCTAATTGTTCAGTCGCCAAAGGCTCCAGCGCTCGCAGGTAATCCAACATTTCAGCACTGGCAAAATCAAAATGATTGCCACAGATATCACCGAGCACATTGCCCACCTCGACAGATGCTAGCTGATCTCGATCACCGAGTAAGATGAGTCGCGTTGAGGGCGCCACGGCGTCGAGCAGACGCGCCATCATAGCGAGATCGAGCATGGAAGCCTCATCGACCAACAACAAATCCAAGGCCAACGGCTGTCTGGCATTGTGTCGAAACTGGCCATCCGAGCGATAACCCAAAAGGCGATGAAGTGTTGACGCTTCAGAAGGTACTGTCTCGGCTGCTTTGGGAAATAGAGCTGTAAGCTTGGGAAGTTCACGCTGAATCGACTGAGCGAGTCTTGCAGCAGCCTTACCTGTAGGTGCGGTCAAAGCCATGCGCAACGGTTCTTCAGCGAAGTACTGCAACAGACACAACAAGCTCGCGACGGTGCGCGTTTTGCCCGTCCCTGGCCCACCCGATATCACGCAAAAACGCTGTCGCACAGCAACTGCCACGGCGAGTCGTTGCCAGTCTGGCTCAGAAGTATTGCTTGGAAAAACCGTATCCAGCGCCGCTTTAAGTGCTGCGGGTTCTACCGGTGTGGTTTTACCGGACAATGCCGTTTTGAGTGACTGAGCGACGAACTGTTCATGGCTGTAGTAACGCATCAGGTAAATTCGATCACTGGCGTCAATGACCAACAGAGCGGAATCTTCCTCATTACCGGGTGACACGGCGCTCGCACTTTGTAAGACAGTGCGCCACTGGCTCGCATCTTTAGGGCAGTCTAAATCCGGCCAAGCAAGTGCCCAGGCCACGCAATCCTCTAGACGCGTACACACATCGCCCAGCCCCAAGGCTCGACTCGCCAATGCGGTCGCCACCAGAATGGCAGGATTTTCCTGATGGTCTAAGCTAGCGGCAAACTGCGCCAAATGCACATCCAAAGACCGCATATCAGGGGTATCACGCAGAGCATCGACAAAGGCATTCATGCTAGGGTTCCTTGCTTGGCGGCAAACAAACGATCCAAAGCCTCGATCAGTTTTAAAGGTGGTTGTTCGAAAAATATTCCTGGCGCACTATCGTCACCTATACGCATGCCACGCAGGAATAAATAGAAACTACCTCCCATGTGACGATCGTAGCTGTAATCGGGAATGCGGGTCGCAAGATAACGGTGTAGCGCAACGGTATACATCAGGTATTGCAAGTCGTAGCGGTGATCTTTCATCGCCGTCAGCAACGCTTGTGGGTGATAGTCTTCGGCAAAATACCCGAGATGGTTCGATTTATAATCGAGCACAAAATATTTGTCGTCAAAACGAAATATCAGATCGACAAAGCCCGTCATATAGCCGCGCACGGTGTCGAAATCTAGAGACTCGTGCGGCCCGATGACGTGGTGATCACGCAGAACGCTCAGCAATGCCTCGCAACCAAGGGATGGTACAGGGAAGTGAAAACCCATTTCATTGAGCCGGTGCTCTGAGGATAAGTCGCACAGGCGTAAACCTACCACCGGTGACAAATCCGATCTGAGCACCTGTTGCATCATCGACATCACAGCGGTTCGCCACTTGTCTGGATAGCCATGTGCGGCCAAACCGTCATCCACCAATTTCTGCAATTTGTTCTCATCTGGCTCGCTGAAGTCTGCGTGCTCAAAAAGATAATGCAAGAATGTACCGGCTTGTGCGCCGCGTGGAAAAAACATGATTGAGTTCAAATCAATTTCTGGGGCTTCGGTAGGCTTTTTTGCGCCCGCATCGCCCGCATCATAATCCGGTAATTCGGCGTGGCCAGTGGCTTTACGGACCAAGGCGCTGTAACTGCTGATTTGCCAGCTAGGCCTTGGTGGCTTAGCGCAATTTAACGCTTTGAGTGCTGCCATGCTTTCATCATGACGCAACCGTTTGGGTTCTACATCACTTAATAGTTCAGCCTGCTCACAGCCATCAACCCAGTCGCAAAGATTTTGTGCAAAGCCGATCGCCATTTTTTCATCGGTCTGCCCCAACAAGCGCGCCATCGCCGTCCGCTGCGCTTGGCTGACATCACCCCAGATGACAGTACACTGCGAAGAAGCCCTTGTTAGCGCGACATATAATAACCGCACGTCTTCTGCCAAAGCTTCAGCCTGCATCAGTTCACGGTGTTCTTGCAGTTTCTCGCTACCCAAATCAATGCAATGCCCGTTGGTTAATTGACAGGTAACACGGTCACTGGATTTGGGCGCCCTTGCTGACCACGCAAAGGGTAGATATACCACCGGATACTCCAGTCCTTTGGATTTGTGAACCGTGACAATCTGCACCAATTTCTCGTCCGTTTCCAGTCGCAGCTGAGCCACTTCACCTGCAGCCCCTGGGTTATCGCAGTGACGCTCCAGCCATGCTTGTAAACTGTCGAGGTCAGGCTGCTCTTGCCAAGCTTCTTGCATCATCTCACCCAACTGGAGGTAATTGCTCAGGCTGCGCTCCCCTCCTTTCAGAAGGCGCAAACGCGAAGCGGTGCGATAGTCGGCCATGAGCGAAAGCAATGCTGCCAAAAGGCCTTGACGGTGCAACAGCAGGCTTAAACGAGCAAAAGTTTCACTGTGCTTTTGCCATTGTGTGTCCGAGCCTTGGAGGAATAACAGCTCGCCGGCCTCGAACCCACACAAATCACAAGCCAGTACGCGAAGCACCAATCGTTCAGAAGCGGGCTCTGCAAGTGCCTGCAACAATCGTCGAAGATTGGTCGCCTCGGGGGTAGCGAAGATACTGTCGTTGCCGGTCACCACACTGGCAATGCCAAGCGCACTCAAGGCATCGTTAATCTGCTTGCCCTGCCGGTTGCTACGTACTAAGACGGCAATATGTGCAGGCAACAGCGGGCCGTCACCCAGTTGCAGTTCGCCATCTTGAGCCGCCTGCAGTTGTTGGGCGATCATGGCGGCAGTCATCCGTGCAGCTTGCACAGAAGCGTTGCTTTTGTTCAGCGGCTTACCTGTTTGTGAGGTATCAAGTAGCGCAACACGCAGGGCTTTCTGTTCACCCCCCCTTGTAGACAAGCTCTTTTCATCGCCCACACCTCCAGCATCCACCGCTGAGAACTGTATTTCGTGTTCCATTTGATTTGGCATGGCAAAAGGGTGTGCCGTATTTTCAAACAACGCATTGACCACCGCCACCATCGATGCCGTTGAGCGCCAATTGGTGCCCAAGGTGTGTTGGTTTTCTGTTTGCGAAGCGGCGCGCAAATACGTGTTTAGATCGGCCCCGCGGAAGCTGTAGATCGCTTGTTTAGGGTCGCCAATCATGTACCATGCTAGCTCTGGCTGATTGGCATAGAGTGTCGAAAATATGCTGTATTGACGCGGATCAGTGTCTTGAAATTCATCGATCAGCGCCGCTGGGTATTGCAACCGCAAACGCTGCGCGAGTGCGTCTTTTCCTTCACCTTCTAATGCCTGTGCCGCATAGAACAAAAGGTCTTCATAAGACATCAAGCGTTGCTTGGATTTTTGCTCCTGCAGCCAGACATCGACAAACTCGGCGCAAGCGTTTAGCTCAGAGGCCAAGCGTAAAGCAGACAACGGCCCCAGCAAATCCCAGAGCTCATCGACCAAATTAAAGAACACATGCTCAGGCGCGCTTTGGCCTTTTTTTATGCTGGCACGTAGGTGTGAGTCGCGAAACACTTTCATCGGTTCGGGGAAAGCGCTCGGTAACGCTCCAAGCGTTGTACTCACCTCTAGCCAATCACCGGCTTTTTTAACAGTTTTGGGCTGTACTTTGTTTCTGCTGAGCCCTGATGAATCGTCAATCAATGCTCGAATATCAGCCCCGCTTTCCTGCCAATGTTTACACAACCGGTCCCAGCGTTCTCCGATGTCTATTTTCGCTTTGTGATACCTCTTTACGTCACCTTCCGGCAACAGTCGTGGCGGATTGGCGCTGAGTAATGGCTTGATCTCAGCCAACAAGGCATCAGGTGAGCCAATACAGTCGTGAATCCAATTGGCGGCATCGCTGTCAAGCTGCAGATAGTGCTTTCGCCAGTATTCTTGAACAGCGAGCAATTGCAGTTCGTGGTCTCTGTCCGCCACTTGCATATCGAACAACTGCCCACTCTCGAAGGCGTTATCACTGAGCAACTGCATACAAAAGGTGTGTATCGTCGAAATGGAAGCTTGATCCATAGACAACTGGGCTGCTTCTAGTCGCTCAGCCAAATTTGGCACATCCAGTTGTGGCCGGAGAAGTTCAGCGACGAGCCCATCTGCTTCATCAGGGCTTCGCAGAACTTCCCGTGCATCGACGATGATTTTCCGCAGGCGTGTGCGCAGCTCTTGCACAGCCGCACGCGTAAAAGTGACCACTAAGATTTGTTCAACCGTTAAATCACGTTCAACGATCAAACGCAAATACAAGTGCGCTAGGGTGAAGGTTTTTCCCGTACCAGCACTGGCCTCGATGAGGTGTGCACCCTGCAGTGGCAACAGGTTAATGTCCAGTGTTCTCACGTTTTGTCCTCCGACAGCAATGCCATAACAGGACTGAATAATTCCTCTGCCAAGTTCGTGAATTCTGGAAATTCAAGTGGGCTATCGATGTGGGGCCACAACAGTTGTACCGCCTCTCGCTGCCCGTCCCCGCTGATCATTTCGCCACCCGACCATTGCTCATCAAGTCCGGTAGGTTTTTGCAAGTAGCACAAACTGCTGTTCGGAAAGAAAGGCAGAGGTTGCACATGGCCTAAAGCAAAATATTCTAACCATGGTTGCAATATATCTAAAGAGTCATCCGCTGAAAGATGGGACATCGTGTAATTTTTATCACGCGCGACAAACACACTGTCGCGTTGTAGAATTTGACTGGCGCAACCCACCAGATGCATTAACGACAAGCGGATCAAGTCGGGAGCTTTGAAGGCACCTGGGCGTGTCATCAGCAGCATCGTCTGCTCCTGAACTAAATAAAGCGAATCGAGCTGCCCCCCCACAAGCCAGTCAAAGGCCTTAAGGTCAAGAGGATGCGGCGGCAAGGGAGACTGCCCCATTTTTAGAACACGTTGCGAGATCCCTTCAATTTCTTCGTAGCTGCGCTCAAAAACACGCTGAGCGAAGTGACCGTGCGGCAATTCACCTCGACCAATCGCAGCAGCCAAAGCACGCTCAACGGCCACAGGCGGGTCGGCGATAGCGCCCTGCAATAATTCAACGCGCTGCTGGTAAGCTTGTAGCGCGTCCAAACTGAACGGCTCGGCATCCAGAGCCAAAGATGGGGGTGCCATGAGGCCGATACGCAACACTTCTCGACAATAAGCATTGACCGGGTCGCGCCAAAAATTAATCAACGAAGATAAGCTAAGCGCACAGGGAGCTGGTGGCTCAACAGTCGCACTGTCTCGGCTTTTTTCCTCTCTGGGCAACCACTGGTTAGCGTAACTTTTTAGCTCCTCATGCTCACCGTCAAAATAGCGTGGTGAGAAAGCCTGCAAAGGGTGCTGCACCACGGTCAATTTATCTTCGTCGTGGCGAAAGTAGTCCAACAGCTCGGCTAATAGTACCGACGGGGTTTGCTCTTTGCCGTCAATGGGGTTACGTCCCAACCACGACAAATACAACTCTTCGCGCGCTGACAACAAGGCTTCCAAGAACAAATAATGGTCATCTTCTCGTACCGAACGATCACCGATGCGTGTATGGCTTTGAATTAAGTCAAAGCTAACAGGTTTGTTCTGCCGCGGAAACTCGCCGTCGTTGAGACCCAGCAAGCACACGACTTTAAAAGGCACAGATCGCAACGGCACCATGCTACTGATGGTGACTCGGCCGGTGAGGAATCGCTGGGTTTTACCCGATGTGCCAGCCAGTGCATTGTCGAGCAATGCCAACATGGCCTCTGGTGCTAGGTCTTCTTCAAAACCGGCAAGCGCAGCATTTTCAGCCAACGCTGACAAACACTCGCGCAATTGCTGGATACCAAATGCTTCGTCGTCATCGGGTTCCAGTAAATCCGAGATCAAACCATTGAAGGCTTCCAGCCATGCTTGCATATCGCGTGTATAACTGAGCGCATCGTGCCAATACGCCAAGCGATCCATGCAATCAATCAAGTGCCCCAGCACAATAGCTTCCGCACCTTCCATTGATCGACTGGGGTAAACGCCGCCAACGGGTTGCTCTGTATCTGCCATGGCATAGCCTGCGAGCAATCGCCGCAAAGCGAAGGCCCAGCTGTTCAGTGGATTCTCTTGACTGGCGGCGAGTGGCGCGCCGCCGAGCAATCGTCTGGCTCCCCCCTCCTGCACCCAACGAGACAACAGTAACTGGCTGTCGGCTTCTTGCAATCTAAAACGGCGGGCCAGTACCGGCTGCGCCAACCACGACAAAACTTCGGTCGCTCGGAACTGACTCTGCGGCAATTCCAACAGCGAACGAACAAGCGCAACCACTGGATCTGTTTGGGTCAAAGAGCGATCGGCAATTTCCCAGGGTATGTAACGTTCTGACGGTGCAGAGCCAAACACCGCCGCCACGGCAGGCGTGTATTTGTCGACATTCGGCACCATCACGACAATGTCTGCCGGACCTAAATCAGGCAACCGCTCGAATCGCGCCAATAGCTGATCATGCAGTACCTGCACTTCACGCAACACACTGTGCGAACTATGAACCTGAAGAGAATTATCAGGTTCTACGAACGCCAAATCCAGCTGTGCAAGTCCCTCTCTGCTGGGCTGCGTCAACGTGAGAATCTCTCGTTGCAACTGCGCCAGTCGCCCAGTGCTTTCGGCCGGTACTGAGAAGTTTTCTTCGTGAATAAATTGACCACGCTCGTGCAGCAGGCGCAAAGCATTTTGACCCAATCTTCCTGTTGCGGCCAGTAATGGGTTTCCGTCATCAAGTGGAGCGTCACCGCCCTGCTTTTGTCGCAGTTTCAATTGTCTCTTACGGTCTGTTATCTCGTCCCAAAATTCTACCGACGGATTAAGCAAATAGAGATCTACCTGAACATGCTCTGCAAGCGCGGTTAGAACATCTAAATAACTGGGTGGGATCGAAACCACATTGAAAATATAAAGCCGCTCTGGCAGCAAAGTTTTGTTCAGGGTACCGTTTGCCGCGGCCTCGCAAAATGCAGCATGCAATGTAGCCCTGTGCGGTTCGTCAAGTCGATCACGCAACGCACACCACAACGCTGCTTGCCAGTTTCCGGGCGCTTTGTCTGGTCTTTCGCCTCGCTCCCACGCTAACAGCCAATCGGGGCGATAGACCAAGTATTGATCAAATACATCCGCAACTTTGGCTGCCAATTGAACTTGCTTTAGAGCTTTTTGCTCCGCGTCAGCAGCGGCTAAATAGCGCTGCAAAGGTTCGTAGAGCTCGCCATCAGGCAGCGTGTCCAAAAGCTGCATCAAAGTCCATTGCAAGCGTGGCTTATTAAACGCCGAGCGCTCAGGTACCTGCGCTAGATGATCGCGATAGAGTTGCCAAATAAAAGAGGCTGGCAAGGGGTAGTCAATATTAGCTGCAATACCCTCTCGCTCTGCAAGCTGTAAGCTGAGCCAGCGGCCGATCCCAGGGTTGGCCACTAAAATTCGATCCGCTTGAAAGGGATCTCGCAATGGCAATTCAGCGCGCTGAGCGCACATTATTTCAAAGAGCAATTCGAGGCGATTGCTGTGGTAGACCTGAAGCATGGTTTGCTGGTTCTATAGACAGCCTGAGAGCTTATCAGCTGTCGGACCTACTGGGTACTGCTGCCGACTGGGACGAAGACGTTAGCCCCTAAATGAGTCTATAATATCACTGGAAATACCTCTCCTTTAGCCAGAGCCTAGGAAGAATGCATAGTCGATTTACACCGCTCATTCTGTTGTTGTCAGCTCCTGCCGTTTGTCTGGCTGCTCCGATAGCAACCCCTTATGTTGGTGTGGCATACGAGCAACAGAGCATCAGCCTTAGCGACAATGATTTTGATACGGGTATGTTTACCGTGCATGCGGGTGCCTGGCTCTGGGAAGGTATCGGTCTTGAGCTCGAGTTGGGTAAAGGCATCGACGATGACAAGCAAAATGGCGTTTCGGTTGAGCACGCCTCGTTACTGCGTTACGGGCTAAGGCTCCAGACACCTTCTACACCAAACCAAACGGTACTTTATGTGTTGTTCAGTGGCGCAACCAGTAAACTTGGCATGCAGACAGCTGGGGACGGAATACCAGGTAACAACAGCTTTAATGGGTATCACGCGGGGATAGGAATAGGCACTCAACTCAACTCGAAGGTACAGCTGGATCTCAGCTACAACAATTATCAAGTGGATGAGAGTATTGATGTAACAGGCTTCCGACTGAACATTGAATACACATTTGCGGCACTAAAACGATGAGGCGTTTACTCTTGAGCTCCTCAATTATATTGCTCATTGGCTGCCAAGATGACAAGGCTCAACACTATTTAGAAACGTTAGATATTGCTGAGCAAGGTATACACAGCATCACAATAGATACTGGATCTGTTACCGTTCGAGAACCCAACATCACTGCGCAGTGGTCCGCTTCTGCCGACCTTAGTTCAGGAAGTGTGCTGGTCTACAGCGACTTGGTCAGCTGGAGCAGTGACGCTCCAACAGTCGCCACGGTTTCTAGCAGTGGTGAAATCAGAACGCTAAGTGCAGGTGTAGCCAACATTAGTGCAAGCTATGGCCGTTTTAGCGATGTGCGGCCTTTTACTGTCTCGACGGCCGTTCTGCAATCAATAAGCCTTACACCAGAAACCATATCGCTGGACGAATGTAAGTCAGTCACGGTCACAGCTGAAGGCAGTTACGATGACGGGACAAGCCGAGAAATAAATGATCTGTTGAGTTGGAGTACTGATGACACTTCTCTGGCAACAGTGCAAGACCAAGACGGATCTGGCATAACGATAGTTAGCCACCTTTCCGGAACTGGACTACTGACGGCGAGCAATAACGACGGTATCAGTGGTACTGCAAGCCTGACAGTGCTAGATACATTATCAAGCATTGCAATTGATAAAACATCGCTAGCGATGACCGTTGGTGATAGCTCTTCGCTGAATGCTCAGGCCGAATATAGCGACTCAAGCAGTGCCGATATTACGCAAAGCAGCAACTGGTCACTTGATGAGACGGAACAGTCGAGTTATTTGTCATTGAGCGACAGCTATTCGAGTAAAGGAGAACTAAGCGCTTTTGCAGCAGGTGTCGCTGTGGTTAATGTAGGCTGCGGTGGATTGGTGGCCACTCAAAGTACGACAGTAACTGTCTCTGCCGAAGCTACTTTGCAAAGTTTAAGTTTCAGCCCTAGCGATAACCCTTATGTCCTATCCACCGGCGACACAGATAAAAGCCTCACGCTATATGCTAATTACTCTGACGGCAGCGCGGCGGTAGATGTCACGGCAGATGCAATTTGGGAAGTGGCATCGGGCGACAGCGATTTTATTGATATCGATACCAGCGACGGCAACGAAGGAGATATTTTACTCGATGCTGATATTGGCGACATCACAGAGGATAAGTCTATCTCGGTACAGGTAAGCTACGGATCGCTCGATGCTCAAATACAAATTACGGTTGAAGCACCTTAGCCTGCCAATAAAAAATGTGCCTGAGCTGATATTAATTTTTTTAGCTGCACCTTCTTTTAGAAGGCTCCAAATAGAGCCCCACATTACACATATAACCTCGACATATAA
The DNA here is from genome assembly GCA_937965695.1 of uncultured Granulosicoccaceae bacterium. GTDB lineage: Bacteria > Pseudomonadota > Gammaproteobacteria > CALCKW01 > CALCKW01 > CALCKW01. The sequence goes on from CALCKW010000002.1 coordinate 18,657, forward strand.
ATAAGTCTACAATGTCGCTAGCGATACTTTTCTAGCTGCTAGAGCCATTGGACAATGAATAATGCACTTATCCTCTTAATTTTTTGTTTATCGGCTCCAGCTATGTCAAAAGCAGCTTTAACAACTGCTCCTTATGCAGGTGCTGCGCTAGAGCGACAGACAATAAGCATTGATACCAACGATTTTGACTCTGGCTTATTGTTACTGCACGCGGGTGTATGGATTTGGGAAGGTATCGGTCTGGAGCTCGAGCTGGGTACCAGTATTTTCGACGATACGCAAAATGCTGTGTCAGTTGAACACAAGTCATTGTTGCGTTACGGCATACGACTACAGACACCTGCGACGCCCAACAACACTTTGCTCTATGTACTGTTAAGCGGGGCGAGCTCAAAACTTAATATGCAAACTGGTGGCGATGGTGTACCAGGTAAAAGCAGATTTAGTGGTTATCACGCTGGAGTTGGTTTGGCCACACAACTCAGCGCTAAGGTACAGCTAGATCTCAGCTACAACAACTACCAAGTAGACGAGAGTATTGATATTACCGGCATTCGATTAAATGTCGAATACAGCTTCGGAGCTATTAATCGATGAAACAAGTACTTTCTATTGCTGCGATGGTATTGCTAGCAGGCTGCCAGGGCGACAAGGCCCAGCAATATATACAAGCACTGGATGTAGCTGAGCGGGGGATCAGCGGTATCACAATAGATACAAACTCTTTCACTATAGTTGAGCCGAATGTCACAGCACAGTGGGCCGCATCAGCCGATCTCACTTCCGGAAATACGCTCCTATACAGCGACCAGGTCAGCTGGAGCAGTGATTCACCAAAAGTCGCTACAGTATCAGGTGATGGTGTAATCAGCACCCTAAGTGCAGGAGTCGCAAATATCAGTGCGCGTTATGGTCGTTTTAGCGACGTTCAAACGCTCACTGTGTCGACGGCAGTCTTGCAGTCAATAAGCCTGACTCCGGCTTCCATATCTCTGGATGAATGTAAAACGTTGGTCGTTACTGCAGCAGGAAGCTACGATGATGGCACTACTCGCGAGCTCAACGGAATACTGAGCTGGAGCTCAGATAACCTCGCAGTAGCGACTCTTGAAGACAAAGGTGAGTCGAGCATTACTGTAGTAAGTCACTCGGCCGGCGCTGGCGTACTGACAGCCAGTAATGAGGACGGTATCACTGGTACTGCAAGCCTGACTATTCTGGACACTCTAACAAGTATCGCAATAGACCAGATCTCTCTGGATTTAAACGTTGGAGGCAGCGCTTCGCTTAGTGCGCAAGCGGAGTACAGCGATGCTAGCAGTGCAGAGATTACACAAAGCGGAAATTGGTCACTGAACGAAACAGCGCAATCGAGCTTTGTTTCGCTAAAAAACAACTATTCAAACAAGGGTGAATTGAGTGCTACAGCTGTGGGTGTGGCCATTGTCGATATGGAATGTGGGGGCATAAATGCCACTCAGAGCTCGACTGTCACAGTCTCGACTGACGCCGAACTGCAGAGCATTGCTATCAGCCCTATTGAGAACCCCTACCAGATATCAACCGATGACACAGACAAGAGCTTGACACTGTTCGCCAACTACGCAGACGGCAGTACAGTGGATGTAACGGTGGACGCTAGTTGGGAAGTGCTATCGGGAGACATTGATTTTATCGATATTGATATGAGTGATGGCAATGAAGGAAATATTTTACTCGATGCAACTATTGGTGATATCACCGAAGATAAATCCATCTCTGTGAAAGGAAGCTACGGTGCATTTGACGTACAAACAATTGTAACTGTTGAAGCGCCAACTTTAGCGACACTAGAGAGCCTGAGCTTCAGTCCAGCTAACAACCCTTACCTTTTATCGGTAAACGACACTGACAAGAGCATTACACTCCTGGCTAACTATTCTGACGGAAGTACAGCTGTGGATGTCACAGCTGACGCAATTTGGAATGTTGCACTTGGAGACAGCGACTTTATTTCCATTGATACCAGCCCAGGCAATGAGGGTAATATTTTACTTGACGCAGATATTTCGGATATCACAGAAGACAAATCTATTTCTGTACAGGTGGCCTATGGTTCTCTCAATGCGCAAATCCAAATAATTGTAGAAGCGCCTTAGTCTTATTTGAGAGTTGTAATCCGAATCGCCGAATAAATCTAAGGTGCTAGCCAGACCTTTAGAGCCTGAGTATCTCTGTCTAAGAGGAATAGACAGAGCTTTCCGCAACGATTGAAAAACATTGTTAAATAAAAAACGGGTTGTTAACGGTAGAGAATCTCAGAACAAGCCGTGCTCGCTCTGTCGACGCGCGCTAATTTCGGCCCAGCCGCGTTGCAAATCTAGCCAATAGCACCACTATTACAGTTGGTTAGTGCCTTTCCAGGTCCAATTTTTTCACGCCGACATCACTGGCCGAACTTAATCCGAACATCCCTAGGTTTTCCAATCTAAGGTAGAGCTATTTGATTAATCAGTCTTTGCGCTTTCTCGCGTTTCGGGCGCCGCACTGCTAGCATCCACTTGATTCTCTACAACAGGCAATCCTGCGGTCGTGCGCAAAATATTCGCCATTTTCTTCGCAAGAGCCTCGCGAGAGTAGACCTTGCTGGCTTTCAAACAGTTTTCCACCATTTGCTGGTAGCGCTCTTTATCTTGGTGCATGCGGCCAAGCGTATCAGCAATAGATTGAGGATTCTCAGGCTCGCAGAGCTCACCGCAATCACTGGCTTCTACTATTCCTGTGGCTTCACCTTTTGGTAAGCCCATCAACACCGGTATGCCAACCCCCATACTCTCAAATAACTTAGACGGGATGACTGTTTCAAAAACAGGAAGATCGCGCAGGTGGATTAATGACACATCGCACAGACTCCAAATGCGATTCATATCCTCTTTAGGGAAACGTCCCAAGGAAACCACATTATCCAATCCACGCTCAGCAACCATTGTTTCAATCTTTTCTTTTTCCGATCCAGCGCCAACCAATAGGATACGAACATCCGGTTGATCGCGCAGCAGTTCGGCAGCCTCAACGATCTTCTCTAAGCCGTGGGCCATTCCATGAGTCCCAATGTAACCTGCAACGAACTTACCTTCGAGTCCGTGGGCCTCGGCTAACTCAACGTCTTTCGTTTCCGCCTTGCTGTAGCGTGACAAATCCACACCATTCAAGACCACATGAATCTTGTCACCGTCTATACCTCGGGACATCAAGTCATCTTTAAAAGCCTCTGTCACGGTGATCACGGCATCTGCATTGCGGTAGAGAAAAAGCTCGAGTTTCTCGAGCCATTTCAGAATCAACGGATATTTAACGGCACCTAATGCTGCTATCGATGCAGGCCAAAGATCCCGCACTTCGAAAACATAAGGCACTCGCCGGACTTTGGCCAGAGCCCAACCACCGATTGCGTTAAAAAATTGAGGTGATGTGGCCACAAGAACATCTGGCTTCTTTTGAAACAAACCGGCAAAAAAGCCAGTGAACATAAAGCTGATGTAGTCCAATGAACGCTTGATAAATCCTTCGTTACGGGTGATGTAGGTCTTGACCCTAACGAGATCTACTCCATCCTTTTCCTCGCGGCTGTACCAAGCATTTTTGTAGCCTTCAAAAAGCACACCTTCTGGAAAATTTGGAGCCGTCGTGACGACATTGACATCAGCGCCATCTGCGATCCAATACTTCGCGTGCTCTGACAGACGCGAAGCAGGTGCATTGACCTCTGGAGGGTAATTATCGGAGAGAAACAGAATACGCATGGAGATAAATTACTCGTCGCTGTGCGCAGCGTTGAAACTGCTGTGAAGCCATAACTTTAGACCCTAACCGGAACTTAGACCGCTTAAAATCAGACCAAGAATTCTCTAATATCGGCCGGGCACCATTGAGCTTAAGTTATTGAGATTTCTTCATTTCCACATAGAAATAAGCCCCTACATCTGGATTGATGCAAGGGCTTTGAATACTTCGAGATCAGGAGCGGATAACTAAGGAATATGCTCCAGATCGTCGCCTTCTTTCTCAACAGGCATCAGATCTTGCCTGTCCACACCCATGATCAGCGCTGAACCGGAGGCCACAAAGATCGAAGAATAGGTCCCTACGACCACACCGATGATCAAAGCAAAGCTAAAGCCCCGCAAAACCTCGCCTCCAAAAAGAAACAAGGCAAACAGCGCAAGCAATGTTGTACCAGATGTGATGATCGTACGCGAGACTGTCTGGTTGATCGAGAGATTCATCACTTGCATAGAATCACCCTTGCGCACCTTACGAAAATTCTCTCGTATACGGTCAAAAACGACAATTGTGTCGTTCAACGAGTAACCGATGACCGCCAAAATGGCGGCGAGTACTGAAAGATCGAAATCGACCCCTGCTAGAGAGCAGGCTCCAAGGGCAATTACGACATCATGTGCCAGTGCAAACAAAGACCCAGCGGCAAACTTCTTTTCAAAGCGTAACCAGACGTAAATCAAAATTCCGAACAGAGCGTAAAGTACCGCCAATCCACCTTGATCACGCAGCTCATCACCAACCTGCGGACCAACAAACTCGACACGCTGCATGGTCGGGCTACCGCCAGCCGCATCTAGTTGTTCGAGAACTGAATCTGAGATGGTTGCACTGGACGAATCGGCTCGTGGAGCTAACCGCACAAGCACCTCACTAGCGCTGCCAAAGGTTTGCACCTGAGCGTCGGCGAAACCTCCATCCGCTAGAGAGCCACGAATGGCATCAAGATCTGCTTGCTCGGAGTAGCTGACCTCGATTAAGTAACCGCCAGTAAAATCGAGTCCGTAGTTAAGACCACGGGTGGCCAATAACGTCAGCGACAGTACGATTAAAACGGCTGAACACATCAGTGCTGGACGCACTTTGCTCATGAATTCAAACCGACCGTAAGTCATTTCATTGTTCATTATGGGTAAGTCTCCTAAATTGGCAAACGGTTGAGCTTACGCCCACCGAAGCGCCAGTTGACCACCGCACGGGTGCCCATGATGGCAGTGAACATGGAGGTGACGATGCCGATACTGAGTGTCACGGCGAAACCTTTGATCGCACCTGTACCAAAAGCAAACAATACAATCGCTGCAATAAGCGTTGTGATGTTGGCATCAGCAATGGTACTGAAGGCTTTTTCGTAGCCAGCTTCGATGGCTTGCTGAACTTTTGCGCCATCGCGCAATTCTTCGCGTATGCGTTCAAAGATCAACACATTTGCGTCGACAGCCATCCCCACCGTCAAGACGATTCCGGCAATTCCAGGTAGGGTCAACGTAGCTTGCATGAAGGAGAGTACGGCGAGAATAAGAACCAAGTTAAACGCCAGTGCAAAGTCAGCAATTATACCGAATGCTTTGTAGTAGATCGCCATAAACACCATCACGAGCGAGAAACCAACGATGCAAGCCATGAAGCCTGCTTTGATGTTTTGTTCTCCTAAGCTGGGCCCGACGGTGCGCTCTTCCACAATTTCAACGGGTGCTTTTAACGCACCTGCGTTGAGAAGTAACGCAAGATTACGCGCTTCTTCGGATTGCAGGCCGGTCGTCTGAAAACGGTTGGAAAGTACGTCGCGGATAGTCGCAACGCTAATGACTTCCTCTACTTGGGTTTTGATTTTTTCAACCGTACCGTCAGCGTTCGTCTTACGATCAAAGCGGGTCTCGATGAAAACCACTGCCATTGGCTCACCAATGTTGGCGGCGGAGATGCGCTGCATGCGTTTAGCACCTTTACCATCCAAATTCACGAGCACAGCTGGCTCACCTGACTGCTGATCGATCGTAGAAGAAGCCCCTTTTATCTGATCGCCAGTCACGATGACATCTCGGTCCAGGAGAATAGGAGAACCATCATCTCGCCGCTTGTACATCAAAGCTCGAGGAGGGATATTTCCACTCTCGTTAGCTGAGATCCAATCTGCCGCTGAGCCGTAGACTAAACGATACTCAAGTGTGGCGGTCGCACCGAGTAGCTCTTTCGCTCGGGTGGTGTCTTGTACGCCAGGCAGCTGGACGACAATCCTATCGGGACCTTGCCTTTGAATAACAGGCTCCGCAACGCCAATTTCATTCACACGATTGCGCAGAGTTGTAATATTTTGCTGAATTGCCGAGCTGCGTTCGTCCAACGCCGCTTGTTCGGTCATGACCCCGTCAATCCAAGATCTGCCATCGTCCCCTTCACGGACAGCAAACTCTAGATAACCTCTGTATCGGCGTTCCATGGCAGCAAGAGCATCATCGCGAGCGGCAGCGGCCTCGAAGGCGACACCTATCGTCTCCTCGGTTAGGCTAATGCCGCGATAACGCATATTCCCTTCGCGAAGCCAAGTGCGCATATCTTGCATAGTACTTTGCTGCGCCGTTTTGATCGCCGAATCCATGTCCACCTCCATCAAGAAGTGCACACCGCCGCGCAGATCCAATCCCAAATAGAGTGGCTGTGCAATACTCTGCAACCAATCGGGGGCTGCAGAAACCAAGTTGAGAGCCGTGATGTAATCCCCACCCAAGGTGTCGTCAATAACGTCACGTGCCACTGTTTGATCACCGACACTGGAGAACCGCAACTGCACGCGATCTTCAATGATTTGTGCTTTGATTTCACCTTGGGCGACTGTTTTAGCAGCAGTTACAGCCCGATCTACCAACGCTTGATCGGGGGCACCTTTGCGTGGCGAAATAAGCACAGCAGGGTCATTGCCATAGAGGTTAGGCAATGCGTAGAGAGAACCCGTAATCAGCACCAAGGCTAATAAGAGGTATTTCCACAGAGGATATTGATTCATTGAGAGGGTCTGCCAATTTTGATCAGCTCGGCACGTGGGTACCGAGCGCGGATTTTAGACAATCAAGCGCCTTTTAACGTGCCCTTAGGCAGTAAGCTGGCGACAGAGGCTTTTTGAATGTTCACTTCAACGTTGTTGGCCACTTTGACGGTCAGAAAAACATCGCCAACGGCTGTAACAGTTCCACCCAAACCACCTGCTGAAATGATCTCGTCACCCTTCTTGAGACCCTCAACCATGCCCTGATGTTCCTTGGCACGTTTTTGCTGCGGACGAATCATCAAAAAATAGAAAACACCCAACAAAATAAGCGGGAACGCCAGTCCTAGTAGACCGCCTTCTCCGCCGACACCGCCTTCTGCATACGCTGACGAAATTAGAAAATCCATGCTGTACTCCACATAATTGGCAATTGGTTATTTAATAGAACATTATCGCACAGGCTTAAGCGGTGTGCAGAATTCAGAACACTATTGATATGGGCCCTTGACGGCAGTTCAAGAGGCGGTGCTCGTCTATGGTTTCTCTTTAGGAAAGAGAGCCTGAATAACAAACAACTGTTCCATCACCGTCCGCACAGGAACTCAGGCATTCCATGCACGTGCTGCAACTATATGTAAAAGCCTAACCAGCAGGCTTTAGTTGTTCCTGTTCGTAAAAGAACAGCCCCTAAATGATCATGGACCTTGTTTTTAAACGCCTTTCCCGTGGCAACTCGATAAAAAACACCCTATCGAGTACACGCCAGCTGCCGCCTTTAATATGACAAAAAGCTGGCACCCTGCCTTCCACTGCGCAATTTCTGCAGATTTAAACACCACCAATACCCGTTGTTTCGCACCTCCAATAGTGGATACAGCCGACGCTAAAATCATTGTTCGGCATCAACGATGAGCTATAAGCCCGCGCAATGTAGAGCATGCGCTACGCTAAGACGTTCGACATCGGCATCATCGGGAGTGCAAAAACGATGGTGAAACAGCTGGATTATCAAGGTGAATGCCCGCATTGTTGGGCAAAACAGCTGGATGAATTTTGTCCAGCACATCAAGAAAAACAGCACTGGCGGGTTAGATTAAAAGAGTGTGATCTTTTGAAGCGACTGGACGGTGCGGCTAGGTACCCGTCTGGTGCCTTTTCGCGGCGTATTGAGCCAAGATGACACCAGCGATGACAATGAAAGCACCCGCCACCTGCAGTGAGTTGAGTGTTTCTCCAAGTAGAAGCATAGCCAGAATAATTGTTGCTACGGGTTCGAGATTCATCAGAGAGGCAAACCTTACTGAGCCTAATCGACTGATCGCGTTGAACGTGCATATGAAGCCAACAAAAAAAGAGACCAGCATGCCGCAAAATGCCGCCCAACCTACCACACCGGCGGGTAAGCTAAGCCCACCGCTAAAAAAAACAACCAAGCTGGCTAATAGCGCACTCACTGCAGCGGTGTAGGTACTAAACACTTGTGTTTCAACCCGCTGCAATACCTGGCCACTCAACACCAGATTAAGAGCGATACCAATTGCTGCACAGATGGCAAACCCAAGCCCTATCTTAGAAACTTCTGCGCTTTCAACATCAAGCGCTAACAACAACCCTACAAATGCGATCAGTAAAGCAAACATGCTGAGCAGATTAGGCCTATGACGAATCATAAGTGCGGAGATGATCGCAACAAGAATTGGGAAGGTATAAAAAATGAGCACTGATAAGCTGACAGGCAACCAAGCTACAGAGGATAAATAAGAAAATATCCCCACAAAATAGAGTAACCCGCACAGTAGGCTGCCAGCGCAATCACGGGTTTTTAGTTTCAAGGTTTGGCCGCGTAGAAAATTCCATAAAAGTAATGCTGTCAGCATTGCTATAAAGCGCAACAACATAACAGTCTGCGCATCAGACCCATACTCATAACTAAGCCTTGCCATGACTAGAGAGCAGGCAAATCCAATCGCCGCCGCCAATGTAAACAACATTCCAGGCAACAGTCGATGCTCACTGGGGCTCACCATGTTTTATGCCTAGAGTGTGCTAAAAGTTTTCACACTCTAGTTGAAGTCGCGCGATTGCGCACTGCAAATCGCAACAGAGACCTTAGATAAGGGCACAGCGCGATATAGCCCAGCACAGTTTAAGCTCTGAACAGCGTTAGGCCGCCATGCTTCGGTGACTATGATAGGCCTGTACCAATGCGCCGACGAGTTGGTCAGGGCCTACATCAACAACATCAGTACCGAGTTTGCGTAAACTTTGCTGGGCGGCTTGGCGTTTTGCTCGGTAATCAAGAGCACCAAGATAAGTCAGCGCTTTGTCAAAATCCGTGGGTGCTTCACTCAGCATACGACATAACTCGACGTCACTGATATCGGCAACCACGACATTGTGCTTATCACCTAACAGGCGGGCAGCCATGTTTAGCTCCTCCATATTCTCATTTCGGCTGTGTGTCACTAAAATCACTGTGCTTCGCTGTTTCAACGATTGACGCAAAGCTCTAGCAGCCGCCACGTAATCACTTGCTTCTGGTCGACTGTGTATATCGTGAAGCTTCGCAAGCATTGTGCTGATAGATTGCGCTGTTCGAGCAACACCACTCCAATAAAAGGGATCCGCGGCAAAACACTGCACGGACACCTTGTCACCTTGGCGCAGCGCTACTTCAGCGGCCATCAACGTGGCATCCATGGCTTCATCTAGCAATTCTCTCTCGCCGTGGCGCAGTCGCATACGCCGACCACAATCGAGCATGAGCACCAAAGACTGGTTACTCTCCTCAGCATATTGCCGAGTAACCAATTCTCGTCGGCGTGAAGTCGCTTTCCAATCCACTTGACGCAAACTATCTCCTCGCTGATAGGCACGCAATTGATGAAACTCTTGGCTGTCGCCGACTCGTTGACGCTGAATTATCCCAAGCTCACGCAAGCTACGTGACAGTGAGATGTTTAGTTGTCGCCGGGAAGAGGCATAATCTGGATACACGGCTAATGTCGAAGGGCAAGGCAGCAACGATCGCCTCCGCCACATATTCAATTTAGAAAAATCAGTCCACTGAACCCACTGCCATTGTATTGTCCCGCGTTGGTAGGCGTTGTACTCCAGGGCAATATCAATCGGATTGCTGTTGAGTTCAAGAAGCCGCGCCTGCAATTCACAATTTATGGCGTCTGGACACTGCTCAAGCAGCTCACCTTTGGATACTCCACTACCAACATGCTTAAGCTGAATAGTGCCCTCAAAACGCCGATTGACAGGCACCATTTTGGGCAACTGACGCTGAGCCAATGGACGCGCTCTGAGCATGAGCGCCATTGCATCTCCCGTTAGCAAAAGAGCAAAAATAGCTGCTCCCACCCAGAAAACTGATTGCGACCAATCAAACCACGCAAACAATATTGCAGCGCACCACAACACCAGCAAAAGCCATACTAGACGTGGGCTGGGTCTCACTGCCGCGGCGCCTCTACACTATCCAACAATAGCGTTAAAACTTGCTCGACACTGCTACCTTGAATTTCTAGCTCTGCAGATAAGCCAAGCCGGTGCTGCAGCACCGGTATGGCTACGGCTTTTACGTCTTCGGGTAGCAAGTGATCACGGCCTTGCAGCACAGCATGTGCACGCCCAGCCGATACAATAGCCATGCTCGCTCGTGGGCCTGCGCCGTGCTCCAACCCCGGCCAGTGCCTTGTTGCAGCAACCAATCGCACCGCATAGGCCGCGACCTCCCGATCCAAGTGAACCCGGCTCGTTTGTGTTTGCAGGGCTTGTAACTGTTCGAGCGTAATAATCTCCTGCTTTGCAAGTGCATCGTGCGATTGAGCACTGGCTGCAGCCTGAACAATCGCTATTTCATCATCGATTGCCGGATAGCGAATCACCAGCTGCATCAAAAATCTGTCGAATTGCGCTTGAGGCAATGGATACGTTCCGTCATGGTCAACAGGGTTTTGAGTCGCTAAGACCATAAAAGGAGTGGGCAGTGGCAGTGTTTCAGCCTCAAGGGATACCTGCCGTTCCTCCATTGCCTCGAGCATTGCCGACTGAGTTTTAGCGGGCGCGCGGTTTATTTCATCAGCCACGACAAAGTTGGCAAAGACTGGCCCCTTACGTAAAGTGAACTCGCTGCTCTTTGCGTCAAACATGGCGTGCCCTACAATGTCACTGGGCATTAAATCAGGTGTAAATTGCAGTCGGTTGAAACTTCCGCCGCAAGCCATCGCCAAAGACTTCACCAATCTGGTTTTCCCCAAGCCCGGTACTCCTTCTACCAAGGCGTGCCCACCCGCAAGCAAACATATTAAAACCTGTTCCACTATTTGATCTTGGCCAATTAGCACTTGTTGTAAATGACGAAACAATCTGTTTAGTGGTTCCGAAGTAGACAGATCAGACGATGCTGAACCCGCATCCTGCGTACTATTGTTATCCATCCTAACTATCTCCTCGTTTGATCTTCGATGACTGCCAGTGACTAACTGCTGACTCAACTAAAAATTTTTTGGATCGGTGGAATTTAGGGCTCTGGTTGACACTGTCTTTATCGGAATCTCCAGAGGAATTCAGGCTATGGGGACTTCGCCTCAAAGGCATATACAGATTATTTAAATCACCCACTCGCCAGCGGTAAAAGGCAACCGAATACAACTGCGCGCGTAATTGGGAGGCATAACTTCTTGTCGTCGATGCAGGCTCTTGACGTCTAGCAAAAAGTAACCAAATTATTGCCACTAACAGCGTAAAACTCGATAAAACAACTTGAGGAGCACGCTTCCACAAAACACTACTTAAAGTAGGAAATGCGAGTTCTCGCTCGTGAAACCAAACATCTCGAGAGTTTGGGCTACCTTGCTCCACCATCGATTGCAAGGCAAAAGCATTGTCAGACAAACCAATGCTTCTATTAAAAAACGGTGAGAAATCTGCAGCTACGGTCAACCGGCCAGCATCCAAAGGTAGACTATAGAGTTGCACTCCACGCTCAGTGCCCCATTGCCAATCGGGCTGCACCAAAGAGTCCATTTCTAACCAGTTGCCACCTTCAAACTGCACCGCCGTTGCTCTGCCTTCAGTTTCACCTGGCAATGGCCCCTTGTAGATCACGGGCTCAAATACCTGCTCTGTGCTTTGTCCAAAAACCGCTGCAGCCTCTTCTAACACATCACTGAGGTCAAGTTCACCCTCCGACGCCGACAAGGGCTCAAAATCAAACTCTTGCTCCCAACAATCTTGGCTCGCGGCAGCGTTACCTAAGCTTATCCCTCTATCTTCGTATAGTTGTGCAATGGGCATCGAACGCACGCCGTAGGCTTGCTGCCCTATTTCATCCTCATCTTCGTTTAACTGTCCACCGCCAGCGGAATTAACCACTAAGTGACCACCGTGACGTACCCAACGCTCAATTTCTCTGAAGTGTTTTTTACTCAGCAAGGTTTTGCCCTCGCAGATAAAAAGCGTACCTATTGAATCGTCTATGTCATCAAAACGTTTTTGATCGACAATGCGTGCGACAGAAAAATCTAGGGATTGCAAAAATAGTCCTGCGGCATACATAGGCCGTTTTTGTAGTTCGGTATCTGCGCCAATCCATTTCTTTTCTTCCACCCACTCGTATTTCTGCCATGCCCACCAAAAAAGCGCCGCAACCGCTATCAAAGCGATCAGTATTTTTTGATGATTAGCGTTCATGACTGCCTCTCGGCGAAGGCACTCTCACAAGCTTTAATGACCTGATCTGCATATAGAGGAGAGACATCTCGGCCTTCATAGGCCTGCTTGCGCCAAAGGGCTAACAGCGCAGCAAAGGATGTCTTTGACGCAGAGTTCAGATTCGAATCAATTATCTGTTGGCATTCCGACTCTGTAAACGAATGCCTGATTTCCAATCCATCTTGTTCCCTAGCCGCTGTGATGACAGAGCGAAGTAGGCATGCAAGCGCAGCTCTGGTGTCCCCTCTCAACATCAATTGGCGAGCCTCCACAAAACTAGCAGGTGCGACAGACAGCGTCTGCTCTGGTCTCAGGCTCGTAGCTCTTTTTGGCAATGCCAAAACATTCAGGAGACCCGCAGTTGCGGGCCAAAAGCGTATTGCCGTGCGAACAACGATATACCCAAACAAGCCAATTACGATCAAGTAAAAAGCACTATTAAAACCTTCGCTCGCAAATAAATTATAAGCAGATTCCAGTAGAGAAAAATCATACTCGGTTGCTTGCCCCTCTTGTTCAGGCTCAACTTCTCTCGCTTGAATTCTACCGCTTTCACTGTAGTGCCCAAATCGCTCCTGTTGAAGAATGTCGTTGATGACAACAGCTGCATCGTCGGCTGTTGATGCAGCAAGAGATTTTTGCGGAGATAATGTAAAAACTAACAGACAGGCAAGTAGACAAGTTATGGCAGATGCAGACTTTTTAGCCAAGCCATTCGACTTTTCATTTTGAACGCGATTTTTCAAAGCGTTAAATCTATGCTGAATGTCCCACGCTTCGAGTCGACTTCGACGATTGATGTAATGCACAAAACTAGCGCAGACGAAAAATGGAGCAAATATCACTTCAGCCGCAAACCCGCACAAAAGATAAAAATTATTATCCAGTGCTTCAAACCAAGCTATTGCTCCATTGTCACGATCAAAGCTCTCGGTCAACGGTGAATCAAAGGGAATGAGATAGATCAACATTAGGTATATGCCAACAGCGAGAGTCACTTCTACATGAGCACCCACAACCAAAACCCACGTCAATGCACTACCTGAACCGCTGAGCACGTCTAGACGTTTACGCCCTTTTCCAAATTTAGTTTTTTCGAGAAAAACAACACACATACTCAGGCCTCTCGTGGGCGAGAGTCGAAAAACACTTAGATAATTGAGTAACAGCCTAGGCAGTGATTTATAGGTAGAAAAAAAAGTAGAGCTAAAGCCTGGCTTTGTACCAAAAAGAGATTGCGAGCACCAATACAGAAGCCCTAGCTCACCCAGTGGTTTCAACCACCAAAGCACAAGCTGAACCACAGATGCCTGTTCAGGCTCAAAATAAATCACCACAGCAGCAATGATTAATACAGGGAAAAATATAATTAGGTACAAAGTCAGCAGTGACCAGTACCAATGGCGAGCAAGTGCAAAACCCAAATCGGTGCAGCTATGTGCACCTAACGGCCTGAGCTCGATTTGGGCTTTTTCAACACTCACTCAATTGGCTTCCGAGATCTACCCACCACCAATAGGTAAGCCAAAGTAGAAACCCAAACTAAACCAGCAACGCCGTATTTGCTTGCCATTGGCATATCGAGCGGAGACCAAAAGCCTTCAATGATTGCTGCGATAAAAGTCAGCATAGCAGCACCACCGACAAGTCTAAGGGCATCAGGAGCAACATTCATAAGTGCGTCCCAACGGCGTTGTTTACCCGGTTGCACCAGTGCTCTCCCCATCAGCAATCCACCGGCGCCCGAAACAGCAGCACCGAGTAATTCAGGTGCACTGTGGCCAGCGACAAAGCCCCAAAAGGCACTACCTGCTCCTGCTTCGCTTAAATAGCCCGCGATGGCACCGATATACACGCCATTAAGCATCAAGAAAAAAACCGACCCCAAACCAAAGAATACTCCGCCCGCGAAACATCTAAAATCGATTGATATATTGTTTTGTATATAAAAACCGAACATACGGAAGTTGTCTGCTTCGTTTCTACCGCTGCCGAAAACGGCTGATTCGCCGCGAAGATACATGTGTTCGATGCTCGCGACCTGATCATGACCCATCACATAGAAGATCCAGCCAGGCTGCATATATAACAAAACCATACAAACTACCAACGGCCCGAAAATGAGTGCACAGGAGAGGACAAACAAACCACTATGTTTGCGTAAAAAGCTGGGGAAACCACCACATATAAAAGTGAAGAGAGGCCGCATAATCGCACTACGGCGTCGATAAAGCTGTCGATAAGATCGTTGTGCTAAGGAATCCAGTCGCTGTTCTAGGCGAACACTAAATCCTCTGCTTTGAGCTAATGCCAAATGCTCGCACACGGCTGCGTAGAGTTCAGGTAAGCGATGGTGATCGTGCGCTTTCCGCCAAAACTTTGCCGATTCCAAAGAAGTGAGCACAGCCTCTAACTCAGACCACAGCTCACTGTATCGTTGCTCAAGTTGCGCTTGCGTGCTCACTCGCGACCTCCGTGTTACCGCTACGATACCAACGCGCCCAAGCCCGCAAAGTGCTAACTGACTGCATGCCCTCTCCTATATCAAGGTCGCCTAGCAGAGCCGCTAATTCTATCTGGCGTTCTTCAGTCAAAGCATCGCAACGTTCATCAAACTCGATAACCGCTGAGCGCTCCCCAGGCAGCAACGCAAAAGTTGGTCTAAACCCAAACTGCTCTGCACTTTCATCAACGCTTTTCTGCCTAGTATCGTTGTACACAACCATGGTTCCAGCAGCTAGGTCGCCTAGGCGACGAGCGCGCCCATCAATTAACATGCTAACAACGCCGGAAAAATACATCAGGGGTAAAAAATCTGCAAAACGCAAAAAATTTCGGAGTACTGATGATTGCCAACTGATAGGAGTACCGTCGATATGAGTAACCCGGAGACCCATTACTTTTTTGCCCGGGGTTGTGCCGTACAGAGCTTCGGGGATTGTGGTAAAAAACCATTCAAGAAGAAAAAATATAATGGAGCTGATACCTGCCACATAGGCAAAGCTATCATTGTTGTTGCCGATAAATTGCTCAAAAAAATGGAAAAAACCTAAATAACCCACGAGCAGAGACAAAAAACCATAAATCACCATACGAGCGAAAAAGTCAATTGTCCATGCGATGGCCCTAACAACAAGACCGGCCACCGGAAGCTGTAAAGAGATACCTTCTGGTGTTTCTACACTAACAGTTGAGCGCAACATCTATATTCCAAAGGCCGGAACAGTCTAAAAGACCTCTGCAAGTTTGCCGAGGTCCGGTTTAAATTTACTGCATCAACGCAGCGACACCGCCGCTTGCAAATCCTAAAACAATACTGACCAGAGCTATAACAATCAACGCAATATAAATACCACCGACTACTTTTTCCCAGCCTTTAGTGACAGTCTGAGCACCAAATTTATTAGTTTCAGCTTTGCCGGGTTTTAGCGTCATGAATAGAAAGAAAAATAAGTTAACTATCGGGACAAGAGCAGCGAGCAAAAACCAACCACTCATGTTGATGTCGTGCAATCGCTTGATCGCCATGCTCAGCATAATAAACAACAGTGGCAATAAGGCGAGTCCCAAGATCCCAAGTAAAACAGGGTTGGCACCCTCGAGACTACTGCCCGAACTACTCAGAGCAGCACTACCTGCAACGATGACAGCAGATAGAACGACATAAGCCACCGTCCACATAAAACTCTGCGCTGCATACTTAAGCACACCCATGCGCCCACGTATCGAAAATAACTTGGGGGCCTCTTGTTCACTATCAAAAGTAATCTCCGCTTCTGGCGCGGCATAAGCCTCTGCTGTAGCAACTGAACTCATCGGGATATCTCCGTGTCTCATGTTTTCAGCAACCTCAAACCCCGAGGTCACATTGCACTGATTAGTCAGGCACTACCCTTAGCGTCCTTAACATCAGACATATGTAGCCAAACATAAGCTAGAACATGGTCCATCTGGATAATCAATGTGGAGAACCAAAATGAATATGCACGTCTAAGCTTATGATTTGTTTTGAGATAAACTCAATTCTTAGCTAAATCTTTATGCATTACTTAGAAGCAATATTCGGAACTTAAGTGCTTTCAAACCTTAGTGAGCGCTCTCTCAATATCCACAATGAGATCTTCAATCGCTTCTACACCCACAGAAATCCGCAGTAAGTCATCGGGAATCTCACTGGCGGGCCCTTCAATACTCTGACGGTGTTCAATCAAGCTTTCTACGCCACCGAGAGATGTCGCGCGCAGAAATAACTGGCAGGCTCCCACAACCGCCAGCGCTCCAAGGCGACCCCCTTTAACTCTGATTGATAACATTCCTCCGAACCCATTTTGCATTTGAGCACAAGCAATCTGATGTCCCGGATGATTGGCTAGACCCGGATACTGCACCTCTAAGACGTTGTCGTGTTGGTTAAGATAATCAGCAAGAACCTGAGCACTTTTACAAGCCTGTCTTACACGAGGAAAAAGCGTGCGCATACCTCGTAACAGCAACCACGCTTCAAAGGCACCTAAAACTGCACCTGCATTGGTGCGGTTGTAAATGACTTTCTGCCACAATTCGCTGTCTACCGCACTTACTACTGCCCCTGCAATGACGTCACTATGCCCGTTGAGGTACTTCGTGGCGGAATGAAAGACAAGGTCAGCACCTAAATCAAGAGGACGAGTTAATACCGGTGTGGCTACTGTCGAATCAACAACCACCCACGCACCAACTTTTTTTGCAGCTTTGGCAGCAGCGGAGATATCGACAGTTTCCCAAGTGGGGTTACTAGGTGTCTCTAGCCAAAGTAGTTGTGTTGGTGCCACCGTTAGTGTTCGTTGTAAGCTTTTAGGATCTGCAGCATCGTAAAAATCGAGTGCCATTCCCCACTGCTGGCAAAAGTCTAACATCCAATTACGCAGCCCCCAGTACATGATGCGAGGGGCGACGATGCGGTCTCCGGGTTTGAGCGCTTGAACTATGGCTGCGGCAGCGGCTGTTCCTGAAGCAAAAAGTGCTGCCGCAAAGCCATTTTCTAATTGAGCAAGCAAATGCTCAGCGGGTAAATCACCGGGAGATACGCCGCGAATATAGGCCGCCTGCCCTTCAGGCAATGCATAATCACGGTCTCTACTATAAGTGGTACCCGCAAGAATGGGCGGGACCACCGGGTGCACTTCTCCATCCGCCGCAAGCCCACCTCGTGCCGCTAGAGTTTCAGCTTTTATGTCTCGCATCTCATGACTCCAAAATTCAGCTTTATATCCTAGAACAATCTACCACCTGCCGCTATGAGACGAATCGCTACGCCCTATAAAAGGCTTTGAGTTCCAACAAAGTTAGGTTCGAAACAGTTCTGTTAAGATAGCAGTTTGCGCCATTGTACCGAGAGCAAAAACATGAATGATTCAGTAAAACTTAGCCTTGAAGAAGTGGCGTCTCTCGCTACTGAAAGCTTGACGACACAAGGATTTTCACTTCAGCAAGCAACAGCTATTTCAAAGACCATTACGTCGGCCGAGCGCGACGGGTGTAGTAGTCACGGCCTTTTCAGAGTGGCTTTTTATGTCAACGCACTACAAAACGCCAACACTGATGCGCATGCTCTACCCGTTATTGACTACCCAAAGCCTGCGGCGGTGCGTGTTGACGCGCGCAATGGCTTTTGTCCGCTAGCACTACAGATAGGTGTCCCCGAATTGGCGCGTGTCGCCAAACAACAAGGCATCGCGGCACTCGCCATAAACAACGCGTACAACATTGCGGCACTTTGGCCAGAGGTGGAGCAGCTTGCCGAGGAAGGCTTGGTCGCGATGGCTTTCACCTGTGCCAATTCTTTTGTCGCTCCTGCCGGCGGAAATAAGCCACTATTTGGTACAAACCCTATGGCCTTTGCTTGGCCACGCGACGGGAAAAGCCCGTTGGTTTTTGATCAAGCATCAAGTGTTTGCGCAAGAGGTGAAATCCAACTTCATCTGCGTGACGGAAAATCAATTCCAGAAGGCTGGGCTATCGACAGCAACGGTAATGCCACTACCGACCCTAAAGCCGCGCTCGACGGTGCGCAGCTACCCTTTGGCGGTTACAAAGGTTCTTCCATAGCGTTAATGATTGAACTGCTTGCTGGTGCTTTAGTCGGTGATCTGTTTAGCTATGAATCAACAGAACAAGACAATGCTGGCACTGGAGCTCCATTTGGTGGGGAGTTGGTTCTTGCAATAGACCCTACAACTTTCAATGGTGGCCATTCACATCTGGACCACGCTGAGCAATTGTTTGAAAGACTGTTATCGCAAGAAGGCACGAGACTGCCCGGTGATCGAAGACACAGAATTCGCGCTGCTAGCACACCGGTAGAAATACCTCAGTCGCTGCATCAGACGTTGCTCGGCTATTGCAATTGAAATTAAAGTGCTTGATTTGCGGACTAAGTTATTTTACGCCCGCCACTGCCAAGGTGGGCTAGATAGAGCATCGATATCGGGAACATCAGTGGCACCCAGTTGTTTAGCGAGCACCAGCGATTGGCAATCATCTTGTCGTGACAAAGCACGCACCAAAGCAGGAGCGTGCGATACGACCAGTACTTGGCTGGTGTTGGCGGAGGCGGCGATCAATCCGGCGAGCGCAGGCAACAAGTTTGTGTGTAGGCTTGTTTCGGGTTCGTTCAGCACCATAAAACCTGCAGGTCTCGGTGAAAGCAATGCCGCGACCAAACATATATAGCGCAAAGTTCCATCAGATAGCTCTGTCGCAGATAGCGCCCGCAACATCCCAGGTTGCTCCATCTTAAGTTCAAACAATCCGCTGTTACTCTCGACTCGCACCCGTGCGCCGGGGAATGCATCGTCGACAAAGTAATCGAATGCTTCAGCATCGCCAATTTCGAGAATGGTTTGAACCGCAGCCGCTAGGTCTACCCCATCGTGGCTAAGTACTGGTGTTCGAGTCCCCAGCTGTGCTCGCCTGATAGGTGCTTCTGCATCGCTGCGAAAGTGATCATAGAACCGCCAGTCTCGTACACGTTCTCGCAACGTGAACATTTCAGGTGCCAGGGTTGGTTCTAAAGCTTGTGTCAACATGCTATCAAAGGGCTGCAAGTGTTTGGCAATAACATGCCACTTTCGCCTTTCGCCACGCGCTTTCACCACCGCATTTTCACGCGAAACCAATACGCTGGCAGGTCTGGCTATGGGCCCAGAGAACAGCGTTTCATATTTAATTTGGGGATCTAAATTAAAAGCTGTTTCGCCCGCAATAGGCAATCCCAACTCAACAGCATAACCGAAGTCGTCACTAGCAAAGCCCAGTCTTAGCCTAACGGCATCTCGACGTGGGCCACCTTGAACGGGTTGTTCACCAAGCAGCATCGCGCGACTCAGTTCTTCTGGGCCCGCCCACAACGTTGAGGCCAATCCACCTTCAGCAGCCAAAGCGGATACCAATCGACCTTGAGCCGCAGCAACTAGTAGGCGAAGTGAACGATAGAGGTTGGACTTTCCACTTCCATTGGCACCAGTAACTAGGTTTAGCCTTCCAAGTGGCACTCTGAGATCGAGAATGCTGCGATAGTTAGCAATTGCCAGTGTGGTCAGCTGCGGCAATGGCTCAATCAAGGTTATTTGCCTCGGTGCTTTTTGATCACGTCGTAGGCTTTTTGTATTTCTTGAGAACGTTCTGTCGCAACGCGAACCATGTCTGCAGGCACGCCCTGACCAATTAATTTATCCGGATGGAATTCGCTCATCAGTTTGCGATAGGCTTTTTTTATGATCGCGTCTGAGTCACCCGCTTTCACGCCAATCGCTTGGTAGGCCGAGGCTAAGCTATCCGCTGAGCTCGGTCCGTGACCTGAACCTGCACCGCCGTATCCATGCCCACCGCCAAATTGATCTTGGCCGCGAGTCATTGCAATCAAGCGGTCCAGCGCACTCGACGCCATCCCCAACTTTGCGCCAATTTTTCGAAGTAGCTGTTCTTCAGCGGATTCAAGTTTTCCATCGGCAACCGCAACACCGAGTAAATAAACCATTAACAACTGAGATAGATGGGCAGATTTACCGCAGCCATTGGTAAAGCGCCTGAGTGTTTGATCAACATCAAACGAGGGGTTACTGCCTTGTTTAAAGTGGTTAATCGCTTCTCTGCGACGCTCAGCTTGCATACCAAGCTGATTCATAAACAACTCAGTGTGCTTTATCTCGGCTTCAGAAACACGGCCATCTGCTTTGGCTAGATGCCCCATTAACTGAAACACTGTTTCAAGAAAGATTTGCTGCCGATTACTGCGGGCCCCAGCAGTTAACAATACACGGCCGCGCAGAACGGCCTCTGCCACTGCCCCCAAAAAATAACCTAATAGTGCGCCCCAAAACTCCATAACGGAGTAACCCAAAAAGGCGCACAGAAGTTTTAGAATTAGCACATTAATATTTCCAAGGCGATCAGACTAAAGGTAGCTTAACTGCCTCCCATGCTGGCGATAAATTTGTCTGACTCGGCTATCGACTTGTTCATTTCAGCGACTAAACGCTGCACATCAGTCTGCAGTGACTGAAATTCACCTCGGAGAGCACCCACTGCCTGCGCATTTAGATTGTGTTTGAGGTAGAGTACATTGTCTTTAAAGGTGTTGAGTACTGGTTTCATGCTGGATTCGGCGTTGCGCATCGTGCGAAGCAACGTGCTGTAATTGTTTACTGTTTGATCCAACTGGCCTTTAGCTGAACTGCGTAACTTGGCGTTGGTGTACTGACCTAGTTCATCTTCCCATTCTTCAAAAAGTGCGTTGGCTACTTCATCCACTTCGTTGACTCGTTCACTAACCAACTCTGATGCAGCCAAGCTGTCTTCGTATTCAGCATTAAGTTTGTCGTAAGCGCGTTTGAGATCCGTGTCTTCAATTGCCACTACCGAGCCAAATTGCTCAAGGGCATCTTTGAACTCTACTTGCGCGTCAGATTGCGCATCACGCGCATCTTCTACACGCTCCTGCAAAATATCACGCTTGTGGTAGCCGACTTTTTCCCACGCGCCGTAATAGGCGGTTGCACAGCCGTTCAATGTCAGCACGGCAATGGATGCCACACCAATCAACAGTCGACGTGAAATCATTCAGATGCACTCCCAATTTTTCGATATCAGCCAATTATAACGATTCTTGCAGGCCGTGTGAGTGACGAGCTAACAATCAAGTGATAAAACCGGATTTGCGAGGCCAAGAATACCTTTCTACGGCGCCCTGACAATTGATAGCACTTCAACGATATGAGGATCTGGATGATGCCAGCTAACTTCACAGGATGCGATTCGAACGCCATAAACCCGTTCAAAATTATTCTTTTGATAAGCTGGGCGCGGGTCTTGTGCAAGGCTTTGCTGCAACAATATTCTCAAATGCTGACGCTCTTTTGCTTCAAAGCGACTCAAGTTTTGCTCTGCGAGATCAGAGAAACGCACGTCCAAACTCGCGGGTGGTTGGCCGGCAATCTGATGTTCGGCCTCAGGAATACTATCGCACCAAGGTAAGTAGGGCTTAATATCAAGAACGGGTGTTCCATCGAGCAAGTCGGCTCCAGCGATATGAACAACCGACCCCTCTACATTCAGCAGTCGCACCACAGACAAACCAATCGCGTTGGGTCTATGTGTAGAGCGTGTCGCGAAAACGCCCAACTTTTTGTTACCGCCTAACCTTGGCGGCCGCACCTTGCCTTTGGCTGATCTATCGGATACTGCGTGAAAGACGAATTGAATCCAAAGGTGGCTGGCATGTTCTAAGCCTTCTAATGCTCCCTGCTTCACCCAATGTTCTTCCACCAAAAGGCATGCTTGTGCCGCAGGCGCCAATCTGGGTTGTCGGGGTATCACAAATTTCTGCTGATAGTCGGAACGGACTACTGCAATAGTTTCAAACTCAAATTTCTGCACTTTCCGACCTTCTCTATTTCGCTCTAGCACTAACAGACATTCTGCACAAAACCTTTGAAACATTATCAAGCAATCGATGAGTTGTTATAACATGGGTAGCTGTCCATCCTAAGCGTGACACCGCATGAGCTGCTCGAGAACCCTGTTGCCACTATTAAGCTGCTGTGAATTACGTGAAACGCTAGAGAATAGAGGGAATCGCTCGTGATCCGTGCGCAGGGTTTAGCATTGCGCCGTGGAAAGCAATTGCTTTTCAGTGACGCCGACTTTTCGATCCACCCAGGCCAACGCGCTGGTATCACGGGTGCAAACGGCTGTGGCAAGAGCTCCTTCTTGTCGGTACTGCGTGGCGAAGTAGACGTCGACGCAGGGGATATTCAATTTCCACGAGAATGGGTTTTGGCCCACGTAGCGCAAGAAATGCCAGCCACTAGTCGCAGCGCGCTTGAGTACGCTATCGATGGGGATATTGAACTGCGCCGCCTGCAAGGACTCGCGGCATTGGCAGAAGCTGATGGTGACGGTACTCGACACGCTAGCTTAATAGCTGAACTGGAAGCCGCGGATGCCTATACCGTTGAAGCACGAGCTGCACAAATGTTATCCGGATTGGGGTTTGCGCAAAGCGATTTACAGCGCCCTCTAACAGACTTCTCAGGTGGCTGGAGAATGCGGCTCAACCTGGCTCAAGCCCTAATGTGCCGAAGCGATTTATTACTCTTAGATGAGCCGACAAACCACTTGGATTTGGATGCGGTGGTGTGGCTTGAGCAATGGTTACTTCGCTACTCTGGGACCCTTTTATTGATATCCCACGACCGCGAATTTCTGGATTCAGTGATCGCGCACATCCTGCACTTTGAACAAAATAAAATAACGCTGTACACCGGCAATTACAGTGAGTTCGAGTTGCAGCGTGCGGCAACGCTTGCAAATCAGCAAGCAGCGCATGAAAAACAACAACGCGAAATTGCACACATGGAGAGTTTTGTAACGCGGTTTAAAGCGAAAGCGAGCAAAGCGAAGCAGGCGCAGAGCAGAGTCAAAGCGCTAGAGCGTATGACAGTTATTGCCGCCGCGCATGTGGATTCGCCGTTTTCCTTTCAATTTGCTGAGCCCACAGAAATACCTGAGCGGCTGTTACAACTAGAGAATGCTCAGCTCGGTTACGGCGAAACGACAATTTTGCAACGGGTGTCATTGGATTTGCGCGCTGGTGATCGTATCGGTCTGATTGGACCAAATGGCGCAGGTAAGTCCACCCTGATAAAAACACTGGCCAGAGACTTGTTGCCGCAAGCGGGTGAGTGTTTGCAGCATGACAAAACAAAGCTCGGTTATTTTGCGCAACACCAGCTTGAGCAATTGCGCCTAGAACGCTCTCCGTTACAGCATCTTCAAGATGCTTTCCCGGATCAAACAGAAGCTGAACATCGAAATCACTTGGGCAGGTTTGGTTTTTTGGGGGACCGCGTCTTCGAGCCTGTGGCTCCTTTTTCAGGTGGCGAAAAAGCAAGGCTGGTACTTGCCATACTGGTGCGGCATGGCCCCAACCTGTTGTTGCTTGATGAACCAACAAATCACCTCGATCTCGACATGCGCCACGCGCTCTCAACCGCATTGCAGGCATTTGAGGGTGCTGTGGTCTTGATTTCGCACGATCGTCACCTCTTACGCGTTTGCTGTGACAAGTTACTTTTGGTGGCCCAAGGGCGTGCTGTCGCGTATGAAGAAGACTTGGACGCATACGCGAAATGGTTGCTGCAGGAGCGGAAAAACCAAGTCGACACCACTGCAGCGCAACAAAACAAGCCGGATCGCAAAGAGCTTCGTCGTGAACAGGCACAAGCACGGCAAAAACTACAACCGTTGCGCAACAAAGTTCGTCAGAGCGAACGTGCGATTGAAAAGCTTCAAGTAGAGCTAGATCGTATGGAATCAGAACTCGCAAACCCTGATCTCTACCAAGGAGGGCGCGCAGATGATCTTCAATTGTTGCTTAAAAACCAAAGTAAAGTGCGTGAAAAGCTTGGCATTGAAGAGCAACTTTGGCTCACAGCAATGGAAGAAATTGAAGCTGCTGAAAACCAGTGAGGATAAGGCCAAACTCAAGCTTATGCTGCAAAGCACAATTTATTTCGAGATAATACTTAAACCATTGAAAAATGCACCAAATTGCCAATTGATAATGTCGAGGGTAGCTCAGTGCTTGCGCTAGCACGGTCAATCCAGATAGAGTTAAACAACTTCACAGCAATGCGCTGTAGCTTGACGACACCTCCCCTTGCTCTCGATTTTATGCACTGGGGTTTTGCCAAGTGATCTCTAATACCAGACGGGATATCGACGAAGAATGACAAGTAGTGATGCAAATGACGCCTTTGTAGCTTTCGAACACGTACAAAAAAGCTATGACGGCGAGACATTGGTCGTCAAAGATCTCAATCTCTCGATAGGCCGCGGTGAGTTTCTCACCATGCTCGGCCCATCCGGCTCCGGAAAGACCACGTGCTTGATGATGCTGGCAGGCTTTGAAACCGCTACTCACGGTGAGATCAAACTCGGTGGACGCCCGATCAACAACATCCCTCCGCATAAACGCGGCATCGGAATGGTATTCCAAAACTACGCTCTTTTTCCGCACATGAGCGTACACGAGAATTTGGCTTTTCCACTTGAAGTCAGGGGCATGTCAAAATCCGAGATCGAGACAAAAGTTAAGCGCGCCTTAGATATGGTGCAAATGGGAGCCTTTGGAGGTCGTCGACCTGCACAGTTATCGGGCGGGCAACAGCAACGTGTTGCTGTGGCGCGTGCTCTTGTTTTTGACCCTGAGCTGGTATTGATGGACGAACCACTCGGCGCGCTGGACAAGCAGCTTCGTGAACAGATGCAATACGAAATCAAGCACATTCACGAGACGCTTGGTGTAACGGTCGTTTATGTCACCCACGATCAGTCAGAAGCGTTGACCATGTCAGATCGAATTGCTGTGTTTGAGGATGGCAGAATTCAACAGTTAGCCGACCCAGCGACACTCTATGAACGTCCAGACAATTCGTTTGTTGCCCAGTTTATTGGCGAAAACAACAAACTTGAAGGAGTGGTTCGAGGCATCGACAACGGCATCGCCACTGTCGCCTTTGATGACGGCGCCACTTGTGAAGCACTCGCTGTCAATTGCGCCGGTGTCAATGAAAAAACACTGCTTTCCATCCGACCCGAGCGAGTAAAGATTGAAGACCAAGCCGGTGATAAAACTATCAGTGCCAAAGTTTTAGAGCTAATTTACTTGGGTGATCACATTCGCTGCAGGATGGATGTACATGGGCACAACGAGTTCATTGTAAAGGTACCTAACAACACAAATCAAAAAGCGCTACAAAAAGGGCAGCTGACGCATGTCAGTTGGATTCCTGAAGACTGCCGCGCATTGGATTTAAGCGATAGCGTTTAACAATCGGTACAAATAGGCGTTTTGCGGGGGGTGAAATCAAAACACCCTGTAACATACGCTGATGCCATTGATACAAACGTTTTCAAACCAAAATTTGAACGGTTACCTACCCGATACCGCCCAAATTTATTTAGACTAGTTCGGGTATACCCTCTTGGGAGCACAACATGAAATTTAATCAAATTAGCTTAGGTGTAGCAGCTGCACTTGTTATGGGCGCCACCAACGCCGCAGACACAATCACTGTCGTCTCATGGGGCGGCGCTTACACCGTTTCTCAAGTCGAGGCTTACCACAAGCCTTGGATGGCTAAAACTGGAAACAGCATCATCTCTGAAGACTACAACGGCGGCCTATCAGAAGTTAAAGCACAAGTTGATGCCGGAAACGTCAAGTGGGATCTCGTGGACGTTGAGCTTTCAGACGCCGTTCGCGGTTGTGACGAAGGCCTACTAGAAACTCTAGACGCAAGCGTTCTTCCAGCTGGTGCAGACGGTTCAGCTGCTGCTGACGACTTCATCGACGGTGCTTTGCAGGACTGCGCGGTTGCTAGCATTGTTTGGTCAACTATCTACGCTTACGACAACACTGTAATTGATGGTCAGCCTTCAACTATCGGTGATTTTTTCGACCTAGAAAAATACCCTGGCAAGCGTGGTTTGCGTAAGTCTCCAAAAGCTAACTTAGAAATGGCTTTGGCGGCAGACGGTGTGGCTGCAGAGGAAATCTATGACGTTTTATCAACGCCAGAAGGTATTGATCGCGCATTTGCCAAACTTGACACCATCAAGGGCGAAACAATTTTTTGGGAAGCTGGTGCTCAACCACCACAACTTTTGGCTGATGGCGAAGTTGTGATGACAACCGCTTATAACGGTCGAATCTTCAATGCGATGGCCGCTGAAGGCAAGCCTTTTGAAGTTGTTTGGGACGCACAAGTATTCGATATGGATCTTTGGGTCATTCCTAAAGGCGCTCCTAACAAAGAAGCAGCCATGGATTTCTTGGCGTTCTCAACGAGTACCGAGCAATTGGCAGCACAGGCTAGCTGGATTTCATACGGCCCAGCGCGTAAGTCTTCTGCACCACTGGTCGGTCACTATGATGGCAAACCTGAGCTAGAAATGGCACCGCACATGCCAACAGCACCTGAAAACTTTGGCACTGCTATCGCCAATGATTTCGAGTTCTGGGCAGACAACCAAGACGAGCTAAACGAGCGTTTCAACGCTTGGCTGGCTAGTTAATCTGCTAGACCCTGGCCGGGACATGGCATTAGCCCGTGTCCCGGCTTTTATTTTTTGCCGCTTCGCACCCTTTACACCTGAATAGATCCAACTCTGGATAAATGCATGAGTCAAACAGCAGATAAACAACCCGTATTGGCTGCCGACGGTACACCGCTAAAACAGGCGCTCGACGCCGCCCTATTTCGCAACAGAATGCGCGCCTTTATGCTAGTGCTGCCGTTACTGTTGTTCTTGTTTGTTACCTTTATAATTCCTATCGGCATTTTTCTATCATTCGGCATTCATGACCCTGTGTTCTCCAAATTTATGCCGAAAACCTCAGCCGTACTCTCAGACTGGGACACCACGTCAGAACCCACAGAAGACATGTACGCAGCACTTGTTGCAGACATGGTCGTGGCGAGAAAAGATAAAACTATTGGTCGAGCGGCTACCCGCGTCAACCGCGAACTATCAGGCACTCGTTCCCTGTTTACTTCTTCAGCGCGAAAGGCCGCAAAGCTTGAGGCCCCATTTAAAGAATCATTAGTTGCTGTTAAAAAACAATGGGCAGACCCTGAAGTGTGGAAAGCGATGAAAGTCGCCTCTCGATCATGGACCTTGGGCTATTACGCCAATGCGCTTGACTATAAACAAGTAGCTGACGGAAGTTTTGAACCTCAACCTGAAAACCGGCAGATTCATGTTCCGCTGTTGGTTAAAACGCTTTGGATCTCTCTACAAGTAACGCTTTACTGTCTGATTCTGGGCTACCCCATTGCGTATTTGATGTCCAACTTGCCTGCGCGCACATCAAATTTACTGATGATATTGGTGTTACTTCCTTTCTGGACTTCTATTCTTGTCCGTACCACTGCTTGGATTGCTATGCTGCAGTCGCAGGGGGTATTGAATGATCTCTTTGTCTTGTTTGGTGTCACCGACGACGACAATCGCTACTCCATGATTTATAACAAGCTCGGCACTCTGATTGCGATGACGCACATACTCTTGCCGTTTATGGTGTTGCCTCTCTACTCTGTTATGCGTGGCATCCCTCCCTCATATGTACGTGCGGCCAAGAGTATGGGCGCTACTAATTGGACTGCCTTTAGCCGCATCTATGCTCCTCAGACAATCCCAGGCATTGGCGCTGGCGCCATTTTAGTATTCATCGTTGCGATCGGCTATTACATAACACCTGCTTTGGTGGGTGGCCAAGACGGACAAATGATTTCCAACGTCATTGCCTTTCACATGAAGTCCTCGCTCAATTGGAGCTTAGCAGCAGCACTCGGTGGCGTCTTACTCGTGGTAGTCATGACGTTGTATTGGATTTACGATCGCGTTGTCGGCATCGACAACATGAAGCTGGGGTAAAAGAGATGTCACTACCTATTTACGCTGGTTGGGGCGAACGCCTCTGGTATTACACCTTTAGAGTGATCTGTGGCTTAATATTTCTATTTTTGATCACGCCCATCATTATCGTGATACCGCTTAGTTTTAATGTGGAGCCCTACTTCTCGTTTACGTCTGGAATGCTCAGTTTAGATCCCGATGCGTTTTCGCTGCGTTGGTACAAAGATATTTTTACTAACGGCATGGCGAACCCAGATGCGACGACAGGCTGGTGGGCGGACTCTTGGAACAATGCTCAGTGGCTTCGTTCCATGAGGAACAGCTTTTTCATCGGCATTTGCGCCACGATTATTTCAACGTCGATCGGAACTCTAGCAGCCGTGGGCCTTTCACGCTCCGAGATGCCTTACAAGAACCAGATCATGGCCTTGTTAATCTCTCCCATGATCGTTCCGCTCGTGATAACAGCCGCTGGCGCCTTTAAAGCATTCAGCATGCTTGGTTTAGCCTACACCTACACAGGTTTGATTTTGGCACACG
This sequence comes from uncultured Granulosicoccaceae bacterium, assembly GCA_937965695.1. GTDB lineage: Bacteria > Pseudomonadota > Gammaproteobacteria > CALCKW01 > CALCKW01 > CALCKW01. Next base: position 47,689 of record CALCKW010000002.1, read on the forward strand.
CCGTTTTGGGTACACCATTTGTGATTATCACTGTCACAGCAACTCTTGTGGGATTTGACCAAAGCCTCGTGCGTGCAGCGCAGAGCATGGGTGCAACACCTTTCCGGACTTTCTTCAAAGTTCAGATGCCGTTGATATTGCCTGGTGTGATCTCGGGTGCTCTGTTTGCCTTTATTACATCGTTTGATGAAGTGGTTGTCGTGATTCAATTGGCTGCTGCTGAACAGCGAACCATTCCGAGACAAATGTTCTCTGGAATACGGGAGCAAATCTCGCCAACAATTTTGGCCGTAGCCACTATTTTGGTTATGATTTCTATCGCTTTGTTGGCGACCCTAGAGATGATCCGAAGACGCTCTGAGAGATTGAGAGGATTGTCACCGAGTTAAACTTTGGATGCGGGCTCAGAAACTTTCTGGGTTCGCATTTTTAGCGACGTATTTATAGGTAAAGCGAGACAATTAATACGCGTTAAGATTTTGCCTGAGACACAGGCAGTTTTTGTCAGTTAAAACGTACTGTAAAAGTCGCACCTAGCCCTTCTTCGGCGTCAGCGCTAATCGTCCAACCCAGAGTATCGACCGCTTCTTTGACAATGGCGAGTCCTATACCGGTTCCCTGCACATCCTGCTTACCAACAAGCCGCACAAAGGCTCCAAATACATCGTATTTTTCGCTATCGAATCCCCGCCCATTATCAGCCACTTCGATACGAAGTCCACTGTCATCTTCAATAACACTATGCTTTAGGCATAGCGCTCGAGTTGGCTCCCTGTATTTAATCGCATTGGATACGAGGTTTCGATAGATTTGGAAAAGCAACGTTTCATCAGCATCGACGGCCACATCAGCACCAGAGTAAGTAACTACTGCGCCAATCTCTTCCAAGTCAAAGCGAAACTCGTCTTCAACAATACGCATAATCTCACCCGGCATCAGCGACTCGTGTTTTGAGCTCATTGCTGCAACACGAGATAACTCCATCACATCATTGACCAGTTTTCTGCCTTGATACGCAGATTTGTTGAGCTCTTCCAGTGTGGAGCGCAATAAATCTGATGCTGAATCTTTAAACTCCTCACCGATAATCTGAGACAAACGAGTGATACGACGCAGAGGTGACAAGAGATCGTGAGCAGCAACAGTAGCGAATTGTTCAAAGCGATGATTTGATGTTTTTAATTGCTCTGATATCTGCTCAAGTTCCGTGCGCCGGAGTTGTAAATTATTCAGTGCACGGTTGCGCTCTGTGACGTCGATCAAGGTGAAGTACGCTTCGTAATACCCTAGGCTCGCACGCTCGGCCTTGAGGCCAGAGACTTCTAAATTCCGCCATTCACCTGCGCTATTTAACGCCAACAATGAAGTGCTCTGTACTCTTTCTCCACCCCATACAGCGTCCCAAATATCGCTCTCAGCGAGAACACGCAGTACATGCCCCTCCGCCAAATCTGAGTGACTAGATTCAGGCAGGCTAGAATTCATATACCCACTTTGTAAATCGTCTGAGATGGCAACTACACTGCCGTTTTCTCTAAAGCAGACAGCGAGCTGTGGACTGTTTTCATAAATGCGTTTGAAATGTCGCCGCTCAATGAGCAGTTGTTCATCAAAAAAATGTTTCGCCCGGGCGAGCTGCGTCGCACTGACCAGGTAATTTTCTCGAGCACTCACCATGGTGGTTAGCACCACATATCGTTCGGCTTTATCATCCCACAGTGCATTGACTGTATGAAAGTGCTGTTGCTGATCCTCGCCGAAAGTTAGGTCAGGCAAATTTAACCGTTTGCCGGGTTCTAGTCGCAACGACTCAAGTTCTTCTTCCATACCAACCAGAGCGAGAGAACTCTCCGTGGCAATCTCACCTTCCACCAGCCATTTAGCTAAATCGCCGTTTGCATGTGTCACTTGATAATTTTCATTTAAGGTAGCGACACCCAACAGCCCTAGATCAACGAGGGACTTTTCATCGAGGTAGTTCACTTACAGTCTCTCTCGATGTGCGATTTGTTCCGCGAGCGCGAGTATAGCCTCTTGTACGCCAGTTCCTTCTTTAGCACTACAAAGAGCCACATGGTCAGATTGTTGAGATATTTCCTCGAGCATGCTTGCGCTCGGTTCAGCAATATCAATTTTATTGATGATGCACATACTGGGGCGGCCTGGAAATACCTCAGAAAATTTCTTAGCGATATTAATCATATTAACAACGGTATCAGGTCGCGTGACGTCACAAACTAATATCGCTGCTGCTGATCCCTTGGCGTAGACAGCATCAAAAATTGCTTCTCCGAAATTCCCATCAGTGTCCCAAAGCACCATAGGAAAAGTACCACTGTCCATCTCAATGCGCAGCTCATGCAGCTGAACGCCAATCGTAGATTTATAGTCTGTTTCGAAGCTGCCAAACTTTAGACGCCTGGACAACGATGTTTTGCCCACAGCGGCAGACCCAGCCAGCAAGATTTTTTTAACTCTCATGGCGTCTCATCTATTAGTTCTAATAAAACCATTTTGTTGTCGGATGAATTATCTTCCACGATCCTTGCTGTGATATCCAATTGCTCAGCGGAAACACCAAAGCCACGAAGAATTCCTGCGATGTGCCCGGCATGCGAAGAATCATTGACACCCTGTGCAGAAACCAACCCGACAACTTGCATTTTCCGATCGTCTGCCATCAGAAGTCGAGCCACACGTCGCAGTAAGTTCGAGGAGATAGCATCGTCTAAAAGATTTCCGTCCGCCGAGATGTAAAATGGCCTACTTTCTGTCAAATGGCGCAACTGATCGGACAGAGAAGGTTGTTCTGCAGAGGTTTGGTCTTGAAGTCGCAAAATTCGATTTTCCGCACGTAATACGCCAAGTTCTTGTTCGAGTTGCTTACTCCGGGTTGCATCTGCGACTGCTGCTAAAGAAGTGTCGATCGGATATTCCTCAGCCCACTCTTGCCATTGTACGCGTAAGGCAACTGGGTCATGGCTTTCAGGAATTAGTCCCACGACATGCAAACTCTTTGAATCTTGTAAAACCAAAACATCGATTGGATAAGCACCCAGAGCCGGGGTTTCGGCTATCTTAGTTCGCAAGACTTGTGCGGCATTTTCTAGTTGCTGCTGTTGCCACCCACTCCACAAATACCAACCCAAAAATGCAACTAGCAGAAACCCGAGTCCAGCCCAAACCGCATTCTTTTTCGGATTCTCAGCCTCGTCTAAGCCTGTGCTTGAGTCGTCATGCATTAAGCTGGTCAGCTCAGCGGTCAGGCCAACGTGGTCATCACTTTCTGACAAGGATACAATTTCGCCAAATTTTTCATCAATTGTGCGGTGTTGTTCAGCGCTCAACGTACCGGCGAATTCCACAACAAGCATATGACAAAGGGAGCGCCGCAGAGTGATCTTCCGCCCATTCATATCAAGGGTGCGGAGTTCATCGTCTTCCCCGGTAAACACTTCCTCGGTCAAGTTCGACAATGCGGCTAACAATCCACTGACTAGATTCGATTGACCGTCTTGCTGTGGCTCGTTGCCCGAAGGATCCACGTGACAAATGGGTGCTCCAGTGTCTCGCTCCATAAGCATCGCACTGTGAAAAGACACTTCACCTGGGGCCGGAATTAGATAGGCCGACACGGGTTCACCCGTTCGCCATGATTGAAATCGAGCACTTAAAACGCGCGCCGAAGTCGCCTCGTCAACCCGTTGGTTAACTGTTTCCATCATCGACGCAACGGAGTTCTTTACGGCGGCGCTCACCAAGCGACCCGTTATTGGGTAAAGTGCCTCGACCATCGCCTCTTTGGAATTAGCGATTTCACTGCGAATACTCGAAACAATAAATGGCGACATTGCTCTCGCCAATGGCCGCGGATTAGTTTGCTCTACATCGGAGACAACATGCGAAAGAACGGGTGCGATTGCCTCACGCAGTTTCTCGTCATCTCCCACACGATCGCACAGAAGCTCAATTAGCTCCTCATTTTGTTTCAGCTTCAAGGAATTCTCAGCAAGCTGACGCTGCTGCTCATCAAGCTGCGTCCGCAACCCATCCATAGCCTGCCGATCGTCGCCCAAGAGGATCGCTCGCAGCTCGTCAATTCCCTGTTGGTTTTGTGAATCCGGATAGCCCATATGGCGTTTAAGAACACTCGCTGATTGTTATGGCTTTTGATTTTGGCCGATGTTTTTTTCGTCGCGTTCGACATTTGCGTGGAACAAGTTTCAAATGGCCGGTCGTTCAACAAACCTCACTCGCTAAGGTGCGATTGAGGCAGGGCCCAATAACCACCGCAATTATCCCTTATTTGCAATGGAAGCGAAGCAGATACAGGACTTTATTTACCTTTTTTGCACATCGTGCTGCTTCATAGTGATACACATACTGATCAAAATCGACTTTTAGCTGAGTTTGTCCATCTTTTAGTGTGTTCCGACGCTTATGCTAGGCCTTTAATACCTAAATCAATTGGCGTGCCACTGTTCAAGCGTTCAAAATTCTGATTCCCGCTTTCATCGTCTTTTCTCAGTGTAAGCATCAGTCTTTTGCCTTGTTCAAAACCAGTTGTCATCATGCGCACCTCGCCGACTTTTTTATCAAAGAGCAACAGGTCTAATGCCTCTGTCGATGATGAATTTTCTGTTCAGCCAGGTTAGCTATCTGCTCGTACAACAGGGCGAGTCTTGACAGGCCAATACCATCCAAGCTGTCATCATACTGGAAGACTAAAAAACGGAAAGAAATATTATGCAAGGACTTGTTTTTCTCAATATATTCAAATAGTTAAGTAAAGTATGCAAAGTCTAAGTCATTAGAGGAACCTATACATTTTGAAACACTCTCCCTCGATCTGATGCTGCTAAATTACTCCTTGTTGCGTTAGCACTCTTTTGTTAGATTTTCTGCGCGTTTTTTGTCACCTGGAGTACCGAATGAAATCCCATTACCCACTGTCTGCCTTATCCGTAGCACTCTTATCACTTGGAGCAACCAGTGCTCAAGCGATAACGTTGGAGGACTACGTTGATCCTAACAGCCGTTACGAAGATGCTTACATCAACGGCTCTTTTAGGGCAGCAAATGAATCTGCTAACAACACGGCAGATGCGAATGGTGGGGCAGCTGCTCCAGCCGCGAGAGGAAATAGCTTCGATCTGAATCTCACCGTCGACTATGACCGCGTCAATTCAACGCGTGAACGCGTTAGAACTGTCTCAGCAAACATAGGTGGCAGCCTGAGTAATGATGATGCAGGTACCCGAGATGAAATCGGAGCAAACGCTAGTTTGACTTACGACAAATATTTTGGCCAAAACCCCAACACATTCTGGTACGGCGGGGCCTTGTTGGACTACGATCCAAACAGTGCAGAAGAGTTAGCGGCAGATATCACACTTGGTCTAGGTTACGGTCGAGTTGTCAACGCTACGCCATTAGCTAAAGCCTTGCGTTTGGTCGAGGAGTTTCAACGTTTTGGGCTTGTCAGCGCCTACCCATCTGATGATGTAATGCTTCGCATCGCACAAATTATCAACAAAGAACGCGAGTATGAGTCACGCTTGGGCTCGGATGATTATCGCACTGGTTGGTACCAAGATATTGAGGCCGAGTTTAGTAATGCGGGAATTCTAGCCGACGAAGGTCTTGGTGCTTTAGGTGTTATTAAAATTGATCAGGTATTGACGGAAGAAAGTGTCAGTACACGCAAGCACGGCTGGGTCGCACGAGCAGGTGCAACCGCTGTTATCCAAGACCACGAGGGAAATAACGGCGATCCAGCATTCAGTATCGGTTTTGAATATGCAAAGCCTTATGGCTACCGCGGCCAGCTGATCAACCAAGCCACATATCGCATCGGCGACAGCAGCTCGTTCAGTAATGAATTAAGCTACACCTACGAGATTTCCAACAACATCGATTGGGAAAGTAAATGGGATCTAGATCTTCAACAGCCTGACCGCGGTGAAGATATTTTGACTAATCGTTTAAGTAGTGGTTTTGCCTATGAGATCACCAATCTTTTGACTTTAAATACCGGCCTGAGTATCACTGATCGTGACAACGATGACGACAGCGCCGCTGCCTTGTTTGAAACAACACTTAAATACCGTTTGAAATAAAATAGAGACAGGTCAAAAAACCGGAGCTGATCCATGGAGCTCCGGTTCTTTATTTCGACTACGCGCGCGAAATCAGCGCTTGCGGCATACCACGCCAAACAGTCTGTGCGATTAAGCCAGCTAACAGCACCTTCAGCATATCTCCTGGCAAAAAGACAACCATGACACTGGCTGCCTGCATCACGGTTGTGTCCATCTTCCAAGCCATGCCGGCAATACCAAAAACGTACAAGATAGCAATGCCACCCACTGCTGCTGAAAACCAAGCTGCGGGCAGCACAGGGCTGTTTTTGAGTAGTTTCATTATCAAACCACAAGTGAAGGCAGCAAACGGAAAGCCTACTAAAAAACCTACTGACGGCCCCATAAACACGCCGATACCGCCTCTTCCACCAGCAAGAAGGGGAAGTCCCAATGCGACGACAAGCAAAAAAAGCAGCAAGGCGATTGCGCCGCGTACAGGACCCAACATAACACCTGCAAGCATCACCCCCAGGGACTGCGCTGTTATGGGAATACCGCCAGCGATTGGGATAGCAAATTTGGGTAGTAAGCCAAGCGCCGCGATCAGCGCTGCATACAAAGCGATCTGAGCGATAGTACGTTCAGTGGAGGGATTGGACATGGAAAACACTGTTAATAACGAATGAAGGGGCGAACTCTAACAAAGCAACGGAGTTTAGGCTAACGAAAACCACTAACCCCTCCTCTCGCTGTTAAGGATTCCCCGACATGATCGGCTAAACGCAGTGCCCCTATGAGCGCCGGAACGACTAGTAGCCACTTTCTCCGCTCAGCGCCACCGCGCGCACGCCAAGCTTGCCGATGCTGCCCTAACAACAACACTAAAACGGGGATATAGCGAATCATCAAGGACACTGATAATGCCAGCGGTCGCGTGGAAAACCCCAACCATGTAATAGGTGTCAGCCCTTGTTGTAGTGCGGACAGCAAGTCACTCTGCCGCGTGGAAAGTGTTAGTAAGTTAGCCAATAAAATCATCAGGACCATTTTCACAACCGCCACTAGCCCCGCTACAGGCTCGCCGCTATACCAATGAAAAGCAAGCATCATCAAAAACCACGGCCACAGCGGCACCACAACTCGCATCTCCGCCAACCCATCCTTTCCCAAGCTGAGATACATTGAGGCGCAAAGCATCAAGAGGCTCAACAACAAAGCCAACGAGGTGAGTGGGAAAATAAAAATACTCACAAAACAGAGTGCTAACAGTTTGTGACCGGCCCTGTGGTTATGGAGCCACGAGCTCGCAGGACGATAAAGAGAAATCAAAGACCATTCCTAGCGTATTGCTTATAAGCAGAAATCACTGTTTTAGCGTCGCCATCAGCTTTAACGGACCCTTTGTGCAACCAAACGATTCGTTCAAAATTTTCGAGCAAATCTAGCTCGTGCGTAATCATCAGCAGTTGTTGCTGCTGCCGATTCAGTTCTGCCATAAAATCATAACGAGAACGCAAATCGAGGCTGGCGAAACTCTCATCAAGTACCAGCAATCTTGGCTTCATCAACAAAACAGACCAAAGGCAAAGTCGCTGTTTTTCTCCCTCAGACAAAGATTGAGAGGGTCGATCAGCCCACTCAATTCGGCATTGTGCCCGAAGATATTCTCGGGCTAGACGCTCAGCATCACCTTGCTTTAGTCCGAGCTGAGTCAGGCCGAAAGCAAGCTCTTCTAAAACGGTAGGGAATAGGATTTGGTGATCGGGGTTTTGAAACAAGAAGCCAACAAATTGCGGCAAGCTAGCCGTGTGCTGAGTCGCGTCAATCCCAAATACTTTTAGAGTACCGCTATCAGGGCTGAGTAGCCCGTTTAGTAGACGAGCAAAAGTACTTTTACCTGAGCCATTGTCACCAATAATCCCTACGCGACGCTCATCTAACTGCAGGGATAAGCCATCAAGAATAACCTTCCCCGCTCTTTTATATACGACATTTCGCATGTCGATTGCAGGGGCACCAGACACGGCTGATAATGCTGAGCGTCGTGATTTTTCCTGTCTAAACCAACGCATCAATATACCGCCGGGATAATTCCATCATTAACTACTCTCTATATCGACACTAGAACAACAACTGCGTCGCGATAGTAGCAGTTTAGTGCTTTACGAAAAAAGTCGCTCCCAAAACCCTTGCTGGAGATGTTGCCGACAGCCTGCATATTGACTTTCGTAAATTTGGGCTCTATTTTCAACCCGCCGAGCTACTTTCAGGAGCCAGTCTTTACTGTTATGCGTTTTGCGAGAGTACCCACCCCAACCTTCGTGGTAGTTAAGATACTGCCTGTAAGCATCGTTGAGTGGAATCCCGTTATTAAGTTTGGTCTTATGAGAATACCAACCGACAAAATCCATAGCGTCATCAAAATCATCGCGGTCTGCGCCCCATCGGCCAGTCGCATCAACATACTCCCGCCAGGTTTGATTTAGAGCTTGCGAATAGCCGTATGCAGTACTTGTTCGGCCCCACGGAACGAGACCAAAGAATATGTGTTTACGTGGTGCTTTCGCATCGTGCCGGTAACTGCTCTCCTGAAAAATAATGGCCATCGACTGGCCAACGGGTACCCCCCATTCACTCTGCGTGCGCAGGGCTGCCTTGTGCCAACGGGGTTTTTCCATAAAGATGGAACAGATATCATCGCTTTGGCTTGGCGGCCGAGTGGCACACCCAGCCAAAATGATACTCAGGAAAATCAGGCAAATTCGAGACAAGAGAAGAGGCTCCCGAGAAAATAGAGAGCCTAAAAGGATAGTTGTTAGTTGTGTGATTTACCGACGAATTAAATAAAAATGAAGCTCATTGGTTTCGTTAGCCAAAGTACAGTCAAGCTCCGCTTTTGATTTGATCAGTCGGGGATTCTCTAGCAACCTAACCAATAGCGATGCTTGTAGTCGAGCTCTTCGTCTACAACAGGCAATTGTTGAAACTCAAGTGCCTGAAAAAATGCTAGCGCATCCGGCTGCGCGTTGACCAAAACACCGTCTAATGATTCTGCACGAGCCTGATCAACGACCGATTGAACTAAGGTACGTCCAACACCCTGGCGATGATTCGTCGTATCGACGAATACACCGTGAAGGACTAGGGCCTTACGATCGTTTAGCGCCATATCTTCAGTAGGCTTGCAACTTGCAACAACGCCGACAATATCGCCATCAGAATCACTGGCGACTTGCATGTCCACTGTTTCAAGCGAAGCAGCGTCGTATCGATACCCAGGCATAGATAGCCGTTTAACCCGCTCAGGTAGTTTCCAGCTCATTACAGCTGCTTCTATAATTCCATTGATGAAAAGCAAATCACCCGATGATGCGGTGCGAAGTTTCACCTTTGTTTTAACAGCCACAATGGGCTCCCTTTACAATTAGTTGAGCAAGCTCTTGGTTTGATAAGGCATTTTGCTCGTTAGGACAGATCGGCTCAAACGCCTTCGTTAGCGAACAGTGCAAATCGACCCGAATTGATGCTGATCGTTCAACGGGGACACGTTTTTTTAGATTGCCCCATTTACCTTAAGCAAAATACATTAGTATCAGTGACTTGGCTAGGGATTGTACCAAAGTGTCATGGAAACTGACGCAGAGAGGGCAGCGAGGACGCACGACCTACAATTGAGGACGCATGAGGGTGTTTCATACTATGAAAACCCATTACAATTAACTCAATCAGTCAAGCGCGTTGCGGCCCCACAGGATGTGGCGCACCTGCTTAACTATACTTAACAAAAATGTATATAACCTGATCCGACAAAAGATCACTTCAAAATAGCGGACACACTCCATGAAAATACTTGTCACCTGTAAACGCGTGCTCGATCCCTACATCAAAGCACGTGTAAAACCTGATGGTTCCGGCGTAAATCTCGACAACGTCAAAATGGCGATGAACCCCTTTGATGAAATTGCGGTTGAAGAAGCTATTCGTTTGAAGGAAGCAGGCACTGCGACTGAGGTGATTTCTGTGTCTATTGGCGGCGCCAAAAGTGAAGAAACTCTACGAACATCTCTCGCTATGGGTGCAGATCGAGCCATTCACGTTGTGACAGATGAAGACGTCGAACCATTGGGCTTAGCCAAAGTGCTGAAAAAACTCATCGAAGAAGAGTCTCCAGGCTTGGTCATCATGGGTAAGCAAGCAATTGATGGCGACAGCAACCAAGTTGGCCAAATGTTAGCGGCCCTTATGGGTTGGCCACAGGGTACCAATGTCTCCAAAGTAGAGATGGGCGACGGCGAGGCGACTATTACCCGTGAGATTGACGGTGGATTAGAGACTCTTCTGCTAAAGACCCCTGCCGTTCTCACAGCGGATCTCCGGTTGAATGAGCCGCGTTATGCATCGCTGCCCAACATCATGAAGGCAAAGAAGAAGCCGATGGACAAAAAGCCTTTGGAAGAGCTAGGTGTCGATACGGTACCTCGTCAAGAGACAATCAAAGTAAGTGAACCTGCCGCTCGTGCTGCTGGTATTAAAGTCGCTGATGTCGCTGAGCTAGTTTCTAAGCTCAAGAACGACGCACAAGTCATTTAAGGAGACGGCAATGAGCATTCTGATCATCGCAGAACACGACAACGGCAGCTTAAAAGGTGCCACCCTCAACACCGTAACCGCTGCACAAAAAATTGGTGGCGACATCGATATTCTAGTCGCTGGAACAGATTGCGGTAGCGCCGCAGAAGCAGCTTCTAAGCTACCTGGAATACGATCAGTAAAACTTGCAGACAGCGCTGAATACGGTCATCAGCTTGCAGAAAACGTTGCTCCTTTAGTGGTCGCAGCTGCAGCTGACTACAGCCATATATTGGCACCGGCAACTACTGACGGTAAGAACCTTATACCGCGCGTTGCAGCCCTGTTGGATGTCATGGCGATCTCTGACATTTCTGATGTTATTGATGCCGATACTTTCGAACGTCCAATCTACGCCGGCAACATCATGAGCGTACTCAAGAGCAGTGATGCGAAAAAACTGATCACGGTTCGCACAACCAAATTTGCTGCGTGTGCTGAAGACGGAGGCTCGGCATCTGTAGATGCAATTTCAGCAACGGGCGACGCAGGGATCGCCAGCTTTGTCAGCCAAGATTTAACTCAGTCCGATAGACCCGAGTTAACTTCAGCCAAGATTGTAATTTCTGGCGGCCGTGGCATGCAGAATGGTGAGAACTTTGCCATGCTCGATGCGGTAGCTGAAATTCTAAACGCTGCCGTCGGTGCTTCTCGCGCCGCTGTCGATGCTGGTTTTGTCCCTAATGACTACCAAGTTGGGCAAACGGGCAAGGTCGTCGCCCCTGATCTCTACATAGCGGTAGGTATTTCTGGCGCGATTCAGCACTTGGCGGGTATGAAGGATTCAAAAGTCATTGTCGCCATTAACAACGATGAAGAAGCGCCCATTTTTCAAGTGGCAGACTACGGCTTGGTAATGGACCTTTTTGAAGCACTACCTCAGTTAAAAGATGCTTTAGCTTAATCGGTGTATCGCCTTTGTTGCGCAATACATCTTAGACGAGGGCGCACCTAGCGTCTGGTTCTGAAAAAAAATCGTGAACTCTCTCACGGTTTTTTTTGTTTATCGAAAATGAAACACTTGGCCGAAGTTATAAAAACATGCCACAAGATTGAAATCACCCACAGCGAATGCTTCAAATTCTTTGCACTCTCGACAATATGTACACGATTTGGTGACATTGCTCACAGTCTTCAACGCACGGATTTCGATAAGATCTGTCTGAACACTTGCCCAGATCACAGGGCCTGATCATTATCTAACTTTGGAAACAGGCTGTTATGACAATGTTTTGCATCACGCACCTTTCGATCGGATTGCCACGCCATCTGCTGTGGGAACTGATTACAGATCCTTCTGCTAGGCATCTATGGCAACCTAAAGTTCTAGGTGCCACCATAGATTCTGGTTACGGTGGAGGCAAAGGCAGCACCTTAACGCTTGAAGTTTTTGACGGCAAAGCAACAGTTGAAGTAAAAGAGCGCGTCATTCGCAGTCGCCTACAAGATTCCATCGTCGTTATCCAACAATGGCCGAAGCACCAAATTCAGAACAAGTACACTTTCACAGCTGAATTTGATGGCACGACTTTGCTAACTCTTCAAAAGCGGTACAAAGGGCAAGTCGGTTTTGCTTTATTGGGAAAGCAGCTTACACGTAGGCAATTAGAAGCTTCGGCAGAAGAAGAGCTGCTAGGTATAAAAAACCTCAGTACCCAACTTCACAACCGTATGGCAGACCACACGATGCCTAACGAATCAGCGTTGTAGCAGCACACTTTTTGGCCGGCACGGCCCCGACCATTGAGAGATTGAATCCTCATCATCTCTGACTGAGTGATTTATTTCATCTGAAAACCGCGCATAGACAAGAACTCTTTCATGTGAGGACGGGATTCTTTGCCAACTAAACTCGACATCTCTTGGCTCCAGTTACTGTCTTTGGTCCCACCTGTTCGGGTTTTATAGTATTCGCGAACCACCGGATCATAATCGCCAATACCACTCACAACTTGATCAGCACAGTAATGCTCTTCATGTAGAATGGCGCTCAGCGGCAGCCGCGGTTTGACTTCGGGATTCTGATCGGGAAAACCCAAGCACAATCCGAAAACGGGATACACCTGTTCGGGTAACTTCAGCAAATCAGCCGCTTCTTGAGGTTTGTTTCGAATGCCGCCGATGTAGCATATTCCTAGCCCTAAAGACTCTGCCGCAACCACTGCATTTTGAGCAGCCAGTGCGACATCGATGGTTGCGATCATAAAATGCTCTGTCATTCCCGGGTGAAACTCTCCCCCTGCAATGTCACAGGCCACAGCAGATCGAGACAGGTCTGCACAATACATCAACAACACTGGCGCGTCGGCAACATACGGTTGCCCGCCTGCGCAGGCTGCTAGACTGGCACGAGTTTCAGGATCACGCACACGAATGACCGTCGTCGCCTGCACATTACTGGATGTTGCAGCAGCCTGGCCACAGGCAACTATTTCAGCGACTAAATCATCGCTCACCGCTTGCTCGGTGAACTTCCTAATTGATCGATGAGATTTAAGTAAGGCGATTGTTTGATTCATGTAACCCTCAGTAATGCATCTGCAAAAAAGCACGCATATTGCTTTCGCAGAAAGCTTTATTTTTCAGTTAGTTTGGTTTTTCGGCGTTCACATGCTTGGACGTCTAATTCGACGCTACTATACCTAGCCTGTTATTTTCCCCAACCTGCTTCTAGTGCTGCTATACGATCTTCCAAAGGTGGGTGCGTAGACGCCAGTTTCTGCATCAAGCTGCCCTTCCCTCCCAATATGCCAAAAGCTGCCATTTCATCAGGCAAGCCAACCGGATCATGAACACGCTGCAGGGCCTTCAGCGCGCCGATCATACCTTGACGAGAACCCAGTTCTGCACCTGCACGATCTGCGACAAACTCTCGCCTGCGCGAGAACCAAGCAGCAATAAAACTAGCCAAAATACCTAGCACCATTTCCGCGGCCATACTCACCGCGTAGTAAATCATCATATTGCCTCGCTGCCCATCGCGACCACCTCCAGCGATCTGGCCGATTATCCTTGCAAAAAACACAACAAAAGTATTTAAAACACCTTGAACCAAACCCATGGTGACCATATCGCCGCTAGCTACGTGACCCACTTCATGGCCAAGTACCGCCTCAGCTTCTTCCCGACTCATGGCCGCCAGCAAGCCCGTGCTCACTGCAACCAAAGCGTTGTTTTTGTTCATACCGGTTGCAAAAGCATTGGGGGATGTCGAGTTAAAAATACCGACTTCCGGGCGGCCAATTCCTGCCATATCCGCTTGGCGAAAAACCGTTTGCTGTACCCAAGCCTCGGTTTCGTTGCTGGGTTGATCAATTACCTGCACCCCCATACCTCGCTTCGCCATAGATTTGGACATAGCTAAAGATATAAAAGCGCCGATGAAACCTGCACAGGCAGAAAACAACAACAATGATTGGTAGTTACCCGAACCCATGTATCGATCGATACCTAGAAGTTTGGAAGTGATACTAAATACCAACATGATCGCCGCATTTGTACCGAGAAACATCACAAGTCTGAGCACTAAAAATCTCCTTCAATAGCTGTAATTATTGATTATTGCTATCACCTTGTAGGCGATCACGGCAATTTTCAAGTGACGCCCCCGCAAGGCTACTTAGCAAGAGCGTATTAATTTCTTGATAAATGTAAATTTAGCGCATGAACATAAAGAAGCACAGACGGCTGTTCAGAATTTAAAACTGCAGATAGCTCGGGCTGATCTCTGTTGATCAACCAGCGACAAAAGAAGCTCAGAAACGGCAGAAGCACAATATTGCACTTGTTCTTAGTGCAGACGGTCAATACTCTCGCAGTTTAGAGTCGACAACAACAAAAAGGACATTGACGATGCTCGAACATGCGCGCGCACGTTGCCTTGAACTGCAAAAAAAAATGGCCGTTGATAATGTAGCAGTGGCTGTATTTAGCGAACAAAGTTCAATGGCTTATTTAGCTGGTTTTTGGGGCTACTTAGGTGTCGAGTTTGGCCGTCCCACCCTGTTAGTTGTCTACCCTGATAAAGATCCCGTAGTGATTACACCCAAAATGGAGTCTGAAATGGTTGGCACCATGACTTGGGTAGAAGACGTTCGAACTTGGGAGGACGAAGGCCCTCGCAGTTGGGCCGCCGCACTATCTGAAGCTATACCGGCGCAATCGTCAGGTATATGGATAGAAAAAAACCATATCCCAGCAATTCTTCGCAACTGCCTCGACGAACAGCATGGCGGTCTGACGTTAAAAAACATCTCCCCCTTATTAGGAGAGATGAGGGTCATCAAATCTCCTTTTGAAATAGAAGTGATGAGGCAAGCGGGCCAAGTGGCTGGCGCGATGATGAAGGCTGCCCACGAATCCTTAGAAGAAGGTGTGCCTGAATACGAGTCTGCTTTACAAGTGATGCGCGCGGGTACGGAGAAAGCTGCAGGATTTCTCACCGACAAAGGCTGGCAGCGATTTGTCTCGCCGCTAATTCATAACTTACAAATTCTCCAAAGTGGCACCGATAGCTCGATGGTTCACAGACGCGCTAGTGTCAAAAAGTATCAGCGTCGAGATCCTGTCTACTTTTGTTTTTGCAACATGGTCGAGTTTCAACAATACAAACTTGGTTTTGACCGGATGTTCCATATATTGGATGTAGATGAAGAAGCCGCTCGTGTACAACAAGCCGCCATCGCAGCGCAGCAAGCTGCAATTGCAGCGATTCGACCAGGTGTTGTCGCGGAAGATGTCGCAGAGGCAGCCAATGGAGTTTATCGCGAATCGGGCTATGAACCAGGATATAGAACCGGGCGGTCAATCGGTGTCGCTTACCTCGAATCCCCAGAGCTCAAAGCGGGAGATAAAACCATCCTGCAAACAGGCATGACGTTTGCGGTGGACGGAGGCATTTCGGTAGACGGTTCACATGCTGGAAGAATTGGCGACTCAATAGTCGTGACAGAAAGTGGATTTGAGTATCTCACGGACTATCCACGCCAGTTATTAGTCACGGAAAAATAACGGATGAGTGACCGCTTAAATATCACTCTTGTGCAAAGCCCTGCTGAACTGGACGGCTCAGCAGAACGCCTCTATTGGCTAGAGCACCAACTTCAGCAATTGCACAGAACTACAGACTTAGTGTTGCTTCCCGAATTGTTCGGCTGTGGCTATAATATCGGTGAAAATATACAAGAGCGGGCAGAAAATAAAGACGACCAGTTAGCTCAGAAAATCATCATAATGGCAAAAGCACACAATGTCGCCATTCACTATGGTTATGCGGAGCGGGATAACGGCAACATTTACAATTCTGCTCAGTGCTTTAGCGCATCTGGAGAAAGACTTGGGAGCCATCGGAAATTAGCTCTACCGCCTGGATTCGAAGCAGATCACTTTGTCGCGGGACAAGGTTGTCAGCTGTTTGATCTCAAAGGCTTTCGTGTTGCAACTTTAATTTGTTATGACGTGGAATTTCCTGAGACAGTCAGACATGTGTCGGAAGCAGGTGCTGACCTTATTCTCGTCCCTACCGCACTAGCGAAAGAATGGCGCGCAGTTGCCGAGCACCTCATCCCTACTCGCGCATTCGAAAGCGGTTGCTTTATCGCCTATGCCAATCAAGCGGGCGTCGAACATGGTATGCCCTATTTTGGCGGCAGTTGTATTGTCGGCTCTCAGGGGCAGGTGCTCGCCCGAGCAGGCGCGCTTCCGCAGATTATTAATGCCACTATCAATAAAGAGGATGTGGCAGCAGCTCGGGTACGGCTGCCGTACCACACAGATCGTAAAAACATTCGCTTTTAAAAATGAGTCACCTGTATCAATTGCACTCTACCAGCATAAATTAATGCAATATCGTCCCCCTCTTTCAAACGAAGATTGAGACGACTCAACATCCTAAGAACGTTTTATTTAATTTTCGTCCCATGGATGCTTTTCTCTGAAATCAGCAATTAATACGCGATTCGCGTCAATCAGTTCCACAGTCTAGGTCCAGTTTTGGGCGCTAAATATTTACGCACACAGAAGCACATTGCGATGCGTAGCCATCATGAAACCAGTCACATTTCGTTACAGAAAGTCACATGCGGTTACGCAATTTCGAACTGAATTGGCGCTACCATCTGTCTCGTTGTCCACAAAATACACCGTAACGAGAGCCATCCGATGCACATACAAAAAAAAAATTCGCGTTCCGGTTTATGTTCTTTGGCTTTTGCCGCCAGCGCCTCTCTCCTGCAGAGCTCGGCATTGGCAGACTCCACCGTACTGGAAGAAATTTTAGTTGAATCTAAAAGTTCAGAGCAGCCTGAATCCGATCAACCTTTGGGCATTGCGATCAGTGGTACAGTTTTGCGTAAACTGCCTGGTAGTAGTGGCGATCCTATACGAGGACTTCAATCTCTTCCGGGGTTAACCTACGCCGATGACAGCGAAGGTGAACCCGCTGTGCGTGGCTCAGGACCGGGGGACAATATATTCGAAGTCGATTTCTCCCCTGTGGGTTATTTGTTTCATATGGGTGGAGCCATCAGTGTTTTCAATGCTGATTTAGTAGAGTCTTTCAGCGTCTATCCATCTGCATACGGCCCCGAGTATTCTGGCGGTACCGGTGGTGTTGTCGACGTTAGACTGCGTGACCCCAAAACAGATCGAATTCAAGGCAACATCGATCTCTCATTTTTGCACGCAGGATTGTTGGTCGAAGGCCCAGTGACAAATGGGCAGTCATTCTATCTCGCCGGCCGCATTAGCTACCTTGATCTATTGCTAGAGGATCAGCTCGATGAAGACGACGGAATTAGCTTTAAGCAATTTCCTAAATACAGCGACTATCAAGGTAAGTATGTGTGGCATGTGGGCCCTGACTCTGTGTTTCGCTTACAATTGACTGGCGCTAGCGACGAACATGAAATACAGGTCTCTCTTGACTCGAGTGAAATCGAAAACGAGCCATTACTTGCTGGGCGCCACTACAACAAAGAACGTTTTCATGAGCAGAGTATTGTCTGGGATAAAGATCTCAACGATGGCGCGAGACTCAAGTCGGTCATCTCGAACAACTGGAGCGCCAGCGATGAACAAATAGGTCGTGCTGGCGAAAGTCATGTGAGCAGCCATTCACTACTATTCAAAACTCACCTCGAGCTCCCATTAAATGACACGCACACGCTTAAACTGGGGGCACGCGTATCAAGAGAAAATGCAGACATTGAAGTTGCTTTCAATGACCCCGGTTGCACGGAATTTGAGCCTGGCTGCACGCTATCAGGCTCAGAACGATTGGCTGTCGATGAAACTGTCAAATTCAATGCGTTCAAATTATTTGTTAAAGACAACTGGTACATAAACGACAAATTGACTGTATTCCCTGCACTTGTTTTCCATGCAGAAGATTATCTCGAAGAGCAGTTGGTGGAACCCAGAATTTCAATGGAGTACGCTCATCGTGAAGATTTAGTTTTTAGTGCCGGTACGGGGTTGCACCGCGCCATGCCTAATTACCATGAGATAAATGACGTCTTTGGCAACCCAGAATTAGAGTACATTGAATCAGCACACGCCGTGCTTGGTGTGCAAAAATATTTCGATTCGGGCGTAGATATTAAAACTGAGATTTGGGCCAAAGAGAGCGACAAACTGGTAACAGGAGATGATTTAAACCGGTATGCAAATAACGGCGAAGGCAGAGCCTATGGACTTGATACAATCGTCCGTAAGAACTTTGGCGATAGAATCTCAGGTTGGCTATCAGTTTCGGTGGCGAAGGCAGAACGCACACATAAGATTACCGGAGAAAGCTTTGACTTTGACTACGATCAACCGTTCAATGCTTCGCTGGTTGCCAACTACAAAATCTCGCCATTGTGGGAGGCTGGAGCTAAGCTCTGGGTGCATAGCGGCGCGCCCTACACACCTGTTATTGGCTCTACTGAGCGAGCCGGCGAAGCGGGACAATACGACCCAATATATGGGGACATAAACAGTGAGCGCTTCCCTGTGTATCATCGGCTTGACCTGCGCGTAGATCGTAAGATTCCGCGTAGCAATGGTCGAGAAATGAGTGCATATTTTGAGGTGAGTAACTTGCTGGGCACGAAAAACTTGTCCGGTTACGATTACAACGCAGACTACAGCGAGAAAACAGAGATCGAGCAATTGCCTCGATTAATCTCTCTAGGCTTTAAGGCTGATTTTTAACGATGATGGATTTTATTCGCGATTACTTGGATTTAAGTATTTTTGGCGTTCTCGGTCTGATGAGCATACTAGCGATGGCCTATACGATCGAGCGAGCTCTGCACTACCGTCGTGTTTCGGTGAGCAATTTTGAGCAACTAGAAAGCCTAAAATTAGATTTAAACAAAGGTTTAACCATGATTGCCACGATTGGCTCCAACGCGCCCTACGTAGGCCTGTTGGGCACAGTGTTTGGCATTATGCTGACTTTCTACGACATAGGCCAAAGCGGTCAAATAGATACAAAAGCCGTCATGGTCGGACTCGCACTAGCACTCAAAGCCACGGCACTAGGGCTCTTAGTCGCGATTCCTACAATGGTTTTTTATAACGCTCTGACAGCCCGAGCTGAGTCTTTGCTCTCAGAGTGGAAAATCACGCACAAGCGCGAGCATTAGTTCTTTGAAAAAATTCGATAGTATCAATGTTATCCCCTTTATTGACATCATGCTGGTGCTACTGGCCATCGTCTTAACCACAGCGACGTTTGTCGCCAGTGGGCAATTAGATATTGCTCTGCCACAGGCTGACGGTAACGTAGCTCAGCAGGAGCCTAAGGCATTAGAAATAGCTATTGATAGAGACTTTAATTTTTATTTCAACGGCGAGGAGAGCTCACTCGAAAATCTCAGCTCTCTTCTGGCAGATAGCGACAGCCTTGCACCGGTCTCGCTGGTCATCGACGAGACAGTGCCATTTGCCAAATTTGTATCTGTGATCGATTTACTTAAAAATCGTCCGATGGACAAAGTGTCTATTCGCACCAGGAAGACGCCTTGAGTTTTCGCATGATTGGGGTAGGTTTATCGCTGATTTTCCACGCAGCGTTACTAATCACTTTTATCTTTTGGAGCGACCGCGAAGAGCCCTTAATGCAGAACCAAGTCGGCCAGACGCTGAACCTCCGTATAGCAATGTTCGACGAACCCGAGCCTGTAGAAACGATAATCTCAGAACCGACTGCAGCTGAGGAGCTAGTGGCCCTAAACAACAAAATTGATGATCCCATACCATTACTCGACCCTGCGGTGCACTCAGAACCAGCGATTAAACCCAACCTTCCCCCAAAGGTCGATCTGACTCATAAGACTGTGGCTGAGCCTGAACCTGAACCTGAACTCGAACTCGAACTCGAACCCGAACCCGAACCCGAACCCGAACCCGAACCCGAACCCGAACCCGAACCCGAACCCGAACCCGAACCCGAACCCGAACCCGAACCCGAACCCGAGCTTACGACAACAGTAAATATTGAAAACACAGATTCAGAAAAAAATATTGCGCCTGAAAATAAAATACAGACCGATGATACTCGGGCTACTGCATTAAATGCATCTGCGTTCAATAGTTTATCCAACCAAAATATTCAGGGAGTTGTAGACAAATACAAAAGCTCGATTCAACAGGCCATCCTGAAGCAACGTCGCTACCCGCGACAAGCTAGGCGTAAACGGATGGAAGGTACCGTAGTCGTGTTTTTACAATTAGAGCCTAGCGGAGTTATACGCGAATTGAGAGTTCTGAAGTCTTCGGGTGTGCAGTCTCTTGATAAAGCAGCTTTAGAAGCTGTTCGCAAAGTGGGAAGCTTTATGCCATTCCCCGATGAAATAAAAAGGCAGAGTTGGGATTTCGAGTTTCCAGTGATTTTTAAGCTCGGATAAATATTACTGCGTAGATATTTCTGTGCTAGAAAGCCCCCGACTAAATAAAGATAATTATGCATAGCATCCCAGTTCTACGGACTTAGCGATTCATCCTTTAGATGGGCAAAGGATTAGAAGCTTAAGAGCTGTGATGTCGACGGTGTTTTTTGGTTGCTAGAATAAAGCCTTCAATATGTTTTCGGGGTATTGAAAACACATTCTCTAAACCCGTAAAAGACTCCAGTCTGAAGTCTAGCCTTGAGTGGCCAACTAATCTGGAGAGTTTCACTGGAAAACGCACAGAATATGTCTTGTAACAGTTCTTGGTTACACATTGTTCTTTAGCATTTTTTATTTTTTTTAGGTGAACCCAAGATGAATCTTCAAAGCGAGCGCGGCGATAGTAGCGGACACCTCTAGGGTACATTATATCTGCCAGCACGAAGTACTCGATTTCATCGCTAACTTTTGAGCGTTCAGCATACAAACGAGTCAGTTGAATATCTTCAATCGAGCTTCTTTTTCCTCTCGAATGAATGGTAGGGCCGGTGTATTTAACTTTCTTGTCAAAACTCAGGCCAGTCACTTCAACTTTTTGCTCAATTTGAGCTGGAGTAAGAGGGAAAAGGCCACCAGAGCAACCACCAAGCACTATCAGCATCGAACAAAAATTAACTAAGCGTAATATTTTTTTGTAGAGCATCGTGAGGCCAGAATTTGTTTTTTCACCCAAGGTGAAACTTCCTATGCAAATTGAAATCCAAGATGCCAGTGAAAGAAATTGAAAATCTGTATGATTAACAATCGCTAAAGCAATACAGCGATAGTGCCGATGTTAGAGGTTTGTTTATTCAACCAAGCGCATAAAAAGCAGTCGCTGTCAGATACCTAAAACTGTCTGGCACTTGTGTGCTTAGATCAACTGGCGTGTATTAAAGCACTAGAAACTTGAATCAGATCATGGATTAATTTTAGTCCCAAAAATTGTGAATCATACTCAATTTTACTCACGGCTAGAAACAGCCAATAGATTTAATTTTAATATGCAACATCAACGTTCTTTGCGTAATCTGCTTAGATCCTAGAGAAACATGCCTAATACGTCACGATTCAACCACGCAAACACCAATTTATGAGTGCCATAGCAATTGTATCGAAGTACTATTTGTTGAGAAATTCGGTGATCCATAGATGATGGAATTACCAAGAGAGACTAGAACGATAAGTGGAGATTAAGATGGCGGAAGCTAAGAACCAGTCCGAGCACATGTTCGTCGAATGGGCTCAAGGGATCCAATCCGACAATTACGATGTAGAACGCGTCGCAGAATTGTTAAAAGGTCTTGAACGTGAAGAATTACACGGCTTGGATGTAGGCGGCGGTATTGGTCGATACGCCCAATTGGTTTGCGACCAAGTACCTGGCTGCAGCATGACCGTGTTAGACAAAAGCGAACTTGCCATCGAGACTTTCGTTGATGATCCACGCTTAGAACTTATGAGCGTAGACTACTTCTCATTCGAGCCCGCTCAGCGCTACGACTTTGTTATCTTTAAAACTGTGTTACACCACTTCATTACTGACAACGAGGCAGATACTGCCGCGCTTCAGCAACGAGCATTGAAGAAAGCACGTCAGTTGCTTCGTCCCGGTGGGCTGTTGTTGATTGAGGAGAATTTCTATCAAGGAGTGATGGGTGATGACTTACCTGGTCGACTTATCTTTGCAGTTACTCGCCAACGTTGGATCGAAGATGTGGTTAGACGTCTAGGTGCTAACACCGCTGGAGAAGGAGTACGTTTTAAATCTCTGAGCAGCTGGAGCAAGATGATAGGGAAAGAAAATTTTGCGCTGCGTTCTTTGGTTTGTTCGCCAACTTGGGGTCGCAAGTGGCCACTTTGGCAACGCCTGCCTCTGATTAGTTCAGGCCGTTTTCAAGGTGTTCTAGAGGCGCGTGCCAAGGCTGCACCAAATGAACAACAGCCGAGCTATACCCCAAGCCGTTATTCTAGCGCTCTATTCAATCCCCCTAGTATCTTAGAAAGGGTTCGCCATTCTTGGGAAAAAGCGTCTCAAAAATTGCGTTGGGTATTGGCAGTATGTGCGCTAACTGGGCCTCTAACGATCACTACTTGCGCACTAAGTGAAGCTTAGAATTAAACAACAACAAAAAAAAAGGGCCGGTAAAACCCGCCCTTTTTTTCCAAAATACTTGCCTGTGTATTATTGTTCTACGGAATAACTATCAACGTTTTGATATCCACGCGGTAACTTAGTACCGCGTTTGCCCGGCTCACCGGCGTAATCATCAAGGTCCCGATACTTTATAACCGTATGACGCTTGCCCGCTTCCAGTCGCAGACTGCCCCCTACTGGAACTACCGCAACAGCAACCACATATTCAACACCGGCAGCGAGCTTTGGCCCAGGGATAGCCATTAGCTTTCCACCCTTACCCTTGGCCGCGACTGGAACATCTGTAATATCGAAAGTGAGCATATTACCGTTGTTACCAATGACTGCCACTTTATCAAGTGCGGGGTCAAAGATTCGGGACGGTTGCAAAACGGCGGCGCCATTTGGCAAGCTAAGTACAGCTTTACCCGCTTTGTTTCTGCTGATAATGTCTTGTAGTTCGGCTTGGAAGCCATAACCACCGGTACTAGCAAACAAATATCGAGTATCAACCGCCCCCATCATCGCACTGATGAAGGTAGCACCGTCTGGTGATTTAACGTGGCCAGACAATGGCTCTCCAAGGCTTCGTGCTGAAGGTAATCCGTGCGATGGAATTGCATAAACTCTACCTGTGCTATCAAGAAATAGAGCTGGAAGGTTACTGCGCCCTTTGGCATGCGACTGATAGTCGTCACCGGCCTTGTAATTCAATGCCATCGGGTCAACCTCATGGCCTTTGCCCGCTCGAATCCACCCCCGCTGTGACAATACAACTGTGACAGGCTCCGAAGGGATCAAATCCGTCTCAGACATCGCTTGCGCTACATCACGACGAACCAATGGTGAACGTCTGTCATCGCCGTAAGTATCGGCATCCGATTGCAGTTCTTTTTTAACCAAAGTCTTCAAGCGACGGTCAGAGCTCAACGTGAGTTCCAGTGCTGTCTTCTCCTTGTT
The DNA here is from genome assembly GCA_937965695.1 of uncultured Granulosicoccaceae bacterium. GTDB lineage: Bacteria > Pseudomonadota > Gammaproteobacteria > CALCKW01 > CALCKW01 > CALCKW01. The sequence continues at coordinate 71,412 of CALCKW010000002.1, forward strand.
CAAAGCTTCCTGCTCTTCTCGAATTTTCATTTCTTCGAGTCGCGCTAAGTTACGCAGGCGTGTATCAAGGATATAGTCGGCTTGAATCTCCGAGAGATCGAAGCGAGCCATCAACACAGGCTTTGGCTCGTCCTCGGTACGAATGATACGAATCACTTCATCAATGTTGAGATACGCGATCAACAAGCCTTCTAATTTATGAAGACGTTCATCAACAGCGTTTAACTTAAACTGCAAACGACGACGAACAGTTTCTACACGGAACTGAAGCCAATCGCTAAGGATAGTGCGCAAATTGCGCACGCCTGGACGACCGTCCAAGCCAATCATGTTTAGATTGACTCGATAATTTCGTTCCAAATCCGTTGTGGCAAAAAGGTGATTCATCAAAGCATCGAAATTGATGCGGTTGCTACGCGGTGTAATAACTAGTCGAATGGGATTCTCGTGATCAGACTCGTCACGAAGATCTTCTACCATCGGCAACTTTTTGGCATTCATTTGGGCCGCGATCTGCTCCAAAATCTTAGCTGGCGACGCCTGATGCGGCAGTTTGGTGACGATGAGATCGTTGCCTTCGCGCTCATAGATGGCGCGCTGACGCACTGAGCCATTCCCTGTTTCATAGATCTGTCTGATATCCTCTGGTGGCGTGATGATCTCCGCACCGGTCGGGTAGTCAGGTCCTTTGATGTGTTCCAGTAAACCATCGAGATCAGTCGATGGTCTGTCAAGTAGCGCAATGCACGCACTCACAAGCTCACGTAAATTGTGTGGTGGAATATCAGTGGCCATGCCAACTGCAATTCCGGTGGTGCCATTGAGCAGTACATGTGGCAAGCGAGACGGCAAGACCTTGGGTTCTTTTAAAGTGCCATCAAAGTTGGGGGCCCAATCGACAGTGCCTTGACCCAATTCCTGAAGCAAGGTTTTTGCGATCGGCATTAGACGCGATTCGGTGTAACGCATCGCGGCAAAGGACTTGGGGTCGTCTGGCGATCCCCAGTTGCCCTGCCCATCAACTAGCGGATAGCGATAGCTAAAAGGCTGTGCCATCAACACCATCGCCTCATAACAGGCACTATCGCCATGCGGGTGGTATTTGCCCAACACATCACCCACCGTGCGGGCAGATTTTTTATGCTTCTGCCCTGCCGACAATCCCAACTCGCTCATGGCGTAAATCAGGCGTCGTTGCACCGGTTTGAGACCGTCACCAATATGTGGCAGCGCACGGTCTAGAATGACGTACATAGAATAATCGAGATACGATTTTTCGCTAAAGTCGCGCAGTGCAAGCTGCTCGATGTCTTGAATAGTTCCCATTGCTGGCGCGTACGCCCTCACCAAGTTGATCGATAAAGGCAAATGATACAACATCAACACAACTTCGGCGGATCCGTCTGTAAAGAGATGGCATTGTAATGACAGAAATATGGCTACACCTAAGTACCGCATTCGGTATAACAGCACCTTTGGTGCTAGTTGCCGTTGTGGGTGTGGCCTGCCGAAGTGCTGGGCTGATCGATCAGCATTTTGTGCACAGTGCTTCACGTTTGGTGTTCAACATCTCTCTGCCCTGCCTTTTGTTTGTGCTGGTTTTCAATGCCGATTGGCAGGATGGCAGTGGCCTGCTGTTAATAGCCTTCAGTTTGTTCAACACCCTGTCCATAACTGCATTGGCACTGGTTGCAGCGCGTTATTTAGTCAAGGAGTCAGCCGACCGGGGTGTTTTTGTTCAAGGCGTTTTTCGAAGCAACATGGGCATCATCTCGCTCGCACTCGTTAGCAGCGCGTACGGTGCTAAAGGCTTGGAATTAGCAGCGGTACCAATCACCTTGAATACGCTGCTTTACAATGTCTTAGCCGTCATTATATTGAGCCAAGATAGCACTGAAGCCAGCGGTACCCAGGCAAGGAAACAAGCTTATCTTGGGATTTTACGAAACCCGTTGATTTTGGCGATAGCGACCGGCTTACTAGCAGCCCTATTAGAAATAAAATTGCCTTCGGCGGTGGAAACAAGTTTAGATTTGCTGTCACAACTCGCCCTACCGGTTGCCTTGTTATGTGTAGGCGCTTCACTAAAATTCAGCGCTCTCTATCCACCTGATCGTGTCGCCACTTGGGCTAGTATAGGAAAATTGTTTGTAGCACCTGCCATAGCATGCTCTGTCGCTCATTTTGGCTTTGGCATGCAGGGAATGCCTCTTGGTGTGTTGTTCTTCATGACTGGGTCCCCAGCTGCAACAGCTAGTTTTGCGATGGTCGTGGGGTTTGGGGGCAATGCCACGTTATCAGCACAAATCATCGCGCTCACTACGCTAGGCGCAGTGCTGAGCATTGGCCTTGGCACTTTTGCACTTAACTATTGGGGTTTGATGTAAGCCATGATTAGCCTGCTCGAATTTTTAGCGAGTTGCCGCCGAGGGGAGCTACAAAAAAGTAGCGCCCAGGAAATTGCGCTGTCCCAGACTTGTCGGTGCAACGCCCGTCTAGGTGCATTGCGAGAGTGGCGAAAAGCTCCGATTCCAACCAGTGAAGGCCCACTGAGTGGCGTAACGATCAGCGCAAAAGACAATATTGGCGTGGAAGGATTTCAAACATATGCAGGCTCCGCGAAGGCGCTTCCAAGTAAGTGGACACGCAGTGGTAGCTTTGTTAAACGTTTACAGTCTCTCGGTGCGGTTATCAGCAGCAAAAGCCATTGTGCCGAGTTCGCCCTTGGAGGGTCTGGATACAATCCTAATCAAGGGACACCGATAAACCCGTGGTCACCACACGAGGAGCCCCTGGTCCCCGGCGGATCCAGCAGTGGAACAGCAGTGGCAGTCGCAAGCGGTATGGCAATGTTGGGTATAGGCACAGATACCGGTGGCTCAGTCCGCGTACCAGCCGCTCTGTGTGGCTGCGTAGGGTTTAAAGCGAGCAAAGCGCATTGGCCATTGGATGGAATCGTCCCATTACTGACTCGCTCCGACACCTTAGGTTTGTTCAGCCGTGATCTCGATGATTTACTTTACGCGATAAGTGCTATTGACCACGGCGTCCCTATCGAAGCTCTGCCTTTTACAGAGCTGACCATTGCGATTTGGCCTGAAATTTTGATGGGCAATTGCGATTCTGACAGGCTCGAGTGTTTTTTAGAAATTTCTACAGCTATTCGCGCAAATGGCTGCAAAATAAAGGTTGCGGGGCAAGCGGCAATTACGACTGCAGATGAAATATTGAGTAGCGGCCACAATACCGCTGCAGTAGAGCTCACCCGCTTTTTAGCCTCCGAGCTGCCACAATGGCGTAAAAACCTTAACACTCAAGTTGACACACTCGTCAAAGCCAGTGAATCCGTTGATGACAGATCACTACAAGCGAGACACCACCAGTTTATTGCTTTAGCTTTGCACCGAGAAGAATTTTTCAATGGCGCAGATGTTGTTTTGAGCCCAACAACCGCATTATCCGCACCACCACTTTCTGCGCTGCAAAGTTCGGAGGGATACGAGCGATTTAGCAATGGCCTATTGGATTTCACCGTCATAGGAAGTGTCTACGGGTGCTGTGGCATTAGTCTGCCTGCAGGCTTGGACAGCAATGGATTGCCTATGGCTTTACAACTTCTAGCCCGTCCTGGCGACGAGTATCGTCTGCTGGCTGCTGCGAAAAGCCTGCAACCACTATTGCCTATATGCCCTGAACCAAGTGGCCTCTAGATATAACCCTGCCGACGATAATAAAGCCACCCAACCCACTCGTGAATTGAGATAGCCGTTTTGTTTAACGCAGTCACCTGTGGCCATAGGGTGGTCAACGGCACACCGATGTGCTGCAGCGGATCTACTGCGTAGGTACATACTTCAAAGCCACGTTTTCTGAATGTTCCTACAGCTCTGCGCATATGCCATGCACTTGTCACTAAAAGCACATCTTTGGGCATCTGCATCTCTTCAAAAATACTCTCAATATTTAGAACATTCTGATGCGTATTTTCAGAGCCCACTTCAGTGATAACCGTGATGTCATCGGCCAACAGCGGTGCAATGAACTGTGCTATTGCATCAGCCTCTGCCTCATCTTGTCGGTAGCGCGCCCGGCCTCCCGCAATAAACAACATTCCTTCAGGCTTTACCACTTCAGAGACCGCAAGTGCTCTATTTTTGCTTGCATTACTTAAACGCTGGGTCGGTGAAAACTCGTTATAGCCACCTGCCAAACCACCTGCAAGCACTACAACTGGTCGCGTATTGGACTCCACATCACATGCTTGTAAGGGGTAAGTATTTTCGAGAGTCGCCAACCAACGATTAGCGAACCCTGGGCTGGAAACGGCAACCAATAAACAAAGTGTCGCAAAGCTAAAAAATAAGCAGCGCAAACAACGGCGCCCAAACAAGCTTAATAGCATGGTAAACATAAGCGCACCCGCAATCCAGACAAGCGGGTCCAACAAAATGTCAATCATGGTTTGCATCCTGAAAAGAGTTTTAGACCTATTATTGATCTTAAAAAATACACTACTTGGCGCTAGCCTGCTCTATTAGAGTCAAAATATCTCCTGACGCTATAGTGCTATGTGGCTCTTGGGTGAAGTCGATATTTTTATCACCGCGTCGTAATGAAATGACAATTCTCTGCGGCAATGCATTTGACTTTAGCCCAATTTCATCGGGCCACACTGCCCGTTCAACCAGGGACACGCCGCCACGTGCTGACAACATATCCGCAACTAAAGGCAAATTGCCATTGGCATCAACTGATCCCGCCAGCAAAAACCCTCCTAATCTTGCCGCAGGTACAATTGTATCTGCACCGGCTTTGCGCAATAGCTTACCGTTGCTCTCTTCTTCGACCCGCGCAATCAACCTCACATTTGGGGCCACGCTGCGCACGGTCAATACAACCATCGCGGCGGCATCGTCTTTGGCGACGGCAACAATGACCGCCTTTGCTCTGACAATACAAGCTTGCTTCAGCACACTTTCATCACCCGCATCACCGTGCAGACAGACAAATCCAGATTCAACAGCGCCGTCAATACGTGACTGATCTGGTTCCACGATTAAAACCTGTTCCGCTTTATAACCACGCGCCAACAATTCCTTAGCCGCAACCCTGCCACCATGGCCATAGCCGCAGATCACCACATGATCTACTAGTGTTTGTTCCATACGTTTCAACCGTATTATTTCGATGTATTTTTGCAAGACAAATTGATAAGTCGTACCGAGAAATATAAGCCAAATTAAGAGCCGAATAGGTGCGACAAAAAAAGCGTTATACAGTCTCGCCGACTCACTTATCGGAACGATGTCACCGTAACCCACGGTCGTGAGCGTGACCATGGTGAAGTAGAGCACATCAGAAAAACTGACAACATCATCTATCTGATCGACCAATCCATCTCTGTCGAACCAAAAAACCGCTACCGTTAGCAGTAATAAAAACAAAACCAATAGGCCACGTACCAGCAACGTATATTCAGGTGGTCGCTGAGGTTTCTGGTGAAGCAACCTAACGGGCTTTCTAGAAGCAGAAAAATCCATAGATTATCCGTTTGCGCTTGAATTGCTTTTGGAAAGAACTTGATCAATGTCGAAGCCGTGACCCCTGAAGCGGCAGTAGCTAAGCCACTTAAACAAGAATCGATTTAAATGCCAACTACCGATGAGCGTGCGTACATTCCGGGTAGTCAGGCGGTGCCCATGCACCAATCCACTGAGCGCTTCCGCTGACCGGGCATCGTGATAGACCCTTATCTGTAAATCTGGCGCTGCATGCCCTCGAGTACTGCCGTCAAAAACATAGCTGAGATTGATTGTGGTGGTATATGGGCTGACCTCAAGAACCTGCAGCCTCAAATCGAGACAGCTCTCCAGTCGCGACCAATAAACCCCCGTTGCCATCGTCTGCAGCTTGGGGATTAGCATTCGTACTTGAACATAGTTTTGCTCATAGAGAGTAAGCAACTTAGCCAGCTGGCTATTTGAAAGCGGCTTCTCTCCCGCAGACCAGTACACCCGTGTTCAACTCCCTTGTAAGCGGTCGCAGCACAGCTACAACCTTCGAATAGCGTCAAAGTATAACCGCCAGCAATAAAAGCCGAGGAAAATGTCACATATTTCAAACAAACACCACACATCAACCAGTTTTGCTGATAAAGTGGCGGACTGATATTGTTGATAATACGTTTTAAGGATTTCACCTCTAAACATGGCGAAAGAAGAACCCATCCAGATGGAAGGCACTGTGGTCGACACACTGCCTAACACAATGTTCCGTGTTGAACTCGAGAATGGCCACCAAGTGACCGCACACATCTCAGGCAAAATGCGCAAACACTACATCAGAATTCTGACTGGCGATAAAGTCACTGTAGAATTGACACCTTACGACCTCTCAAAAGGCCGAATCGTCTACCGCAGTCGCTAAGTTTTAATAGCAGTGCGGCCTTGTTTGCACTGTTGAGCTAGCCCCCTCCGCACCCCCACCCTGATTTAAACGCGTTGCGCTGAATATTTTCCTGCGTAAGTATCCCTCTGCCCGAGAAAGTGCTAGTTCACACGCATAAATACTTAGCAGTGGCTAGAGCAGAAAAAGTCAAAAAAAACCGTACATCAATTACTCAATGTACGGTTATCGTGTTGTTAAAAAAGCTGTTTAAACGACCTCGGCTTCCTTGTCGTATGCAAAACTGAGTTTTTCATCGTTGCCTACAGAGACAGTCACTTTGCCCCCTTTGGCTAAATGCCCAAACAAAATTTCATCAGCCAGTGGCCTTTTGATATTTTCTTGGATGACACGACGCATTGGTCGGGCACCCATCTGAGGGTCGAATCCATGCTCCGCAAGCCAAGCTCTTGCCTGCTCGTCAACAACCAGCTGGATGTTTTTATCCGAAAGCTGACTCTCGAGTTCGATCACGAATTTATCGACAACCGAAGTAATAATCGATACATCCAACGCCTTAAATTGCACGATAGCATCTAGGCGATTGCGAAACTCAGGGGTAAATAAACGCTGTATCGCTTCCATACCATCGGTGGTGTTGTCCTGCTCGACAAAGCCCAGAGAACGGCGACTGATCGACTGAGCTCCAGCATTTGTAGTCAAAACTAAGATCACATTGCGGAAATCAGCTTTGCGCCCGTTGTTATCCGTCAACGTGCCGTGATCCATCACCTGCAACAGCAGGTTAAAAACATCCGGATGCGCTTTTTCAATTTCATCCAATAAAATGACAGCGTGAGGGTTCTTTAATACCGCGTCGGTTAACAATCCCCCTTGGTCATAACCGACATAACCTGGAGGCGCACCGATTAGTCGCGAAACTGTGTGGCGCTCCATGTATTCCGACATATCAAAGCGAACCAGTTCGATGCCCAGCACATGAGACAGCTGCCGGGTTACTTCCGTTTTACCGACACCCGTTGGTCCGGCAAACAAAAAGCTTCCGATAGGTTTATCTTCTGTTCCCAACCCAGAACGCGCCATCTTAATTGAGTTAGCCAACGTATCAATGGCTTCATCTTGGCCATAGACCAGTAGCTTGAGGTCGCGTTCGAGCGTGCGCAGTTTTTCAACATCCGAACTTGAAATACTTTTTTCAGGGATACGAGCCATCTTGGCAATAATTGCCTCAACATCCCGCAGGCCAATAGTCTTCTTACGGCTAGCCGCAGGCTGTAAACGTCGGTTCGCGCCAGCTTCATCAATGACATCGATGGCTTTGTCTGGTAAGAACCGGTCGTTGATATATCGCTCTGACAATTCAGCTGCAGCGCGCAACGCATCTTGTGTATATCGGACTTCATGGAAAGTCTCGAAATGGGACTTCAACCCCTTGAGGATGCCAAAAGTCTGATCAACGGTTGGTTCCACAACATCAATTTTTTGAAAGCGACGGGCTAATGCTTTGTCTTTTTCAAAAACCCCACGATACTCTTGATAGGTTGTCGATCCCATGCACTTGAGCTCACCCGTAGCCAGCATGGGCTTGATCAAATTAGAAGCATCCATGACCCCTCCAGAGGCGGCACCCGCACCGATGATGGTGTGAATTTCATCGATGAACAGTACCGCGTGGGCCTCCTGTTTTATCTGTGCCAAGATACTCTTTAGTCGCTTCTCGAAGTCTCCTCGATACTTAGTGCCAGCCACTAATGCACCTAGATCGAGCGAATAAATCACCGCTTCAGAGAGAACTTCCGGCACTTCACCGTCGACGATCTTTTTGGCCAAGCCTTCAGCAATAGCTGTTTTACCGACGCCGGCTTCACCGACTAAAAGCGGGTTGTTCTTTCGGCGACGACATAAAATCTGTACTGCACGAGTAATTTCGTGCTCTCGGCCAATCAGCGGGTCAATTTTACCTTCAGCTGCACGCGTGTTGAGATTAGTCGCATACTTATCAAGAGGTTTTTCGTCGCGACCCTCTTCGACGACATTGTCGGCACTGGTTGCATCATCTTCTTCGCCTTCCTCATCACGCATTTTGGAAATACCGTGCGAGATATAGTTGACGACATCGAGACGCGTTATATTCTGTTTATTAAGCAAATAGACACAGTGAGAGTCTTGCTCGCCAAATATGGCAACCAACACATTTTCACCGGACACCTCTTTCTTACCAGAAGACTGCACATGAAACACTGCGCGTTGTAGTACTCGCTGGAACCCCAGCGTGGGCTGGGTCTCGCGAGACTCACTGTCATCTAACACAGGAGTGTTACGCTCTATGTAATGGCGCAGCTCTTCACGCAACTGATCTATTCCACCCCCACAAGCACGAATAACCTCAGTAGCTTGAACGTTGTCAATCAACGCCAGCATCAAGTGCTCGACGGTCATGAACTCAAAACGCTGGTCACGCGCGCGACGGAAAGCGCTGTTCAGGGTTTCTTCGAGTTCTTTACTTAGCATTATTCACCTCTAGTCGAGATTGCGGACCAACATACTCTCACTTCAGACTTCTTCCATCTGACACTTGAGTGGATGCTGATGTTCCCGCGAAAATTGATTAACCATTGCGACCTTAGTTTCTGCGATGTCACGTGCATATACGCCACAAACGCCTTTCCCCTGGGTGTGCACCTCTAACATCACTTGAGTCGCACGTTCGCGATCTAGCGTGAAGAACTTCTCCAAGACCTGCACAACGAACTCCATGGGTGTGTAATCATCATTCATCAAAACCACTTGATAATCTGGTGGCGGCTTGAGCTTTGGCTGAGCCGTCTCCGTCGCCAATCCGTGGTCGTCTGAATGCTGGTTACCCATGGTGTGTTTTTCCCATTGGTCGGTACTGAAAAAGCAGTTTGTATGCCGCACCGAGTGTTTCTTACAGGCTCATGACACGAGAGCCAACATTAACGTCCTCTAGACGTCACCTTCTCTCCACTAAATGTAGTGCGAATTGACAATTTCAACCCCGCTACGTCTATTCTTGCAACTTAGCCTTAACGCGCCTGACTAAAGGCTACCTGTGCCTGAAAGAGCCTACACAAATGACTGACAAAAATAATAGCTGGCGGATGATCGATACGCCTGAAGCATTGGCCGATCTGTCGCAACGACTTGAAAAAATCGACTGGATTGCCGTTGATACAGAGTTTATGCGCGAGAAAACCTACCACCCAGTACTTTGCTTGCTTCAATTGGCGACACCTGATTGGGCTGTTTGCGTCGATCCGCAGGCAAATTTATCTTTGCAACCTCTGCTTAAGGCACTTTACCGGCCAGATTTGCTCAAGATTTTCCATGCAGCAGAGCAAGATTTAGAACTTTTTAATCAACTGTGTGGAAGCCCGCCACCTAATCTCTGGGACAGCCAAATTGCAGCCCCCCTGTTGGGCTATCCAGAACAGGTCGGGTACGGTCGACTGGTAGAGATGATTTGTGGGCGAACACTCGATAAGTCTCAAACACGCACAGATTGGAACCGTAGACCGCTTAGTGAAGCGCAACTTCAGTACGCTGCTGATGACGTCATCGAATTGGTCAAAATCTACCAACAGCTGCAGGAAAAATTAGTGCAGACTGGCCGAGATTCATGGCTAGTAGCTGATTGGCAGCAATTGGCCGATAAGGAACGCTTCAACCGTTCTCCCGACCGCGCTTGGGAGCGCATGAAAGGACTCGACCGTCTATCTGCCAAGTCACGAGGAGCCGCCCAGCAACTAGCCGTCTGGCGTGAACGAACGGCTTTGGAGCGTGACAGGCCTCGAAACTGGATTTTAAAAGACGCTGCTCTACTGGACATCGCCAAACAACTACCCAGAGATTTTGACAGTTTGACGCGTGTCCGTGGCATCCCTGAACAGGTGCTTAAAAGAGAAGGTAAAGCGCTGTTACATGCCATAGCAGCGGGGCAAAAGAACCCCCAACCATTAGTAAAAAAGGGCTCAGCTCAGGCTTTAAGCGAGGGTCAAGAAGCTGCCGTCGATGCCATGACTTCCTTAGTCAGGTTAAAAGGACACGAACACAGCATCAATCCACAGGTGTTAGCTTCGCGAAAGTCGCTAGAAAAATTTCTGCGCGGCGAACAAAGCAACCTGAGCAGCGGATGGCGTCATACGTTGCTTTCGGAATCCCTCGAAGGATTTCTGGCAGGGAGAATTTCATTGAGAATATCCGACAATGAACTAGTCATCGAGACTTAGCGCAAAATTCGAACGCAGATCCAAAAGCTGGTTAGGCAATTGACCAACCACGAGTTGCCATAAGATTATGCCAAAAGGATATTTCCGATAGTACCAGTTGCGACGCTAAGGTAGAGACCAAATGCTGCACAGGCAGCACTTGTTCTATCGCTAGGAGAGCCACCATGTCAGTCGTTGCAAGGAAATCAAAAGACCAGCCATTAGTTGTGTCAAAACGTCGTGATGCTAGCACCAAAGCCTTGCTAAAGAGCCAGCGACCACCACGTATCAACGCTCGAAACAAATTAGACAGTACCAGTTTCAGCGGATTTGGCTAAGTAAAAACGCCTTATAAGACGGTTTATTTACAGGAATGTGTACGACAAACAAGCCACAGAAGTAAACAGCGCTGCGGCACCACCGGCTGCTAACAAGTAACACTGCTTAGGCACTGCAGGAGCGGATTGCAGTCGTGCACTAGGTGCGGAAAAAACGCCAAACTCGGCACCTAACATGGCATCTTCTTCCAATTCATTGCGGGTGTTCATGTAGGACCTTCGCGCTAACATCAGGCATTCCACCCCGAGCAGTGCCAAAATAGCCGCTACGCCAAATTGCACTGACGCCGCCCAAGATCCTATCAAATCAAACCAAGCCATTATCTAATACCTCTGAAGCTCATCACGCGAGTGAAGCTCACTGTCAAAATTATCTGTGACGACTTAAATTGTCGCTTCCTTACAGTATTGATAACATGTGCTATGAGTTCGCTGCAATGCGAACATGCAAATTAATTCATTGTGTATCCCTACTGGTACACCTTCGGTAAACCATTCACATGAAAAAACAAAAACACTTCTTCGTGTCTTGGGAAGAGATGCATCGCGATACAAGGCTTCTAGCCGAGAGACTGCTACCCGCTAGTCAATGGAAAGGCGTTATTGCCATCTCTAGGGGCGGGTTGATTCCAGCAGCTATCATCGCGCGTGAATTGAACCTACGCCTCGTCGATACCATTTGCGTCGCCAGCTACGACGTCAAAAAGCAAGGTGAACTGCAGCTCCTCAAGGACGTAGAAGGTGATGGTGAGGGCATGATCCTGGTTGACGACTTGGTCGACACGGGGAAAACAGCAGAGTTTGTTAGGAATAGCGTACCTAAAGCGCGATTCGTCACTGTTTACGGCAAACCGGCTGGCTTGCCATTGGTGGACGACTATATTGCAGAAGTTAGCCAAAGCACATGGATCAATTTTCCTTGGGATATGGCGCTTCAGCGCAATGTACCGCTTGTTGATCAATCAACAGAAGCGATTGAATCATGAGTGAACTGCGCCCATTCCATCTAGCGATTCCGGTACGCGATCTTGAGGAGTGCCAATATTTCTATGGCGAATTGCTTGGCTGCTCACAAGGTCGAAGTAGCTCCGATTGGATAGATTGGGATTTTTTTTCCCACCAGTTGGTGACTCACGTGAATCCAAACCTTGGCACTGACGGCAAGGTAACTTTGCACTACAACGGTGTTGACGGAAAAGGCGTACCCGTCCCCCATTTTGGTGTGGTGCTTAGCCCAACTCAGTGGAATACATTGCGAGATCGTGTCAGTGATAAGGTTGAATTCATCATCGAGCCATATACTCGGTTTGCAGGAGAAGCCGGAGAACAATCGACGATGTTTTTCCTAGATCCTTCTGGTAACGCACTCGAATTCAAAGCATTCAATGATTTAACTCAGCTATTTGCTCATTGACCCAAAAATTAAGAGATGATCAAGCGGTCTTATCTGTTTGAATGTAGTTATAATCTCGCCCTAGGATCAGATTCACCCGCTGGAGACCCCCGTGCGTTTAAGTGCAACTGAGTTTCGTCACAGTCCCAGTAAGCGGATTTCATTGCTTGGTATGTCAGGCGTCGGCAAGAGCACCTTGGCACAAAAGTTACCGAGTGAGCGATGGTTTCACTATTCTGGTGACTACCGTATAGGCACCCGTTATCTCGATGAGGAAATTCATGACTCACTATTGAGTGAAGCCATGAAATTACCGAGCCTACGAAACCTGCTGCGGTCTGACTCCATCTATATTCGAAGTAACTTAACTATTGAGAATTTGGCCCCTTTGTCTGCTTTTTTAGGCAAACTCGGCAATCCTGAGTTACATGGTCTTGAACTCACAGAATTTAAAAGGCGCCAGCAACTGCACCACGACGCAGAAATAAAAGCATTTAAAGACGTACCAAGTTTTATTTCTCGAGCTAAACGCCTCTACGGGTACGACAATTTCCTGAATGATGCCGGTGGTAGCTTATGTGAGCTCGGTGACCCGAGCGTGATGCAGACCTTAGCTCAGCATACATTGGTACTCTATATTCGAGCCTCGCATGAAGACGAGGAGCTATTGATCCAAAGAGCCCAGAGTCATCCAAAACCGCTTTACTATAGAGCCGACTTTTTGGACGAGCAGTTGGACCATTATATGGCCGACAAAAAGCATACTTACGTCGCCGAAATTGATCCTGATGAGTTTGTCACTTGGATATTCCCAGCGCTGTTCCGGTCCCGAGTTCCACGTTATCAACGTCTCACTGAAGAGTACGGCTACTCACTTGAAGCGCGTCAGGTGTTGGCGGTTCGCGACGAAAAGGATTTTCTTCAACTTGTCGAAGACGCACTCGATCAGCAGGCCAAATAACTAGCGGAGACAGCTGCCATGCCTTTGGTTGCCCACAATAAGTTACCTACATTTGACCGACTTTTAAGCGAAGGTTGCCAAGTGCTCTCGGTCGATGCAGCTGATCACCAAGATATTCGCGCATTGCACGTTGGATTGCTCAATATGATGCCCGATGCGGCTTTGGAAGCCACCGAACGCCAATTCTTCAGACTGCTTGACGGTGCAAATCGTGTTGTGCAAATTCACATTCACCCTTTCACACTAAATTCATTGGACCGCGGTGTGGATGCTGCGGAACATATAGATAAGCACTACGCGAACTTTGAGGAACTGCGTGAGCAAGGATTGGATGCACTCATTCTCACGGGTGCCAACATTACTAAACCGGATCTGCAGCAAGAACCTTTTTGGGACGACCTCTGCACAGTGGTCGACTGGGCGGCTGAGCATGTTACGTCAATATTTTGCTCCTGCCTTGCCACTCACGCAGTTTGGCAACATCGTTATGGGATCAAACGCACGCATTTGCAGCACAAGTGTTGGGGTGTATTCGAACACCGCTCAATCGCCAGCGAACATCCATTGGTCAATCGGGTGAATGCTAGGTTCTGTGTCCCGCATTCACGATACAACGTCGTTGATCGATCAACCCTAGAAGCTGTGGGGATGCATACGCTTGTTTACAGCGACGAAATCGGTGCGCAATTTGTCGTCAGCGAAGACGGATTTAGATTCGTCTTTTCTCAAGGCCACCCTGAGTTCGATACAGAAAGCTTACTCAAAGAATATAAACGAGAAGTTACCCGGTTCTTTAAAAACGAGAGAGACGACTATCCGCCTTTTGTAGATAATTATTTTAGTCTTCAAAGCCGTGCAATTTTACGTGAATACGAAGCGTTGGTGAGAAAAGCTAAACAGCAGGAACTCTCACTTCCGTTTTTTCCGGAAAAATTGATCGTCGAACGTTTGGACAACATCTGGAGAGACACGGCGCACGCCATTATGGCCAATTGGATTGGCAAAGTGTATTTTCTCACTAATGCGGATCGCAAGCTGCCGTTTATGGAGTCGGTTGACCCTAAAGATCCTTTAAATCTTTATCCTTAAATATCTAGGGAGCCTAAGATCAAGTCATGCTCGCACCGTCGGCGCGCCAAATTCGGCACAGCCGCGTTGCAAATCCAGCCATTAGCATCACACTTGCCGCCGATTCGCGCCTTACTGGCTCCAAATTTTTCACGCCGACGGCAAGTAGCCGGACTTAAGTCTGAGGCTCCCTAGTTTTTCGAAGTAGCGAGCGAAATCAAGTCTGCGGCCCATCTCGGTGCTTCAGGGTAATGATCGCAGTTCAGAACGAACTCTTGGCCACGTGCCGCCACATCTAAGCGGCAACAGTCGCTCCCTTTACTCCAGCGAGCACGTTTCTGGTGATAGCTCAAACAAGAGCTACGACTCTCTGGATGAAACCACGCGGGTAGCTTCCAAAGGCTTCGACGCGGGCCATCAGTTAATTTCAAACGGGAATCAAAGCGAGCCCAGTTACCAGCACCAGGTAATCGGTTCTGGCCATAGATCCAATAGTCGGCTCCACGATAGACAGCATTGGATCCTCGAAAGCTCCGCTCCGTGTGCACGTGCCCGCGCAGCGCAGCGGGAACAGGTTCCGGAAAACGCCAAATTTCATCCACGAAAAGCCAACCGAAAAGAATATGCAAGTCAGGCGCTCCCGACATATAACGCCAGCGATTGGCATGTTTTTCAACTGCGCGAAACCAACCAAAAAACAAAAACAAATCCCCTTTTCCAACGCCACAGCCATCCAGATGCCCGAGAGCAGACCCAGCCTGACCGAAACTCGGCTGCCACTCGTTGTTTCGATGTTGCTGTGACAGAACCAAATCGGGGTCAAGATGCACCCTATTTGAGCCTGTGACAGTATCCTTGGTGAGGTCGCCCACCAATCTGGCGATCGATGGGCGCTGTCCAAGCAGCTGGTGATAGCGCAGAGGAGCTAGCGGATCAGGAATGGGAAGGCTAACAAGAGTTCCATCAGGCATGATGGGACTTGCCACACCTCCCGTTGAACTATCAAAGCCTTTTCGGGACAAAATGATATTCAAAGATTCTTACTCCAACCCTTACTCAACGCAGGATTACCATTAGCGTGGAGGAATAGAGTAGGTTGCGGTCACATGAGCGACCATCTCATCGCTAGAATGGCTCGCGCTATAGATAGCAACATCGCCCACAGCTAATCGTTTTCCCAGTTTGAGCAACCGAGCTACAGCGAAGACATCACCGGGTTCAGGCTTTCTCAAAAAATTAATCGACAGCTGAGTGGTTACCGCAAGCGAAACTGGACCGATCTTTGCCATGACGGCTAAGAACATCGCTGCATCAGCTAAACCCATCATAACCGGTCCGCTGACTGTGCCACCGGGTCTAAGAAAATCTTTGTTGTAAACCGCGCGCATTTGCACTAAGTCTTCACTGATGTGGTCAACTTTTAAACCCATTGTTTGTGCGAATGGAAGCTCGCTTTCCATGAGCTGCTCAAATTGATCTATTGTTATTTCAGGCATTAGTATTTCTCTTAAATATCTATTACAACTTATGATCTGTTCAGTATTTTATTTAATAATGCTCATTCAAAAACTTAAAGAGCACTTTTTTTGAACTCCATGCCACTGATGGAACAACAGTTGATCAGTTACTAAAAAGTATGGACTCGCTAAGATTTTAGCTGTAGATGCAGAAATACCTGCCTGTGATTTGCTACCAAGCAATAAATTGGACGAAACAAGAATTATTGAACAGACGTCGAAGCCAGGCCAAAAAGTTTTTTCCCAGCTTCGATTTACAGCTCGATTTTTAATAAACAAGCCTATTGTCATACATGGATACTTATACCCAGCGACATAAGTAAAGTACGAAGGTAAAATTACAAATGTAAATATTCACCTTTTCGGTTATTTTCCTGTGTATTATTGCGGATCTGCCTGCGCATCGCAGTTTGCATCGATCAAATGACGCCCCCTATTCGAGAAATTTAAAAGACGATATGCCGAGACCTGCGACATTTTCCCGCCCAGAGGTTGTAGAATCAGCCAAAAGTGTCTTTAGTAGAAAGGGCTACAATCGAACTTCTATGCAGGACTTGGTGAAAGCAACTGGCCTTCATCCGGGTAGTTTGTACGGTGCATTCAGTAACAAGGAAAACCTTTTCAATGAGTGCATCAAAACTGATCTGAAAAAGATGTTTGATTTGCTCGAAGAAACTTTTGCGACACACGAATCAGCTTACAAGGGTCTGGAGACTTATTTTCTGCTCCATTGGAATGATTCTCTAGACGCCACCGAGCTGGCAAACCACCGTTTTATTTTCAGGGCTTCCATTGAAGTCGATGATGAATTGCCAGAAAGCTGGCGACTAATCACAGAGGCTATCGAACGACGCAGCGCTATTGTCACAGCCCATATTGCCGCAGGCCAAGAAGACGGGGACATACGTGATGACCTCCCAGCAACTGAAATAAACAGCTTTTTGACGATGGGCAGCCTTGGACTTCGCTGTATGCAACAGCTGCATCCCTCAGAGTTGCCAAAGCGCCGTTGTGTTGAATTTATGCTCGAATTCATTAAACCCAAAACTAACTAGTTGCCAGTCTTTATCGTAAGTTTCGTAAAACTCTTCAGAGCAAACTAGAGAAACTCAGTCCTCCCTCGCTTTCAATGATCGCACAGATTTGTCCAATCAATATTTGTCTCAATTGAAATTGACCAATTGGATAAATATCTAATCTCAGTCTCCAATCTGATTTAAATATAAATGTTGTAATCTCATTATTTTTACACTTTCAAGTGCGTGAAGCAGGCCCAGAACCAAATGTTTGCGAAATGAAAATCCCGACATATGGTGGCTAACCATCTACTTATGTGCGCCAGGTCACAGAACGGCTGCAATGTGCTTATCGCTAAGCAAGTGCGCTTGTAACATGCTTGCATCAGTTCAGGAATGTCGTTGCAACAGTAGCGTTGCAGGCGCTTAGCAGTGCTGCTTTCTAACTGGATAGATTAATTAGCGAAAGAATATGAAATACCGCGCAATTTAATGTTTTGACCCTAGCTACGCTGGCAACTCAGCGGAAACAAGGGAGATCCGCGATCGATTTCGCCGGTCGAGAAACATAGAGCACCGGTGAAATCGTGGGGGAGCATCCGTAAAAGGATGCCATACAAAACCTCCCCTCAGCATTGAAGCGTAAATATTATGACTATGAACGATCAAGATCAGTACAAGAACGCAGAGCAAGGGTCTTTAGGATCCAACGAAGTGGAAAGAAAGCTATTGTTTTTGTCGTCCGGCAGCGGCGATCAGCAGACTATCCATGAACTTCGCGCTGCGGACTGGCATGTTAGCGTTGTGGAAACTTTGAGTGCTGCTGAAGAAGCACTGAGCGGTGCTAGCTTTCATGTTGCAGTTGCATCAATTGACGGTGTTTCGTCCGAAAGCCTTGAAAGGTTAAATAATCTATTTGCTCAGCAAACTATTTACTGGATCGCAATAACACCTGCCAGCATGCGTACCGATCGGGCCATGTGCGAACTGATTTCTATGCATTGTCACGACTTCCATACACACCCTGTTGATAACAGGCAATTGGTTGGCACGGTTGGTCATGCACACGGTATGGCAATGCTACGGCCACAGTCTGACAACGCTCCGCTAGTTGAAACGAAGCAAGTGACTTTGATTGGTAACAGCGATCCCATGCGGTCGGTAGTGAACACGATTCACCGCGCATCGCGAGTCAACGCACCCACCATGATTCTGGGTGAACCGGGCACGGGTAAAAGCACTGCAGCGCGAGCTATTCATGAGCTGTCATCGGAGGCTGAGCAAGACTTTGTCAGTATCGATTGTTCCATGATTGCTCCTGAGTTATTGATGATCGAGCTTTTCGGCCAAGAGCGCATCACGGATGATGGGGTGCGCCAAGTGATTAAAGTTGGTGGAGTGGAAACAGCCCGAGACGGCACACTTCACTTAGCCAACGTACATTTGCTACAGCCAGAGCTGCAGATGCAAATGGTGCGCTTTCTTGAAACTGGGTCTTTTCAACGTGTCGACTCTTCAGCCCGAATTGACGCGAGCCCGCGGTTAATTTTATCAACTGATCAAGACATGGAAGAATTGATACAGGCCAAGCAATTTCGCGAAGATCTTTACTACCGGATGCGCGTTCTTTGTGTAGAAATCCCGCCCCTACGTGAGCGCATCGCTGACCTCGAGCAACTCTCTGAGCATTTCTTCGAACGCTGCTCTACAGAGCGCCGTAGCAAAGTAAAGGGTTTTTCTCATGCGGCTCACACGGCTATGCACCGATACAATTGGCCCGGAAACCTCCAAGAATTGCTCAATCGCGTACGTCGCGCACTAATTATGGCTGATAGCAATCTCATACAACCCGCAGACCTTGGCCTTGAAGAGCTTGAGGTTGGCAATGGTGTTATCAGTTTGGAGATGGCTCGCAAACGCGCAGAAGGTGATTACATTCGTACGGCTCTGAACCGCAACTACCACAATGTTACCGAGACGGCCCAACAACTGGGAGTGTCTAGGGTTACTTTGTACCGACTCATGAAAAAGTACCACATTGATATAGGCACTGAACGTCGTCGCGACGGTAGCGAAGTGTAGAAAAAACAAACAATTGAGTCTTCTTTAACTCGGGCGATGTCACATCATCGCCCGACGTCGTTTCACCACTATTAATCCTCTGTTGCATACCAAGCCTCCTCCCCGCACTTAAATGCCGCTCCTCTTCAAGTTAACCTGATTGAAATCATATAATGTGGCTTTGAAGACGAATTTGAGCGCTGCTATGTGCAAGCTCGTATAATGTCGAAACTGACCAATTTCAAGACAGAACAGAGGTGCATGTGGAACGCGAATCGATGGAGTTTGACGTTGTCATTGTTGGTGCTGGCCCAGCAGGGCTTGCCGCTGCTTGCAAAATCAAGCAGTTAGCCAGAGAAAATGAACGTGAAATTAGTGTAGTCGTACTAGAAAAAGGCTCAGAAGTCGGCGCTCACATTCTTTCTGGTGCGGTGCTTGAGCCCACTGCTCTCGAAGAACTCTTCCCCGATTGGAAAGAGCGCGGCGCGCCATTGAACACGGCTGTCACAGAAGATCAGGTGTTTTTCCTGACAGGTGACGAAAAGTCGTTCAAAACCCCCAACTGGATGGTGCCCAAACCCATGCATAACCACGGCAACTACATAGTTAGCCTTGGCAATGTGTGTCGATGGATGGCAGAGCAGGCCGAAGCATTAGACGTCGAAATCTTTCCAGGATTTGCCGCTGCCGAAATTCTCTACAACGACGATGGCAGTATCAAAGGTGTAGCAACCGGCGATATGGGCCGTGGCCGTGATGGTGAAGCAAAAGATAGCTTCGAGTCGGGCATGGAGTTGCACGCAAAATACACGCTTTTTGCGGAAGGCTGTCGCGGTCATCTTGGCAAAGAACTCATCGCCAAGTTCAACCTCAATGAAGGTAAAACCCCTCAGCACTACGGCATCGGCATCAAAGAGCTCTGGGAAATTCCTAGCGATCAGCACAAACCCGGCATGGTTTTGCACGGAGCTGGTTGGCCGTTATCAGAAAATGGCGCGGCTGGAGGCTTTTTCCTCTACCACTTAGAAGAAAACCTCGTCTCCGTTGGACTTGTCACGGCACTCAGTTATGAGAACCCTCACCTCAGTCCGTTTGACGAATTTCAACGACTTAAGCACCACCCGGTCTTGAAAGAACATTTGCAAGGGGGCAGCCGTGTTTCTTACGGTGCACGTGCCCTTATCAAAGGGGGTTTGAACGCACTACCAAAGATGAGCATGCCAGGTGCGCTGCTTATAGGCTGTGATGCAGGCACCATGAACGATGCAAAAATCAAAGGCAGCCATACGGCGATGAAGTCAGGTCTTGTCGCTGCAGAGACTGTCGTGTCCAAGCTGATGGCAGACGACACGGGTGGTGCAACACTGTCCGGTTTCGATGCCGCGTTCCTAGACAGTTGGGCTGGACAAGAACTTCAAAGCACTCGCAACTTCAGCACCGCTATGCATAAGTTTGGTACTTGGATTGGTGGTGCATTCAATTTTATTGACCAGAATATTTTTGGCGGCAAATTGCCGATCACTTTGCGCGACGAGCATGCGGATCACTCCGTGCTTAAGAATGCCAGCGATGCACCGCGTATAAACTACCCCAAGCCCGACGGGGTTCTCAGTTTTGATAAGCTTTCTTCAGTGTTTGTCTCAAACACAAATCACGAAGAAGAACAGCCTGTTCACCTCAAGCTCAAGGACCCAAGCCTTCCGCTGGGTGTCAACTTGGCTAACTGGGACGAACCTGCCCAGCGTTACTGCCCTGCCGGTGTCTACGAAATTGTCGAAGAAGGCGGTGAAAAACGTTTTCAAATTAACGCCCAAAACTGCGTCCACTGTAAAACCTGCGACATCAAAGACCCGTCGCAAAACATTACTTGGGTAACACCTGAGGGCGGTGGCGGACCGAATTACGGCGCTATGTAATTCTTTGAATTAGCCAGCTACACTAGATAGTCTTTGTCGCGCGCCAGCCATTTCGGTTGGCGCGATTTTTTTGGGAGAAACAAAAGTTAATGTGGTTTACCAATCTATGCGCCTGGCGTTTGCGTGACGCAGATGCCCTACCAGCAGCTGAAGAACTGGCAGAAAAGCTTGAAGAGAAAATATTCGCCGCCTGCGGTCCCCACGCCACAGAGAGCATGGGGTGGGTTGCACCCGCCCAAGGTGTGCACGACTCCTTAGTTCACACAGCATTGGATCGGCACCTGATATGCCTACAAATCGAAAGCAAAGTGTTGCCCGCAAGTGTCGTGCGCGACTTTGTCGAAGCGGAAGTTGAAGAACTGCAGAACCAACAACAACGAAAATTGCGTTCTGCAGAACGGCAGGAGATAAAAGAACGCGTCACGCTCGAGTTGCTGCCACGCGCTTTCACACGGACTAAACGCACGCACGCTTTGATCGACCATAAAGCTGGCTGGATTTTAATAAATGCCAGCAGTCCACGCCAAGCCGAAACGCTCACCGGCTTTTTACGCGAAACAGTGGGCACCTTGCCCATCACTCCGTTACTCACAAAGTTACCACCCCACACTGCCTTTGGCCGTTGGCTAGCCGGTGAAGAGCCAGGGTTTAATTTCACTTTAGCTTCTGACTGTGAGCTTCGCGAGCCAGGTGACGGCGGTGCAGTCGTCCGCGTGAGTAATTTTGAATTGCTCAGTCCCGAGGTTCAACAGCATCTACAAGGTGGGTTGAACGCTGTAAAAGTAGGCGTGAGTTGGGACGAAAAAATTGACTTGCAGTTGGCTGACGATTTGATTTTACGTCGCTTGCGCTTCTCCGAAACATTGGACATAGACGATATGGACGATGATCCAGCGGCACGTTTCGACGCTGACTTTGCACTGATGTCTGAAACTTTGTTAGCGTTGGTCGACGCTTGTGTAAATGTTATGGGTGGCGAGGCTATCGGCATAAGTGATTCAGAAGCCAAGCCTGCAACCAAGGAGCCTGCAGAAACTTTAGTGGCGACTGAAGCGTTCTAGTTTGAAGACAGTCGCTGCAGGCTGTAAGAAAACGCGGTGGTCCCCGCGTTTTCTTAGCAACTTATCAAAGTGCTGCTGAACAGGCCCAAACTCATCGTGGTTGCATGCCGTGGAACTGCTGCCGGCTCAACAACACAAACTAGCGCTGCGATTAATGACCTGAGCATCCGTTAAACTTCACTGGACTAAGACAAGCGAGCACATTGGCTTTGCTAGCGAGAGTGCAGGCGAGTAACATAACTAGTCTACTCATTGCAGCCTCAATAGCTGACTGAGACCAAACATCACCGTTTGTTTTGTAAGTGAGACTCTAGCCACTACACGCCAGAAGGTCACAGACTATCGCTCTGTCACTCTCCCAATGCCTGTTTAAGCTTTCAGTCCGCCCCGCTTCGTGCGAGCTAAAACAACTATTTGTTTGCCTCAGTCCCAGACCCTATCTCAGGTCGCTTGCACGAGTATTCAGTGCTCGGACGCACTGTACCTTAAGACTTTCGCTAGCATTGCGGTAATTGCATCTTGACTACACCATGACGCGCTGGACAAAACTACTGCCTTTTTTGTTGTGGTGGCCGCTGGTCAATCGCAATTCAATGCGCGCAGATCTACTCGCGGGTCTGACGAACGCTGTGATAGTGCTGCCGCAAGGGGTGGCATTTGCCATCATTGCCGGCTTACCACCTGAGTACGGTCTGTACACCGCTATGGTCACACCGGTGATCGCCGCGTTATTTGGCTCCTCATGGCACCTTATAAGCGGACCGACCACCGCTATCTCGATCGTCGTTTTCTCCACGGTTTCAGGTGTGGCAGAGCCCGGTACTCCTGAATTCATTGGCTCTGTGCTGACATTGACTTTTCTGGCGGGTGTTTACCAACTGGTGTTTGGACTGGCCCGGCTTGGGTCTATGGTTAACTTTGTCTCTCACACCGTCGTTGTGGGGTTCACCACAGGTGCAGCTGTACTTATCCTCACAAGCCAGATGAAAGTTGTGCTGGGGTTAGAGTTGGAGCGTGCAGATTTTGTGCATACATGGTGGCAAATTGCACAGTTTTGGCAAAACATTAACGTTTATGTGCTGGCCATAGCCGCCACCACTGCTCTGGTTGCGGTCGCAGTAAAACGCTTCATCCCCCAGGCGCCCCATCTGCTAATCGCACTATTAGTTGGTAGTGCTCTCACATGGGCAATGGATGGCGAGCAATATGGCATTGAACTCCTCGGGGCTCTACCTTCTCACCTGCCACCGCCATCACTCCCAGATCTCACCTTAGATAACGTGCGCACCCTAGGCACCAGCGCGCTGGCTGTAGCCATTCTAGGCTTAATCGAAGCAGTCTCTATCTCAAGGTCGATCGGAGTTAAAAGCCGTCAACGTATCAACGGCAACCAAGAATTTATTGGCCAAGGAATGTCCAACATTGTCGGTAGTTTTTTCTCAGCCTATGCCGGTTCTGGCTCTTTTACTCGGTCAGGTGTCAATTACGATGCCGGTGCTCGCACCCCTCTTTCGGCAATATTTGCGGCAATCTCACTGGCATTGTTGGTGCTATTTGTCGCGCCACTGACTCGCTACTTACCTATTCCGGCGATGGGTGGCGTGATTGTTATTGTCGCCTGGGGCCTAGTTAACATCCCTGAAATTAAAAAAATCATTTCTGCAGGTATCTACGAATGGTCGGTGCTGGTTGCAACGTTTGCCTCCACGCTTTTCGTCGAGTTAGAGTTCGCCGTATACGGCGGTGTTCTCCTTTCCTTGTTGCTCTATCTAAACCGCACATCAAAACCCAAAGTTATTAGCTTGGCACCAAACCCCAATGCACCCAAACGACGCATTGAAGACGCCGATGTAGCGCACTTGCCGCAATGCCCCCAGATGAAAATGTCCAGTATAGACGGTTCGTTGTTCTTTGGAGCAGTTGACCACGTAGAGACACAAATGGACCGACTGCGCCGTGCTAACCCACGCCAAAAACACCTGATGGTACTGTGTGAAGGCGTTAATTTTATAGATTTAGCAGGTGCCGAATTGCTCGAACGCGAAGCGGCAAATCGCAAAAAACTTGACGGTAGTATGGTACTCGTCGGCCTCAACGAAAAAACAGTCGCTGACCTAAAAAGCTATGGCGTTCTAGATCATATTGGTGAGCAAAACATCATGGACTCTAAAACCTATGCGCTGCGTGATATCAGCGACCGTTTCGATGCAGCCGTCTGCCAGCGCTGCACCGTTAAAATTTTCCGTGAATGCGAAATGCTCTCTAAAAAGCTAGAAGTCGAGAGTGCCGAACTAGCCATGGGCGGTCACTCTGCATCCAAAACCCCCATCGATAAAACCTGATGTGCCATACGGAGCAAAAGCTGCCAGAGCCCATTGTAGGGCCCTATTTCGGTCACGTTCTTGCCTATCTTTAATCGTCAAATTCTGGTTTGCGCTTTTCGGCAAATGCGGCCATGCCTTCAACCTGATGTTGAGTACCAAAACAAGAATGAAACACCCGTCGCTCAATTTTCACGCCTTCATCTAGGCCTACTTGCTGCGCTGTTTTCACTAAATCTTTGGCCATCATCACCGCAGGCTGTGCATAGCTAGCGATAGCTTCTGCTGACTTGAGTGCTTCTTCCATCAAGGACTCTAGAGGGACAACACGCGCGACCAACCCTGAGCGTTCAGCCTCTTCTGCTTTCATGTTGCGTCCCGTCAGCACCAATTCCATTGCCTTGGCTTTTCCGACTGCGCGTGTGAGTCTTTGGGTACCACCTGCTCCTGGAACGATACCGAGCTTAATCTCTGGTTGCCCGAAAACGGCGTTATCTGCGGCGATAATAAAGTCACACATCATTGCTACTTCACAGCCGCCACCCAAAGCAAAACCCGCCACAGCAGCGATTACTGGCTTGCGGCAACGATCAATGCGCTCCCAATTGGCCGTAATCAATCCTTGTCGGAAGGCTTCAGAAAAACTCTTGCCTTGAAACTCGATAATATCGGCACCAGCGGCGAACGCTTTTTCACTACCCGTGACAATAATGGCGCGGGTCGCCAAGTCCGCTTCAGCCACATCGAGCGCGGCCGTCAGGTCATTCATCAAGCCTTGCGACAACGCATTGAGCGCTTTGGGCCGATGCAGTTCGATGATACAAACTGATCCGCGCTGTTCAACTTTGATATTCTCGTAGGTCATCGATATTCCTGATCTGTGGGACAATAAATCATCTATTGTGCCACGCCGTATTAGCAATTTAGAAGCGCAAACGCTCCTCCAACACAGGAACCACCATGGACTACCAAACAATTGGCCTCGGCATTTCAAAAGGTGTCGCTCGACTCGTGCTCAATCGTCCCGATCGGCTCAATGCATTTACCACAGAAATGCACGAAGAAATTCGCCATGCACTTACGGCCGCACAGACCGACAAAAGCGTACGCTGCGTGTTGATAACAGGTGCTGGTCGCGCTTTTTGCGCCGGGGCGGATCTCAGTGCATTTAACGACCAGGATGGACCGGTCGATTTAGGCGAGGCGCTTGAACGAGACTACAACCCACTTGTACAAACCATTACTGGCATGAATATACCAGTCGTCTGTGCCGTCAATGGCGTGGCTGCTGGTGCAGGAGCTAATTTTGCGCTTTGTTGCGATATCGTTGTTGCCGCCCGTTCAGCCTCTTTTATTCAAGCCTTTTCAAAGATTGGTTTGATACCGGATTGCTCTGGGACTTGGGTTCTACCCCGGCTTGCAGGCCATGCACGTGCAATGGGCATGGCAATGCTTGGAGAACCTATCAGTGCCGAAAAGGCTTCCGACTGGGGCCTGATATGGCAAGTTGTTGATGACGATGCATTGGTTGACACGGCCGAACAATTGGCTCAGCGCTTAGCCAATCAAGCAACGGTCGGTTTGGCTTTCACAAAAAGGGCTATTCACTTAAGCTGGCAAAACTCACTCGACGTGCAATTAAAGCTTGAGCGAGACCTACAACACGCTGCAGGAAAAACAGCTGACCATACGGAGGGAGTCAACGCCTTCTTGGAAAAGCGCTCGGCAAAATTTAAAGGCGAGTAATAAAGAGATGTGCGGCCGTCTAAACCTCAGTGATCTAGAAGGTATTCGCAAGATGATGGCGGATATTGGTATGCCTCTGTTTGATACCGACGATCACCAAATACACTACAACATCGCCCCTACGAGCACGTTACAAGCCCTGGTAACCCATGAGACAAGTGTTAGTTGGCAGCAAATGCATTGGGGCATGCCTTTACATAACGGGCCACTGGTGATCAATGCCCGCGTTGAAACGGTGTCAGAAAAAGTGACTTTTAAGAATATTCTGCATCAACGCGCTCTGGTGCCAGTCAACGGGTTTTATGAATGGCAACGTCGTCATGGCGAACGCAATGCTTGGCACTTCGAGTCTGCGGATGAACCTGCGCTTGCACTGGCTGCCATTTGGCGATTGTCAGATGAGATGCCTCAATTAGCTCTGCTCACAACCGCTGCAGACAAATGCATGGAATCGGTGCATCACCGAATGCCCATCGCGGTAGGTAGTAAACAGGCTCTCGGCTGGTTATCGGGGATAGCTCCACTAATTTCTGCGCCACACCAACTAAAAAAGCGACAAGTATCAAGCTGGGTGGATAGCGCACGTCACCAAGGTCCCGACTGCCTTGCTGAGCCTGTCAATCAACCTCACACACCCGACCTCTTTGATTAGAGGCGTGTCTTTCACAAACCCAATACAACACCACCCAACTTAAAAATTGTTCCGTTTTGACGCAATCATGACACCTATACCTATTCAGTCCTTGAGTTCAAAGCACGATTCAATAGCCTTTGCCGTGACAGATTCTCCAGATATTCGTCACATCACCTATGTCAGTGTTATCTTTGACGCTATTCGCACTTAAAGTTCGCGAGTTAGTAGGCAACTAACACTTGGCCAACTGACGGCTCAGTGTTACAAATTCAGACAGAGGAAGCCCCATGAAGATACTTATCTGCTTAATCCTGTTAGCCCTGATTTACTTTATTTACAAAAAGTTTTTCGCGAACAATAAACCGTTAGATGGCGAACAGATCAGCGTCGACAGTAAACAAGAAAGTGCCGTCAGTTTGACCAACAAATCAGCTACGGACAACAGTGCAGCAATGACCGACGGAGAAATGACAGAGCGTGTAACCGGCGAAGACGTTGGCAACACAGATTCAGAAAAAGGTGTAGTGGCTGCCGCGGTGGCCGCAACTGCAGCAGTCGCCACTGGTGCTGCAACTGCCGCTGTCGACTCCATGACACCCTCGGCTGATTCTGCTAATTCCAGAACTGACAGCGCTTCAGCGTCACAGTCTAATAGTGCTTCAGCAGGCAAAGCATCAACTGCTTCTTCGAGTGACTCTGTTGAAATCAACGGTGGCCATTCACTCCCTGTAGAGCATTTGGTCGGTGTTGATCGCCGCACGGGCAAAGCATTACGAGCCATGGGAATTTCTGACACATTGACACTAGCTGCCGCGAGCGCAGAAAAACTGCAAGCTGCTGGCTTAGATACAGCAGCCACTAAAACGCTTCAAGCCCAAGCGGCGCTCAGTGCCCTATCTGGTGTTACGCCTCATGAAGCTTCTGTTTTGGCCAGTTGTGGCATTGACAGCGTTGCGACGTTGGCAAAACAAGACCCTGCCGAACTTGTTGCTAAGCTCGAAAAGGTGAATCGTTACACAGGGGCACTAAAGTCGGCTCCAGGCGTACAGCAATTGCAACGACTTATAAGCACAGCAAACGTTGCCGCTTGATACAAAAATGGGCCATATTCCTTATGGCCCGGCTTTTCTTTACTTCCTTCCCACGCGGTAACCGCAAATGACCACAAGTGCATAGGCTTCGCGCTCGCATTTGGCTACAATTGGCGGAGATACCGCAGCTTGCTAGTCTGCTAAAGCTGTAACGCAATGGAGATACTCTTACTATGTTGAACTACCCATCGAAAGCCGTCCGCGGCGTTGCCAATACCTTGACTCTAGCTGCCATAGGCGCTGGTGCCATTCTGCTGCTAGCCATCTTTTTCAGATACTTTGGCGCAAGCCCAGCACCCTTTGCCACGCAGACAGAGACTGTAGATTCTTCTGAGCAAGCTAGCACCACCACATTGCTTGACACCGCAAACGTCGCTAATAGTGGAACGAGCGAGTTACAACTTGTAGAAGACCAGCAAAACACGGCAATGTCAGATCTAGAGGGACAACTTCTAGAAACACAGACTCAGTTATCAGCACGCGAGGCGGAAACCGAAAGCCTAATCGCCGCCCGCGACCACCTGCATGCCGAAAACGAACGCTTGCGTAACGAAGTGATTGTGCCACTGGAGCAGCAGTTAGCGCAGCTTGAAGATTCGCAGGAAGTCGATTCTGTCGAGCTCCAAAGCAATCTAGATAACGTACAAAAACTGCTCGACGAAGCGATTGCTAAGAATGAAACGATCACTGCTGAGCTAGAAGGTTCGCAACTGGAACTTGGGACAATTGCTGAAGAGAAAACTCAGATTCAAGCCGCGTTGGCAGAGTTGCATGGACAAACTGATCCACTGCAAGCACTACCCGAGAAAATTACAGCACTTGAGCTTCAACTAAGTTCAAATGAAAGTGAAGCGCAGCAACGCTTGAGCTCAGTGCGAGACCAGCTTGGTCAAGAGATCGAAGAACTCAGCAATCAAAGTATCGAGCTGAATGACCAACTAGAAACTTCAAAGCTCGAGCAGAGCAAGCTACAAGCCGAGCTTGAAGAACTCAACCTAAGCAACGTTGATTTAACCGACAAGCTCGCTGTCGCAAAACAAGATTTGGAAGCAAGCATCGCTCAACACGCCGAAGTCACGGCTCAAAACAACACAATGCAAGAGGAGTTGAGCAACTCGCAAGCTCAACAGCAACAAATTGCCGATGAGCTTGCCAAAACAGGCGAGAATGCAGCGCTCTTAGAAACCGAGCTAAATGCCGTTCGAGAGAAACTGGAGTTCACCAGCGGTGAACGCAACAGCCTGTCTCAACAACTGGAAAATGCAAATCAGAACTACGACACTTTTGAAGAAGAAGCCGTTGCGCAGGCCACTGAAAAGCAGGCTCAAATTTATCGCCTAGAAGAGAAACTGGCCCTGTTGACAGCCAGCCGTGAAGAGACCGTTTCCGCGCTAGATACACGCATCAACACACTGATGGGTAATTTGGAACAGACGACGGCAGACCGTAGCCAAATGAGCGAAAGATTGACACTGTTGCAATCGGACAGCGCTCAATTGGAAGAGGTTCAAACGCAACTGGAGCAAGCACATGGTGCACGCGATGCACTTGAAAAACAGCTAGAGACACTGCAACAGCAAGTGGTAGATCAACAGTCCGCTTTGCAAGAAGCACAAGCCGCACTCGATTCTCAAGACACGGCTGAGTTGCAACAACAGCTAGCGGCGGTAAGCAGTGAAGCCGCTGAACTTCCCCAACTGCGCGAAGAGCTAGAGTCCAGAGTTCAAGCACTATCTGAAATGGAAGCGCAACGAGATTTACTAGAAACGCAACTTGGCGAACTTCAAAACCAACAAACTGCCGTCGATGAACAGTCCAGCAAATTGTCTGAAGATCTAGACCAGTGGCGCACTAAAGCTGAAGAAGCGATTGGCGAGCAAGAGAGTCTGCGCTCTGCCCTTGAAAGCGCGAACACTGAGCTACAAAACCTGCAGGCAACGACAGCGGTAGAGGCCGAAAAAATTCCGGCGTTAGAACTGCAACTCGCTGAAGTTGGTAGCTCTACTGATGCTCTGAAAGCTCAGCTAAGCGAACAGGAAAGCCGCAATGCTGCAATGGCTGAAGAAACGAATGGTTTACTGGAGACACTCAACCAGTGGCGAGCAACAGCCGCAGAGCTAACCGAAGAACGCGATCAACTACTAGCTGATGCGTCCCAAAATGCTGGTATGAGCGATGAAATCCGCGCCCAGATCTCTGAGCTTGAAACGGCCAGAGATGCCCGTATCAGTGAAACTGAAGAATTGAAAAACGATCTTCAATCGATCACGGCGGAAAGAGACCAGCTACTTGCCGACAAACAGCAGCTGTCTAGCGGATCTGATGAACTCAACAACAAACTAGCGCAGCTAGAATCTGAGCGTGAGCAACGCATAAGCGACATAGAGAGGCTAACCCTATCGCTGCAAGAGATCACAGAGAAACGTGATCAACTCATGGCCGAAGTGGAAACAGGTCAATCAGCTTCTCAAGAAATCACCGATAAGTTGATCGCCTTGCAAGCAGAGCGAGATGAACGAGCCGCAGAGGCTGACGAGTTGCGAACTTCCTTACAAGGAGTCACTGAAGAACGCGATCAATTGAAAGCGTTCAACGATGAGTCAGCCAAAAATGCAGAGGAACAATTGCTTGCCTTACAGACCGAAAGAGACGATTTAGACAAGCGCAATGGCGAGCTGACGGCTCAGTTGCCCACGCTTAACCAACATGTCGATGCGCTTAATTCTGAAGTCGAACGGCTAACAGCTGAACGCGAAGAACTGAAAGTACAGCTTGATGATCTCAGTGCGTCAAGCACCAGCCAGACGGCCAATTTTCAACAAGAGCAACAAACCCTCATGGGTAAAGTTAGCTCTGCAGATACTCGCATCAGCGAATTGATGGCAATGGTTTCAGGCATCGATCCCCTTAAATCACAAATCTCCGATCTCGAGCAACAACTGTCTTCCAATGAAGAAGAACGATCTAAACTGTCCTCTGAAATGACAGGCGAGATTGATAGTTTGAATGGCAAAGTCGCTGCTCTTGACAGCGAGCGTCAAGCGCTATTTACCGACCTTGAAAGCAAACGTGCAGAGTTGGGTGATTTGCGCACAACCTTGGAAAAAACCGAGTCTGAACTTAACGACACCCGTGAGCAGCTCAGCCAAGCAAATGCAAAAATAGACAACGACAGTGCAGAGCTAGAGCAAGTCAAGGGCACCATGGGCGAGTCGATGCGACTAGCAGCTCGAACCCGAGATTTGCTGCGCGAACAGTTGTCATCCATAGAAGGTGTAAAAATACTTGAGCAACCAGATAACTCGGTAGTCATTCAACTCGCCAGCGGAGCGTTATACGGTTCAGGTCGTGCTAGTCTGTCGCGAACCGGCAGGGATTTGATGGGTAAAGTGGGAAGCGCGCTAACTGATATGGACAACAAGATTAATGTGGAAGGACATACGGATAACGTGCCGCTGGCCTATTCCTCACGAAATTTGTTTCCTAGCAATTGGGAATTGTCTAGCGCGCGTGCAAACAGTGCCACCCGTTATTTACAAGAAAATGTTGGTATCGAGGCTGGGCGTCTAGCTGCTATTGGCTACGGAGAGCATCGTCCAATAGCCGATAATGATACTGCTGGCAACCGTGCACTCAATCGCCGTGTTGAGATTAGAGTATTGCCACTGCAGTAACAGCTAGTGTTTTAGTTAGAGAAAACCCCCGCATTCGCGGGGGGGTTTTTAGCTAATTTTTCAAATCATAATTAAAAAGCTAAGAGAGTATTAAGGCAATTTTATCAGGTCAATCCAATAACGCCTTATATCATTGCCATCACCAGTAATTTTTTTTGATCTGCAAATCCACCACAGTGTTCAATAACTCGACGAGAAGCTAGATTTTTTGACGAACAAGTGACTAGAACACGCTCCAAACCAAGTGACGCACAAATTGGCAAGGCTTGCCGTAGCATCTCCTTAGCATACCCCTTCATTCTGTGACCAGGCACAACGCTGTAACCAATATGACCACCTATATTTTTTAGAAATTCATTCAACTCAAGTCTTATGGACAACCGCCCCACGACTTTGTCTTCAACCACCCCTACTAATAAGGTACTCGGAACAAAGCCTTCGCGAAGGTTCTTTCCTCGCGACCATTCATCGTGCATCTCAATAAATTGTTGAAAAGACTTATCGCTGTCGTCGTGCAAAGCAAAGTCAAATGTCGGCCGCTCATCTTTAAACGCCTGCACCGCTAGCGCAAAGCTGACCTCGTCATTCAGGCACAGCTTCCTTAGTTTTAGTGGATTATCCACAGCGATTCATAGTCCTTTAAACACGCCGCACGCTCAATGCCCACAGACCGGCAAAACACATCAAAGAGCCTCCGAAAATATTAAACACACGGGAAGCCTTAGGAGACGAAATAAGAGATTTCGCCTTGCCTGCAAACGCAGAATACGCAGTGGCATTTAGTGTAGCCAAAATAACGAATGTGCTAGCCAACAACCATAACTGAGGAGCAACGGCTTGGCTTGTATTGATAAATTGAGGCAAAAATGCAACAAAAAATATAATGCCCTTTGGGTTTAGCGCTGTGACCAAATACGTGTTGATGAACAGCGCCAAGCTAGAACGCTGCTCAGCACTTCCCGGTAAGATGCGGAGAGCCGAAAACTCTGACAAGAGTAATTTCGAGCCCAGATAGATCAAATACAGACCTCCTGCCCATTTTATCATTTGAAAACAAAATGCCGATTCCGACAAGAGCACACCTAGGCCTAATAGCGACAAGGCCAACGCGGTCGAATCGCCAAGGGCCACAGCCAAAATCAAAGGTATCTTAGCTTTATTGCCATGGGACAAAGAAAAACTAATCACCGTTAATATCGTCGGCCCAGGAATTATCAGCAAGACAATTGTCGCCAACGAGAAAGCTATCCAAATTTCAAAACTCATTACATTTACCCTTCAATAGCAGTCGCATATTGGAAAAGAGAATCCAGAATGCTCATCGGCACCGCTGCAAAATATAATGAGAGTTATCCTGCTTTAGATGAAGATGTCAATGCGGTGATAAAAAATCTAATTGTGATGCATCATCTTTTGCGCGGTTTGACCCGTGCGGTAGCTTCAGCATTGATAGGATCGTCAGGCCAAGGGTGCTTAGGGTAACGCCCAGCCAGTTCTTTTTTTACGGCGGGATAACTATTGTGCCAAAAGTTAGCTAAGTCTTCGGTGATCTGCACCGGTCGGCGCGCAGGCGACAGCAGCTCAACTTTTAAGGTTAAACGGCCTTCAGCTACTGCGGGGTTATCGCGGCAACCAAACATTTCCTGTAATTTTACCGCCAACACGGGATTGCCCTCACACGCATAGCGCAGTTGATGCTGTGACCCGCTGGGTACCGTGTAACGCTGAGGAAACCAAACATCTAGCTTTTTCTTTTGACCATAATCCAGCATGGCGTCTAGTGCTTCTTGTAAATCGATTTGCGCCAGAGCCTTAAAACTTCCAGTGTTACCTAACCAAGGCTGTAACCACTGCTCCAACGAGGCCAGCAAGCTATCATCGTCTACAGCTGGATAGTCACACGCATCGCCCTGCAACTCTCTCATACGAGTAACCCTTGCTTTCCACTCGAGCGTGTTTTCATTCCAATGCAGGCTATGCAAGCCTTTGTGCCGCAACGCAGCGATGAGAGCCTTTGCTCGTAGGTCAGCATCTATCTTCTGCATCGGTTTAGCATCGAGCACGATCGCCCCTATACAACGCTGGCTCTCAGCGACCACACGCTCTTGGCGATCATTCCAATCCACTCGCTCGCTTTGCAGAATTAAATCTGCGCTCCACTGTTCGAGTTCTTGCACGTGAATTTCAAGCGCTAGGAAGATACGTGCTTCTTGACTTGCACCACCCAAGTCAGCAGCAATCAAATAATCGCACTGCGCCAAACTGTCATCATTGTTCAGTACGGCACCCGACCCGCTACTGAGAAGATAACGAGATTCCAACCCTGGCCGTCGTTTAGCTATCCGATCTGGGAACGCCTGCGCCAATATTGCTGCAGCGCTCGGCGCAGCCAGACCAGTTGACTTGTCAGTCCGCAAAAGTTGTCGCAATTGTTCTGCACGTTGTTTGCACTGAGTACTGGCACTTTGCAATGAGATGGATAAATCTGCGCTCTGTTGACGCGGCTTGTCCTCTAGCAATGCAGCCAGTAAGCTGGCTGTGTCAAGAGCCCCGCGCTGACTTGCCCACAACAACATATGCGCTAAACGTGGGTGCAACGGCAGTTTAGCTGCTGCCCGCCCGTGCTCTGTCAGAGTATGTCCCTTCCAA
Organism: uncultured Granulosicoccaceae bacterium; assembly: GCA_937965695.1. Classification (GTDB taxonomy): domain Bacteria; phylum Pseudomonadota; class Gammaproteobacteria; order CALCKW01; family CALCKW01; genus CALCKW01. Next base: position 105,492 of record CALCKW010000002.1, read on the forward strand.
AGCCCCAGAATCTGCAACAGCTTTATGGCCCGCTCAAGCGCAGCCTCTGGTGGTGCGTCAATCCATGGTAGGTCCTTTACATCTGCCACCCCCCACTGCCCTAGCTCTAACATCAAGGCAGATAGCTCTGCTCTTAGAATCTCTGGTTGCCAACGTTCAGTTCGTCGACTGTGCGTGCTCTCAGACCAAAGTCGATAGCAAACGCCTGATTCCACGCGACCCGCACGACCCGCACGTTGAGTGGCACTGGCCTGACTGGCCATTACTGTCTCTAATCGTTCAACCCCTGAGACCACATCAATCTTGGAGCGGCGCTCCACACCGGAATCCACCACTATGCAAACACCATCAATAGTGATGGATGTCTCAGCGATACTGGTGCTGAGTATGACTCTTCGAAGTGCTCCTTTGGATGCGGTCGCGGCTCGCTGCTGGGAGTTCGCCGCACCGCCGTGAAGCTTGTGAAGCACCACGCCTTCAGGCAAGCGATCCACTAACAGCCGTGCCGTTTTTTCTATCTCTGCCACACCAGGCAAAAAGACAAGGGCGTCTCCTTCATGGTCTTTCAGGGCATCTATCGTCACGCGTGCTACAGACTGAGGCAGTGGATCTCGGCCGGCTGACTGCCAAAACACCTCAACCGGATGTTGACGAACGGTGCAGACAATTGGCGCTTCGACACCCAAGTGATGGCACAGCTGTGCACCATCTAAGGTTGCTGACATCAGCAATAGTCGCAAATCCTCGCGTAGACCACGCTGAACATCAAGACACAGCGCCAGTCCCAGATCCGCGTGCAGACTGCGTTCATGGAATTCATCGAACACAACAAGCGAAACCCCTTCTAACAAGGGGTCATTCTGCAAAATGCGTGTTAATACACCTTCAGTGACAACCTCGAGCTTTGTCCGCCGCGATACTTCACTGCGACCACGCATCCGTAAACCGACAGTTTGCCCAAGTTTCTCGCCAAGCTGCCAAGCCAGTCGAGCAGCAACATTCTGTGCCGCCAATCTGCGAGGTTCAAGCAGAAGAATTTTCCCTTCAAAGCCTGCTTTGAGTAACGCGAGTGGCAGAGCTGTACTTTTACCCGCGCCTGGTTGTGCTTGCAAAACCACATTGCCCTCATGCAATGCCGCACAAACTTCATCGGCAACAGCTGCAATTGGCAGTTGCTCGTCCACTGCAAGTCCAGGTGTCGTGCTCATCTAGAAAAAAACCTTGCACCGCTAGGCAACAACGAAAAAGTTGCACCCAAGAGAGCATTTGCACGTTGAAGTTTTGTGGTGCCAGAAGCAATGTGGTTCATTCTTGAATTGTACAACAACCGTACAATTGAAGCTTTTCACCGGAAGCTAGAAAGACGAGGCCCGCGGTCAATCTCAGTATTTTCCGTCTACAACCCTAGAACTGACGGGGTATGTGCTAGACCCCATTGCTAACCCTAAGCAGAACCAGATTTTGTCAAGTTAGCCCATTCGACCGCTATGGTGGTGCTATCGGCTAGACTCGCAACGCCCTTGGGCCGAAATTAGCGCGTCGACGGCACGAGCATAAGTTGATCTGAGTTTGCCTTAGCATTTACTTTCGAACATTTGCCAAAGATGGATTGTCTTCGCTTCGAAGCGCTAGTGCTGCATAGATACTCTCCATGCTTTTGACCATAAAAGAGACTGCGATCAAAACGAAGTAAACGGTGTGTTCGAGCAATTCGGAACGGGCGCCGGCTATCACGTCAAAAACACAAAAGACCAGAAACGTCACTGCAGACAAACATAATGCGTTATAAAAACAGTAATGCAGCCATCCATTAACGCTCTCTGAATTAAAATTAGTGATGTTATATGCGACAAATATTATGAAAGGAGCCGCCACAAGAAACTCCCAAACACCTGTGAATACCAAGATTGGGTCAATCCAACTGATGGGAAATTGCATTCTTTCAGCGTATACACTTATCTGCTCAGTTCGGTCCTGGCCGAACCACATAAAATCACCAATCACACTGCTGTGCATAAACTTATCTAGGCCGTTAAATAGCCAGAATAACCCCCAAAATAATGCCAGCAATATGGTGAGTTGGTGACCGGAGGATTTTGATGATTTCATGGGTGTAAACCTGTGCTATTAGTAAAATGTAAAAGATCCTTACCGCCGCACTTAATAAACAGTTTTCAAGGATGAGGAATAGAGAGAACTATAAAGACCAACACGAAATCGTTGGTGTGATTGGACTCACAATCTCGGAAGTGATGCATCTCAAAACTCGAATATCACCGCGTTAAAACCGTAAAAAGCGCCTTTTTTACGAAACTATGCGCATGATCTTCAGAGCCAAGCAATAAATTTCGACATTCTTGTCACTGGAAATCAACGAACTTCAGTCACCAAAGCAGTGGCGTCGCGGCGAACTCCATCATAACGATCGAGCGTATTGCTGCTCGCGAAGGACGTCCGCTCAGCTAAACTAGGTGAAGTAAACTCAACTGGACTGCCATGAGCCAATCAATACGTCCTCGCCGTAGCGCGTTATTTGTACCCGCTGATAATCAGCGCGCATTGAATAAAATCAACCCACAATTATCCGCTGACTGCATCATTATCGATATGGAAGATGCGGTCTCGGTGGCCAATAAAACTAGCTCGCGGGAGATGTTGCACAAAATAATGGCTGACATCGATACGGGCGGGCGTCAACTTCTGCTACGCATCAATAGCTCAGGTAGCTTTGAATACATGCAAGATGTGGCAGTCGCCGCCTCTTTGCCTATTGATGCGGTTGTATTGCCCAAAGTCGAGGAAGCAGAACAAGTACAACAGTTAGCCAACTCGCTACCAGAAGATATGCGGGTTTGGGCAATGATTGAGACAGCAAAAGGGGTGCTCAATGCCGCCAATATTTGTCGTGCACACTTAAAACTTGAAGCGATGATGGTTGGTACTCAGGATCTTGGTCTGGACTTACAGCTGAGAGACAACGGCAGCGGTTCTGAAATCATCGAACACTGTTTGTTGCAATGTCTGCTGGCGGCCAGAGCAGGTGGTCTCGTCGCCATCGATAGCGTTTGCCCAGACTTTAAAAACTTAGACCCATTGCGAGAGCAATGTCGCCGTGCCGTCGGTCGCGGCTACGACGGGAAAGCTGCAATTCATCCAGCGCAGTTACTGCCAATAAATGCTTGCTTCTCGCCAAACACGGGCGAACTGGGTCAGGCTCAAGCTGTTATTAAAGCTTGGAATCGTGCTAACGAAGAAGGCAAAAGCGTTGCAAACCTAAATGGTCGGATGATCGAACATCTACATGTAAGCCAAGCGAGAATGTTACTTGCACGAGCTAAAGAGATCGCAAAACTGCATGGAACACCAGACGTTTAAAATGGCGAAAATTCAAGTCGATGCGGCATCGGGGGTAACCGTTATAAAATCAAACTAAATCCTGCATCCATGATAAACCTGTGTCCGTGCCGTTCCGAGGTTTGTATTCGGCGCCAAGTGGAGCATTGTACCCCTGCTCTTTGATCACTTTAAAAATATGGCGGTAGCTCAATTCACCACAATCTGGCTCACTACGTCCCGGAACTGAAGCAAATTGAATGTGCCCAATGATGGGCAGCAGCGATGTGAGTCGTCGGCCAACATCACCTTCCATAATTTGCAGGTGATAACAATCAAACATCAGCTTGAGATTGTCTTCGGCGACTTCTTCGATAATCTCTACTGCCTGTTTGGAACCCTGCAAAAAATAATCTGGAGCATCATAGTGGTTCAGCGGCTCTATTAATATCGTTACCCCCATCGAAGCTGCGCTCTCGGCGGCATAACGAAGGTTATCAACAAACGTCCGATGGGCCTCATCTCCTGTGGCAAAGCCCGCCATGACATGTACATTAACCGCACCAATAACTTGCGCATACTGCAGCGCCTGATCGATAGCCGCACGCGCCTCATGCTCCCTTCCGGGCAATGCCGCTAAACCGTTTTCCCCATTGTCCAAATCACCCCGGACAGTGTTCAACCCCAACATAGCAAGGCCAGTCTCATCCAGTGCCTGCTTCACTTCTTTAGCTGGTATGGCGTAGGGCCAATGACACTCCACCGCATCAAAGCCTGCAGATTTGGCGGCTCTTATCGCATCGGGAAGAGATAATTCACTCCATAAAAACCCCAAATTAGCTGAAAATTTCATGTTCTATTCCCATTCCACATCAAAATGCTCTACCACATCCGCGATCTGCGCCTGCGTCATCAACCTGGCCGGCAATCCAGAAAGCATCATCGATAGCTTTGCTGTTTCTTCCAGCTCTTCAATGGCGTAAACAGCAGCTTCAATATTCTTAGCAGCCACGACTGGCCCATGCGCAGCCAGCATCACTGCAGAATGTTTGCCTGCTAAACCTCTCACCGCATCTCCCATGGCCGAATCTCCCGGGCGGTAGTATGGCAGCAGCTTAACCTTGCCCAATCGCATAATCGAATATGCGGTTAACGGTGGTAAGAAGTTGTCTGGATCGACATCGGGTAGCAGCGAACGCGCAACAGAGTGACTTGAATGCAAGTGCACCACTGCAACGGCACTCGAACGGGTGTCGTAAAAAGCCGAGTGAAGATTCATTTCCTTGGTCGGTGCCAGGCCACCTATCTGCTGACCTCTGCTGTCGAAGTGACTCAACTCGGCAGGGTCAAGTGCGCCAAAACTCGAGCCCGTCGGTGACACTAACAAGCCCCCGTCTTGCGTGCGCGAGGAAATATTGCCCGAGCTACCACCGGTGAGGCCGCGGTCGAACATTGACTTCGCAAGCATGCACATTTGCTCTCGTAGTTTACTGTCGCTCATTGGGATTTCTCTTTTAATACCGTTGCCGCCTTGTCAAAAAAATCTAAAGCACCGAAATTTCCAGATTTAAGGGCTATCACTAAATCTTCGCCAGCACGCATCGCAGGTACACCTGGGTCTATCTCAGGGCCAATCTGCATGCGCTCTAAACCTAACCCTTCTACAACCGCACCGGATGTTTCGCCACCAGCAGTAATCAAGCGACTCACACCCGCTACTACCAATTGTTGTGCAACTTCCGCAAATAAAACTTCAATGGCCGCTGCAGACTGTTCGCGCCCATACTCATCCTGTACCGCCTTAATAACCGCAGGGTCAGCAGAGCTGTAAGCAATGGGAATGTTCTTTTGTTCTAACAGCCAAGCGCAGACAGTTTCAGCTGTCGTGCTGCCACTGATCACCTGCGCTGCATTAATTTCTAACATCGGATTGCTCTTGCCATGTTCGGCCAATTGGGCACGTGTCGCAACAGAGCAAGAACCGCAGAGCACGACACACTGACCTGATTCACCTTGCCAACTAGCCGCCTTGTCGCTAATAAGGCCACGTTGACGAAAATTTTCAGGCAAGCCTAATGCAACACCTGAACCACCAGTGACCAGCGGCAACTCACTCGCTGCCTTCCCAATCGCCAACAGATCCTCGTCGCGCAGCGAATCAACAACAATCAAGCGGCAACCGTGCTCTTGCCGTTCTGTCATGGCCTCTGCGATAGCGTCCGCTCCTCGCAAGACGACTAAGGCAGGCACATGACCAACCTTGTATTTTGTCTGCGGCTGCAACCAACGGCGTAGATCAGCATCAACCATTGGAGTCAGCGGATGATTTTCCATACCACTTTCATTCAACAGTGTGTCGTTGACGAATAAATGCCCTTGGTAAATAGTGCGACCTGTACCTGGGAATGCGGGGCAAACAATCACTTGCTCAGCATCCAAAGCTTCGGCAAGCGCATCAGCGACAGGCCCAATGTTGCCTTCAACTGTGGAGTCAAAGGTTGAGCAATACTTAAAGAAAAATTGCTGACAGCCCTGAGCCTTTAGCCAAGCTAACGCCTCTAGCGACTGCCTAACGGCCTCATCTACAGCAATGGAGCGCGATTTTAGCGAAACCACACCTGCTTCTACATCTCTAGCTGCTGGTGTGTTTGGCACACCGCTATATTGCACAGTGCGCATACCCTGTTTGGCCAGTGTATTGGCTAGGTCACTTGATCCGGTAAAATCATCTCCAATGCAGCCGAGTAGCATTATTCGTCTCCCGGTAACGTTACACCCGCATTTCGTGCATAGACCTTAGCCACAGCAGCATCATCCTCACGGCCCCAGCCACTGCCTGATGCTGCTACAAACTGCTGCAAAGCAGCAGCAGTCAGTGGAGCAGAAAACCGCTCGTTTTTGGCTATATCCATAACAATACCCAGATCTTTTAACCAGATGTCCACCGCAGATGCTGGGCTGTAGTCACCGGCCAAAACATGGGGAGCACGGTTTTCGAACATCCAGCTGTTACCTGCCGACTGGCTAATCACTTCGAATATCTTTTGAGGAGTTATGCCCTGCTTCATGCCGAAGGTCATGGCCTCACCCATACTCGCAATGTGCACACCTGCGAGTAATTGATTTACCGATTTCATCGCGGAACCTGGACCTGCTTCCGAGCCCAACTCAAAAACAGTCTGAGCCATCGCATCCAGCGCAGGCCTAGCGGCTGCAAACGCTTCATCGCTTCCTGCGGCCATCACCGATAGTTTTCCGTCAGCAGCCTTTACGGCGCCGCCAGATATGGGTGCGTCCAAGTACAGAACATTGAGCTTTGCACAACGTGCCTCCATCTCGCGGGCAAAACTCGGTGCCATTGTGGCGCATGACACGACAACCGCTCCAGGCTTGAGCTGAGCTACCACACCGTCAGCACCAAACAATACACTCTCTGTTTGATCAGCATTGAGCACCACGACAACAACTGCATCTAAGCTGGCAGCCACGGCAGACAGCTCTCCAGGCTGACCTCCCTGCTTGCGAAAACGAGCTGCTTGCATCTCGGAGATATCGTAGCCGTACACCGCAAGTTGCGAGCGCAGTAACGAAGAGGCGATACCAAATCCCATGGAACCGAGGCCAATGGTGGCTACTTTAAATGGTGCAGTCATCGATAAATCTTCCAGTTAAAGCACGCTTTTGCGAACTTGTTAAAGACAGCATGAATTATTAACTAATTTCAGGAGAAAAGCCTCGCTAAAAACGGCTTAGACAAAAAATCACTTGATCGACGGAATTTGTATTGGCTCAAGAACGTGCGATCGTTCGTGCCAATATTTGTAACTAATTTAATGTTAAGCACTAAAGGCTAATGCATCGAGGGCGTTAATCAAGCGCAGGGAAGACATTAGGTGGTATAACGTCATCACAGCTAATGTCTTTGCGAAAACGGCGTTTCAAATATCCTTCAGCAAGCAATGAAACACCAGCGGTCGCAGTTGCCAACCAAACGCTACCTCCCGCTTTTAATGTTCCAACCGGATTTAAAGTAGGTCGTATATTGGAAAGTGTGCCTCCAAGTTGCACCACGTTTATATAGGATCCAACATTGAGTCCAGTGCCATTTCGAGCCATAGGAACAACACTCAGACGGACTTTTTCACTCGATAGGTCAAGTGCGCCCGCTGCAACAATGGTGACACTTGGCGTGTTAAAAATAATATTTTTATCAACATCAATTTTTCCCCCTTCAACACTGAGGTTTGCAGCAAGACAATTAAAAACATTTTTCGATTTGCCCGCTCCAGCTACCCAGTGCTTAAGCGCTTTAGCTACGTCACCTCCTACATTATCAATCCATCGATCGCGCATAACGCCTTTTCTTACTATCGCCTGCAGATCGCCTTCACTGTTCGCCGAAAGCTCAGACATAGACCGCCCTGTCGCATTAATATCAATTCGAAAATCGAGCTCACCCCCTTCTTTAAGTCCAAGTGCATAGACACTAGGCAAGTAATGCAGCGGATATTCACGCAGAGTGGCACTACTTTCAAACCTAGCACGTAGACCCGTTCGAAAATCCACATGGCTTTCAATCGCCAAGACACCACCGTGCAAACCAGTCGCTGTCAGCTTTGATTTTAAAAACCCTGCCTCTAAAGTCGCGTATTGAATGAGGTTTTGGAAAACCATTTTATTAATAGAGACTCGGTCAATACGCGACTGGAAATTGATATCGGCATCTCGCAACCAAAGCAGCGGCAATATCGCATCAGAGAAAGCTCGCAGATTTTTTTTGGGACTTTTAGTCACGCTGGTTTTTTTATCAATAATGGCAAGACTTTTGTCAAAATCAAACGCAGTTCCACGGAGCAGAATATCAATGAAAGGTTTAGTGATTGAAAAGTCAGTTTTCAAAGCGACTGTCAAAGGTTGCTCATCTATGCTCATTGACAAATTAGATGCAGAGACGGCGTACCGATCAAGTTTTATTGCGCCAGATAAAACAAGCGTATTTTGACCCCAGTAGCCGGTTGAGCTAAATTCGTGAGTCTCGCCATCAGCACCAGCTTTTTCCTCTATAAAAACCTGATGGTCTGTCAGCAGTTTGCTGATGCCTCCATGAGTATCTCTACTTGAAACACTAAAGCTCTGGATACTCGCCTTTTTAAAAAAAGGTATAGGCGTCGACAGAAACGGTATTTCAGCATCAGTGTTAGAGTTTGAAGTAAGTGAAGAGAAATTAGAATCCAGTACAAGCTTACGCAAATTAAGTTGGTGAAATGTAATTTGATCGGCGAATAATGACGCCAAAGACAAGCTACCTTCGACGCCGTCAGCTCGCACGAACTCTCCTCTAGATCCATTTACATCAACACCACCAAGCGTCATTAAACCCATCGAAAAATGAGGGTCTAGTGACCAAGCTATTTCGAAATTTTCTATCCGAGTCTCTCGCTCCGTCATATTTTCGATGGCTTGTCTGATGCGCCCTTTGACAGTCGTAAAAAAAATCAAAAGGCATAACAAAATAAGCAGAATTCCGCCAGATAAGAACTTATACCTATGTCGTGTTTTATAATCGAGTTTCATATTGACGCGGTTTTTAATTAAATCTAATATTGCCCTTCGTGTGGAAAATACGGTCAGTTGACACCTTAAACCTAAGTATCGCCAATTTTTTTGCTATCAGCAAAAGTCAACGGATCATCAGGCGTACACCTTTTTAAAGCATTCGTGCTTTTCTAACCGTAGAAGAATAACCAATATGAGCTTTCGAAGTCCCCAAAAATTGTCTTTTTTATTCACGATATGCCTTTTTGTCTCTGGGTGTCAGACAATTGATACAATCTCGGAAAATATAAAGCTGCCTCAGGCGACATCCAAGCCTGCATATTCTCAGTTTCCAAAAAACCAAATGCCTCACACAATGCTAAAAAAACCGGTGGCTGCTGGCTCAATAAGCTCAAAATTTGGTTATCGTCTCAGTCCTGCTGGAATTCCCTTACCAAAAAAACACAGCGGTGTTGACTATCGGGCCCCAACCGGCACATCAATATTTGCAGCGGCAGACGGTGTCATCGTGGACAAACGTGTCAGCTCTTCCTACGGAAATTTGATTAAAATCAGCCATGACAACGGTTTTTCAACCTTCTATGCCCACATGGATACATTCGGCGCTACCTTAGAAAAAGGCTCGGAGGTGAGCAAAGGCCAGGTAATTGGCACCGTGGGTTCAACCGGAAGATCAACAGGGCCTCATTTGCACTTTGAATTACTCTATCGTGGCAAAAGAGTCGATCCCTTATTCAAATAGTAGTGCAGCACAGAGCTAACTCAGTTCTAAGTCCACTTGCATAAGGAGCCTCAGATTAAGCACCGTCAGTGACGTCGGCGTGAAAAATATGGTCCCAGCAAGGTGCGAGTCATCGGCAAGTGCGGTGCTATTGGCTAGATTTGCAACGCGGCTTGGCCGATATTAGCGCGCCGACGGCGCGAGTATGACTTGATCTGAGGTTCCCTAAGCAATGTACGCGGTTGTACTGCCGCGAACGTTGATTTTATGAGCCTCTCTAAAAGTAATTAAAAAATACCCGTGTTTCAAGCGCGAGTGTTCAGCCCTCAATTTAACTGGCCTTAAAACTAACTGTTGTTGAAATTGAATTTCACGGGCTAAAAAATGCTGATACCAAGGCTCGGGTATCAGCACACTCTGCAACATCAATAAACGGCTGGTTCTACTCTTAGCTCATGCCGAACTCTGCATTGTAGTGATTACAAAAGATCATAAGCTAGACGAAGGTCGAACTCGTAATTGAAATCCAGATCCGTTCCAGTCGATGCTCTTGCCGTTGCGATAAGACTAGAACGTGGACCAAGCTGGTAATCTAACCCCGAATTAACGCCAAGCCCCAACACTTCTGAATCAGACCCAATCGCCATGGCGAGCGTTGCGTCACCAAAAAACAAAAGATAATCGTTTATTTCTTGTTGATAGCCGGCATTCGCACTGGCAGCCAACAAACTATCGTTAGTGATAGCGACTCTTGCACCTCCATTCATCCCTCTCGATACATCTAAGGCCCAATACTGCTGATATGACGCGAACAGAGATAACACAGAATCTTGGGAACTCGTCGTCGGGTTGGGAATGTTAAGCGAAGAGAATGAAGTGGCGAAAGCGTTGTCTAGGTTGTCGAGTTGCGCGCTGTCACTGGTGTTGAACTCTAGCCCAGCTCTAACTTCGGCTCCGCCAAGCCAGTCATAGAAATGTCGCTCTTCGAGAATGTATTTAATGTCAAACGCTGCGTCGAAATCACCGGCCCCACTGACGAGACCTTGACTTGACAAGTATTGCCAAATTTCTTTGTACAGGCGTTTAGTGTAGTTTCCACGCTGTATATTAGTTAGCCACAACAAACCGAGACCTTCGTCGTTGGCCAAACGGCTGTACTTAATTCGATCATCGATAATCTTAGCAAGACTGGTCAGCTGCTCGTTAGTGGCAGCGGATGTCATATAACCGGAGGCTGTTAATCGCTCGGTAAGCGCCCAAGCTTGACGAAAGGATTTATTACTGTAGACGCGACCCCGACCCAGCCCCACTGAGAAACCAAGTTCACTGGGATTGTCCTCTGTACTGTCTTCTATATACCCAAAACCCAATGCCGCTGAAGCAAACCAAAACGATCTCGGATCTGCCGTGCCACTGTCGACGAAGCTAAAGGCTTGCCCAATATTGTCCACAGAACCGCTACCTGGAGCGAGGTAGTTCTCCATAGAATAAGAAGCACCGAGACCAAGTTCGATACCGTCTGACTTTACGATACGAAGATCGCCGTTGCCGGTTAACTTGTACTGGCTGTCAATATCTTGCGCAAACCGATCGTAGTCCAAAGCACCATTAAAAATGGTTCGGCCTGCCGTATATTCCGATCCATACTGCAGGTCCACTATGCCGTCTAAATCAACATCCGCATCGGGTCGAGGATTGAAGTAATTATTGATTTCAACGGGTGTGGGTTCGGCAAGCGCAACACTAACGGTAAATAGGAAGGATAACCCTACCCCTGCACACTTAGTACGCATAAATTTCAGTCCTGTTATTGGTCGTCAACACTTTTAAATGCCTAAGTCAAGCATTTTTTAGAAGATCAACACGAGATATTCCTATCACATGCATTACACTTTTGATACATGCCCTATGGTATCGGATTTGTGGGGTTTCAAGAAGCCCCTAGCGAGTCATAAGTTTGCATATTGGAAGAGCCAACGGCTGGTAGACATGGTGGCGGAGTACTATCGAGGTCCTCAGTGCTCAAGTAACCACCACTGAGAGTGAACCGCCAAACCTAGATTCCCTGGCTAAAATCCGCCTCAAATGCACTATCCAAATGGACCTAGTTGGACAGTCATTCGTAGGAGATACCTGCAGCAGGTGATACGAACACGGTTGTCGCTTAGCTGTACAAATTTGAACACGAAATTAGAGCTCGTATCAGGGTGCTATTGCACAGGCATACAAGCATTTGCTCTGCTATCTGATTGGAAGTGCCTATTTAAACAAGTATTCTTTAGTGACTTCAGCCCGACAACTAGAAAAGACCCATGCGATGATCAACGCGAGCGCACATCCAACAGCTCCCTGAACCTTGATTTGAACGTCCCTGCTTTTTTATGTCCACGAGCTGGACTGCATCAACAAATGTCATCGGGCTGCTTTGGCAACTTTGGGCAATTCACATAACAGCTGCTCCAGCCTAAAACATGTAAAGAGTTTGCTAGTCTTTTTTCTCAATCGTCACTTCAATAAATTTGCTATTACCCGCAAACCATTTCTGAACATAGAGTGTACCAACAATTGGCGCTGTTCCTTCATCCGGAATCTCTTTGTAACGTACACTGTTTTTTGTTTCTTTCTCGTACTCGAAACTTACATTTTTTTTTGTCATGTCAAATCCCTGAATCGGCAACTACGGAGGATCAATCGTATACCCTACCTTAATATTTTCTAGAACATTCGATCTAAACCAACACCCAAGTGATTTTACAATATTTGGAAACACCAAGTACGCGTGTCGCCTATTTTTAACACCGAGTCAGTGAGAGTCTATTTTCTATCAGAGTACTGCCGTGGCTTCAACTTCTATAAGGATATCGGGGTGAGTAAGACCTTTAACAAGGCATACGGAATTGGCAGGAGGGTTATCGGGAAAGTAGTCACTCAGCAGTTTTCTCACACGAGGCACATCTTCTTCACGGCATAAATACGTCACCAACCGGACAATATCACTTAGCTGCGCACCGGAGTTGCCAAGCACCGATTTAACATTCTCAAACACCAGCTGGCGTTGGGCATCAAAATCACTAGCACTCAAAACTGTGCCCTCTTTGGTCGCCGGAATCTGACCTGAGCAAAAAAGAAACTTGCTAGGGTTTTCAATTTCTACGCAGTGGCTATAGTTGCTAAAAGGTTCATGGACGTCTTTGCAGTTCTTAAATAATCGAGTCGCCATAATCGGATTCCTGCACTTGATGATGCATGCTATTCAAACATAGATGCGTGCTGATAACTACAAGCTTGTTGCCGAATACGCAGGCTCAATCACTTTCAAATTAAATACCTTCTGATAAAAAGCGATTTTTAGTCTCGCCAATTTTCTTGTGGTCAAGAATTGCGTTTGAATGCACGAACCGTTCGAACAATTGACCAAAGTCCCGCCTCCACAGAGACATTCTTATCATTAAAAAACACCGCTACAAACACATCATCGTCAGGGACGTAAGCAACAACACTCCTAAAACCAGTGATACCGCCAGTGTGCCGAAGCATATTCCCTGGTCCGAGATCAATACGATAGAACAGAACACCCATTCCGTAGAACATCTGACCAAGGTGGTCCATGGGTGCTAGCACTGAGCACATACGCTGAAAATGTTTTCTAGGAACAACCTTCCCCGCCATTCATTTATGCCAGAACATAAGAATATGTTCTGCTGTTGAGGCAATGCCACCAGCCGCGTATGCATTCACATAGTCATCTACAACTTTCACCACAGTATTAGAGCTGTGGCCATCAACTACCGATACACTGTCACCAAGGTAACGCAAGACTGTGTGTTCAAGCCCTGCCGGTTGGATGATCCGTGAATCAATCACTTTAAGCAGAGGAGCTCCTTCTATTTTTTCAATAATTCTGCTGAGAACAACGTACGCCGTATTGGAATAAGCCCATTGAGTGCCTGGAGTAAACTGAAACCCTTGCTCTGAGGCCAAGGCAATCATTGCATCAGGTGATCGGTAGAATGGGCCAACTGATACAATCGCATCAAAACTAGTCAAACCGCTTGTGTGTCTCAACAGATGTTCGACAGTCATCAAATGTGCATCTGGTATATTGGGATACCAAAGAGACACGGGATCGTTTAGCTGAATGTGATTCTCTTCATATACGCTGCATAATAATCGACGCGGTAAATGCCTTGCTTATGGATGCAACCTGAAAAAGGCTCTGTTCTGAAGCAGGCACACCAGTATTCGCTTTGGAAATGCCTCTATGATCGACCCATATCCCTTGACCGGGCAACGCGACTGCAACACTCATCGCCGGCGTCATTTCAAGGAACTTGTCAGTGGTTTCTTTGAGCGCCCGTTGAAGATCTTTAGGTAATTCCCCCGTGATTGCTCGCTGAAAATCTACTCCCCAGATTGCATCAGGAACAGAATACAATAGTGAAGTATCGTGGCCTGCTTCGCCCACATAGTTTTCATGTGATGCAACCTTATTGGAACTGCAGGCAGATAGGGTAAAGGCTTGCACGACCGAGAGGAGAAAATGATTTTCTAGAGAAATATCTGCCACTAAAATACGTTTTCATTACGCCTCATTTTTATTCAATTGAATCTGCCGCTCCACAAAAAACACATTTAACTTAGGCTATATCAATAGCTGAAAGGCTTTTCGTCCAATCCAACACCCACTGTGAACGAGCTATATTCAAACACGCGAGTTCTATAGCACTTGCTTATTCTGTATAACGAAGGGGCTGGCGCCTAACACAGGTTTGTGCAGACATTTTAAGACACCAAACTCAGATGGCGTGTAACAGTATGTATAAATACTGGGATGCTTATCTTGATTAACAGGACCTCGCGGATACTGGCTGTATTCCGCGACCCGTTTTTTAATAGAAAGAAGTCAGCCGCAAGAACAGACACTTTGTTTTGGCACGCTTATTCTGTTGTGGCCCACTGCATAAGATCGTGTGCGCCTACTAATGCAAACCGCCTTTTAATTAATTGCCCTGAAGCGTCGAAGAGTAAAAGTTCTGCTTGCTCCGCATTGTGCCTAGCGATCAATCGATCCCCTTCTGGCGTGCTAATCTGCGCAACGAGAAAAAACACCTGATCTCCAAGTTGCTCGCGTGCAATATTCATTTGTTCTGGCTGAGTAATACTAACCGCAAGGTTGGGATCGTAGACAAAAACAACAGCTGGTTTACCGGTACCTATTTGCTCGTGCGTGGCCTTAAAGCCTTTTGGCAACGCCAAAAAAGCAAAGCCAAGAAGCGCCAAAATAAGTAGAACAACGCCAATAGAGATCCAAGGTGTTTTTCGAGGCGATGGAGAACTCGTTTTTTCGTTGATGACAATAAACCTCTGTGTTAGCAAATAACCTCAAGCCACAATGCTGGCAGTTCTTGATGAGCATTGACGCACGACGCTTAGGTCAATGATACGGCGTATTAGTTCCCTACCCTAAATTATCCAGTCGATTCGCTATTGCCTGAATATGTTCGTCGTGAATACCTTCAGATAGCAGAGCTTTATACAGTGACAGTACATACTCGATATTTGTACCGCTGGGACCGATTGAATGCCGTATTTGCTCAGCAATGTCTTCATCCGAAGCATCACCTAGCCACGCAGAATTGCTTGGTGCCGCAATATACGTCAACGCTTCGATTGGGCCCAGCTCATGCGTGATCACTGATAAATATTGGCGCTCGTAGCCATTTTTCTCGCGGAAATCGAGATTTTTGAGTACTTGCTCCACATCAGGGTGAGCAATGCCGAATACACGTCCTTTACATTGCACATCTGCTTCTGGCACTAGTGTTAAAACTCGGCCTGGGTTTTCAACAGTCCCGCGATGGTCGTGCGAGCCCTGCCAAAAGCGTCTTGTCCAGCCGTCAACCGTCGCCAACAGTGCAACCGAATACGGGATTGCTGGACGCCAAATAATTGAACCGTAGCCATAGACCCAAAGCCCTATTTTTTTTGAATCAATCAATTAGCTTTCCCAATAATTAAACTCTTCAAGACTATACAGCCAAACAACATTATCGCTCACAATAAAGCGGCTGAGGGGTACCCGTGAGAAAAGTCGCTTCCAGGTGTTGGCTATGTTCACGCCGAAATCACTGGCGCATAATTATCAGATATTAAAAAAAATGAATGATTTTTTCTGCAATCTCATCAATACTTAGTCCCGAGGTTTGAACTGGAGGAAACTGACATAAACCGGCCTGCAAAAAGAATAAAAAAACGACAAGATACAGCCTAAAGCCAATAGACTTACTCGTACCTGAGTAGAGCAGCTCACAACGCCAGGATAACCACACGAACGTTTGATGAGCAATAGGAATGGCGATGGAAACCCAGAAGACGACAGGAAAGGGCTTGCCAATAGCAACCCATAAATACCCAACGAGCGGAATTAAAATGAGTAGACTGATCAAGTGAAACATCTGCCCTTGCCATAGGCTTGGTGGGTTTTTTGCCTGCTTCATGTTTATCTCGATGGTTGAGAAACCCGTACAGTCATAAAAATATCTAATCTGCTAATAGACAGCATAAGAGTCGTAAAAACATTGTATGCATTCTTGGTTTAAGTCAGCTATCGCAACTATTTGAACGACTTGCTAAACACAACGAGCGTATCGAGGATCTGATGAAGCAGCTTGTTATGCACTTAGTATTCAAAGATTTGACTCACAATCTGGTTTTTTTAAGATGATTTAAAGCACATATAAATCTAGCCCTTTGGCGTCGCAGCCACGTAACTACTTGGATCAGCGGAAAGCCGCTGACCTGAATTGATATAGAACGACTGATAGGTCAATAAATCGAACGCGAAAAATTGTAATTGGCTCACATTGAAGTGTTTTTACTCATCCCCATCCAGCAGTTTCAACAAGTAGACTTGCCCCTTCTGCTTCATCTCTCCGGCCAACTTAGCGGCTTGCTCCCCACGCCCAAAAAACACATCAGCTCGCACCGCTCCAGCGATCGCTCCACCGGTATCCTGCGCAAACATCAAGCGGCGATAGACACTGCCATCTGGCAGCGTGGTGTCCAGCCATAGTGGTGACCCCAATGGCACAACTCTACGGTCGATGGCTACGCTGCGTTCTGTGGTTAGTGGAACACCCAGCGATCCGTCTGGTCCTTCCTCGGTGACCTCACCCGAGTCCCTGAAGAAGACGTAGCTGGCGTTGCGGTTCATCAGCTCTTGCGCTTTGGTGGGGTTGGCGTCTAACCAATCGCGGATCGTAAATAGAGAGATGTCCTCCACCGCTATTTCGCCTTGTTCGATGAGGTCTTTGCCAATGGCGCGATACGCATGTCCGTTTTGTTGGGCGTAAGCCACCCCACGCTTGCTGCCGTCAGGGAGCTGCACAATACCGGAACCTTGTATCTGCAGGAAGAAAGCGTCTGCAGCATCGTCGACCCAGAACAGCTCTTGACCAGCTAAGGGTAACTCATCACCGTCTATTTGCTCTCGCGAATAAAACGGCACTACTTTGTCACCCACTACTCGTCCACGTACCCGTTTACCCTCTAACTCAGGGAACATGTCAGCCAGCTCGATGACCAACAACTCTTGCGGCACTTGATAAAGTGGGTAGCGATATCTGCTATCAGGATTGAGAGCGGCTTGTAATAAGGGCTCATAATAACCAGTGATCAAGCCGTCACGACGGCCGTAAGGGCCGTGCAGGCGATGAGGCCTAGATTTGCTTTCGAAGAACTCGCGTAGTTCGTCCGTGTTTGGATCGCTAGGCAGTTCGGCGCTGGCTTTACACCAAGGTTCGACACCCGGTTTACTGCCAGCTTGCTCGCACTGTTGGGCGAGAGCGTCCCAAGCATCGTGCAAGTTGTCTTGCTGCCACCCCGCAATACTGTTCCAGCTAGCAGCTCGGCCCACGCCGGCATCAGAACTGAACATGGCACAGCCGCCTAGGCTTAAAAGAGTGGCAACTAGTAGACAGCTGGCTGAGAGTTTTTTGACAGAATAGCCGTTCGAATGTTTGTGCATGATTAACCTATCTGGTGTCTCGTCAAATACAATTGGCAGCATGGGAGAGACAGTATTGACTGTATTAAAAGCGTGATAAACATTTACTGGCACCCCAAATTTTAAGCTGAATCCAGCCCTAAAAATCCACCGGACTGATGTTTCCATAATTTGGCGTATAAACCATCAACGGACAACAATTGTTCGTGGCTGCCTTGCTCAGCAACCTGTCCATCACGCATCACCACGATACGGTCCATACGGGCAATAGTGGACAAGCGATGTGCAATGGCGATGACAGTCTTGCCCTGCACGGCGGTCTCTAAGGTTGATTGAATGGCCGCCTCAATTTCGCTGTCCATGGCTGATGTTGCTTCGTCTAACAGCAAGATAGGAGCATTTT
Source organism: uncultured Granulosicoccaceae bacterium (assembly GCA_937965695.1). Taxonomy (GTDB): domain Bacteria; phylum Pseudomonadota; class Gammaproteobacteria; order CALCKW01; family CALCKW01; genus CALCKW01. Next base: position 123,510 of record CALCKW010000002.1, read on the forward strand.
TTAATAGGGCTCGCGCCAGCGCAATGCGCTGGCGTTGACCGCCCGAAAGCTTGACGCCGCGCTCACCCAGGTGGGCATCAAACCCTCTACGCCCTTCTCCATCACGTAGTGTGTCTATAAACTCCAATGCTTCAGCTCGGTTGGCCGCGTCGCGTAGCTCGTTGTCACTGGCATCAGGCTTGCCATAGGCAATGATGTCTCGCACTGAGCGATTAAACAGCGAGGTGTCTTGGCTTACCGTCGCAATTTGTCGGCGCAGGCCATCTTGGCTAAGTCTGCGGATGTCCACCCCGTCCAGCAATACCGCACCCGACTGCACGTCAAACAAACGCAGAAGACAGTTAACAGCGGTTGACTTGCCCGCACCCGATGGGCCTACAAGTGCAATTTTTTCACCGGCGGCAATATGCAAATCAAAGCCACTGAGACCCGCACCGTCGCTGCGGTCGTAGTTAAAATAAACATTGTCAAAGTGAATGTCTCCTCGTGTATCGGCGGGCTCGGTTGCATCGTTCGAGTCTTCAAGATCATATGGCACGGCAAGTGTTGCCACCCCGTCTTCACTGGTGCCAAGGTTGCTAAAAAGCCCCATTAACATAAACGAAAACCAGCCGCTCATGGCCGCCAGTCGTGCAGATAAAAGTGCAGCGACGACCACGACGCCCGTCGGTGCCTGATCGTGACTCCACAGCCAAAGCGCCATGCCAATGAGAAAGCTGGGCAACAGCCCCGCTAGGATACTCAAGGCTATCCGCAGTTTAAGACTGGTCGCACCAAGGCGTAACACAGCAGTACGCCACAGCGCAAAGTGGTGCTCAGCAGCTGCTAGCTCACGCTCGCCATGCGCGAAAAGTTTAACGGTGGCCATGTTGCCAAACGTGTCGACCAGTTGACCCGTCAGCGCCGCATTGGCCGCAGCACTTTTACGCGCAAATTGGCGCACTTGCGGCAAAATAATTTTAAGCATCAACAGATATAGCCCGACCCAGACAAGCAACACCAAGCCCAAGCGCAAATCCGCTTGGCCCAAGGCTGTAATTGCGCCGATGAGCAGCGCCACCGCAAAAGTCACGGCATTGAGTGTTTCAATGACTACGTTGCCCACTGAACTGGCCGTCTGGCTTTGTTTTTGTGCTAGACGTCCGGCAAAGTCGTTGTTAAAAAAACCCAAACTCTGGCCGAGGGTGTAGCGATTGAGCCGCCACAGTGACTGATGAAAAATGCCCGGCTGCAAGCTGAGAGAGTTAATACCCGCCTGCATACTCATTAACGTTGGCCTAACAATTAAAAACAAAACACCTGCAGTGATCAACAGACTCGCGTGTTCGCTAAAAAACGCTGCACGCGGTGTTGTGCTTGCGCGGTCTACCACTTGGCCAACCAGATAGGCACTGCCCACTTCGGCAATCGCGACCATCGCTGAGATAAATGCCTGCACAAATATGACAGCTCCCGCACCCCGCAACGCCCAGCGGTAGAACGCCAGCATGGTGGAGGGAGGCGGCCCATCGGCTGCTTGGTAGGGATCGAACAATCCGCTGAGTAAGTTGACGAGGCGCTGGTAGATCATGAGGGTATTATTTGGATTCCTAAAACGTATATCTAAGGCTGACGCTACTACCGTTACGCGACGAGCAGTTTATTCACGACAGTACGGAGATCGTCGGGCAATGGCGTTGGCCGGCGGTTTTCTCGGTCGACATAAACGTGTACAAAATGCCCTTGCGCAGCCGGCTCAGCGTGCCCCTCTTTAAACAAGCCTATCTCGTAACGCACCGAGCTGCTACCCACCCGAGCAACACGTAATCCAGCTTCTACCGGCTCAGGAAAAGCCAAGCTTTGCCTATAGTTGCAATGCGTTTCAACCACCAGCCCTATCACCGCACCGTCGTGCATATCTAACACGCCTTCCTCGATCAGATAACCGTTGACGGCGGTGTCGAAATAGCTGTAGTAGTTGACGTTATTGACGTGGCCATAGACATCGTTGTCCATCCAACGGGTTTGGATAGGCCTAAAGTGCCGATAGTCTTCACGGCCAAAAGTTGTTTGCTCTGTCATTTCTCTGGTTCACTGCCATTAAAAAAAACGTTTAAGAGGTGTGCTCAGGGTTTGGGCTGACGCAGCACCAGTGTCTGCAGCGCTCGGCCAACGCTGCCTTGCGCGTCAAATAACTGCGCATCAGCCAGACCAATACCGTCGGGTTCCCAGTAGCCAAAAGCGTGTGCCCCAAACCAGTGCCCTTGAGGCTCTCGGTGCAAAGACACCGTCAAGTCTGCATTGGCAAACGTGACCACATCCCAGCCTTCAGCATTTCGGCCAAAGGCGTTGCCGCAATCGGCCAGTGGGCAAATGCGCTGAAAGCCACTCGGTTCTTCACCGAGCAGAAGCGGGATTGTTTTCATCCACAACTTTGTGGGGCCAGGATCAGGTGCCTCACCTTTTGGGTATTTCATTTCGGTGCCGTCGGTGAAACACGTTTGACCATGCGCTGTTTCTTTGAAGGCAAAGCCGCCAGGTATTGCATCATCCGGCGAGCCCAAACACTCGTGGTGTGTAGGCACGTCTAAAGGCGGCATGGGTGCCATTAATAGGCCGGTAAATGTGGCTCGGACCACGCCTTCGCCATCAACGATCTCACCAGAAGCAGTGGAAACAGAGCGCCCTTTGCGGTTTAATTCAGCAAGCACTTTAAAACCCGCAACCGGCACGGGACGAATCAGATTGATCGTCAACCGTGTCAATCGCTGCTCGGGTACCAAGCGCTCCATCGCGCGTGCCGCCAAACCTGTAGGCGGACCGGCGTGGCAATGATCCACATGCCAAGGGCCGCGGCAATATTCGGTAGGGCTAAACCACTCGCCATCCTCAGTGGTGAAAAAGCTCCGAGTCATAGACAACCTGTTATAAAGTGAAAGAAACTGCAATCGTATCAGAAGCTCAACATCCCACTATAAAGGAGCCACCCATGCCTACGATGAATGTCAGCCGAGAGATTGAGATCCAAAGCCCTATCGAAGAAGTTATACCTTTGATCAGACGTTTCGAGCACTGGCCCAGCTGGAGCCCTTGGCTGTGTCAGGAGCGCGAAGCAGAGGTGCTGTACAACGGCGAGCAAGGGGAAGTTGGCAGTGGCTACAGTTGGAACGGCAGTCGTATAGGTGCTGGCTCCATGTCACTCCTGTCCGCCAACGCATCGAGCTTGCGTTGCGATCTGAATTTTTTAAAACCCTTTAAAAGCCATGCAGAAGTCGGCTTTGAGCTAAAAAGCCTTGGTGACAAAAACTGCTCAGTCAGTTGGAGTATGGAGAGCAAGCTACCGTTTTTTCTCTTTTTTATGCGTCAGTCGTTCGAACGGTTTATCGGCTTGGACTACGAGCGTGGCCTGAGCATGCTCAAGGAGTTGGCAGAAAACGGCGAGGTGGTGTCGCGGATAAGTATTGAGCCCCTGAGTGAGTTGCACGAGACGGATTACATCGGAGTGAGTGGCCGCTGCAAACTAGCTGACTTAGGCCCGGCAATGCAGGAGCATTTCCCAAAGCTTGGTGCCGCTTTGGCGGAATCTTCATTGACACAGAACGGTCCGGTTTTTTGTCACTACCGGGTGATGGACCCCATTCGTGACCACTGGGAATTTACAACCGCCATGCCCGTGAGTGGTGACGGAGAGGTATCCGGTGTGGAACGCGGCACACGAGCGGCAATCGCCCGTTGTGCCCACATACGGCACACAGGTAAGTACATACACTTGGGCAATGCTTGGGCCACTGCGTTTGGCTGGATACGCGCTGAAAAACATCGACAACTAAAAAAACACGGCGGTTTTGAGGTGTATCTAGACGACCCAGCTCAGACACCTGCAAGCGAACTACGCACCGATATTTATGTTCCGTTAAAATAAGTTTTTCGCGCTAGTTATCCATCACTTTTTCGACGGCTTGGCGCAATTGAAACACGGCATCCGGTATTTTAAGCGTAGGCACATTGCCCAGTCCCAACACCAAGGATTGGCAATGTTCGTCGCTGGGCTTCACCGCCGCTTGCTCATCCCAGCCAAAAGCTTCTAGTGGGATAGCACCCAGTCCCGATTCGTGCAAACTTGTCACCAAGGATTGGCGGCAGACAGCTTTCTCTAAATCCACCACGAGACTCAGACCACCGCTGCCATCTCGGTAGCTCAGCGCCATTGCGTGCTCGTCTAGGGATGCCAAAAGCGCAAGCCTGCGTTGAGCATAGACTTGTCTTGCACGATTGAGGTGTCTCGCTAGTACCCCTTCATCCAATAGTTTTGCCACTGCACTCTGAACGATAGAGTTGTGACCACCGCCCAGATCCGCCAACATCCGACATGCCGTGGCCACGTGCGCTTCAGGCAGCACCAACCAGGCGACCCGAACAGCCGGGAACATCAATTTAGAAAACGTACCTGCATGTAAAACAGCTGCGCTCGACTCGCTGGCCAGCGCCGGCCTGGGCTGTGATTGATCTCGAAACTCACTGTCGTAATCGTCTTCAAAAATCACCGCACCACAGCTCATCACTCGACTCAACAGAGCCTGTCGACGTTGAGCAGACAAGGTGACACCCAGCGGATAATGAAAACATGGTGTGGTGTAGACCAAACGGGGATCAGGGCCATCCGGTAATTGCATACCGTGTTGATCTACTGCGCAGGCGTGCAAGTTCAATCCCTGCGCGCGCCAAGCGGCAACAGCTCCCTGATAACCCGGCCGCTCTACCCATGCAGTGTCTCCAGGCGAACCATAAAGTGCAGCCGCAAGCATTAAGCTCTGGCGCGTTCCAGCGGTTATCACTATTTGGGATGGCTCGACTTGCAGGCCACGGTATTGCGCTAAAAAGCGCGCGATACTTTGGCACAAATCAGGATGACCGTTATCCCGTACATATCCCCAGCGATTGCGTTCACCTCTAGCGGTCTGCGCCAGCGCTCTTGCCCAATCTCGTTGCGGAAACAATTGGGCATCCGGCTCACCAGGGCTAAAAGTAAGTGGCCGAGTCCCGTCTGGGTGACTGCTTGCGCGTGACGACAAGGGGGGAATCACCTGTGTGTTGATCGGCACGGCACCCGCATAAAGCACCCGGGTACCCGCTCGGCCTTTGCCTTCTAGCAAACCCTCACTGACAAGCTGATCGTAGACTTGCGTGACCGTATTGCGGCCCAACCCCAAGCTCTTAGCTAGCAGCCGAGTCGGCGGTAAAAGCGCATTTCTAGCGGGCTGCCCACACCTAATAGATTCATAAAGCTTTAAATACAGTTGCCTGCCTTTTGGCAATTCACTGCTTGGGTCAAGCTTCAGTTTATCGATGAGCGTCAAATGCGCCGCGCTGTTTGGCTCTTTCATGAGGTTGAAATCTAGCATTCTAAAAGAACCATACTGCTACAAAACCAACACCAACTACAAGCTTATTGCACCACGTATTTACCTTAGTAATGCGTTTGCTATTTTCAACAATAGGGTCTTGGTGTACCATTTTCCGGCGTCGGCTAAACAATGCCGACGCGCGTACTCGCTTCTTGATATGGTCTGTCAAAGATATTAGATAATTGAATTCTGAGGAACGCTAGAAATGCCAGCGCAAATAGTTCATCTTCTGCCCGCAGTTGATCAATTTGTAAAATTAACCGCTAAAACTGATTCTCTGTCTTCCATTCAAAATGAGGCGTGTCGACTCGCCAGCGAAGCAGGCTCAGACTGGCGCCTGGTTAGATCTCAATTGCGGGAACTACAAAACAACAAAGCAATTGGAGCTTCGCAGAAGGTTTTGCTTGCGAGTTTTGAACGGTATTTCTTGGCCTATCACGATGGTTACGAGAACTGCCACCAGAGCTACCACGCCGCTCTTGAAATGATTCCTTTCGCGTCGCCAAAAGCTGCCATCAGTTTGTTGGTATCAAACGCCCAATGTTGCGCCTCTGCAGGTCAATTTGAACAGTCTCTGGGTTTTCTTATCCAGGCAATGCAATGCGTGGACAGTCATCACAGCGATGAGCTCTACTGGCCAATATTCAGTGCCGCCGCTTTTTGCTTTAACCGCATGGGCCTACACAAACAGGCACTGCAGTACGCACAGCAATGTCTTTTTCTAGCAAATCGCAACAATGACACCGGCGATCAACAGACTTCATTATTTAAAGTGATCAATACGGCACGGCTAAACAAGCTTGGTTCATTGCAATTGGTCTACGAGCAAAACCTTAAACATCTTGAGCGCGGACAACTCGGTTATAATTTGCTGAGCCAGTTTTTGTTGCCCGTCGATGCTGCCCTAGAAGCGCTCGATAATCCACAGCCCAATTGTCATGCCGCCTACCGAAACTTAGCTATTGCTCGAGAGCTCATCGACTACGCCAATGACTATGGGATCAAACAATACTTGTTAGCCCTTTCTCAGTATCATTTAGCCTTTGGACAGCATAAAAAAGCTAAGGAAGCCATAGAAGAAGCGGCTTACCTAATGTCAGATGTTGACGTATCCCTGACTTATCGTATTAGAACGATTCACAGTCAGCTGGGTCTTGATTGGTCGGATCAGGATGCATTAAATCTTGAGCCTGCTAACGACCACTCCCATGCAAGCTTTCAGGAACTGAGCTCTGCCGCCATCAAAAATTCGTGGGCGGTTCGATAACTGACTTCGAACTCAAATATAAGCTTGCTTTGACACTTCTTCATGGAAGTTCACCCGAGTCTTGTAGCTCTAAAAAAATACTGCTTACTTAGAAGTCTGTCTTCTGTGACAATGGCTATATGTGGATTGAACTACTTTTAATGCTCGCAGCTTTCGCTGCAGGAGTGCTCAATGCGGTGGCCGGCGGTGGCAGCTTCATCACCTTTCCGGCGCTAGTGTACGCTGGCATACCTCCAATCGCCGCCAACGCTACCAGTGCTGTTGCGGTGTTCCCAGGCTATCTGAGCGCCGCGCTTGGCTTTTTTGATCAAATCAAAAACTATGATTCAAGTAGGTTTAAGTGGATGCTGGCAATCAGTTTAGCTGGCGGCCTGCTCGGCGGAGCACTGTTGATTCTCACACCTGCCCCAGTTTTTGCCAGTGTGGTGCCTTGGTTATTGCTATTTGCCACCGCTCTATTCGCTTTTAGCGATAGAATTGCCAGTTGGTCTCGGGCACGCGCAGCAGTACCCGGCTCCTTAGAGGCGATTTTGCTATTGCTCGTTTGTATTTACGGTGGCTACTTTAACGGCGGTATGGGCATTGTTCTACTGGCAGCATTAGCCTTTTCCGGCATGCGCGATCTGCACCTGATGAATGGCTTAAAAAACGCTCTTTCATTTGCCCTTTCGGCGGTATCTGTAGCCGTTTTTGCGATCGCTGGCCTAGTTGAGTGGTACGAGGCTGTGCTGATGATGGTGGCGGCTACAGCAGGAGGATACGCGGGTGCTAGGCTGTCGAAAACCGTTTCACCAAAATCGATTAAAGCAGCGATCATCGCCATGGGACTTATGACAAGTTTGGTCTTTTTCTACCGTAGCTACCACGCATAAAGGCCATTCAGTGGGTCTACCGTTGAAACTTAGTCGCGAGAATAACACTGCTAAGTGTTTTATCAACGCCCTCAATCGCAGCCAACTGATCAATAACCACGTCTAAAGATTGTGTACTATCGGTTCGCACCAACGCCAGGAGATCGTACGCACCGCTGATTGTCTGCAAGCTTTCTACATCTTTAATATTTTCAATTTGACGAACAATTGATCCAGCGTGCTTAGCATCAACACTGACCATAACGTGCGCACAAACCTGCCGCAGTTGATGCTCAGGGTGGTAACGAATCGTGTAACCCTGAATAACCTGCTTTCGCTCCAATCGATCCATGTGCTCCTGCACGGTGGCTCGACTTACTTTCAGTTGCCGCGCCAGTTCTGAGACATTTGTTCGCGCGTCTGCCTGAAGCAAACGCAGCAATGCGGTATCCAATGATTCCATTCACTCTTTCTCCGAGGAAAATATTTTCCGACAACATCCGCTCGTGCATTTTATTGGGGCAATCCATCGCCCAGTAGGCACTATGCCACTTTGGTATTTTATTGAAATGGTATTTTTACCGTTTAAAGCCAAAGGTGTTGGGACCTATGATAAACCATAAACAAGGATTATATAAACATTAGCAATTTGTATAGCGTACCAATCAATTTGCTTAAAATAGATGGACTGATCGTGCAATTGTTAACTACAAACTGAAAGTTATTGGCTCTAGACTTCACTTTACCCACAGCGAAATATTGTGACTTGCGATGAGACACCCCGAATTCAGTAGCCCCAGTGTTCCACAGGTTACGCCTCGGCCGCTAGCTTTAGCCCGTGAGACTGCAGCCCGTCAAAAGCCGTCTACGCCCATACTGTATTTCTGTGAAGCAACTCTGCGCGATAATGCTCAGCGATTCCGGGCTGCATTGCCTAGTGTCACGGCTCACTATGCGATCAAGGCAAATCCGCATCCACGGGTGCTGTCTGTGCTGGCTGAAGAAGACATCAATTTTGAAATTGCCTCACAAGCTGAACTAGAGCTGTTGATCAATCAAGGTGTTGATACCAGCCAAGTATTCTTTTCCAATCCCATCAAATCGCCTGCGCATTTACGGTTTGCAACACAGCATGGCGTGGAGTGGTATGTGGTCGACTCAGTAGCTGAGGTGCAAAAAATCGCCAGCATTGTGCCTGCAGCAAAACTCTATTTGCGTTTATCAACAAGCAACGCTGGCGCTGTTTTGCCACTGGCTGACAAATTCGGCTCCGATCTAGACGATTCACATGCGATAATACAAGCCTGCTTAGATCATCACATGCAGCTAGCCGGTGTCAGTTTCCATGTAGGTTCGCAGTGTCTAGACGCAAATAGTTGGCGCAATGCCATCAACGATGCACAGATTTGTTTTTCCTATATGCGTGGTAAAGGCTTTAACCCTGAGTTACTCAATCTCGGTGGCGGATACCCCACTGAGATCAACAGTTGCGTAAGTTCGATAGAAAGCATTGGCGCAGCGATCGAGGATGAACTTAAAAAGCTCGACCCTTCAATTAAGGTCATTGCTGAACCAGGACGATTTATGGTTGCATCGGCGGGCTGGTTGAGCACACAAGTGGTTGGCACAGCTGTTCGTCGTGGGCATCATTGGCTTTATCTTGACACGGGGTTCTATGGTGGCTTAATGGAGCTAACCGATCATTATGCTCTACCCATACACAGTGAGAGAGAAGGACCTTTTCGACCTTGGACGATTGCGGGTCCTACCTGCGACAGCATAGATACACTCAGCCAGGCTTGCAATTTACCAGAAAATTTACAGGCGGATGACCGACTGTTTATCGGGCATTTAGGGGCATATTGTTATGCCTGTACCACGGAATTCAATGGATTTCCGGCGCCCAGCATTCAATTTGTCTAACGCATCGATAAAAGGTTAACGAACGCATTTAGATAGACCTTGCCAACACTTTATCCAGCTGATTTGCGAACGCACGCCGATCACTTTGATTGAGCGGAGGCGGCCCTCCCGTCTGCACGCCACTGGAACGCATGGTTTCCATAAAATCGCGCATGCTCAATTTTTGTTTAATGGTCTGCACCGAGTAAAGTTCGCCGCGCGGGTTGAGTGCCATTGCACCTTTTTCCATCACCTCAGCGGCCAAAGGTATATCTGCCGTAATGACCAAATCACCCGGGTTGCATCGACTCACAATTTCGTCATCTGCAACATCGAATCCGCTGGCCACTTGCACGGTTTTTATAAAGGGCGAGCGAGGCACATGGATGGCTTGATTGGCCACTAATGTCAGTAGAATTTTCTTTCGCTCAGCAGCGCGAAACAGAATGTCCTTAACCACACCCGGACAGGCGTCTGCGTCTACCCAAATTTGCATTTTCATCGCTTCTTGCTCGCTCACTGTGTTCCCTATAATTGTGCCGATGATGCTACGCCGACGAAATGTACACTCAATAAATCGCTCATCACCTTCCATAGCTAAGCTCAGCAAAAAAGGATGGACGGTCGCAGTTGAGCCTATTTGCGAACACGGAACTTGCTTTGCGTGTCTTTGTGCGGTTTCGCGCTTTATCCGGACAAGCACTGCACGCACCTTGAGTGCTGTATCCGAGTTCAAAAAAACCAAGCAACAAGCCACCGGCATCACATGCCGCAGGACACACAATCTGGTTATTTCGGTTTGGCTGCTCGCTCCACAGCAGCGAGAGCAGATTTGACGCCTGGTAGAGCTACCTCTGCTCGCAATTTCGCAGATTATAAACCCTTCATTGAGGAGCAATTGTATCCCTCAATTTAATGGATAGCATAGACAGTGATTAAAGCAGCGCGATAAGTAGGGTAAGCTTCTGAGTTTTATAGGTTGAAACAACCATGGCCACTATTGATGTGTTGCGTTCGCGCAGCGGAGAATGCTGCGAGCTCTGTGGCGCTAAAGAAGACCTAGAGGAAGTTGCTGTTGGACCTAGCAGTGACGGTTCTGCTGAGAGCAGCCTTATCGCTTGTCGTATTTGTCACTCGGGTATAGCCAATCCACTTGAAATAGATGCCAATCACTGGCGCTGTCTGACAGACTCAATGTGGAGCGAACATGACCCCGTTAAAGTCACCGCTTGGCGAATTCTTAATTCGCTCGCCGAAGAAGGCTGGACACACGAGCTTCTGGACATGCTCTATCTCGATGAAAACCAGCTAGCATGGGCAAAGGCAGGCTTGCCTGAAAACGGCGAAGATGGCTTGGTTCATCGCGATAGCAATGGTGCCATTTTAAGTGCTGGAGACTCGGTGACATTGATCAAGGACTTACCCGTCAAAGGCGCTAACTTTACAGCCAAACGCGGTACTGCTGTTCGCGGAATATCGCTCGTGCAAGACAATGCAGAGCATATTGAGGGTCGAGTTAACAGTCAGCGTATAGTGATACTGACCCAGTACGTCAAAAAATCCAACTAAATAGCAAGCCTGTCCCTATCAGATCAGATGAACAACCATCTATAGCTCCAGACTGAATAAACCCTTAGTGCCATGGAGCTTTAACGACACAATCCTTGAACTGAAGCCGCCTCAGAGCAGGCAACCGAGTCGAATTGGGTATAACCTTAGTTGATGGTCAAATTAAACCGCTTGATTCGGTCGGTGGTTACTGGTGTAGAGCAATAAGGGGATTTGATGGACAGCCTAGGTTTGAGTTTAGACATGGTGGTTGTGTTGGCACTGCTGGCCTTCACTGTCTTTCTGTTCGCCTTTGAAATAGTGAGAGTTGATCTAGCGGCATTGTCAATTATGGTCTTACTAGGTGTGCTTAGTGAGGTTCCAGGGCTGGAAAAGCTTGCCGACCTCAATCACCTGTTTGATGGGTTCTCCAGTAATGCGGTGATATCGATTATTGCCGTGATGATCATAGGCGCTGGCCTTGACCAAACGGGTTTAATGAACCGGGTCGCCAAGGGTATAGTCAAGGTGGGTGGTAACACCCAGAATCGCCTTATTCCAATTATCAGTGGCACTGTAGGTATCATCTCTTCTTTTATGCAAAACGTCGGCGCAGCAGCCTTGTTCCTGCCTGTCGTCTCACGCATCAGCAATCGCACGGGTGTGCCGGTCTCAAGGCTACTAATGCCAATGGGTTTTTGTGCAATCCTCGGCGGTACCGTCACTATGGTGGGATCATCCCCACTAATATTACTCAACGATTTAATAGTTGGAGTGAATACCACCCTACCCGAAGCGGACAAAATGCGCAGCTTCGAACTGTTCGATGTCACGCCGATCGGTTTGGCACTGCTAGCGACCGGTATCGTCTACTTTGTTGTTGCAGGTCGTTGGGTGCTGCCAGGAAAGAGCACCAACACCAATAACCCTCGGAATGTTCTTGAGTACTACCAGCGTATTTACTCGTTTACTCCACGAGTCCATGAGGTCATCGTTAAACCAGGTAGCCCTCTTGTGGGGCGAGGTGTACTAGAGCTGGTCGCTGAGTACGGTATAGACATTATCGGCATCCATTTTCGTGGTCGTACGCGTATGGAGCCGCCCGGCGACATTTTGGTTGAAGCACCGGCCAGACTCGCCGTCATTGCAAACTCTCTTCAATTGCGCCTTTTTGCAGAGCAAACAGGCTTGGAAATTGACCCGACCGGCAGCACCTTTGCCGAAGACCTAAGTTCCGACAAATCGGGCATAGCAGAGCTCGTCATCCCCCCTGATTCAGCGATCATTGGCCGTACAGCTCGTGAAATCGGCATCCGTAAAAATCATGGCCTGTCCGTGCTGGCTCTGTCGCGTGGAGGCCATGCTTATAGCCGCTCTTGTGCCGACGCAGAAGATGAGGCCCGCGCCAGCCGCGAAGACGTCGGTGCAATGCAACTTCAAGCTGGAGATACCTTGGTCTGTCACACTGCTTGGGACTCTCTGGTGCGACTCGAAGAAAACCATCGAAACGACTATGTCGTCGTGACGTCTAATTTCCCACACGATTCCTTTAGACCAGAAAAGACACTGTTTGCCTTGTTGTTCTTCTCTATTGCGCTTTCGCTGATTTTGTTTAGTGATATCAGACTTTCCCTTTGTCTGCTGATTGGAGCAACAGGGATGATTCTAAGCCGTGTTCTGAGCATCGATGAAGCCTACAGGGCTATTGGTTGGAACACCGTGTTTTTGCTCGCGAGTCTTATTCCTTTAGGCCATGCGGTACAAAATACGGGAACAGCGCAATGGATTGCCAACTTGGTGGTCAACTCGATGGGTGGCATGTCTATTTTATCGCTTCAGATTGCAGTGGCTGTCCTCGCAACCGTGTTTACACTGGTCATGTCCAATGTCGGTGCGACAGTGTTACTCGTTCCACTCGCTGTCAATATCGCTCTGGCTGCTGGCGCTGACCCCGCGCTGTTTGCGCTGACAGTTGCAATCTCTACGTCCAATTCATTCTTGATCCCCACACACCAAGTCAATGCGTTGATCATGGGGCCCGGTGCTTACAGCGTAGTGGATTTCATTCGTTCGGGCGGCATTATGACGCTGCTATTTTTGGTGGTTTCGATCACCATGCTGAATCTGATTTTTTAATCAAAGCCGGCAAACAAAAACGCCCGCATAAGCGGGCGTATAGGCGAGCAGAAATTGTGTTGAATTAGACGCGATGTCTAACCAGAGCAACCAACAATACAAGCGCTAAGCAGATCGGCAACCCTTTGCTCGCGCTGGTCGCTACAGAGGAGAGAGGGCTGACTTGTAGTTCAGTCTCGTCAATGGCGTCAGTTGCTGCCAATACGGGCAATAATGTGTTCAGTGCTAAAACAATCTCGGGCTCAGCCACGGCAGGCTCAGTTACTACCGTCGCCTGCAGCTCACGATCGATACGTTGTACTTCCGCTGTGGCGGCTACGGCGCCAAACAGTGGGATACAAATCAGTATCAATCGAAAAATATAAACCAACTTTCAATCTCCTTCGGGCCATCGCCCTTCTGAGTATTCAACCTTTTAAGTCGCTTCAATCTAAACCCGCTGTGTTTCACGATTCAGATTAGCTACCTTGGTCAACGAACGTATGTTGCAGTTTTGAAACACTTACCCAAAAAAACTCTTGAGATAAAGTCCCACAACGTCTGACCACGAAACAAATAATAACGCACGGACGCGACAGGAGTAAGTATTTCTTTAATACAATTTTGAAATAATTGTTGGGCTAAGAAATATATAACAGTCATATGCAACTAGAGCAAACAATTCTGATCAATTATCTGCAAAAAGCCCTATTCTGAGCAGATTTCTACGGTATTTTCTGATTATTGAGAATTATATTTAGTTAAGCGCTGAACGAATGAATAGCTCACTCAGATACTGCGGCGACCGAAACGACGGTCAAAACAGCTCTTGCGACCCAAAAGGCTTGGGTCGCACCTTCGATTTATAATTGAATATCAATTCAACAACGATGGCAAATAGAGAACTATCTGCGGAAAGGCCACCAGACCTGCAATAGTCAGTGCATCTGCAACAAAAAACGGCGAAGCACCTCTGAACACATCTTGCACCGAAATGTCTGAACGCACGCCTGCAACAACAAAGCAATTTAAACCTATTGGTGGTGTAATCAGACAGAGTTCGGCCATTTTAACCACGACAATGCCGAACCAAATGGCACAGCCCCCCGCTGTCATGCCAAATGCGCTCTCAGCAGCCGTCACATCAGGCCCGCCATTGAGTGCAATAACAGCCGGGAAGACGATAGGCAGTGTCAGCAACAACATACCGATTGCGTCCATGAACATGCCAAGTACGGCATAGGCCAACAATATACAGACAAAGGTCATCATCGGGCTTTGGTCGAGAGAGACTATCCAGTCGGAGAAAGCCGAGGGTAAATCAGCAAACCCAAGAAAACGTACATAGATCAACACACCCCAAATGATGCTGAATATCATCACTGACAATTTTGCGGTCTCTAACAACGCCATTTTTAAATCAGGCCATTTCATGCCGCGAGCCAATGCCACGAGGAAAACCACAAACGCGCCTATCGCACCACCTTCCGTTGGTGTGCCCCACGCGTCTCCACCGAAGGGGTTGTAGATAAAACAGATAATGATGACAACTACAAATACGATTGGCAGCGCGCCGGGCAGAGATTGAAAGCGCTGCGCCCATGTGAAACCCCGCACAGGTGGTCCCAGATTCGGGTTGAGCATTGCCATACCGATGACCAGCCCTGCGTAGACGACCGCCGAAAAGGCCCCAGGTATAAAACCCGCCAGTATTAATGTACCGACGTCTTGTTCGACAATGATGGCGTAGATAACCAAAATAGCCGATGGGGGAATGAGCGAAGCCAGTGTGCCGGCCGCTGCCACGACACCGGCCGCAAAGCGGCGGTCATACCCTACTTTTAACATTTCTGGGATAGCGATTCGGGCAAATACCGCTGATGTGGCCACCGAGGCACCAGACACGGCAGCAAAACCTGCTGTGGCGAAGACTGTCGACACACCCAAACCACCGGGCAACCAACCCACCCAACGCTTGGCGGCTTCGAATAAGGCCTTAGTCAAACCGGCGTGATAAGCCAGGTAACCAATCAATATAAAAGTGGGTATGAGCGACAAAGCTTGGCTAGAGACTTTGGAGTGCGGGACCTGTCCAGCAATTTTAGTGGCGACGGTTAGTGCCCAGATAAATTCACTGCCGGCATAGGCTTTTTTTGCCCAGAAAATCCACACCAAACCCGCTAGACCTGCGGTGGCTGCCGCAAAAGCGACGCGCATACCCAGCACCACCAACACCATCATGATGCTGGTGACAAACAGACCAATATCGATACTCGTCATTGCTCTGCTCCAGCGGCCTTGGCGCTTAACGTCGCTTGCGCTTCTCGCTCTGCAAGCGTGGCAGCATCTTCGATCATCGGCACGGCAACGGGTCTAGGGTTGCCACTGAACAAAGCTCCAGCGTAGCTGTAACACTGCAAGACCAATCGCAAACTGAGCACGCTAAAAGCGACTGGCACAAGCAACTTAGCTGGCCACAAGGGCAATCGAATATCTAAACTCGAGTCTCGGCTCCAAAGAGGGGCAGCAAAATCGAATGAGCGCTCAAAGTGGGACCAACTGCCCCAGACCAATAACAGCATCAGTAGCAAAGTGACTAGACAACCCAACAATTCACAAAACCAGAGCGGCCTACCTTGCAGTCTTCCTATCAGCATATCCATTCGAATATGCCCTCCCAGTCGTTGGCCGTAAGCCACCCCCAGAAAGGCGATGACTGGCATCGCTTGTTCTATCCAATCTACGTAGCCCGAGATGGGCTGATTGAACATTTGACGTCCTCCGACACTGGCAACCGCAAGCAGCATCAAAGAGAACACCGCTATCCCACCTAATAGCGCTAGAAATTTTTCCACGCGTTCTAAGCTTTGATCCAGACGACTGAGCAAGCTGTGGTCGGTCAACACTGGGGAATCGGAAGCCATGCATCACCCTTTAACAAGGCGCTGAACAGCTGACGGTGTTCAAACGCGTGATCTAATAAATTCGTTGTCGAGAGCTTTATCTCAACCCTTTTATCAACCTAAGTTAGCATTTTGAGGCAAAGCTGAAAACGATTAGGCATTAAGGGGCCTCAGATCAACTCATACTCAGGCCATCGACGCGCTAAATTTGGCCCAACCGCGTTGCAATACTAGCCAAAAGTTCCCCCTATTGCCGTTGATTCGCGCCTTGCTGGGTCTAAACTTTTCACACCGACATCACTGACCAGATGTTTTCTGACGCTCCCTAACACCTGCTGCTCAGCGTTTTCGATCTAACCATTCACGGATTGTTGTTTGTTGATAACACAACACGATAATTGCCTTTAATCAAAAAGGTGCTGGTACAGTAAAGCTCACATGCTCTCCTGAAGCTGGGTGAACAAAGCTCAAGCTTTGTGCATGCAAATGTAATCGTTGCCCGGGTTTGCCATAGAGTTCGTCGCCAACTATCGGGAGCCCAAGGCCTGAGGGATGTGCCATATGCACTCTCAGCTGGTGTGTTCGGCCCGTCACAGGAAATAACTGCACACGGGTTTGACCTTTTTCGATACACAACACTTTCCAATGTGTCTTTGCTTCTCTACCGTGCTGAGCGCATACCAATTGACGCGGGCGGTCTTCAAGATCGACACGTAAAGGCAACTCGATGTCTCCCGCTCGGGCCTTCAATTCACCATCCAATAGCGCGATGTATTGCTTGCTGATGGTGCGTTTAGCAAATTGCCGCTGCAGCGCTTTGTGATCTCGCCGTGTCTTGGCCACTAACAATAACCCAGAGGTAGATTGGTCCAGACGATGCACCAACTGTAATTCGGGCAAGTCGGGGTATCGCGCCTGTAAACGGCTTTGCACAGAATCAATCGTTGCCAAGCCTGGCACAGACAATTGTCCTGCTGGTTTGTTAACCAGCAACAGATGTTTGTCTTCAAACACTATTGTTGGCGCTGCCACATTGTCGAACGGTTGCAGGTGTTCAGGCTGTCGCCCGGGGGTCAGTCCGTCAAGCATAAACGCTAACAATGGTGCGCACCTGCCACGGCAAGATGGATAGAAATGGGCATGATGCCGTATGCCGTCGGCGGGCGATTGCCCCCACCAAAACTCCGCTAAAGCGATAGGTGTCATGCCTTGGCTGTAGGCATAGTTCAACAGTTTGGGGCCTGCGCAATCACCAATGCCATCCAACACCATCCGACCTTCAAATAACTGGGCCAGTGTGGAGCTCTCACCGCAAGCGTTGTGGATGGAATAGCCAGCCTGTATCTGTGTCTGGATATGACGCTGCAATTCTTCAACTTCAGCGGTTATTGATCTAATGGGTTCAGCGTGACTGGCAATCGCTAGCTCTAGCGGCGCGAGTTCTTCTCGCACCTTTCTCTTGTCTTCGGCTCGGCGCCTCGCATCAGCTTCTCCTTCACGCTGTAGATCGACCAGCTGCTCCGCTGATGCTTGCTCTCTAGCTGATCGTCTAGCCGCCTTGCGCTGAACAAGCCTCGCCTGTAATAGCCTAGTGTTGTCAGTGAGAGATTCTCGTGTCGCTAACAGTTGTTGTTTTGCAAATAGAAACGCCGGGTCATCACGACGGTTTTTCAATTCACTTTGTAATTGAGTCAGGCGCGTCATGGCTGGAGGCAAAAACTGTTCACGTTGCTGCATATCAAAAGCGGGTGGCACAAACCCTGGCACCAACCAACGATCAGCGAGTTGTCCACTAAACCCATGTAAGCAAGAGAGCACGCCGGCTATGTCGCGAACGACCAAAACACCAAACATCCGACCCACCCCTACGGCCAAGAGCTCTTTCAGGGGGTCGTCTGCATTTTTTAACACCGTTTGTAAATCCCTAGCTGCTTGCTCTGCATAGGGTGAAGGGCTATTACAAAATGGGCTGTCAAAACCAACAGGAAAAATGCTGTCGGGCGGAGCCGAAAAGGGATGGGTTAACGTCATTCGAAGCACTTACAAAGCGAGTGTTAGCGAGAATTTGCTAGGATGATTTAGACCACAGGCACCGGCTGTGGCATGATCGCTAGTTTCCTCAAGGATGTTACAGCATGCCAGCCCTGTTGCCAGACGTCGACCCAGACGGATTACTCGAGTTTTCGGTGGTCTATACCGACCGCTCGCTCAATCACATGTCACAAAATTTCCAAGCGGTGATGAAAGACTTACACGGCACGTTGTGCGAAGTCTACAACGCCCAATCTGCGGTCGTTGTGCCTGGCAGCGGCACTTATGCGATGGAAGCGGTTGCGCGCCAATTTGCCGGTGAAAAGCACACGTTGATTATTCGTAACGGTTGGTTTAGCTACCGCTGGACACAAATCTTAGACGCAGGTCAGTTTGCTTCAGGCAGCACTGTACTGCGGGCTCGCCAGACGACACCAGGCCACCAGCAACCCTTTGCACCTGTACACGTCGAAGAAGTCATTGAGGCGATCAACAACGAACACCCTCAAGTGGTTTTTGCCCCACACGTTGAAACCTCTTCAGGCATGATGCTGCCGGAGGAATACATCAAAGCAGTGGCTGATGCCACACACGCTGTGGGTGGTTTGTTTGTTCTAGACTGCATCGCCTCCGGCACCGTCTGGGTCGATATGGAAGCACTCGGTGTCGATGTCCTTGTCAGTGCACCGCAAAAAGGCTGGAGCGGTCCACCTTGTGCTGGTTTGGCGATGCTCAGCGAAAGAGCAGTCACCGCGTTGGATCAAACTGAGAGCAGCAGCTACTCCTGTGATCTGAAAAAATGGCATCAAATTATGCTGGCCTATCTCGGTGGTGGCCACGCCTATCACGCGACAATGCCAACCGATGCCTTACGTCAGTTTCGCGATGTGGCCTTGGAAACAGCCAAATTAGGCTTCGACAAGGTGAAAACACAGCAACTTGAATTGGGCCAGAAAGTTAGGCAAGTTCTGGCTGAGGCGGGTTATCGCTCGGTAGCCGCCGCTGGCTTTGAAGCCCCTGGGGTAGTCGTTGTCTACACTGACGATGTGGACCAACACAATGGCAAAAAATTTGCCGCCGCTGGCGTGCAAATAGCTGCTGGTGTGCCACTTCGCTGTAACGAGCCCGCTGACTATCAGAGTTTTCGTATTGGCCTTTTTGGTCTAGATAAACTTGCTGATGTAGACGCTACCGTCGCGCGCTTCAAACAAGCGCTCGTTAGCTCTAGCTAAGGTCTATTGTGTCGTTTGGGAGAGCAATCTGCTCTCTCAACACGGTTAAATTTATTTAAAGTTTCGGTTCAGAACTAAGCACTCCTATCCATTGTCAAAAGCCTGTGTACCTTCGGACATAACCATGCAACTGATTTATCGTGCTGCAAACCTCACAGACGCACACATACTCGCTGGCCTGTTGGAATCTCACGGGATAACAGCGCATGTGTCCGGTCATTATTTGCAAGGGGGGGTTGGTGATCTTGCTCCGACGGATTTGGCTCGCGTTTTGGTGGAAGATGAAGACACTGAGGCTGCGATGGAACACGTTATCGCTTATCAGGCCGAGACAACAACGCTAGAACCACCAAGTATTGCGCGGCACAGCAACAAAGTATTACTGGTTGCGCTCAGCTTTGCAGCCATTGTTATTGTCAGTTATCTCATCGCTTGGAAATAGCCAGCAGTTATTGGTGATTGACCACTCCCTTAACCCCTTAACTATCGGATTGCCCCCGTTTTCAGTGGGTATTGCACGCTGGTAACGACCGCAATTTCTCTACTGGCGGGCCGCTCCATTTCAACTACGCGCCTTGGGCAACAGCCCTTTGATCAGCTGTTACACCTATCATCATCACCGCCCTATTCCACAGCAATTGTGAGAGATAAGCGATATATCTTCATATTGGCTAATTTATTGCGAGTAAACGCTCCTGGTAGTCTTTTTCTATTAGAAGTGCGTTGAATGACCTGCTTCTCAATGATGTGTTTAAAGGCGAAAAGGACCACTTAATGCAGATAGAGCAATCGACGTTGCTCTTACCCAAGATCAAATGGAGTTTACGAAGTGACTACAGCACGTATTAGATCAATAACCATAAGCGTTGTACTGCTGCTTATTGTTTTCTCTTACGCTGTATTTAGCTTTTACACTCACAAGCAAAAAGGTGAAGAAACCCCACCCGAAAGCGGAGCGTTGTTGGGTAACCCCCTGCCTTCGATAGAGCAATTTGAGTACAACTCCTTCATTAAATCAGCGTTGGACGGGAAATGTGTTTCTCTGCCCGGTGCCACAAGACAGAATGATGCCCATATCATTTCTGGAGATTGCTGGGAGCACACAAAAGGTCGAATTTGGTTTGATCAAGTTGCTGATGGTTATACGTACCAATTGCGTTTTCAATACAGCGGAAAGTGCCTAGAGCCTGAGGGCGGAGAAAACAACGCAAAAGTCGTTCAGCGCGTTTGCCATCGTGGAGACTTCGAGCGACCTCAAATTTCAGAAGAGAATCAGCTTTGGAATATTGTTGACCAGGGAAATGGCAAATTTTCAATTGTTCATTTTAACAGCGGCTTAGCGATGACTGCCTTAACCGGCAACGACGGTGAGAACAGCTTTTATCTGCGCTCTTCCAACCAGAGCAATTCACAAAACTTCAGTTATCTTAATAAGGTTACCCATGAATCATCCCCCAGCGAGATGGGCATGTGGGGCAACCTAATCGCTTGGCCATTTGTGCCAGTTCACGCCGCGGCGCTCTTTGACGATACCTTTTTGACTTGGGCTTCCAATGAGAAAGAGTCTTTCACTAATCTGAGCTCAAAGTCCACTTGGTCTTCTGTCTTTGATGCGGCAACGGGAACGTTTCTCACTTCAAACAACCCCACGCACGATATGTTTTGTGCCGGCACCGTGTTACTGGAAAATGGCAGCGTGTTTGTCTCCGGTGGTAACCCTCAAGCCGAGCAAAGCAGTGGTTTTGACCCACTTAGCAAAACGTGGTCACCACTGAGTCCCATGAGACAACAGCGTTGGTATGGCACAAATGTTCTCACTGGCGACGGTGATGTGCTTTCGACATTTGCAAAAGGAGCTCAAGAGATACCTGAGCTCTACTCCAATGAGAACAATTCTTGGCAAGATCTACCCGGTGCGGATATGTCCGATATGCGAGACGAACAAGATATGCACAATGCGCTAGCTGTTGGGTATTCGCCAGATTTATCATGGTATGCGTTTATGCATACAGCACCTGATGGACGAATATTCAACTCTGGCCCTTTGTCTACCTTGCATTGGTTCGACACCGATGGCACCGGTTCCTCAGAAGTGGCGGGTACTCCTCCGGGCAATGCAATCGCTAGGCAGTATGGTTCTGCAGCTATGTACGACGTTGGAAAAATATTGGTCAGTGGCGGCTCAGATCCTCGCGTCACGGGTCCAATTGACAACGGAGATTCGGGGCAAATCTTAAGTGCGACCGATACTGCATTTACCGTTGACATCAACGCCGCTACGCCCACTATTGAGGCGATTGGAAGCATGGTTTCTAGGCGCTCAAACCATAACAGTGTGGTGCTACCAACCGGCGAAGTACTCGTTATAGGCGGTAGTAAAACGGGCATTCAGTTCAACGATACTGCCACCGCTTGGTGGTCTGAAATATGGAACCCGCAAAGTCAGCTGTGGCGCAGTGTTGCGCCAATTTCTACGCCAAGGGGATACCACTCTTGGGCTCTGCTAATGCGTGATGGAAGCGTATTATCGGGAGGCGGCGGTCTCTGCGATACCTGCCCTGCGAATCACCCAGACGCACAGATTTTTTATCCGCCCTACTTGTTTAGCAATAACGGACAAGCATCCAATCGCCCCAAAATTATGAGTGCGACCAGTACAGCACAGGTCGGGAGCACTATTATGGTATCGGTCGACAGATCGATTAACCACCTCAACTTAGTTCGCCTTTCCAGTACTACTCATAGCATTAACACCGACCAGCGTTTTATCCCGTTGACGTTTGAACAAAACAGTAACACTCAGTATGTCTCTACGCTCAGTAGCAATACTCATGTGCTGACGCCAGGCATGTACTGGATTTTTGCTGTAGATGCTCAAGGTGTTCCTTCCGAAGGCCATGTTCTGCACGTTGAAGCCCTAGACGAAATGGCAGAACCGCTGTTAGAAATGGCGACAAATGACGATACTTTGGAATTGCAAAAAAACGTTGATATCAATATTCCTCTGACGCCAACTGGCTTTGATGCGTCATCCCTGAATGCGAGTGCCATTGACCTACCCGCTGGTCTAAGTTTGGACCTACAAACGCACTCCCTAGTTGGGCAAGCGAAAGACGAGGGAGATGGTAGTTTTGTTCTCAGTGTCAGTGATGACTCGAAGCAGCTCACGCAACGAATTTACTACACAATTAACCCATCGTTTAAAACAGGCGCTATCGGCGGGGGTAACAGTGTCTCTGGCGGTTCGGTCGGGTTGTGGTTTTTATTGTTACTTGCTGCTTCCTGTATCGGACAACGGGTTCGTGCGACGAAGCTGCAAGCTTGAATGTGTTCCCCCCCAGAGTCGTTATTGGTTTTGAGGCTTCCGACAAACCACCTCAAAATTATGGCCATCAGGGTCTAATAAATACGCCGCGTAATAATGTTGTCCGTATTCCGGTCTTGGCCCTGGGCTGCCGTTGTCACTAGCGCCTAACGCTAGCCCCTTCGAGTAAAGTGCTTTTACTGATTCGGGAGAAGCAGCGCTGAGAGCAAAATGCAGTGGATTAATCGGACCATCAATCCGTTCTAACCCCAACACCCATGTGTCCACACCAAAACCCACTACATCTTCTTCCTCGTGTAATAATTGCAAGCCGAACAATTGCAGCAGTGGCAAATAGAAGTTTTTGCTGACTTCCAGTTGGCTGACCGGAATATTAAAATGATCTATCATTTTTTCTGCCCTGTTTGTCAATGCTGTCACTATCCGACACAACCAGTGCGGGCAAACAGTGAATGCATTAGCCTCTATGAGCGTGTTGTGCTTAAGGTTGTTTGAACGGATCGACTCGGGCTTTGTTCCCAATGCAGATTCCGTAGACGCCTGTGCCTTTGCTGCAGATAGCATCGCCGCCACAATCGCTATTGAAATAACAAGTGTCACCGGAGCTGCCGTTTGAGCCAGGTGCGCCGGACATACCACTGCCATCGTCGGGGAACAGGTTGCTCACACATGCTCCAATCAGAGCTCCACTCGGAATGACACACAGGCTGCCAGACCCGCAGTCGGCATCATAGCTACAACTGGACGCCACTTCGGATACACAGCGACCAAAGATACCGTCGAGTTTATTGCAGATAGACCCAACCCCACAATCGCTGTCGAAAGAGCACGACCCATCACTGCCGCCAAGATCGGACCCAGAAAAGGCAGTATCACTGTCGTTACCGGGAAATAAACCGCCTACGCAGGAGCCGCTAGAAGCATCCGGGCTTTTTACACATTCGCTACCGATATCGCAATCGAGATCAAAGGTGCAGCTGCTTGCAACGGGGCTACCCAGCAGCAATCCAAACACGGCCAATACGCCTAATATTTTTTGTCTCATTTGCTCTTTTACTCAATAGGAACGCGATTGACTGTGCAGTTACACCATAGGTTTTAGATGTTCACCACGACCGCCAAAGCCGCAAAAAACTGCCACATCATCGGATAGAACTTTTCTGACATCAAGTTACCACTGCTGCGATTGCAACACAGTCATCACAATTAGGCATTTTTCGCTATCAGAGCATGGCTTACAGGCGGTTCAAAACAAGGTTTCCCCGAGCATTGCAGTCCTCTGTGATGCACCTGCAAACTGCATGATTTTTCTCATATAAAAACTAAAAAAACCTTCTCATCACAGCAATTAAATCCGTAAATATTTGATATTTATGTACTTTGTTATTTTCATGCATATTTTTATAATACTGATTAAAAACACAGTATATACTAAAACGCATGCACTCTCTCGACCAGCTTCTACAGAGCCAGCCCTTATTGTGGCGTGGCAATAAACACCCGACGGCACAACGTACTGCCCCCACGGGCAGCGCAGCGCTGGACGCCTTTTTACCCGGCGGTGGCTGGCCTCTTGGCTCACTAACCGAGTTGCTTTCGCCCGGCACGGGCAGCGGTGAGCTATCACTACTCACCCCCGCATTGGCGCGCGAGACTGCCTGCGGTGAGCGAGTGGCATTGGTAGCGCCACCATTACCGCCCTACCCACCGGCGCTGGCGGCAGCAGGCGTGTTGCTGTCACGGTTATGGATTATTTCTCCAGAGCCGCCTGCCAGCCATGCTAAAACAAAGGGAAATAACAGCGGCAAAGAAGCACTCTGGGCCGCCGAGCAACTGCTGCGAAGCGGCACTTTTAAAGCAGTGCTGGTGTGGCTCCCGCAGGCCACACCAACCCAGCTACGCCGCCTGCAGTTGGCTGCGGAAACAGGCGGTAGCTGCTGGGCCCTAGCCTATCGGCCTGAGCACACCGCCGATCAGTCCTCGCCAGCGGCGTTGAGGCTGCAGTGGGACAAACGGCACCTGCGGGTACTTAAATGCCGTGGCAGCAACCCCGGTCAACTGCAATTACAACAGCCCGCACCACCCGCTCACACACCGGCACATCACTGGCCGCGTGCCGCTAACGAGCAGCTGCCCCTGTGAGCGCGCCACCTCTGCTGTGGCTGTGCATTGGTCTACCCGCGTTACTGCTCGACAGCTTGGCCACAGATGCCGGCGAGCAGCCGCCGCGAGCACTGGTGGCGAGCCAGGGCAGCCAGCGCTGGATTCACAGCGCCAACCGCGAGGCGCGAGCCAGCGGTGTCGGCAACGGCCAGCCAGTGGCGACAGCTATGGCGCTACAACCAAACTTGCAGTTACAGGCCTACTGCGCCGCGCGCGAAGCCGAGCTCTTAGAACAATTGGCGCTGTGGGCCTATCGCTTTTCCTCGCAGCTAAGTCTGGCGCCACCGGCTGCGCTGCTGCTGGAGGTTGGCGCCAGTCTGCGTTTATTTGGCGGGCTTTCTCCTCTGCGTCAGCAATTGCAAAGCGGGCTCGAGCAACTCGGTTACCGCTACCGTTTAGGTGTTGCACCCACCCCACTTGCAGCTCGCCTGTTAGCACGTCTGAACGGCGCTGAGGTATTCGACAGAGCGGCCCTCGAAGTCGCCATCACCGATGCCCCCATCGACACCCTGTTACTGGACGAAATAACGCGCAAGGGCCTGCGTCAGGCTGGGCTACGAAGTACTGGGCAGTTGCTGCAATTGCCACGCGACTCATTGGCACGGCGCTTTGGGCCAGCCTGCAGCCACTACCTCGATCGACTGCGTGGTCACAGCGATGACCCTCAAAGTATTTTCAAACCGCCAGAACACTTCGAGCAACGCTTAGAGCTCTTACAGGAGGTAGATAACACCGCCTCCTTGATCTTCCCGCTGCGCAGACTCATTGAAACCTTGGCCGCGCAATTGATCGCTCGCGACTGTGGCGTCAGTCGCTTACAGCTACAGCTGCAACACCCGCGCAGCGAGGCCACACTGATGCCAATACGCCTGTTGGAGCCCAGTGGTGATGCTGCTCGTCTGCTACGTGTGGCACGCCAACAGTTAGAGCAACAGCAACTACCCGAGGCGGTGCGTGCGTTGCAACTCAACGCACCGCAGTTACTGCCCGTCGTGCGCGACGGTGGCGACCTCTTTACCGGCGCTAGTGCTGGTCAACGTGGCCATCGCGAAGTGTTGGAACAACTAGCAGCTCGACTGGGCGAGAGCCATGTCCATCAGCTCGGGTTACGCGACGATCATCGACCAGAGTGCGCAGCAGTGCGCCTGCCATTGGGCCAAAATGCACCAGGTGTTGAAGCGACACCTCTGCCTCTGCCGCGCCCACTGTGGCTGTTGGAACAACCGCGCCCAGCACCAACGGGCCTGCTGCTAGAGTCTGGCCCCGAGCGCCTTGAAAACGGCTGGTGGGAAACACCCGATGTGCGTCGCGACTATTACACCGCCCGCGACCAACAAGGTCTGCGCTATTGGGTTTTTGAGCGCCGTGAGCAACCAGGTCAATTCTACCTTCACGGTTTTTTCGGGTGAAAACTCAGGGGTGAAAAACAGCCAAAAATCAAGAGATATAAAACCCTTATCGACATCGAAGACACGCCCCCTCAAGCAAACGCATCGGGTATAATCAACCCACCGGCTAAGACGACATAATTGATGTGAATGCGCATCAAAAAACGTCTTGCCACTGCCCGCCGTTTTTCTAGGCGAACAACACATGGTGGAGCGTCGATGAGCGAACGCGTGTTACTAGGTGTCAGCGATAAATTGCTGGCTCAATGCCTAGCCAACCTAATGACCAAACACTATCAGGTGCATCTGCCGCAGAGCAGTCATCACCTGCTGCATGAAGCAGAGCAAATAAAGCCACAGCTGCTCATCCTAGACGATAGCCTGGAGCAAGACTCCACTGAGCTCTGCCTCACACTCAGTAAACGCCTGCCCAACTGTCGCCTGATGTTTCTTAGCAGCAACTGGTTGCCCAGCCTAGCGGCACAGCTGCAAGCGCACGGCGTAGACACCGTGCTACGAAAACCCTTCTCAACCGAAAAAATATTACAAACCACCCGTCAGTTACTGGACGCCGCACCATGTTAAATAGTCGTTTGTTACAACTGATATTCGGTGCTTTGCTGACCATTGCCTTGGTGGGATTGCTGCCTACCTTTATGTTCTACTTGGATCTCAACGCATTTGAGAAACAACAGCTCAAACACATTCTATTGCCTCGTCTACCTCTGATGGCGATACTGACAGCGGTTGGCCTGATCGTGCCGGTCTTGTTTTTCGGTCGATTTTACTCCCGCCACCTGAACAGCTTAGAGCGCGTCAACCATCGTCTGCGCGAGACCATCGAATCCGATGGCGAAGCGATTGAGTTGGACGAAGATCTGTCTCCTGAAGAACACACCTTGCTCAGCAATAGCAATACTTTGATGGCTACAGTGCAACAGCGACGTGAAGCGTTGGACCAAGAGCGAACACTGAGCAGTAGCAGCCGTCACCGCGAAAAAATCCGCCTTACAACCCTGCTCGACCAACTCACCAAGGGCGTCTTGGTGTGTAATCTTGAAGGCCATATTCTGCTGGCCAACAGCCGTGCCCGAACACTACTTGGCAGCACTCAGGAAGAAAACGCACGGGGAGAATCCATCTTCGCTCTGCTAGACGCAGAACTGATCGCGCACGCTTTAACCATTGTGCGTGAGCGATTAGAAGTCGGCACCCAAGCACCTAGAACTCGCCTAAGCGCCATCACGCGCAGCGGAAATCTGGTGCGCCTGCAATTGGCTGCAGCCGTCGACAATGCCGTGGAAGGTCATGGAGCGGTCGAGGGTTTTGTGCTCACCGTGGAAGACATTGAAACGCAACATTCGCACAATCGAGAACGCGATAAACTGCTGCACGGGCTGACGCGAGAGACACGAAACTTATTAACCCGACTGCGCACAGGACTGGACAGCCTGCAGCGCGACCCAACGGCAAACAAACAACAAGTCAGTTTATTGACAGCTCTCGGCCGCGACACGGTACGCCACAGCGATCACTTAGAACGGTTGAGTTTCCAAAGTGCCGATCAGTTATCACACGCCTGGCCATTGGAGCCCATTTTAGCCAGCGATCTGTTCAGCGCGGTGCAGCAACAATTGCAGCGATCGCACCATTTGCAATTTCCCTACAGCAGCGAGGCTCCGACCAACCTGTGGTTAGAAGCGGACAGCTTTTCACTCGCACAGGGTTTTGCCAATTGTGCAGCCGCACTTCACACCGAGTGGGAAATTGATGGCATAAGCCTCCGTACCGATGTCAACAAAGAACACCAACTGCTGCTGATCATCATCGACTGGACAAGCGGTGAATTACGCCAAGAAGACTTTCGAGCGCTGGCAACGTCCACTCGACAACGCGTTGCAGTAGGCGGTCGTGCGCTGGTTGAATTGATTGAACGCCACGGCGGTAGAGCGTGGCTCACAGAGCAGCAGCAAGAAAGACAGCACATCTGTATCGCTCTACCGTTGTGCGAGCCTCCACCAGGAGCAGACCTAAGCCTGCCTGCTTCTGAGTTCGACTTTAGTGAATCCGCAGACAGCACGGCTAAAATACCCACAGCGACGCAGTTGCAACACCAGTACTTCACAGTTATAGCAGTGGGTGCCGAACGAAACTCAGCAGCGGATATGGCCAAAGGTGAAAGCACCTTGGTCGCCCTGTTACTGGCAGGTGGAAAACCCGTCACGCTCGCCCAAAAAAAATTGCAACACGCCACATTGGTCGAACACGATGATTCACCCAGCACCGAAGCACTCAGTGAGTTCAGTCGCAACGGGTGTTTTGTCACCCACGACGCGACTCAACTATTGAGTCAACTGGGTAGCGCTGATAAACAAGTCATCACCCAAGCTGGCTTGCTCGACACGGTCGATATTGCCCAACTGTTGTTCCCCACTGAAAACAGTTTGAGCTTATACCATTTGTCGACACGACTCGGTTTGCAAACGGAAGTCAACGACACAGCCGATCAAGTGAAATTACTGGCCAAGGTTTTCAACCGCTTATTAACTCGGCTCCAAACGCACGGCATTCACAGCAAAGAACAATTACAGCAGGCATTAATAAATAAAACGGCGTTGGGCCACTGATGCGCACACAAGCGGGAATATCTACCGTTGCTGCCCTTATCGCGGGCATTGCTTCACTCGCGGTTATTGGCTTGGTTTGGCTGGCGCTACATTACAGCGACGAACGCATTTGGCTCGGTATCGGCCTGCTTATGGCTTTGTCACCTTTTGCCATGGTCTGGCGACTCGTACGCAGCGAGAAAAACAAAGCTGAAAGCCAGCAGAATCAAGACTCAAGCAACCCTTAGAAGAGATCTGCATTAGAGCTCTGAGAGAACCAGGCGCTCTATTGATTGGCCACAGGGTAAACTGCAGGTAGCTCACCCGAAACGCCTCGTTGAAGACCTGGCACAACGTTGACTTCGAGAAACCCGGTGTCTCTAAAAAACTGCCGCGCGTATTGCTGAAGATGCTCAGCGTCAATAGCTTCTATCTCTGCAATTGTATCTTGTACTTGACGTAATGAGCGACCACGCTCTCTTTGATTGCTCCACTCATCGAGCAAACTTGCATTGTCACCCAATAGTTTTTGGTAATCGGTGAGCAACCGTCGACGCAGTGGTGCTAGCTCTTCATTATTGACGTCGCCTATTAAGAACGATAAAAAAACGTCGTCTACATGTTGGCGTATTTGACCAGCAACACTGGGGTCACTGACCATACTGACTTTCAAACTGCTACCACCGCGCCTGTAGGGACGCCGTTGTAGTTTCAAATTAACGCCATAACCCAGGCCTTCTTGCTCTCGCAATACCTGCCATAGTCGCTGAGCCAATACCTCACGCAACATCAACAACTCCGCATCATATTGTTCTAAGTTATTTGCTGCACTTTGCACATAGTAAAAAAACAAATCCGCTCTCTCTCTTTGATTTCCACGGTGAACAATACGTTGTCGCTTTGCACTCGCGTACAATCCAATAGCAGGAGATAGATCTTCTGTTACAGGCAGGCTACCGATGTACTTGTCCGCCAGCTGCCGGATCTGACGTGGATCAAAATCCCCGGCTATATGGATTTGCAAGTCATTAGAACCCGTAAATAACCGTTTTCTAGCTGCTTGAAAACTACTAGCATCCAGCAAATTTGGGGCAGCGGGTAAAGAAACATCACCCAGATCGTAAAGCGTTCGCCAGATCACTCGGCGCAGCTGCCTGCCGCCATCGTCAAGCTCTTTTCGCTCACGAGAAATCACAGCACTAGACGCAGACTCGAAACTCTTTTTGGCCAATGGTAATTGAGCTTGGTGTAACAGGCTAAACAGCGCGGGGGCATCTTTTGAGCGAGCGCTGACACGCATTCCTTGCCGGAAGTTTTCTACAAACCAAGAGAAACCTAAATGATGTTCACGAATTGCTGATTGCACTACTGCCGCCGGGTGATTCGCCAATCCAATTTTTGTCAAAACTGTCGGCAACTGAGCAGCAGCGCTCACCAAAGGTGAAGGCAAGGATAACAGGCCACCTTCGCGAACCAACAGCACGTCAAAATGATCACGCACGTTATCGGTGAGCAGCAGATGTACCTGAGCGCCATTGGCATATTGCAAAGTCCATTGCCTATCTGAGACCTCTGTGACTCTCAGCGGCAATTGCGCATTGGCTTCAGCTAATGGGTATTTATAACGAAGCTCAGTGTCTATCACAGGTGCTGTTGCATCTAATGCCCAGAGCCCTCGCACCTGTTGTGACTCCAGTGAACTCGCGCCTGCTGTTTGCACAATAAGACTAAGTCTTGTTGGTTCCAAGGCCTCTACGATTAGTTGCTTAATAGCAGCAGGGTTTTGTTTTGCCATCCAATTCACAAGGTCTTGCAAGCGCTCGGCTTCAGTCTGCACACTGGCCTGTTTGATCAATCTGTTTTCCAACTGCTCCGCCAGTTGTCGGTTTTCCAAGGCCAATTCAAGGGATTCTATTTGCTGACGCTTTGATTGCACATAGTGAAACAGCTGTACACTGGAGTCTTCATCCAATCCGGTTTGCCGTAGATGTAAAATGCCGCGACTCATCTCACCCAAGCAACTCAACTCTTGTTCAGTATCACTGCTGCGCAACAAGTAATGCAACTCTTGAGCATTGGGAAGCGTTTCAACGCGCCTAGAAATATTGCCGCAATTTGCCAATACCTGATGATTCTCGAAATGCCTCTGCAACGCTAACATCGCAAGTGTTGTCTGCTGGATCTGCTGATGACCAACGGCGAGTTTGGCGACCGCAACCTGTGAATCGCTGAGCTTCCGATTTTGGGAAAGCACAACGTCTCTTGAGCTTACATAGCGATTAGTCGACAGGTGCGCAATTGAATCACGCTTTGGCAACTCACCTAGAATCGATCGAGCTTTAGCAGCTACTGCAGCAGAATCAAAATCGCCACTCACCAAAAGCACTGCGTTGCTTGCACTGTATCCGCGTTGCCAGAAGCGACGGAGACTATCAACCGACGCTCGGTTAACTTGCGCTAGATCACCGAGAGCCGTGTTTTTTGCGGGGACAGCATCAAAAAGTGTCTGCTGCCAACGCTGCTGAATCAACAAATCATCTTGAAATTCTAGCGCTTCAGCAGCAACGATGCGCTTCTCTCGCGCCAAAGATTCTGAGGAAAACTCCATCGACGAAAGCCAGTCCGCGATCAGGCCTAAGTGTTCCTCTAGAAGTTTTGGATCCGCAGCGGGTACAGTAAGTTTGTAGACTGTATGCGACATGCCAGTGGCGGCATTTATGTCTCGACCGGGCCGCAAGTCAGCTTGCTGAAACATGGTGTTCATGCGTTTAGCAGAGAAACGACGTGTGCCGTTGAAAGCCATGTGCTCGACTAGATGTGCCCAGCCTCGCTCTCCTTCAGCCTCATCCGAAGCGCCAAAGCGAAGTATCAAACGCAGATCAATTGTCGGCGAATTATTCTCAACCGATTTGAGATAAATTTGCATGCCATTATCGAGCAGAATTGACTCAGCCGGTGCAGACTGTGCGACTTGGCTACATCCTATATACAGTGACAGCGCCATTAAATAGCACTGCCACAAACGCCCAAAAAACATGCTTCATCACCGGAAAGGGGGAACTATCCATAGTGACTAAGCGCGGGACTGAAAAACCTCGACTGCATAGCATTTACTAGGCTTATTCACATAAAACGAAGATCAACAATACACAACTAGATTTGTTAATATGTTCACAGCGCTCGAAACTACGTCAAGGACAGCACTTGTGAACAGAGTAATATCACCACTTTTGGCCGCCTCAATCGCATTCACAATGGCCTCAGAGCTGGGGGCAACCGAAAAGAACTTCGGTGCTAAACAGATAGAAAAAGCGAACAAGGTTGTTCAGAGCATCGATACTGAGACGTTACAGTCAATGCTTGAGGAAAACCCTAAAACGTGGCTGATTGATGTGCGTAATCAGGTCGAAATCGACACTTTGGGTGGAACCATCGACGCAACGCGCAACCTAGAGATACCACGCGGCTGGCTGGAATTCAGAGTTCAAGACGCTATTGCAGATAAGGATGCCGCCATCGTTGTCTATTGCGGTACAAATCAAAGAAGCCCACTGGCCGCCGCCATGTTGATGGAGATGGGCTATACCAATGTCAGCAACTACGCTGACGGTTTTTTTGAATGGGCCATCGCAGGCCAAGCAGTAGATGTAAAAGACCGAGCGCCCGAGAGTCTGCTCTACAGCAAACCGCAACAAGTAACAGACAATGTCTGGTCGGCTATCGGTGCCACAGCACCGCCCTCTTACACCAACTCAGGCCACAACAATAACTTCAGTTTTGTTGTCACGAGTGACGGAGTGCTGCTCGTCAACGCTAGTGATAATTACCTATTAGCCAGTGCGATGCATGATGCGATCCGTGAGATAACCGATCAACCAGTCAAGTACGTTGTCTTAGAGAACGCTCAAGGACACGCCATGCTCGGTTCAAATTACTGGCAACAACAAGGCGCAAAAATAATTGCACATCAAGAGACTGCAGACGAGATGGAGGCACACGGTGCAGCGGCACTAGCACGTATGCGCAATGGCCGGAGAGACAAAGCTACCGGTACCGAAATGACACAACCGGATATTGTTTTTGCAGACGAGTGGAAAATTGATTTAGGCGGGGAGCCGATTGAAGCGCGCTTTCTTGGCCCGGCTCACAGCCCGGGCGACACTGTTGTCTGGCTACCTAATCAAAAGCTAGTCATCGCTGGAGACACTGCATTTCACGAGCGGTTATTGCCTGTGTTTGAGCATACAGATACCGCTGGATGGATCGAGACCTGGGACATCTTCGAAGCACTCGGTGCAGAAATAGTTATTCCTGGGCACGGTGGCCCAACCAATATGCAAGAAGTGACAAAATACACCCGAGATTATTTGATTTACATGCGAGGCGAAGTGGAAAAAGTCTTAGAAGATGACGGCAGCTTGGTTGATGCCTACTCCATCGATCAGAGCAAGTACGAACATCTTGACACTTGGAGAGAACTCGCACTCCAGAATGCTTCGCGCATCTACCAAGCGATGGAGTTTGAGTAATACCGAACTTGATTAAGCTGCTTCTCGTGCAAGCAGCTCACGCGAGTGGTTCAATCGCCAATCCACCACAAAGTATTCATCTTTTTGGCTCAGACACAAATCCCCACCAGCTTGACCAACAAGATAGTCGACAATGGTTAGGCCCATGCCAAAGCCTTCAATTTGGTTCGCCTTTGCATCCCGCGCAAACGGAGATAATAAGTTTTTTGGGTGGTCAAAATCGACGCCGATAGACTTAGAACTGAAACTTATTAAAGGAGAAATTCCAGCGTTCTGCTGCACAGAAATAAGTAATGTTGGAACACAGGTTTTGGGGGAAAATTTAAGGGAGTTGCTTAGAATTTCGTTCAGAATGTTTTTCAGAGCAGGCAGATTAAATTCAATCTCAAACCTCTCCTGATCGCTACTATCAATTTGCAAAGACGGATAACGTTCAGCAACACTTTTCACCACATCGTTAAAGTCCATCAACATGCGGTTATCGCCAACATTGATACTCTGCGCGAAATAGTTCAAACCATCGATCTGTAAAATCCCTTTTTGCGCGGTAGCGTTTAGCATTTCAACTACTGCAAGTTGGTCTTCAGAAAAATCACCATCAGCTGAAAGAAGCTGAACAATTGAATTCATCTGGCGTGCCGGTGCTTTTAGATCGTGTGCAACCTTAGCAAGAAAATCTTGTAACTCCATTGACATTCACTCTTCGCCGCCACAATTAGGCTGCTGCAGGCTCTCAGGCTAAGGCGATATTTCTAATCAAAGCCGTGCGTGATCTAACGAGATTTCTGCAATAAACAGCGTAGCGGCGTCCCTGACTCGAGATGAATAGATTTGAATTACGGTTGTACTCACACACTCGCCAGTCATAGCCTAGAGCTACTCCTAAAGCCATTAGCAAGATGCTAAGAGAGTTTTATAGTGAGTGAAAGCACTTGAACAGCCTGAACGTGAAGATTTGCCAAAATAACTGAGCCGGTTTTCTATATAGCGCATGTGCATGAGGTTGTCAGACGGAGAGAGAAGACAAAGGGTCGTAGGAATCCCGTGGGGATCATATCGTCTCAGGTGCACCACCTCATAGAATCGACCACGCTCTTCAACTAAACACTCTTGCAGTAAACCCAATTCATGGTCAGCCAGCGCCATTCTCAGATGTTCGATTTGGCGTACCGGGCATAAAATAAAATCCATTTCCAACCCTGGGTGATTTTTCAGCAAAGCCTCAACCATTTTTATGCAAGTGTCACCGCCCACACCCGCGATAATAAGTAACTGTCGTTTAACCCCGTCCAATCGCAAGGTTTCGACTTGCGCCAAGTGCGCCCGCCAACGACCGGCATACTGTGGCAGATTTAGCATCTCAGCTTTCAACTTATCAATGAGGTGTTTTTCACAATCTACAAAATGCACAGTAGCAGCTGTTTTTTCTAGTAATTCAATCCCTAAAAGGCCATGATCACAACAGCAATCCCATATATTGAGATAGTCGCTGTTAACAAGCTGAGCTATTGCTTGCAAGCGTTTTGAATTCATTACGTTTACTCTCGACTGGGGTGACAGCTCAATCGCATGGCTTATCGACCAAAGCCACTATTCTACTTTGTTCTGCCCTATTATGGTTCGTCATCTACCGCTGTTGCGTGTCATTTAAAGTGACTTTAATCTAGCGAGTAGAACTAACCAAAGCGATCAGTTCAGCGAGGAGCAATACCTAAATGCCAACGGAATTCAACGGCCCTGAGCTATGCAAACTGAGCGCACGCGAGGCCGTAAAACTTTTAAAAAACAGAGAAATACAAGCCAGTGATCTGCTTGATGCATCACTTCAACGCATTGAGGAAGTAGAGTCCGCTATCAACGCAATACCGCTGAGGTGTGAACAACGCGCTCGAGCTCAGCTTGCTGATCTTAAAAAAACAGCAAAGCGAAGTTCATCACATCTTGCTTGGCTAGCCGGCTTACCCATCGCTATAAAGGATTTGAGTAATGTCTCTGGAGTCGTGACAAGCTACGGTAGCAGCGCGATGAAAGATCACGTACCCAGTCACAGTGATCCGCTAATAGAACGCTTAGAATCACGCGGCGGCATAATTGTTGGCAAAACCAACACACCTGAATTTGGAGCGGGAGGTAACACATTTAATGATGTCTATGGCTACACCCGCAACCCTTGGGACATCAGCAGAAATGCGGGTGGTTCATCGGGTGGAGCAGCAGCTTCTTTGGCCAGTGGGGAGGTCTGGTTGAGCCAAGGTTCAGACCTCGCCGGTTCTCTACGCACACCCGCAGCTTATTGTGGGGTTGTTGGCTTTAGGCCCTCTCCGGGACGCGCAGGTGGATGGCCGACACCTGCTGCGTTTCTGATGGAAGGCATATCCGGACCAATGGCACGAGATGTAGAGGACACTGCGTTATTTCTCGACGCCATGTGCGGCTTCGACGCACGCGAACCGCTGAGCATGGAAGAACCGCTAACCAGCTTTCAGCAAATGGTTGCTCGCGGTGACAGCGACGTAAAAATTGCTTTCAGCGTAGATCAAGATGGTTTTGCTCCTGTAGAATTAGAGATGCGACAAACGCTGACAAAAGCAATGCAAGTGGTGAGTAGCAGTGGGATTATTGTCGAAGAGGCA
This sequence comes from uncultured Granulosicoccaceae bacterium, assembly GCA_937965695.1. Classification (GTDB taxonomy): domain Bacteria; phylum Pseudomonadota; class Gammaproteobacteria; order CALCKW01; family CALCKW01; genus CALCKW01. Next base: position 159,387 of record CALCKW010000002.1, read on the forward strand.
TGCCCTAAGCTACCAAACCTGCACCGCACATACAGCACCTTGCGAGGCTTGCACTATGGATCAGTCACGGCATCACTACCACCTGCTGTCCAGCAACACTTCAAAGAAACGCTAAAAGCTAATCTGGCTGAAGGCCTAGCCTTATGCAGCGCTGACATCTTTGATGCTATGCGCCAACGCACAGCGCTATATCATCGCATGCGCGATTTTTTGCAAAACTACGACGTGCTCGCCATTCCAGTGATGGGAGCTACCGCGGGACCGGTCGAAGAAGAATACCCTGCGTCTGTCGATGGGCAAGCAATCGAGAACTACGTGGATTGGCTACGATTTTCATTTTTGGCGACCACGACGGCGCTGCCAGCGTTGTCAATGCCCGTTTCCAAAACATCCGATGGTATGCCGATTGGCCTACAACTTATTGGGCCACCCCGTGGAGAAGCCAAACTTTTACAAGTCGCGCGAGCTATTGAGATTGCAGTTGGCTTTGGCAACTCGCCCATCGATCCGCGACAAGTGATTTAAGCAACCGTCGCTGAAAATTCTGCACCGCGTTGCAATGCGCCCTCAATTAACCCCCCACTAGCTGCAGATGTCTCGGCACTAATAAAATGCAAACGATCCTGCCAGAATTCTCCCAGTGACGGGCTCCCTCTGTATTGCGGGTGATGAGGTAAAGGTGCAGCATCTGCCCTTGCGGCTGTATAGACATCCGCGCTCCAGTCTTTTATATACGTCGTCGCTGGTGTCAGTGCCGCTTCACCAAAAAACGCAGCTAACTGCTGTAAGGATGCTTCTACTATAGTTTGCTCGCCAACCTGTGACCTCATCTCAGCTGGCAACCGTACAAATCCAAATAGGGCAAAAAACCCATCACTGGATGTATCTTCGCTGGCTAAATTTGCACTGCTGGCATCGTGAATTTCAGCCAAAATTCCCGTGGCACTGAACGCATCTCCAGAAAAGCCAGCTTCGCGCCAAAAAGGTCTGTTATAAACGGCAAAAAACTTAGCTTGGGCCGCCATCCAAGTGGGAGTATCTCGTAGATAGGTGCTGGCGGCAGCCGACAGCTCGGGTGTGATATCAAGCTTGGTGGCTAATCTAGGTGGGAAAGCTACCGCCGCTGTTGAGAAGAATTCCTCGATGACAGAACCGTTGGCCTTAACTCTCGCCTTTATGCCATCGGCAGTTTGCTCTAAAGCCACAAGCTCACTCCCAAATCTGATGCTCTCAGATGGCAAGTTTGCGGCCAGAGCCTCAACCAAGGCGTTAATACCACCTTCTACTCTCTGCGCATATTGCATGGGCTTCAAATGAGGATTCTGATGCACCGTTCCATCAGCAGTTTGATGCAGTAATACGCCATCGCAGTATTGATCGTGGCTTGCAATGGAGAAGTGCTGCAACAATTGAGCGACATGTGGTTGGCCATGCCAGATCCATGATGGCCCTAGGTCAAACGCTCCCAGCGTCGGAGCGACAGTGAGCGCTCTCCCACCCAAGCGATCCCGAGCCTCTAGCAGCCTAAACTCAACACCACGACGATGCAGGTGCCAAGCGGCAGAAAGTCCACTTAAACCCGCACCAGCGATCAATACAGGAGCTGTCATCCATCCATACCATGTAACAAATGACTATTGTAACCGCCCCGAGACTAATGCATCAGCCTGTTTTAAAAAATGATACCTTTGTCGCTAAATCTAGGGCTAGTTCACTCATGGTCTCACTGGTTGCTGCGGCCTGTTCTGCCAGGGCTGCATTTTTCTGTGTTGAGCTATCAATCTGTGTAAGCGCTTGATTAATTTCTTCTACGCCAAGAGACTGCTCAGCGCTTGCTATGCTGATGCTATTGACCAGCTCCGACAATTCCGCCACCGAATCGACAATTCCAGAAAGTTCTTTGCCAGAGTTTTGTACCAAAGATCTTCCATCATCAACCTTACTAACACTGTCTTCGATCAAGTCTTTAATTTCTTTGGCCGCCGCTGCACTTCGCCCGGCGAGCTGGCGTACTTCACTCGCGACCACTGAGAAACCTCGCCCCTGCTCCCCAGCACGGGCGGCTTCAACAGCCGCATTGAGAGCTAAAAGGTTCGTCTGGAAAGCAATGTCGTCAATCACACCGATGATTTCGACAATCTTAGTGCTTGAGCTGGCGATAGCCTCCATAGCAACAACCGTGTTATCCGCTATTTCCCCGCCTGTTCTGGCACGTACCAAAGTAGCGTCGGCCAGCTGCCGAGCAGCATCAGCATTTGCAGCATTCTGCTTGACCGTGCTGGTGATTTCTTCCATACCTGAAGCGGTGTTTTGCAAGTCCGCAGCCTGTGTCATGGTGCGTTCACTAAGACCATGATTTCCTGACGCTAGTTCTAATGCGCCTTCTTTAACTTCGTTAGATATTCCCGACACCTCTGTGAGCGTTTCTCGCAGAAATCCGCGAGTTTTCACAAGCGCAGCATACGCGCCAATTCTATTGACATCGCCTGGAGAGTCGCTGAAGTTGCCTTGGCTAATCTTCTCCGCGATGGCATACAGCTCATTTGGGCCACCACCAATACTTCTAAAGAACTTCCTAGCGGCAAACCACGCCGCCGAGCCTATAACGGCTACTGCCATCAAAATTAGAACACCGAAAGTCGCCATCAATTTATTCGATGCCGCTGTGACTTCACTTTCTTCTATTTCAATCAATAATGTCCAATCAATACCTGGAACGTCTATCGGGGTGAACCCTGTGATCACATCTTTGCCAAATGCAAACTCTTTCATTAGCCCTGTTTCACCCACCATCGCCCTGCGATGACTCTCTTGATCAACTTTTAGACTTAGCACCGCTGGCTCAGAAATTAACCGAGGTTGAGCTCGCAGGTAACCGTCTCTACCGACAAGCAATGCTTGCCCTGTTTCACCCATACCAGCAGTAACACGGGTCAATTCATCGATTTTTTCGGACGGCAGCTGAGTGGCGACAACGCCCCAAACCCCGTTTTCATCACTGATAGGCGTTGCAATGAAAGCTGCGGGTGCCCCGTAAGAAGGCCTGTAGGGTTTCATGTCCATAAATACTGGCCCACCACCCGGGTTTGCCAGTGCTTGGTCTACGGCGATACCTAAGCCAGATTGAGCTAAATCATTGCCCTGCAACTTCACACCAAAGTCAGTCTCTTTAAACACCGAATATACGATAGTGCGATCTTGGGCATCGATTAGAAAAACATCATAGAGGCCATATCTTTGCTGATAATCACGAAAAAATTTATGGTATTTACTATGCGCTTGACTGTATTTGGAGCCGTCGTTCGTTTGCATCATATTATCTTTAGCACCCAATTCATTGGGGTTATCAACAATATAAAGCCACTGCGCAATCAGGCCACTCAAGCTTTTGGGTTTTAGGCCAGATGCATTGCTCGGCGGAGCATCATCAGAGTTGTCTCGATAAGCGCTCGTAAAAATGCTGTTGTAATAAGCGCCGATGTCTCTTTCCAGACTGTTACGATCTAATTGCAAACCATTACCTTCACGACCAAGGTTGTCAAACCCCAGTTTAAATTCCTTAACTGCGTCGATAGTCATCGTGCTAGATGCCAAGGTTGCATTCATGTCTATCAGGTTGTTAAAGTAGTCTTGCATGTGTGCTTTACGGCCAGCTAACACACTTTCAATTCTATTGTTTGCTTCTTCAGCTAGCAAACTAGTCGCTTGCATACCGGTAACACCGATAACCAATGCAAGCGGGAGAAACCCTACAGCCAGCACTGCAAAAACAGGTAACTTTTTCATAAACTATGTTTCAACCCTATAATCATCTTGTGTAAACGCAGAATCATATTCATCGACACTAATTAATACTGCTTGAGTAAACGTAGGTGGCTCAACAAGTTTAGGAATAAAGTTAAAATAACTGCGTGAAAACCTAGGTTTTACGCCAGCAAAAAACCGCACACATACATAATCATTCTAAATTGTGGAACTGTAAAATTTAGGGCGTGGAATGGAACAGAAGAGAGCCTGTACCTTTAGACAATCGGAAAGTGGACAGAGTTGTATAAAGTATAAAGTCAGAGCATAAGAACTGAATCATGTAGGTGGAATATCTTTAAAAAAGCTATAAACCCCTTTACAGAAATAGAACATAGACCTGACATAAAGGCTAAATCTCATGGACATAACAATGTGATTTATATATCTAATGGCAAGAATGAGTGTAATTGATGATTCACTGCACACTGAGCCACTCGTTGGTTTTTTCTACAAAAGGTAGTCAAACAAACATCGACACCGAGGTATATTCCCGCTGACTTATGCAGCAATCTACGAGCTCGCTTGAGTTGCTTTCTTACGTCCATGGTTTCATGGAATAAAATAGTCAGGGAGGTACATTGGGTTCAACCTAGCGCATTCAATCCATTGGACATTGGCATTTATTACTAGGCATAAAAAAGACCTTTCAGACAACGCAGCAATTAACTGCGATAACCTGAAAAGCCTTTGAAGTTCTTGGTGGCTACACCTAGATTCGAACTAGGGACCCCATCATTATGAGTGATGTGCTCTAACCAACTGAGCTATGTAGCCATTAAGCCGATAATTCTGACGCCGTTAGGCCTTTGTGTCAATAGCTTGAGCGGATTTTTCTTCCTCATTGAGCACTCGCTCGGTGTGCCACATCAATGCGGCGCCAACCGCCCAAGCCAGGCCAAATATCATCCACCAGATAGCGGTAATACCATAACCCGCCCAGTGCAAAAGCAACGGCAACAGCATTAAAGGAAAAATGACAGCTCTCGCCAAACTGGCCCACATGACTGCAATTGGGCGTTTTAAACCTTGTAACACACTGCCATTGGCATGAATGAGCGCGTACGCAGGTAGAGTGAACGCTTCAATTGCCAGATAGCCTACACCGATTGCAACCACCTTCTCGTCAGCACTGAACAGGTTCATCATAGGAGCGCCAGCAATTAACAGTACCGCCGCACCAATGACAAGAATGCCCGCAGTTATGGCAAGGCCCACTCGACGGCTCGCACGTACACGAGCAAAGTCACCTGCCCCCATGTTGTTGGCCACCAAACTTAAAACGGCGTGATTGACAGCCATACTTGAGACCAACACAAGCTGTTCTAGGCGCAGACCGATGCCATACGCGGCTACCGCCTCTGTACCAAATGCGCTGATGAATTTGTTGGCGATAAAAAAGAATGCACCAGTCGATGCCATGGCGAAAACAGAGGGCACACCTTGTTTGAGTAGCTCAGTTATCGCACCGTGATCGGGCTTCCAGCGTTGCCAATTAATGTGTCCGAGCAGGCCAGTCTTGCTTAACTGGACCAACAAATAACAAAGCCCAAATCCATTGACCACTAGCGTGGCGTACGCCAGCCCGCTTACACCCATTGCAGGCACGCCAAAACCCCCATAGATAAACCAGGGGTCAAGGATCAAGTTGGCAAAGAAGGCTATTACTAGCACGTTGCGCAAATAGTGTGTTTTGCCCTGTGCCGCCAAACCCGCGTTGACCAATGGCCCCATGAGAATCATGGGAGCGAATAGATAAAGGGTGTTCATGTAGTCACTGGCCGCTTGCAGGAACTCACCTGAAGCACCCAACCAGAGAAAAACTCGTTCGCTGAAGCCCACGCCAAAAAAACCGACGAATACGCTAAGAAGCAAACCAAACAACAATACTTGCCGACACATGTGCGCGGCAGCCTGACGGTCTCCCGCACCGAGCTTGTTGCCAATAAGAGCTGTAGCTCCACTGCCAAAGCCCATACTCAGTGCAATAAATACAAAATAAAGAGGAAAAGAAAGCGAGAGGCCAGCCAGTGCATCGGTCGAAATTTGTGCGGCGTACCAGCTGTCGACAACGTTAAACATCACGTTGAAAAAATAACCCACAGCTGCTGGCAGAGAAATCTGCCAGAGCAGCTTTGCAATCGGCGCTTCAGTTAACTTGAGATCGGAACGGATGAGACCCCCTGTTAACTAAAGGCACGCCGAAATTTGATTTACCCGGTTTAGCGACTGAACGAGTCTCGTCAAATTACACATTAAAACGAAAATGCACGACGTCACCTTCCACCAACAAATAGTCTTTGCCTTCGAGGCGCCACTTGCCTGCATCTTTGGCACCTTGTTCTCCGCGGCAGGCTATAAAATCATCGTAACTGATGACCTCTGCTCGTATAAAACCACGCTCGAAGTCAGTATGGATACAACCCGCTCCGTTAGGAGCAGTAGCTCCACCCGGTACAGTCCAAGCACGCACTTCCTTAACGCCTGCGGTGAAAAAAGTTTGCAGCCCCAATAAATCATAGCCTGCACGAATGACCCGATCTAAGCCTGCTTCTTCAAGACCCAGATCATCTAGAAAAACAGCCTTGTCGTCATCGTCTAACAGTGCTATCTCTGCTTCCATGGAAGCACAAACGGCAACCACTTCTGCATTTTCCTCGGCGGCGCGCGCTTGCACTTTCTCAAGCATGGCATTGCCTTCAAACCCACCTTCTTCCACGTTGGCAATATACATAACCGGTTTGGCAGTGATCAGTTGCATCATTTTTAATCGACGAGTGCTGTCAGGGTCTAAGTCCAGCACACGTGCAGGTTTACCCTCTTCCAGACACTTAACAACTTTTTCAGCTAATACAGCCTCAGCTTGCGCTTCTTTGTCTCCGGACTTCCCTGCTTTTTGTGAACGCTGCAGCGCTTTGGCTGCTGTATCCATATCGGCGAGTATTAGTTCAGTATCGATGGTGTCTATGTCATCGATAGGATCTATCTTGCCAGCAACATGGACTATGTCGCCATCTTCAAAACAACGCACCACGTGAGCGATAGCGTCAGTTTCGCGAATATGCGCGAGAAATTTATTGCCCAAACCTTCGCCGCTAGCAGCGCCCGCTACCAGTCCAGCGATGTCGACAAACTCCATGGTCGTTGGCAAGATTTTTTCTGGATTAACGATTTCAGCTAATGCCGCCATTCGAGGATCGGGTACTGGCACCACACCAACGTTGGGGTCAATGGTGCAAAAAGGATAGTTTTCCGCTGCAATCTCTGCCTTGGTCAAGGCGTTGAACAGGGTAGATTTACCGACATTCGGAAGACCGACAATGCCACATTTAAAGCCCATGAGCGTTTGCCTCTTTAGGGTTTGACGCTATTAATTGATTGCGACGCGCGTGCCAATGATCCGCTGATTAACTCATCGAATTCACGCTGTACTAAGTTACAGCTGTCGCGTATTGCTTTTTCTTCTTGTTGGGTCGGTCGGGACAACACATAGCCACTCACTTTATCTTTGTGACCTGGATGGCCAATACCGATGCGTAAGCGCCAGAAATCATTAGCTCCTAGCTTGGCGACCATGTCGCGTAGACCATTGTGCCCGCCGTGCCCACCTGCCTGCTTCACAGCCACGCGACCAGGTACCATGTCTAACTCGTCGTGCGCGACTAGTATTTCGTTGGGTTCAATACGATAAAAGTGCGCCAGTGCTTGAACAGACTGACCACTTTTATTCATGAAGGTGTGCGGTTTGAGCAACCAGAGATCACGCCCGCCTACATTGATCTTGCAGCAATCACCAAAAAACTTAGCTTGCCTGCTAAATTGCCCTTGATATTGCGCTGCCAAGTCGTCTAAAAGCCAGAAACCCGCGTTATGGCGGGTTTCTTCGTAGTCGTGCCCCGGATTTCCGAGGCCGACTAACAGCTTGAACACAGGTCTAGATGTGCTCATGAACGAAAATTACTCGCCGCCGCTTTCTTCTGCTTCACCACCAGTATCGGTATCAGCATCAGACTCGGCTTCTTCGTCACTTCCACCTTTCTTAGCGTTTACCGCAGCGACAGCTAAATCGTGATCTTCGCCGTGTGTCAATGCGATAGAAGTAACACCTTCTGGCAACTTGATATCAGAGATATGCACAGAACCGCCAACTTCTACATTAGCCATATCAACTTCGATGAACTCAGGCAGATCACGTGGGCGACAGCTCACTTCAAGCTCAGTCATCGTGTGGCTAATCAAGCCTCCACCCGTCTTCACACCAACACAGGTGTCTTCATTGATGAAGTGCAGAGGAATGTTAACCGTAATTTCCTGTCCAGCAACCAGACGCTGAAAATCCATGTGCAGGATAGTCTGCTTGTAGGGGTGGCGCTGGAGATCACGTAGGATCGTACGCTCGCTCTTACCGTCATAATCAACAAAGATGATTGACGAGTAAAAAGACTCTTCTTGCAGCACGCGGTTGACCACGTTGGCAGGAAGAGAAATATTGACTGGCTCACCCTCACCACCGTAGACGATAGCTGGTACTTTGTTCTCGCGACGTAGGCGGCGGCTCGCACCTTTCCCCAAGTCAGTTCGCATTTCTGCGACGAGTTTGAAATCGTTGCTCACGATTGATTCTCCAAAAATAAAAATAAAAAACGCCGCTTTCGCGGCGTTGCCGAGGCACCTGCGACCAGTGCCAAGGTCTTAAAAATCACTCACCTAACTAAGGTAAGCAACAGGATTTACATCAATCCATGTACATGGAACTGATGGATTCATCGGTGTGAATGCGGCGAATCGTCTCAGCCAGCATTGCAGCAACTGACACTACACGAATGCGGCTGCAGTTGGCCGCCTCTTCGCTCAGCGCGATCGTATCACTGACCACCAGTTCGTCAATCACAGACGCGTTCAAATTATCCACAGCAGGACCAGACAACACAGGATGTGTCGCATAGGCCACCACTTTTGCAGCACCATGCTCTTTCAGAGCAGCGGCGGCTTTGCACAACGTGCCCGCTGTATCGACCATATCATCAACAATGACACATGTTTTCTCTTGTACATCACCGATGATGTGCATGACTTGTGAGACGTTTGCCTGAGGTCGGCGTTTATCAATAATCGCCAAATCCGCATCATCGAGTTGCTTTGCAACTGCGCGAGCACGTACAACACCGCCCACATCAGGTGATACCACTATAAGATTTGGGTGCTTTTGACGCCAAATGTCAGCCAACAATACCGGCGACGCGTAGACGTTATCCACGGGCACATCAAAAAAGCCCTGCACTTGATCCGCGTGCAAGTCGACGGTTAAGACCCGATCAACACCTGCAGTGACCACCATATTGGCAACCAACTTTGCAGTGATTGGGACGCGCGCACTTCGCACACGACGGTCTTGGCGAGCGTAACCAAAATAAGGCACAACAGCCGTGATGCGCTGCGCGGAAGATCGACGCAAAGCATCAGTCAGTACCAGCAGTTCCATCAGGTTGTCATTGGTGGGAGCGCAAGTTGATTGAATGATAAAAACATCCAGTCCACGAACGTTCTCAAGGATTTCAGCGCTGGTCTCGCCATCACTGAATTTGCCGAGCTGCGCTTTGCCCAAGGGGGTCTGCAATGCGCTTGCGATCCGCTTGGCCATTTCGGGGTTCGCGTTACCAGCGAAAACCATCATTTTGCCGTAACTCACTTTGAATTTTGTGCCTGTAACTAACAGCAAAAAAAATGGCTGGGCCGGTAGGATTCGAACCTACGAATGCCGAGATCAAAACCCGGTGCCTTACCGCTTGGCGACGGCCCAACAGCTGGAACGTTCAAGAGTATAGAACCCTATTCCGTTATCGAACGTAATTTTTCATATACAGTGGAGCGATTCACGCCCTTGACTGCCCAACCCCGCCAAGGAGTCGGCAGCGAAGAGAGGAGCTCTAGGGCATCCCGTTCGCTATCCACTTCGGCAAACACACAAGCACCAGTTCCGGTCAACTTGGACCGACCTTGGAGTCGCTCGTCAAGCCAGTCCATCGCGTCGCTCACCTCTGGGTAAAGCTGCTTTGCTACCGGCTCAAAGACGTTAGTGCAACCGCCGTCAATGAAGTCAGCAATTGTGGTGGTTTCACAGTCGCGTGTCAATTGTTTTGAGAGAAATAATTCAGCGGTCGCGATGTGTACACCCGGGTGCACGACAGCGTACCAACGCTGCGGCAAATCAATCGATTGCAAGCGCTCACCAATGCCCTCTGCCCAAGACGTATTCCCGCGTATAAACACCGCAATATCAGCCCCTAAGGACGCCCCGAGTGCGGCTAACTCCTCAGCGGGAGTATGCAGCTCCCACAGGGCGTCAAGCGCCAATAGAGTGGTCGCAGCATCCGAACTGCCGCCACCCAAACCGCCACCCATTGGCAGCACTTTATGCAGTCGAATATCAGCACCTCGCGGCTCACGTGCGTGCGCTTGCAAAAGCTTGGCGGCGCGCACAACAAGGTCTTCATCTTCAGGCACTCCTTCGACTTGGTTACAACGATGAATAACCCCATCGCTTCGGATCTTGAAATCAAGAGAGTCACCCCAGTCGAGTAACTGAAAAACGGTTTGCAGAAGGTGGTATCCGTCTTCGCGTCGACCCGTGATATGCAGAAAGAGATTGAGTTTTGCAGGAGCGGGCCAGCCATTGCTCCAATCTGTACGTTTCGAATCGTTAGTCATCGACACCTGGGATGCTGACGCGGCGTGTAATTTTACTGGCGGGCTCCGGCTGTAAGCGCCATCGCGCCCGGGTGAGCTTCAGCTGTAAATGACCATCGGTGATCAATACGCTTTTGGGCAGAGGCAACCCGTCTACTTCAACGTAGTCGAGATAACTCACACTCCACTCGGCGTACTGGAATTGTTCTGGACGCCCGTTCTCATCAATGGATAGCAATTGCCCTTGATCGGCCAAACCAACAATCCACCATCGCAACAAAGAAGCTGGCATGGGCCATCCAATGACGCGCTCAATCAGCGCCTCAGGGGTGTCGGCTTTTATGGTTTTACCATTGCTTCGGGTGAGTACTGAGATCTCGGGAGCGATGTCCAAACTGACGCTGCCGATACCCACTGGGCCACTTAAATCGAGGGCAGATACTTTTCCGCGCTGATTCCAGACTAGCTGAGCACTCGTTGGCCGTTCATTGCCCTTAACTGACAACTTGCCGCTCATTTGCCAATAACCTAAGCCTTTCAATATTGCTTGACGTGATGCAAATCGCTCCTGCGCTGTCTCTCCCGTGACCTGCGTCTTAGGCAAAATAACGAAGTCTGGCAACTCCTTTGGCGGTGGTGTTTGACAGGCGGCGAGAACCAAAACAAATGAAAGCACCGTCAGGGCTCGTTTAAACAGCATCACTTAATCTAACCTCTAAGGCGCAAATTTGCGCTGAACTTCGCGCAGCAGCGCGTCATCCGGTGTTTTATCTAAAGCAGCCTTAAGCAACTGCTGGGCTTCTTCGCGCTCACCCGATAACCAAAGCACCTCACCCAAGTGCGCAGCGATTTCAGCATCATTGAGCAACGCATAAGCGCGACGCAAATAGACGACCGACTGCGAGAGATCTCCCAATTTAAAATAGATCCAACCCATACTGTCGATAATTGCTGGGTCGTTGGGTCGTAGCTTGTGAGCTTGCTCTATCAGTGTTTTCGCCTCATCTAGCCGCTCACCGCGCTGTGCCAGAGAATACCCGAGAGCATTCATTGCATGGGCGTTGGTTTTGTCCAGTTCCACCAACGCACGCATGTCAGATTCAAACAATAAAACATCACCGGAGCGCTCGGCGGCCAGACCTCGCGCATAGCGCAAATCCACGTCTGCTGGCTGGGCTTTAAGTGCTCGATTTAAAACCTCTAGCGCCTGCTGTTCGCGCCCTGCTTTTTGCAAGATATTCGCTTCGACCATCGCCAAACGTTGCTCCGCATCTTCGGTACTAAAGCTCCCGTTCAGTGACGATAAGCGAGCCAGCCCCACCTCTACACTTTCAGCCTGAGCTGCAAGCTCTGCGGCCCGCAACCCGGCGTCGAACTGATACTGCCCTTCCGAGACCTGATCGTAAGCAGATATTGCAGCAAGGTAGTCACGGCGTGTTTGCGCTACCCGGCCGATGAAATACTGTGAGTCGCTCGTTTTGTGGCCCAGCTCTACGGAACGGCTCAAATAGGTCTGCGCCGTTTCCAATCGCTTGCTGTCAATGGCCATCAGGCCAATCTCAAACATCACCTCACCCCGATGAGGGTAGCGCTGGTACAGCGTATTGGCTTGCGCCTCTGCCTCTGCATGTCGTCCCACATCAACCAATAAGCGCGCCATACCTAGTTGAGACAAAACATCGTCTGGATTGCGCTTTAGGTAGCGATGCAAATCGCTCAGCGCTTCATTGGTGTTTCCTCGGTTGGATTTAAGTTGCGCTCGGTACAAGTTGGCCCTCCCCATGTCAGGCTTGATCTCAAGCGTGCGATCGTAAGCCTTCAAAGCGACCTTATTTTGTCCGTCAGCAGCAGCTAAACGCGCGACGACAAAATGCCCCATCGCGCTATTGGGATGCCTACCGGACAATTCTTCTGCGACCCTTACAGCCAAGGATAAACGCGGTTCACGCGCAAGCGAGGTCAGGACACTAGCAGCGCCCACATCGAAGGGCTGATCGGTTAACTCAAGGATGCGCTCATAGGTGTCGGCACTGGACTTAACATCACCCTGCTTCAAGTGCACACCCACTAGCAAACGATGTGCATTAACGTTATCGGGCTCAAGCTCCGCCCAACGCAACCCACCTTCTAGGGCGCTGTCCCAAGCCTTTGCGTACACGGCCAGTCGCGCGGCACGCTCAGCCAAACGGGGATCATCGATGGAACGTGATGCCTTCAGATAACCATCCATAGCCAAATCGACGCGGCCGCGACGACCCGCCAATTCGGCTAACAACATCTGATACATCAGCTCACCACGAGCTTCGTAGTTGATCTCTGGCGCCGCTTCATCATCGGTCAACGCCATTTTTGTCACGGAGGAACAACTGGCCAGCAGACAAGAGAGCGTGGCTGCCGTGAGCAAGAGTCTTTTCATGAGGTACGCGATCCTGACCCCGAGGGGTAAAGCGGTGTGCCATCGACACCTTTAACATCCTATTGGCAGTAGTCTAGCTCAGTAGCTGGGAGCCAGACAAAGCAGCGCACAATTTTTCTTTGCGGAGTGCTATCGACTTACATGATGCGACAAACCTCGACGAGCACCCGAAACTGGTTCGCATACGATCAAACATAAAAAGCACCGGACTGATTAGCTTAACGGCTAGGGAAAGTCCGGTCAGTGACGTTGGTGTGAAAAATTTGGACTCAACAAGGCGCGAATCGCCAGTAAAGTGTGGTGCGATTGGCTAGATTTGCAACGCGGCTGGGCCGAATTCAGCAAGTCTACGGTGCGAGCATGACTTGATATGAGATTCCCTCCTTCAACCGTGTTCACACGTTCTTGTGAAATTCGCTGTGCTTTATGGCATCACTATTGATATTGAATCATAAGAACTAACGCCAAAGGAAGGCGCTAATACTTTTTTGCCGCATCTTTACGTCACTGAAGAACAATCTAGCTCACTCAAATCAAACCGCCTCGCTCAGTGCCTCAGCGCCGTCTTGAGGGCGCCAATCAACTCAGCGCAACAGGCTGATTTCGCGTTAGAATAGGAATATGTCAATTCTCGCTTTAGGCCTCAATCATCACACCGCTCCCGTGGAGATACGTGAGCGCGTTGCCTTTGCTCCTGAAAGATTAGCGATTGACCTCCAGCAATTGGTCAAAGTGCAGGATGTGCAAGAGGCCGCGATCGTCTCTACCTGTAATCGCACAGAGATTTACTGCAATCTCGACGGTGACAACATCAGTGAGCTGATGACCTGGCTAGAGCAGACACACGGCATAGAAAAATCTCAGTTAGAACCCTACCTGTTCAGTCACAGTGAGCGCGATGCAGTTAAGCACCTCCTGCGAGTCTGTAGCGGTCTCGATTCTTTGGTACTCGGCGAGCCACAAATACTCGGCCAGATGAAATCAGCTTGGCAAACAGCTGAAAGCGAAGGCACGCTCGGCAAGCATCTGAACAGGCTATTTCAACACGCTTTCACGGTCGCCAAAAAAGTGCGCTCCGACACCGCTATTGGCTCATCACCTGTATCAGTCGCTTTTGCCGCCGTGCAGTTGTCTAAACAAATTTTTGGCGACCTCAGCGGAAAAACCGCTTTGCTTTTAGGCGCAGGTGAAACCGCGGAATTGGCGATGCGACACTTGCATGGCCAAGGTGTTGAAAAATTGATTGTTGTGAACCGCACATTGGCCAATGCAGAGGCCATGGCCTCAGAATTTGGCGCTAGTGTCGTGCCACTGAGTGACCTACACGATGTTCTTCATCTCGCCGATGTGCTCATTGCCTCGACGGGCTCACCCTTACCGGTGTTCGGTAAAGGCGCTGTCGAAAGCGCAATAAAAAAACGTCGACGCCAGCCCATGCTGATGGTTGATATCGCGGTGCCTCGCGATATTGAAACTGAAGTTGGCGAACTGGACGATGTATTTCTCTATACTGTCGACGACTTGGAACACATTGTTGACGAGGGCCGTCGTTCACGCCAAAACGCCGCCGACGAAGCCGAAGAAATCATCGAACATCAAACCGAAGAATTCATGGGCTGGCAACGCTCATTGCAAGCGGTGGACACTGTGCGTGCCGTGCGTGATAACGCCACAGAGCAACAGCAAATATTACTCAAGAAAGCCAGCGCTAGACTTGCTGCAGGTGATACACCTGAGCAGGTGATTGAGCAGCTAGCTCGCGCTCTGACCAACAAATTGATCGACCCCCCTACCCGCGCGCTGCGCCAAGCTGCCGCTCGCGACGATACTCAAATGCTAAACGCTGCACGCCAGCTGTTCGGCTTGGAAGATAACAACAGATGACCCCATCGATAGAACGCAAATTGCAAGCCTTGGTCGAACGGCACGACGAAGTTGGCGTATTACTTGGCGACCCAGAAACCATTGCCGATCAAAACAATTTCCGCGCGCTTTCCAAAGAATATGCGCAGCTGGAATCCGTCAGCCAAAGCTTTGGTGCGTGGACTGTTGCAAACAGCGATTTGGCAGCAGCCCATGAAATGGCTGAAGACAGTGACCCTGAAATGCGCGAGATGGCGCAGGCAGAAATCGGCGATGCACAGACGCGCATCGAAACCTTGGAAGCTGAACTGCAAGTACTGCTTCTGCCACAGGACCCGCGCGACAACAACAACGTGTTTTTGGAAGTGCGAGCGGGCACGGGTGGCGATGAAGCGGCAATCTTTGCGGGTGATCTGCTAAAAATGTACGGACGTTACGCTGAAAACCGTGGTTGGCGCCTAGAATTAGTCAGCGTGTCTGAGGGTGAGCACGGCGGCTACCGTCAAGCGGTCGGCCGCATCATTGGCGCGGGTGCTTACTCCCGCCTCAAATTTGAGTCCGGAGCCCATCGCGTGCAACGTGTGCCTGAGACTGAATCCCAAGGGCGCGTGCACACGTCTGCAGCCACCGTTGCCATACTGCCAGAAATTGAAGAAGTCGAAGCGATCACCATCAACCCCGCTGACCTCAGTGTCGATACCTTTAGAGCCTCAGGTGCCGGTGGCCAGCACGTCAACAAAACAGATTCAGCTATCCGGATTACACACAACCCCAGTGGACTAGTGGTGGAATGCCAAGACCAACGTTCACAACACAAAAACCGTGCGCGCGCGATGACCCTACTGCAATCGCGCTTGATGGATATAGAAGTCAATGCGCAACGCGCAGAAGAATCTGAAACTCGACGACTGCAAGTAGGTAGCGGCGATCGCTCTGAGAGAATCCGCACTTACAACTTTCCGCAGGGACGCGTCACTGATCACCGCGTTAACCTCACGCTTTATAAACTCGATGAAATATTATCTGGCGCCTTGGATTCTGTCATCGATCCTCTGTTGAGTGAACACCAAGCAGACTTAATGGCGGAGCTGTCAAAGCAGTGAAAGAAGGCAGCGTAGCCACCGCTCTGCGGTGTGCGCAGGCCAAGCTTCAAGACACTGACAACCCTCGTCTTGAGGCCAGCATTTTATTATGTCATCTGCTCGACTGGCCACAAAGCAAACTGATTAGTCACAATGACGAGATACTCTCTGCCGAACTGCTTTCGCACCTTGAGCTGTTGGTTGAGCGCCGACGTGTAGGCGAACCCTCCGCTTACATTATTGGTGAACGCGCCTTCTGGACCTTAACCCTTAACGTGACATCGGCAACCTTGATACCGCGCCCTGACACAGAAACTCTCGTTGAAGA
Organism: uncultured Granulosicoccaceae bacterium; assembly: GCA_937965695.1. Taxonomy (GTDB): domain Bacteria; phylum Pseudomonadota; class Gammaproteobacteria; order CALCKW01; family CALCKW01; genus CALCKW01. The sequence continues at coordinate 175,567 of CALCKW010000002.1, forward strand.
AGCACTGCGGTTCATCGCTGACACAGAAAACCCCAGAGTGTTGGATATGGGCACCGGCTCCGGAGCCGTGGCACTCGCAATAGCCAGTGAGCGACGCGACGCACACGTAGAGGCCAGTGACAGCAGCGCGGCTGCCCTTGAGGTGGCTCGCGGTAACGCAGCGCGCAACGACACATTTATACATGCATGGCACCAAGGCTCTTGGTTTGACGCTCTCCCCAAGCAAACTGAGCCCTATCATTTGATCGTCAGTAATCCGCCCTACATCGAAAACGATGATCCTCATTTGCTTGAACTAAAGCACGAGCCGATAGGTGCACTGACCGCAGGCATAGATGGCTTGGACGATATACGCCACCTGATAGCACAAGCCCCTAACTACTTAAAACCATCGGGTAAATTAGCCCTAGAGCACGGTTATAACCAAGCAACTGCCGTGGCCTCGCTTTTCAAGCAAGCGCAGTATCGTGATTTATGCCAAGGAAAAGACCTTGCACAAATTATCCGCACCAGTGCTGCAACAGCGCCGGGGAATTAATATGCAAAAAAACGATTCAACCCAATTTGCCGCTGTTGATCTGGGATCAAACAGTTTTCACATGGTTGTCGCCAAGCTAGAAAATGGCCAATTGAAAGTGATGGACAGACTGCGCGAACAAGTGCAGCTGGGTTTAGGTATGTCCGACGACAAATTGATCACCGATGATGCTTGGGCACGAGGTCTCAGCTGCCTTGCGACTTTTGGTCAGCGCCTGCGCGGCATACCAACAAGTAATTGCAGGGTAGTTGGTACAAATACCCTGCGCCGAGCAGTTAACGGCGACGCCTTTGTGAAAGAGGCCAACAAGGTACTTGGTCACGAAATCGAGATTATCTCAGGCCGTGAAGAAGCACGACTGATATACGAAGGCGTGCTTCAAAATGCGTCCGATCCCAATCTACCGCGTTTAGTAATCGACATCGGCGGAGGTAGCACCGAGCTCATTGTGGGTGATGGCCTCTACCCCACGGTGATCGAGAGCATCAATGTCGGTTGTGTCAGCATGAGTCAGCGCCACTTTGGCAAAGGGAGAATTAACGCGAGCACCATGCGGCGCGCAGCAAATAACACCCTGATGGAATTCCATCCGGTCATGCACAAATACACACAAAGCCATTGGGAAGAAGTAGTTGGCTGCTCAGGCACCATCAAAGCGATCAACCAAGTATCACAACATTTAGGTTATAGCTCGGGTGACGGGTTTTCAGCCCAGGCGCTGGAACAGCTCTCTGCGCACATGCAGCAAATAGGTCAAATAGATGAGCTGGGCTTTCCAGATTTGCCGAGCCGCCGTCTGCAGGTACTGCCCGGCGGTGTCGCCGTATTACAAGCGCTGTTTAAGTCACTTGGTATCGCCCATATGCAGGTCTCCGATACCGCGCTGCGTGAAGGCGTTATCTACGATTTACACGGCTCACGGCACCACGCTAACGTGCAAGAACACACGATGCGCCAGTTGGTCAAGCAATTTAATGTAGACGCAGAGCATGCAGACCGTGTTCAGCACACCGCGGACCGCCTGCAAAGTCGCGCCATACACCAAAAACCACTCAGCCCGATTGACATGCAGCAAATGAAATTTGCGGCGCAAGTTTTTGAATTAGGATGGGTAGTCGCTCACAGTCAATACCACAAGCACGGCCACTATCTTTTATCTAACTCAGACATGCGAGGGTTTGGTCGAACTGAACAAAAGCTACTTGCAAACCTCGTGCGTTATCATCGGCGAAAACTGCCGCAGCAACTAGAACAACTTTTTAATGATGGCCAGCAGCAGGTGCTGTTGCTATTGAGACTGGCGGTTATCCTTAATCGCGACAGGCTTGATGAACCTGACCCTCCACTTGATGTGATTTTCGAAACCGATAGAGTTGTTTTGGTTGCGGATGATGCATGGTTAAAGCTCAACCCGCTAACGACTGCAGAACTACAGGCTGAATGCCAAGAATGGACAAGGCTAGATCATCTTGTCGCTCTAAACCCCGAAGAAGGCTAGACCTACGGTCACTGCGTGATTGACACTAAGTCTGACTCGCGGTCATTTCTCCCAGCAGCTTAGTCTGAGCGCTTTTGTCCAGCGCGTTATCTTGATCTCCAATTCGCTGCCAGCCTTCACTCTGCAGGCGCCAGGCGAAACCTTGATCTGCCAGCGGAGCAGTTAAGCCCTCGCGAATCACACGGGCTCGCAGCTTAGAAGATTTGATAGGAACGGCAATTTCCACGCGGTGATACAAATTTCGCGGCATCCAATCCGCGCTGCTGATATAGACAAGCTCATCACCGCCGCTGTGAAAATTAAAAATGCGCGAATGCTCAAGGAATCGGCCCAACACAGAGATAACTCGAATGTTGTCTGACACACCCGGCACACCGGGCCGCAAACAGCAAATCCCTCGAACCACTATCTCGATTTCTACGCCGGCTTGAGAAGCGCGATACAGCTCCTCAATCAGACTTTGATCAACCAGCGAGTTCATGCGCAAGCGTATTCTCGCCTTTTTGCCCTGCCGCGCGTTGCTCACTTCTTGCGCAATTAATTTTGTACAGCGTCGATGCAAGTTGAAGGGCGCTTGCAGCAAACAGTTGAGTTTAAGCACCTTTCCCAGACCGGTTAGCTGGTTAAATATTTGATGAACATCGAATGTGATTTCTTCATCGGCCGTGATCAAACCAAAATCAGTGTAGGATTTTGCCGTGCCAGAGTGGTAATTACCTGTCCCTAAGTGAGCATAACGCACCAATTTTTCGTCTTCACGGCGCACAATCAAAGACATCTTTGCATGCGTTTTATACCCGACCACCCCGTACACCACTTGTATGCCCGCCCGCTGTAGCCTGGACGCTAGCTCAATATTGGCCTCCTCATCAAAACGGGCGCGCAACTCTATAACAGCGGTGACCTCTGTGCCGTTGCGCGCGGCATCAACAAGCGCATCAACAAATACCGAATCGGTACCGGTGCGGTAGAGCGTTTGCTTTATTGCGCAAACAGACGGATCTCGCGCAGCTTGGCGCAGTAAATCCACCAAGGTACTAACTGATTGATAGGGGTGATGCAACAAGACATCGCGTTCTTTTAGCTGGTCAAAGAAAGTCTCTTTTCGCCGCAAACGTCTACCCGTTCCGGGCACAAAAGACTGAAACTTGAGATCAGGTCTATCAACCAGTTCAGACACGGCCACCAGTCGCCGTAAATTGACAGGTCCGTGTACGCGGTAGAGATCAGCATTTTTGAGGCGGAACTGGCGCAGCAGAAAATCAGCGATAGCGGGTGGGCAATTGTCGGCAACTTCTAGCCGAACGACACTGCCGTAGTCACGTCCCTGCAATTCGCCCTCTAGAGCACGACGTAGATCAGCGACATCCTCTTCTGAGACATACAAGTCACTGTTGCGCGTTACTTTAAACTGGTAAACACCCTCAACAGACATCCCCTCAAACAACTGCGCTATTTCGGCGTGAATAACCGATGACAAGAAAACAAAAGAATGGGCATGCCCAGAGACCGATTGCGGCAGAGGAATCACACGGGGTAAATGTCTAGGTGCGCGTAACAGGGCTAAACCTGAATTTCGACCAAACGCATCTTTGCCGTCCAGATTAACAATGAAATTTAGGCTTTTGTTGAGCAGATTTGGAAAAGGGTGTGCGGGATCGAGGCCCATGGGCGTGAGAACGGGCAACACATCGTTGCGAAAGTAATTTTCTACCCATTCACAGATTCCGTCGTCCCAGTCTTTGCGCCGCACGAACTGTATGCCCTCTTCTGCCAGAGCCGGTAGCAGTACATCACTCAATACTTCATATTGGCGAGCGACCAAGGCATGTGCCTCAGCGCTGACCAGACGCAATTGTTGTGAGGGGCTTAGCCCATCGCTGGCGGGCCCCGCCACATCAGCGGTCAGCTGCTGCTTGAGACCAGCGACTCGAACTTCAAAAAATTCGTCCATATTGGACGCTGAGATGCAGAGGTATCTCAAGCGTTCCAACAGCGGCACGCTTGGTTCTAGCGACATTTCGAGCACGCGACGATGAAACTGCAACAGACTCAATTCACGGTTGTTATAGAGGCTCGGATCTCGTAGATCTTGATCGCCCACAATGACACTTTGTTCGTCGTTAGCAGAGAGCTTTTCTTGTGTCATGGCGTCGAGTCACGTATTTATAGTGTTTGAATACAAAATGCAGCGCAAATATCGTGCAAATCTTGCCACAAAAACCATGCAAATGAGGGATATTTACCATCTTCTCTGCAGTTGATGTGCAAATTTCAGCAAAGGTTTGCCTCGCAATTCTGGACTGCTAAAGTAGCTACAAACTTTCGGGCCAAACTACCATGAACGACGATCAGCTGCTGCGCTACAGCAGACACATCAACCTCCCAGAAATTGGTTTTGAAGGACAGCAAGCCCTGCTTAACAGCCACGTTGTTGTGGTCGGTGCAGGCGGCCTTGGTTCGCCCATAGCGTTATACCTCGCAGCCGCAGGTGTGGGCCAACTCAGCTTGATCGATTTCGACAGCGTAGACGTCAGCAACCTACAGCGCCAAGTGGCCCACGCAAACAGTGACGTAGGCTCAGCTAAAGTGGAGTCGGCCCGAGACAGCGCACTGGCCATCAATCCGAGTATTGTTGTCAATGCGCACAACACAAAGCTCGATCTCAGCAACGCGGCCGAACTGCTCGGCAACGCGACAGTCGTCGTGGATGCCAGTGATAATTTTAGCGTGCGCTACGCCGTAAATGACACCTGTGTTGCATTAAAAATACCGCTAGTTAGCGCTGCTGCGATTCGTCTTGAGGGGCAACTGAGCGTGTTCCGTAACGATCGCGACGATAGCCCCTGTTATCGATGCCTACACCCCAACGCCACCGACCAAGGTGACAGTTGCAGCCAATCAGGTGTGCTTGGCCCCGTCGTTGGTGTGATGGGCACATTGCAAGCTTTAGAAACCATAAAAGTCATCACTGGTTGTGGTGAAGACATGAGTGGCCAACTTTTATTGTTCGACGCCAGCTGTTGCGAGTGGACCAAGATGCGCCTGAACAAGCGCAGCGACTGCGCCATTTGTGCGCCCCGCGCAATTTGAAGCAAAGGTAGCGCTCGAGGATAGACCTGCTTAGGGCGTGTACGCTCAATTTATGTCGTTTCGGCACAATACATGCGGTGCGATCAGATGAGCGATCACTAGATAAAGCAATGCTTAAAAGTTGTAAGAGCAGCCATCCAGCTGTTTGAGTGTTTTTAGGTGTGGCTTAGCACACGTGAGCGAATCTCGGCTGCATATTTTTAGCATGGAGGCTATACGATGTCAGTGCACAACCACACCAATACAAATCAGGTAGAAGCAATGAATCAGGACGTAATTGAGCGAATCCTAGCGGACGCCAATAAGACAATTCCTGCACGGCAGCGCCAACTGCTCACTGATTTTGTCTCCCGCTACTACCAAACAGTGCCGTCGGAAGACTTACAGCAGCGAGCCATTTCAGAGTTACGCAGCGTGGCATTGACCCACTGGCAATTGGGGCTTACGCGAACGCCAGGCAGTACTCTGTTACGGGTCTACAACCCCGAACCAGAGACGCACGGCTGGCAGTCGACACACACCATTGTCGAAGTTGTGCTGGATGATCGCCCCTTTATTGTTGATAGTATGCGCAACGCCGCTGCCAGTCAGGGCTTGACGGTACATTTAACCATTCACCCAGTCTTGCAAATTGAACGCAATGAGAGTGGCGAAGTCACAGGTGTGCACGAGCGAGCAACTAAGAACAGCCAGCGCGAAGCTTATCTGCAACTGCATGTGGACAAGCGCACGGGGGAAGACGAGCTGAGAACTTTACATCGCGAGTTTTCGACGGTGTTAGCAGACGTAGAGGCGGCAACCAACGATTGGCCTGCCATGGTCGATTTCGCCCGCGATACAACCGCTAAACTGGCGACATTTGCAGAAGGCCGAAGCGGCATTCAAGAAGCGGCTGCATTTCTAGATTGGCTGGCAGACGGGCATTTTACCTTTCTAAGCTGCTGTGAGTTTTTGCCCAGCGGCGACAGCTTTAAAGTGCACAAGCCGAGTTCACTCGGTTTATTAAATTCGAAACGCAAGGGCGGCGCTCCGCGTCCTCAAGATTTTGTCCCTGTCAACGCAGCAGAGTTCTCTGATTCGGACAAGGCGATCGCTGTCACTAAATCAAACTTGCGCTCTACGGTGCATCGAGATTCTAAACTCGATTTGATAACAATTAGCCTCTACGACAAAAGCGGTAATGTGTCTGCCAAGCGTTGCTTTTTAGGCTTGCTTACATCGGCGGCTTACCGCCATTTGACGGCTAACATCCCCATGTTGTCAGCACGTACGGCACGCGTTATCAGCACCGCTGAACTTCCAGAGGGATCGCACGACGAGAAAGCCCTAGTAGATATCCTAGAGACTTTTCCCCGCGATCTCGTGATGCAATGCGACACCGATGATCTGAGCACCATTGCCATTGGTATTCTTGGTTTACAAGAACGTCAGCGTGTGCGCTTATTTGGCCAACGCGATCGATTCGGTCGTTTTTACAATTGTTTAGTTTATATCCCACGCGACAAATACGGTCGCGAATTGCGATTGGCGGTTCAAGATGTACTAGCGCAAGCGCTGCACGCAACCGAAGTCGAGTTTGATACGCAGTTTTCATCCAATTCAGCATTGGCGCGCATCAATTATGTTATTTGGAATGACCCTTCAAAAGATACGTCGAAAATCGACTGGGCGGCATTGGAACAGAAGATAGTCGAAATAGCACACGGCTGGGACGAACAACTCACGGATGCTGTTCGCGATCACTTTGGTGACGAAATCGGCAACAACTTACTGCGTAAATATGAGGGTGCTTTTGCCTCTGGTTACAAAGGCGCCTACCCAGCAGGCAACGCCGTGTGGGACATTGTCCGCATGGAAAAGCTCGTGGCGGAAAACGACATCGGTATGCGATTTTTCCGCCCACCGCTGGCAGATGCTTCACTGGTGCATTTCAAAATCTACGCACCCGAGAACCCCGTCATACTGTCTGACGTATTGCCTGTTCTCGAAAATATGGGCCTTCGTGTTGAAGGCGAAAATCCGCACGTTGTGGAGAGTGCAGGTGGCAACAACTATTGGATGCATGAATTCATGTTGCGCTCAAGAGACGGTGCCACGATTGACCCAGAACTCAGTGCTGATCGTTTTATGGAGTGCTTTGAGGGCGTATGGCACGGTGAGGTTGAGAACGACAGCTTTAACCGATTGATCCTCGCAGCTGATGCCAGTTCACGCGACACGGTAGTGGTACGTGCGCTTTGTAAATACATGCTGCAAATCCGGCTGCCTTTTTCAGAAGGTTACATCGCTGACAGCTTGTGTGATAACCCAGAGATCGCCCGCACCTTGATCTCCCTATTTCAAGCCCGTTTCGATCCTGAGTGCAGCGAAGGCTCGCCAGCAAAGGTAGAAATTCTGCAATCAACGCTCGATGCTCAGCTAGAAGACGTTGCAAGCTTGGATCAGGATCGCATCCTTCGTGCTTTTCGCAACCTGATTGAAGCAACCTTGCGCACTAACCACTACCAGCGTGATAGTAACGGAGAATTTAAAGAATACTTATCCTTTAAACTTGACACTAGTCACATAGATGGCATTCCACTTCCCCGCCCCAAATACGAAATATTCGTCTGTTCGCCTCGCATGGAAGGTGTACATCTGCGCGGAGGCAGTGTTGCCCGTGGTGGCTTGCGCTGGTCCGATCGGCGCGAGGATTTTCGCACCGAGATTTTGGGTTTAGTCAAAGCGCAGATGGTCAAGAATGCTGTTATTGTGCCGGTGGGCTCTAAGGGCGGCTTTATTCTCAAAAAATCTCCGGCCTCTAGTGACCGCGAGGCTTTCTTGACCGAAGGTATCGCCTGCTATAAAACGTTTCTTCGTGGCCTACTGGATATCACAGATAACCTCGTAGAAGGCGAAGTGGTTCCACCCAAAGAAGTGATTCGCTACGATGGCGACGACCCCTACCTTGTGGTTGCAGCCGACAAGGGCACTGCGACCTTTTCAGATTATGCCAACGCTGTCTCTGCAGAGTATGGCTTCTGGTTGGGCGATGCCTTTGCGTCAGGAGGCTCAAACGGATACGACCACAAAGGAATGGGCATAACAGCCCGTGGGGCTTGGGAATCCGTTAAACGTCATTTCCGTGAAATGGACATAGACACTCAAAGCACGGACTTCACGGTGGTTGGCGTTGGTGACATGGCCGGTGACGTATTTGGCAACGGTATGCTTTTGTCAGAACACATTCAGCTCGTTGCAGCCTTTAACCATATGCATATATTTATCGACCCCACCCCCGATGCGGCTAGCAGCTTTAAAGAACGTGAAAGATTATTCGCGCTGCCGCGTTCCAGCTGGAGCGACTACAACAGTAAACTGATCAGCAAAGGTGGCGCTATTTTTGAGCGCAGCGCTAAGTCGATCAGCTTGACACCAGAAATCAAAAAAGCGTTGGGAATTGATGTGGACAAGATGACGCCTACAGAGCTCATCAACGGTATATTAAAAGCACCCGTTGATTTGTTTTGGAACGGTGGCATTGGAACCTACATTAAAGCCAGCAGTGAAACCCATGCCGATGCAGCAGACCGAGCTAATGACTCCACGCGCGTCAACGGCAACGAACTTCGTTGTCGTGTCATCGGTGAAGGTGGCAATTTAGGTGCGACGCAGAACGGCCGCATTGAATTCGCTGAACAAGGTGGCAAGCATAACTACACTGATGCCATCGATAATTCGGCCGGTGTGGACTGTTCAGACCATGAGGTCAATATTAAAATATTGCTCGATCAGGTGGTTTCACAAGGCGAATTGACTGAGAAACAGCGAAACGCAACACTCGAATCAATGACCGATGAAGTGGGCCTATTGGTTTTGCAAGATAACTATCAGCAGACGCAGTGTATTAGTGTCGCAGCGTCACAAGCACCCGAGCTCATGGATGAGCACTCCCGCTTTATGCAGCACTTAGAAGGCGCTGGACTGCTCAATCGAGAAATCGAGTACCTGCCCGACAATGAAAAAGTAGCCGAGCGCTTAGCAGCCGACAAAGGCATGACGAGGCCTGAACTATCCGTGCTGGTCTCCTACGCCAAAATGACCATGTACGAGCAACTGCTTGCCAGCGAGGTACCGGATGATCCATGGCTAGAGCAAACATTGCTTGAGTACTTTCCCGCCCTTTTGGCTGAACGCTACCCCGAGCAGTTGAAATCTCATCGTCTGCGCCGAGAGATCATTGCTACGGTGTTGACCAATGAAATTGTCAACCGTATGGGGCCTAGCTTTGCATTTCGAATGATGGATGAGCTCGGTTCTAGCTCGGCAGAACTCGCCACAGCATTTGTCGTGTGCAAAGAGCTTTTTGATATGCTTGATATCTGGACACAGATAGAAGAGTTGGACAATCAGGTGTCGACTAAAACGCAAACAGACCTTTTGATTTTGGTCCGAGGCCTAATGGAACGTTCTGTCCATTGGCTAATCCGCTCTCGTCGCGCCAGTCAAACTATCGGTGATGTGGTGCTCTTGTACCGCCGTGACATTCTTGCGTTGACAGCTGCACTGCCTGATCCCTTGACACCGGCTAATCGGTCGTCTTTAAATTCGCGCGTACAGGCTTTTGTCAAACAAGGCGTTTCAGAGTCTTTGGCGACGACAGCAAGCAATGTCATACCGCTTTCATCGGCATTTGATATCAGCGAAGTAGCGCACAACGGCGATGCCGATGTGGAAATGGTCGCCAGTATCTATTTTGAGCTGGGCGCGGCCCTCGACCTGCAGTGGCTGCGTGACCAGATAGCCGAAATTCCGGTGGGCAATCGCTGGCACGCGCTGGCCAAATCGAGGCTACGTGCTGACCTTCACAACCAACAGCGTAAATTAGCAGCAGAGGTTTTAACCTGCAAAGCGGGTAAGGCAAATGCCAAGACACGCTTAAAGCACTGGTGCACAGCAGGTGAAGCTGACCAGCTGGCTTATCACCGTTTGATGGGAGAAGTAAAAGCAGCTGGAGCGACCGACTTTGCCATGTTATCGGTAGCCGTCAACGAGGTACACAGCTTGCTGCAGACGACAGCCGCTATCGACTAGCTAGGCCTCGGCACGACAATAGACCACTGGTGCACTCGGCAACAGTGGTTTTTTTATGGCCACAACTTCATCCGGAGGCAATTGAAATTACAAAAGCTCGTCACAAGCTTTAAAATGGGCAATGAGCAAAATTATTGTGCCTGCAGCACCCTGCTACCACCTTCTTGAAATCAAACGCAGCAAGTTTCATTGCCACGTCGAGAGAGCGGACAAACCCGAAGATGCCCAGCGATTAATCGCGCGTTTGCGTCAGCATTACCCGGAGGCAAATCATGTGTGCTCTGCTTTTATCGCGGGCAGAGTCGGCAACACGACCGAAATAGGTTGCTCCGATGATGGCGAACCTTCAGGCACCGCTGGCAAACCCATGCTAAACGTATTGATGCACGGAGAAATATCGTTTGTCGTTGCGGCAGTCGCCAGAATATTTGGTGGCACCAAACTGGGCACTGGAGGTTTAGCGAGAGCCTACGGTGGCGCTGTCACTGAGGCGATGGCGCTTGTGCAAATAGAAGAGCAACGTATTCTCACCACAGCTCGCTTCTCCATTCCCTACGCCTTTGAGGCACAAGCAAGACACCTGCTGCATAAACACGAAGGCGAATTGCAGTCTGCTGGCTACGGAGAAAAAGTGACCATGAGTATTGCCATCAGTGCCAGTACCCTGCCGCTCTTCTCAGCGGAACTCCGTGACACCAGCGGAGGACAGTGTGAACAGCTGATGCCTGGCGAATGAATTTAACACACGGAACAAATATAACGGCTCCGCTGTCCCACTGAACATTGCACCATCGTTATAACAGTGACCGGTTTTTTTGCGATGCTGTCTATCGCGCCCAGGGTCTTATAATTGCATTTGACAGAACACTATTTCCACCACATTTGAGTTTGCGTTGAGCGAAGAAAACACGACCAAAAGCACAGGACTAACCTTTTTTATCTTGATGTGGGTGGTTTTATTTGGTCTTGCCCTTGTGCTTTTCGACAACCTTATCTCTGAGAGACAAAACCCTAATAGCTCACCTGTGAGCCGCCTCAATGGTGAACAACAGGAGGTGGTGCTGCGCCGGAACTCTCAAGGGCATTTTGTTGCCACGGGTGTCGTCAATAACAGCAAAGTGGTGTTTATGGTCGATACAGGTGCCACCGATGTGGTGCTTGGCGAAGCTACCGCCCGGCGTGCAGGGCTTAAAAAGGGATCCGGCGGTTTAGCCAACACTGCAAATGGTGTGATCACTGTATACGACACACGAATCGACACGCTGCGACTTGGCGACATTACACTGCACAACGTCGAAGCCAGCATTAATCCACACATGGATGATGAGCAGGCCTTGCTTGGAATGAGTTTTTTGGGTCAGCTCGAAATGCTACAAAAAAATAACACACTGACCCTACGTTATTAAAGCGGTTCAGTTTTAACGGCAGAGTTCATACGGTTGCTTCGCCAGATTGTAAAAAGGCCCGAGAGCACGATTAGACCCGCGCCAAGCACAATCATGCTATCCAACGATTCCCCAAAAACAAAAAGGCCAATCATCACGGCGAACACCAAATGAAAATAAGCAAAAGGCTGAGTAGTTGCAGCTTCTGCAGCCTCCAGTGCTTTGATCAGTAAGTAGTGCCCCAAGACCCCCGTTATACAAAGCGCCAGCATCCACCACCAATCATTTCCAACCATCGGTGACCAATAAAACGGTGCGACTAGCGTAATGGCAACCCCCCCCGCTACGCCTGTCCAAAAGAAGCTGGTCGCGGCACTGTCTTTTTGTGACACATACCGAGTCAGCAAACTGTAGATCGCGAACAGTGCAGCAGATGCCAAAGGGACCAAGGCGGTCAAACTAAATACATCGCTGCCTGGTCGTAGAATGATGATGACACCTATAAAGCCCACACACACGGCCAACCAACGCCGCCACCCCACCGATTCTCCCAGTACTGGGCCCGAGAGCGCCACAACAAGCAACGGGTAACAGGCAAACACAGCGTGACTTTCGATCAGGCCCAATAGCGTAAACGCGGCCACCATAACGCATATTTCGCACACTAAAAGTACGCCGCGAAGTGCTTGCAAGAGAGGCTGTGCCGACTGGGCTACCTGACGAATTCCTCCAACCTTCAGATGGCTCCAAGCAATCACAAAAGCGGCGAAAAACCAGTAGCGAAACATGACGACGGTCATCACATTGTATTTGTCCGCCAGCAACCGCGAGATGCCGTCTTGTACGGCAAAAACTAAGGTGGTGGCTAGCATCAGTGAGATACCGAGCCGAGTATTGTTTTGCATGCAGCAGACCCCAGACAGGCACGCTACATCAGCGACCCAACAAGCTTTTAATAGTGGCATTTACCACCGCTAATGCCAACTTAAATAGTGCACCAACCAACAACACAGAAAAAGCATCGTAGCAGCGCGAACCATCGAGTGACATCGCTCGTGCTATCAGGTCCGAACAGGTGCCTATTGCGCTGTTTCACTCGCAAGTTGACGCAGCATAAATTTCTGTACCTTGCCGGTGGCCGTCTTGGGAATCACTCCGAATATGATCCGATCAGGGCACTTAAAACCCGCCAACCGCTCACGGCAGTGACTGATCAACTGATCCGCACTCGGAGCGGGTTGTTTGGGATGCAGCTCAACAAAAGCACACGGTCGTTCACCCCACCGCTGTGACGGCTCTGCAACCACAGCGGCTAAGGCAACGGCTGCGTGGGACGCAAGTGCGTCTTCAACCTCAAATGACGAGATATTTTCACCGCCAGAAATAATAATATCCTTGGCGCGATCTTTGAGTTGTATATAACCGTCAGGATGGCAAACCCCTAAGTCACCGGTGTGAAACCAGCCGCCAGCAAAAGCCTCTGCTGTCGCGTCAGGCTGCCTGAAATAACCCTTCATCGTCGCGTTGCCACGGGTCATCACTTCGCCCATTGTTTCACCATCCCACGGCACCGACTGCAGCGTCTCTGGATCGGCCACCATCAACCCAGCTTGGACGTGATAAGCAACCCCTTGCCTGGACTTTAATCGCACCCGTTCGTCAGCCGGTTTTTTATCCCACTCCGGTTTCCAGCTACAGACCACTGCCGGCCCGTATATTTCGGTGAGGCCATAGACATGCGTCACGGCAAATCCTGCGTCTTCAACAGCACGCAGTGTCGCGGCCGTTGGCGGTGCCGCTGCAGTCATGACTTTAATCGTGCGTCCCTTGGGCAACGATTCACCATCGGCCACGGCCCGGGCGAGTAGATCCAAGACAAAGGGCGCGCCACAGAGATGGCTGACACCCTCATTATTGATCGCTTCAAGAATGGGCTCGGCACGAACTTCGCGGAGGCAAATACTGGTTCCGCCAAGCGCTGCGAGCGTCCAGGGAAAGCACCAACCGTTGCAGTGAAACATCGGTAGCGTCCAGAGATACACCGGATGGTGTGCCATATCCCAAGCCAATACATTGCCCATGGCCAGTTGCTGTGCACCGCGGTGGCTGTAGATGACACCCTTGGGTTTCCCGGTTGTGCCAGAGGTGTAATTAAGACTGATAGACTGCCATTCATCAGCCGGTAGGTATCCGGCAAATTCTGCATCACCCGATTCTAGCCATGCGTCATAGGAGATCACACCATCAACTTTATCTAGTGCAAGGTTGAGTGTGTGGTCGTTAAATTCCACCAATTGCGGCGGCTTACTTTCCATCAGCTTGATCGCAGCAAAAACCTGATCGCGAAAAGCTGAATCGTAAATCAATACGGGCGATTCGGCATGCTCAAAAATATAGGCAAGTGTGGCGGGCTCTAGACGGGTGTTTATTGCATTGAGCACGGCACCCGCCATCGGCACGCCATAGTGCGCAAAAAATAGCTCTGGTGTGTTGGCAGCCATCACCGACACGACCTGACCGGGTTGGACGTGCATTGCCACCAAAGCCGCTGCCATTTTGCGTGCAAGCTCTGCGCTCTCAGACCAACTCCAGCGCTTGTTGCCGTAGACACAAGCGGGGTGATCAGCGTAAACAACGGCCGATCGTTGTAGAAAATTCAGCGGTGAAAGGGGTTCAAAGTTGGCAGCGCAGCTCGGCAAATCTCGTGCGACAGCGGCTTGCTCAGGATGGCCAATGGGCTGCATGTAAATTGCTCCTTTGTCGTTTTGTGTCTTTCATTGATTGGATGGTAATCAGTCTACACACGGTAAGGCAAATACTCAGTGACCGGATGTAGCTCTGCTGCTGATCAATGCCTCGAAAGCTCCCTGCTCAGAAACAGGTGCGATCAAGGCAAAACACCCTTCACTGTCCGGCTCTACATCAATGCGCACCGTTGATTCCGAGACGCTATTTGATGTGCCAATCGCTGATCCAATCGCCATCTTTAGCCCATGCAGGGGATAGAGCAATCCACTAGAGCTTGTAAACGAGACGTCGGATAGGGGAAAAATTGAAAGCCTTGTGCCTGGGCTCATCTCTAATTGCACGCTTTCATCACAGACGAGAATGACGTCATCTTCCGACAATAACATCACGTTGTGCGTCCTTAAATAACGAACCAATAAGTGCAAACTCTCCAACGTGTGATCGAGTCTCTGCCCGCAAAAACCCAAGGCCAAATACCAAGGAGCGCGTGTGCTGTAGAGGCATTTTTCAAAATCGGTACTGTTTTGCTCGGCGATTTGCCGAGTGTGACAACGACGCGCCCAGTTGTCTCTGTGCGTCAGCGAATCCATGTCACCAATAATAGCGTCGGGGATAACCTCACTTCCCAGCAATTGATTGGCACCTCCATCAGCTGCCACCAGCGCAAAGCCTCTAGCCAGCTGACTGTGCAGCTGCCCAACGGGAACCTCTGCACCGCCTAATAGCAACACCGGCTGCTCAAACACCAAACAATCACGCTCTGCAGTCATTCTCTACTCTAGCTTAAAAGTCTATGCTTGATTTTCGCATACAAACCGAGCCTAATTCCTTTTATATAGGCACTATCCTAGGAGCCATAGATCCGTTAGGCTGCCTCTACTTTCCTGAAAATCGGATTATTCGCATGATCAGCTTAGAATTTATGTTGACCTCGCTAGTCGTCGTGCTAATTCCGGGCACCGGTGTCATTTACACAATCTCTACCGGTTTGTTTTTTGGACGTCGTGCTGCCTTTATGGCGACCGTCGGCTGCACCTTGGGAATTTTGCCGCAGCTTCTCGCCTCTGTGCTAGGCGTCGCTGCCGTTTTACACACCAGTGCACAGGCGTTTCAGCTGCTGAAATTCCTAGGTGTTGCCTATTTACTTTATTTAGCTTGGTCAACGTGGACTGCAACGGGTTCACCTGCCTTAGAAAGTAAGGCATCAGATCGCAGTGGAAGAAAAATCGCTGCGCAAGCATTTCTGCTCAATGTACTCAACCCTAAACTGACACTGTTCTTTTTAGCTTTTTTGCCACAGTTTATTCCCCATGATGCTACCTCACCAACAACCAATATGTTGGTTTTGAGCAGCGTTTTTATGCTGATGACATTTATTGTATTTATTGTTTACGGCGCCCTTGCAGATGCCGCTAGCCGTTATGTTGTCAATAACCCAACGGCAATGAAAACCATGCAAAGAAGTTTCTCTCTCACTTTTGCCGGTCTGGGCTGCAAACTCGCACTGACAGAGCGCTGATCACCCAGCTAATGACTACCACGGATCGTTGCCACTCTCGCCAACGCGCAACACCCTAGACTGAGGCCAGCATGAAAAAGATACTTGTACTCTATGCTCATCCAGCGCAACGCCATTCACGTGTCAATTCCGCTATGGCCGCCCGAGCACAAACCCTAGATGACATCACTTTTGTCGATTTATATGCAGAGTATCCGCGATTCAAAATTGACGTGGAGCGAGAACAGCAACGATTGTTGCAACACGATGTCATTGTGTTGCAGTTCCCAATGATGTGGTATTCAACCCCGTCGTTATTAAAAGAATGGCAAGATCTTGTCCTCGAGTATGGGTTTGCCTACGGAGAAGGTGGCGACAAGCTGGCCGGCAAAACACTTGCGCTGGCTATCAGCACTGGAGGTTCTAAAGACGCATTCAGTACGACAGGATATCAGCAACATCAACTGCCGGACTTTCTCACCCCTCTGCGCCAGACTGCACACCTGTGCCAATTGCACTGCTTGCCACCTTATGTCTTGTTTGGCGCACTGAGTGAAACAAATGATGCGGACCTCAACCGTCATGTCGACTGTTATTGTCAATACTTAGGCGGTTTGCGTGATCAACGCCTACCAGCCGATAGCATAGGCACACTGCCCTACTTTGAAGCACATCAACTGACAACACTTCTGGAGACTGGAGCATGACGGGTGTATTGCTACAGGCTTTTATCTACCTCATGGCAGCTGTTATAGCCGTTCCTTTAGCCAAGAGACTGGGTCTGGGGTCGGTATTGGGGTATTTGATGGCAGGCATTGTCATTGGACCCCTGCTGGGCTTTGTTGGCGACGAGACCCAAGAGATTCAACATGTTGCCGAATTTGGCGTTGTGATGATGTTGTTTTTGGTCGGGCTTGAATTAGAACCGCGAGCGCTCTGGGCAATGCGCCATAAATTGCTTGGCCTTGGTGGCTTGCAAGTGGCACTAACGACGGCGGTAATCACTGCACTGGCAATGGCATTAGGGCAAGTGTGGAGTATCTCTCTGGCGATCGGGTTGGTTTTTTCTCTGTCGTCCACTGCCATTGTGCTTCAAAGCCTCAATGAAAAAGGCTGGATGAAAACCGATGGCGGCCAATCGAGTTTTTCAGTGCTGTTGTTTCAAGACATCGCGGTCATTCCCATGCTGGCCTTGATACCACTGTTAGCGCTCCCCGAGCTGCAAGAGGCAGCTCACAGTGCCGGTGAAAGCCACGGTTCAGAGATGAGCCTGCTCACCGGTCTTGCAGGTTGGCAAGCGGCAGTGGTCACACTAGCCGCAGTAGCGGCGGTGGTTGTCGGCGGTCACTTCCTCTCAAGACCCTTGTTTCAATTTGTCGCTCTTGCCAAGCTTCGAGAAGTTTTTACCGCTGCCGCTTTGTTGCTGGTGATAGGCATTGCTCTATTGATGTCATTGGTTGGATTGTCTCCTGCATTGGGTACTTTTTTGGCAGGTGTGGTACTCGCCAACAGCGAATTCAGGCACGAGCTAGAGAGTGATATTGACCCTTTCAAGGGGCTACTGCTCGGTTTGTTTTTTATCACGGTCGGCGCGGGCATCAACTTTGATATTTTATTTGCCAACGTCGGGACTGTGCTCAGTTTAACGATTACATTGATTGCCATCAAAGCAGGCGTACTGCTGCTTTTGGCAAAGGTATTCAAGCTGGGTAAGTCAGATACTTGGCTATTTGCTTTGTCGCTGGCCCAGGCGGGTGAATTTGGCTTTGTGCTGCTAGCCCTAACCGTGCAGAACAGTGTTATTCCAGCAGCATTAGCCGACACCTTGTTGTTGGTTGTTGCCTTTTCAATGTTGCTCACTCCACTGCTGTTCATTTGTTATGAAAAGTTTTTGTTACCTCGAATGGAGACAGAGCAACAAAGTGGAAATGATGCAATCCCTGAAAAAGCAAAAATCATCATTGCAGGCACTGGCCGCTACGGTCAAATCATCAACCGAATGTTGCTCAGCTCTGGCTATGAGACCGTCGTTCTGGATATTAGCGCCGAGACAATTGATCGTGTCGCACGGTTTGGCGTGCAGACCTATTACGGTGATGCAGCACGCCCCGACTTATTGCACGCGGCAGGTTTGCACGAGGCAGATATGCTAATTGTCGCCATTGATGACCGCGAACGAACACGAGAAATCGTACAACACGCTAGACGTGAGCGACCTGATATTCATATTGTCGCCCGAGCCTTTGACCGCCTTGATGTCTACAAGCTTTTTCAGGACGGTGCTAACGACATCATCCGAGAAACCTTCGACAGTGCAGTGCGAGCCGGTCGCTCAGCCCTAGAGGGGTTGAATATGCATCCCTTTGAGGCTGAGAAAGTTGTTCATGCATTTGTCGAGTCTGACAAAAGTGCGATGCGCCAGCTCGCTGAAGTCTACGACCCAGAGATACCAGCCCATGAAAATACCGCCTACGTCGAACTCAGCAAACGTGTGCGCGACGAGACCGAGACAGCGGTACGCAGTAGCCAGTCCGCCAACAAAGGGTTGGTAGACCGCGCTTGGCGACCACCCGCCAGCACCGATCTATGAGGTTCTAGGGAGCCTAGAATTAAGTCTGATCAGTAACGTTGGTGCGAAAAAATTGGACCTAGCTAGACGCGAAACGACAGCAATAGTGGAGCTATTGGCTAATTTGCAACGCAGCTGGGCCGAATTTAGCGCGTCGACGGTACAAGCATGACTTGATCTAAGGTTCCCTAGAGCTATTTGCTTGGATGTAGATTGCTGTTGAGCCATGGAAACGCACGGCACTTTATAAACCCAAGATCATAGGTCTTGCAAAGGCATGTGTGGTGCGTCCGTTGGCTCAACGTCACAATATAAATACGTCAAATACTCCTTGGACTTAAGCCCAAGGCCATCTGGTATTTGCGGCCGAACCGCCATCAACTTATACTGGTGACGCAACACACGCTGGGGTGCCCTGTCTTTGGACGGAGCTGAGAAAAACCCATTGAACCTGAACCGGTTAATACCGGCGGAGGAAGCGTACAAAGTTCAAGCCGACACTTGCCGGTTTTTCCTTGTAACATCCCTCCGCGTCCAATTTTGGAGACGCGAAATGCGCTTATTTCCCACAATGGCCGTAGCTGCCATGACACTAATTGCGAGCAACTACAACGTTGCTTTAGCTGCCGACAAACCCACACTCACGGTTTACACCTACGACGCGATTGCCGCTGACTGGGGGCCTGCGCCACTGATTGAGCAAGCTTTTGAAAAAAGCTGCCAATGCGACCTCGTTTTTGTTGTGGCTGATTCATCGATCGGGACCCTGCGAAAAGTCCAACTAGAAGGCGAAGACACGGCTGCAGATGTTGTGATGGGTCTGGATACAAACATCGCCGAAGCGGCACGTGAGACGGGCTTGTTCGCAGAACATAACGCTGACACCAGTGCACTCACACTGCCGACGGGTGAATGGACAGACACCACCTTTTTACCCTTCGATTACAGCTATTTCGCGTTTGTGTATAACAAAGAGCTCACCCCGGAAGTACCCGCCAGCTTTGAAGAACTGGCAGCCCTGCCCGAAGACTTTAAAATTATCATACAAGACCCACGCAGCAGCACGCCCGGACTGGGATTAGTGCTTTGGTTGCAAACGGCTTATGGCGAACGTGCCGAATCCCTGTGGGAAGAGCTTGCGCCGCACGTGCTAACTGTGACCAAAGGCTGGTCTGACGCTTACGGCTTGTTCCTGAAGGAAGAAGCGCAAATGGTCCTCTCTTACACCACTTCACCTGCCTATCATCGCATTGCCGAAGAAGACCAGCGATTTGATTGGGCTGCATTTGATGAAGGACACTACTTGCAAATAGAGGTCGCCGCGATGCTAAAAAGCAGTAAGCAACCTGAATTGGCCCAGTCATTTCTGCAATTTCTGCTCAGTGATACCGTGCAAGACATTATTCCGACGACCAATTGGACTTACCCCGCAACGCAGACAGCAAAAGGTTTGCCTGAAGGATTTGGTGACACCTCTCCGGCGAAAACTTTGCTCATGAGCGGCGTGGAAGTGGAAAAAAATCGTTCTGAGTGGATTGACACTTGGCAAGAGAAGCTGTCTCGATAAGGAATCATCAACTTAGTGCCAACAACTAAGAGCCAGCGACACATCCAAGGCTGGGCGAATGCCCTACCGGGACTGTTGCTGGCTTTTTTAATGTTGATTTTAATTGCTAGCATTTTGTTTTTGTTGGCAAACAGTCAAACAGGGCAATTGCAATTGCCCTCCCGCACTTGGCAAACCGTACGGATATCGACGGTGCAAGCCTTACTTTCCGTTGCTTGCTCACTTGGCATTGGAATCGCCCTAGCTTGGGCACTTAGCCATCGCCGAAATTTTCTGGGCCGATCTTTACTGCTGTCTTTACTGTCCGCTAGTTTGGTTCTACCTACGTTGGTGATTGTACTGGGCTTGGTCAGTGTATTTGGTCGTGCGGGTTGGGTCAGCCAATTGCTCGCACAGCTGGGTAGCGATCTGCGACTTAATATATATGGCCTTACAGGTATTGTACTGGCACACAGTTACTTTAATGGCGCTTTTGCTGCACGGCAATTGCTATTGCAGCTTGAAACTATTCCCGCAGAAAAGCGTAAGCTCGCCCACAGTTTAGGCTTTACCGCTTGGCAACGATTTCGTCTTTTGGAGTGGCCCGCGATCGTCCACTCGCTGCCAACTTTAGCTTGCACCATATTTTTACTCTGCTTCACCTCCTTTGCCATCGTCTTGGTGCTCGGTGGTTCTCCTCGTTACAACACACTAGAGGTTGCCATTTTCGAGGCCTTAAAGCTCGACTTCGACCCACCTCGAGCGGTGGCGTTAGCTTTATTGCAATTGACTATTTGTGCAGTTTTAGTGCTACTGGCCAATCTGTTTCGCAGTCGCTCGTCAGCTGTTGCCTCGGGCGCGATACCCAGCTGGCCGCAACCCAAAGCGCAACGGACTTCGCAATGGCTAGTCATTGTTCTCGCGTGTCTCATGCTCTTGTCCCCCCTCTTGGCGATTTTTCTGGACGGGCTGGGCGCCGATCTCTCTCGCTTACTGCTCGACCCATTGGTTCAAAAGGCAATCATGACAAGTGTGGCTTTTGCTTCTTTGTCCAGTGTGGCCGTTGTGCTTATCGCTATAGCCGTCGTGCGAACCCAAGTGGCGCTTTCGTCATCACTGCAATTGGGCCTGAAGCGCTGGGCCACTTTTTTGCGCGCCAGTATCGGGTTCTCTGCCACCTTGTATCTGGCAGTGCCTTCTCTCGTTTTAGGCTTAGGTTTTTTCATGGCGGCTAGGCAGCTGCCGGGTAAACTAGAACACTGGGCATGGATCGCGTTGATTGTTGCAAACGTGTTGATGGCGCTTCCCTTTGTGTTGGCCTTGCTGATGCCAACCGCCTTGAAAGCAGCGACACGTTACGATCGCCTAGCCTACAGTTTGAATCTGCGAGGTTGGCAGCGCTGGTGTCACGTCGAATGGCCATTGCTGCGGCGTTCGCTTGGGCAGGCAACTGCCTTGAGTTTTTGCTTGTCGATGGGTGACCTAGGTGTCATCGCCCTTTTCGGCAATAGTGATCTCACCACACTACCTTGGCTTTTGTATCAAAAAATCGGGTCGTACCGCAGCCAAGACGCGGCCGGTATTGCGCTCATTTTGTTGGTTTTAACCTTGAGTGTTTTCAACCTGATCCCCGCCCTATTTAATAGGAGTTCCAATCGTGCTTGAGCTGAATCAACTACGCTATCGGCATCCAAAAAATAGCACCGACAATAACGAGGAATGGAGTTTCGAACTGCAAGCCCTTCCGGCATCTGTCACAAGTATTGTTGGCCGCTCCGGTTGCGGAAAATCCACACTTTTGGAGTTGATCGCCGGTCTACTGCAACCGAGTTCCGGTTCACTGACTTGGTGCGGGCAAGATCTGCTCACACATGCAGCAGGCGAAAGACCTATCAGTTTATTGTTTCAGCAACACAATCTTTTTGACCACCTTAGCGCGCTTGAAAACGTCCTACTTGGTTACCGGGGCAAGGCAGATCAACTAGCCAGGAAGGCCGCCAGACAAGCGCTGGAAGAAATGGGCTTGTCTGAACATGTGCATGCGCGTGCGGGTCAGCTGTCCGGTGGTCAGCAACAACGTGTCGCGTTGGCTCGCACCCTATTGCGCCGCAGTGAAATTGTTTTGTTAGACGAACCATTTAGTGCGCTGGATGACGATACTCGACAATCAGCTTGGCCATTAGTGCGTGCCTTAGCTGATAAACACAACTGCTGTGTTTTAATGGTGACTCACGACACACGCGACAGTGCCGCTGTCGCCGACAGGGTTTTGCGTATTTTCGATGGTGAAGTATCCGCACTCAGTTAACAGCTCTGTCTTTTGTCTGCAAGGGAATGAACGGATGCAACCAGCGAAAATAGACATTGTCAGATTAATTGGGCAATTCAATCGGGCGCATACTTGATCCCCTCGTTGCAAACAGCGACACTGATGGCTACAGAGAGCGATGTAGATGCATCGCCTGCCTTGACGAATAAAATGAGGACTTCTCTATCATGCGAGTACAAGTGATAGCCTTTGTATGCTTGGCACTTAGCACCGCCGTAACAAAGGCTGCTGATGGTCCAGACTATTGGCGAGTGACCGGTATTGCCGAAGGTGAAGAGCTCAATATGCGACGCGGCCCCTCGGTGCAATTTGGTATCAGTATAAAACTGCCTCACGACACTGACCAGCTTTTGAATCTGGGCTGCCACCCTGAGTTCGGCCAAGAAGAATGGGAGCTGCTCGACAAAAAAGAAAGGCAATTGGCCAAAGACATGCGCTGGTGTCGAGTCATGCATCAAGGCCAAACCGGCTGGATTTTCTCTCGTTACCTCAAGGAATAACAACCCTTGCCCAACTAGGACAAACCATGGCTTTTACACTGGCGTTTGATGTATACGGTACGTTGATCAACCCTCACGGTGTCGTCACAACACTCGAATCGATGGTGGGCGAGCGAGCTCCTCTGTTTTCGCAAACATGGCGAGATAAGCAACTCGAATACAGCTTCAGACGCGGATTGATGCAGCGCTACGAGAATTTTTCCGTGTGTACCGCACAAGCGCTAGACTATGCCTGTTCACACCTAAATGAGCCGCTGACGGTCGAACAAAAGCAAATTTTACTGGCCAGCTACGGTCAACTACCGGCCTATGACGACGTGATCAGTGGTCTCGATCAATTACAGCAGGCAGGCCACAGGCTCTTTGCGTTTTCTAACGGCAGCGCAGAAGCAGTCGATGGCTTGTTGCGTCACGCCAAGATACGCGACTATTTTGAAGGCGTTGTCAGCGTCGACACCAAAAAAACTTTTAAGCCAAATCCGGTGGTCTACCAACATTTTCTAGACAGTACTGGTAGCAATGCCAGCAATGCCTGGTTGATTTCTAGCAACCCTTTTGACGTTTTTGGTGCCATAAATATTGATATGCGCGCTGCTTGGATTCATCGCAATGTCGACACAATCTACGATCCATGGGATATCGAGCCGACCTTCACAGCGCAGCGTCTTGATGCGCTTCAAGAGCAATTCGAGAAATTCTAAGTAGTTCGTTGTGGACCGCGAGCAATCCTAAGCTGTGCGGTTTCCTCTGCATAACGGGCGAACGCCCTGAGTGGCAAAACTAAATGCGTTCCAGTAGAAAGTTCAGCCATAGTGGCTACCTCGAGCACAACAGATGTCGACGAGGAACCTTTCCCATGACACAATTCTACGATTATGCCGATAGCATCTGCTAAGAACACACAAGAAGATTAGTCAACATGTTCACCTATTTGAACCCTGCAGTGCGCGAGCGCTTGATCCGCGATGGCAAACTAGTTCGCTTCGACGAGCAAGGTCAATTACTAGACCCTGACAACAAAGCGCCCAGTACCAATGCGGCCATCAATTTGATAGGCCCGATTCCATTACCTATTGATCTGCCGTCCATCAAAACAACGGTGCAGTGGTACGCGGCAGTGCGCAGCAGCGAGCTATCGCAGGTGGAAGCATTAGCCTCTGACCTGAAGCAAGACAACAACCAACACCTCTTTGCTCATTTGGTTTCCTCTATGGCAGTTAATTGTGTGTTGGTCGTTGGCGAGCCAAGTGAGAACCCGCTAGTCCGCGTACACTCCAACTGCCTCACTGGCGATGTATTTGGCTCCCAACGCTGTGATTGTGGACCGCAATTGGACGCAGCAATCAGACGTATACATGATGATTCCAACGGTGGTTACTTGGTCTATATGTCCGGACATGAGGGTCGCGGTATAGGCCTGTGGGCAAAAGCGGCGACCTATTTGCTACAGGATGCGGGCGAAGACACCTATCAAGCCAATCGCAGTTTGGGCTTGCCCGACGATTGCCGCGATTTCAGCGATGCCGCCAGTTTGCTCAAATATTTTATCGGCAACAAACCGTTGCGGCTATTGACCAACAATCCCAAAAAACTAAAAGATCTCGCTGAATTTGGCTTTGAGTTCATCACCGCCGTTAAGCATGTTGCTTCAGTGGGCGAGTGGAATCGCAAATACCTCAGTGCTAAACGAAGCTGGGGCCATCGTCTAGATGACGAAGACCTATCAGGATAAAAAAGACACGATTTCTCTTTTAAGTCTCTACTAAACTAGCTCAACGCCATGCAAAGCTAGGTTGATCATAGTGAGCCACCCGAGTCTGACGCCCACGCAACACCACTTCTCTAAACTGGTAGAGCAAGGCGGCGGTGGGCGAGTACATATCGGTGCCTATTGAAGGCAATTTCGACAACAGTACAGGCCGGTTTATTTCCACTCCTTCTTCAAAGTATGGAATGGCCTCGCTATCGAGTTCTGACAATGGAACTCGGTACAGTTCGGCCACCTCGTTTTCGCTTAAGGTAAGCTCTGGTTGAGCTCCGCCCCAATAAACAAAAGGACTGATACAGAAGCCTGAGCGCGTGCAGTAGTCGTCTAATCTGCCTAGATAGGCAGATAGTGGCAACGCCAAGCCCAATTCTTCATGTAACTCTCTGCGCGCTCCATTTTCAGCACTTTCGCCCTCGTCCACCTTGCCACCCGGCAACGCAAACTGACCCGCGTGCTTTCCCAACTTAGAAGTGCGAAGTGTGAGCAACACACCTGCTTCACCGCTTGATAGACCCACCACCACAATAGCCACAGCAGCCTCTCGCAGATGCACTGAATCAGCTTTTACTAGCTTAAAAGCATCGAGTGAAGCCTGCATGCTATGCCGCAGCTCTTCATCGTACTGCCAAACTTTCATATGCCAAGCACCACACATTGGTGAAAACAGACGGTTTCTATCTGAAAGACACTTTTCATCTTTTGGGCAGTTGCCTTATAAAAATGAACGTTAAATCAATATGCATTTGCGCTGGCCGACTGGAACTCTAGGGAGAGTCAGATATACACCAGTCTTAAGCCGGTGTGTAATTTTGGACTCTGCAAGGCGCTTATCAACGGCCGTAGCGGTGCTATTGGCAAGACTCGCCGCGCGGCTGGGCCAAACTCAGCCACTCTACGGCGCGAGTATAGATTAGGGCTCAGGTTCCAATGCAAATGAGCATTTATACAAACTATAGAATACCCGATCCACGTTCACTTCTTCTAAAAGTTATGGGGAATAAAATTTCAAAAGCCAGAGAGACAACTTTAGCATCCGAAGAGACGGGATATCTCTTCATACAGAAATAATCTGGTGGTGGACTTTATAAAATAACCATTGGTGGAATGGCTATTTAGTTCACCCTTACGTTTAACGGGCAATACCTAGGCGGCTTTTGCCAAAGGCTCTGAAAGGTTTTGGTCTATCGGAGCTTGACTCAAAACTCTGGAAATCAATGAATCAAAGTCCAATGACAATACAACTTTAGAGTCGTGCATGATCGTCTCAAGAGCATCTTCTTTGAATGCCTCTGAAGCGCTGCGTAACATCGCAACAGGAGTCTTGTGAACAGACCCTTCTTTCGTACTAAAAATATCAAGCACTGAATCCACCATCAATGCCAAATAAACACCTTGGCTCTGTACGATGAGAAGCTTCTTCTTGGTTTCTGCAGGTGCAGCCTCTAATTCATACAGCGCACGTAAATCCACAATAGAAACAAGCGTCTTCCGAAGATTGAACATACCTTTTACATAAGAAGGACCAAGCGCAATTGGAACAATTTCTTCTGGCATTTCAATTATTTCAACAATAGAGCTCACCGGGAGTGCAAAGTTGAGCCCCACGTCGACCATAAGAAAAGTCTGGGAGCGCTGACCTGCTTGCTCAGCAGCCGCACGATCTCGCTTGTAAGCATTGCCATCCGCTATTGCCGCTACAGGAGCAGTTACTTCAGGAACAGCATACAATTTTTTATGGTCTATCATGCTAATATCTGACTCCGAAGAATCTGAAATGCAGCCTAGGCAATACGAACCCGTCTCGTTTTTAAACTGCGGTAGTAGTTGCATGGTATCCAAAAAATATTCAATGATACTATCTATACGATCCACCAAAAAACCTACCGGCTGATCACCTATATTGGCAATGACGACTCGCTTTGAACTTTGATCCAACTCGCTACTTCGACTGCCGTTGCACAATACCGAAAAATCAATAACTGGTAAACTTGTGCCTCGGAGTTCAGCTTGGCCAATACACGTTTTTGAGTTGATGCCGCTAGAAATAATTTCCGGTAAAGAGATTATTTCTCGGATGGCATCTATGCCGAAACCGTATCGAATACCTGACGAGTAAAAAGTGATGCATTTACTTTTTGCTCTTAGTCGATGGGCATTCTCCTGCGAAACCCCATCGTTTTTTTGCAATGGCAAACGCTCCAGACCAACAAGATAACGTGCATCGAGTATCTGGATCATACGCTCCCCTTGGTCCAGAGAAATCGTGCCGCTAACTGGGCTGCGAGACTCTGCACCCGCACCGCTATACTTAAAACCTTTTAGCTGTGTATCTTTGATTCGCAAAACTTCAGAGGTTGAGTCGAAGAGTAAACCCATGCGAATACCATCGACCAAGAGTATGGCAATACAGCTTTCTCGGCCCATCTCCCCACCAGTACTTTTAAACAATGCTCTTAGATCGACAACGGGAATAATGGAATCTCGCAGAGAAAACAAACCCAAGAAGTAAGTAGGTGAGAGCGGAACAGAAGGCATTTCGTTTTCATAGCGAACGACTTCCTGCAGCTCATGCGCGTTAATCGCAAACTCAACCCCATCAGAAAGAAATGAGCCGTATATATCTCCTTGCCTATTCGTATCGCTTTTATTCACTGGATTTCACTCGCCGATAGTTTAGGAAAAAGCGTAATGTCGTATGCTCCCGTACTGCCATCTACAATGATCTGAGAGGCGAATTGATCAGCACTTTCCAAATGACGCAAATTCACGTTGTGTTTATCCAGATGCGTTCTCGCAGCATCCAGGTTGTTTGGACCAATTTTTTGGGCGTTGGCATTCCCAAACTCTTGCAACATTGTCGCTCCCCCAACAACAACCGCGTCTAACTGAAACCTGTCTCTTCCATGGTTGTCCATTGCCGCCAACATCATCGGAATAGCATCACTTACATATTTTGCATTCAGCACAGTATTAGGTGTTGAAGGCTCCGCGAGCAGACAATGGCTAAGCGCGTATATTTTCTTTTTTTTCCAAAATATCGCAATACCTACGCAAGATCCGAGAATCGCTTTTAGCTGATCTTCTCCGTGTGTGATGCGCATAACACCAATTCGAGCAACCTGAGTGGCCATAAAGCGTTCTAACCTGGTTTTTGATAGATGAATGGTTTAATAAATTTGAAATTTGTGTCTAAGGTATTGAGAGACTCTGATTCACCAAGCACCAATATCCCGCCTGGTTGAATTGAATCGTATACTCTACTGAGAACTTGTTCCTGGTCTCTGTCAGTAAAATAAATGAGAACATTTCGCAGCATCACCAGATCAAAGTGATTTTTAAAAGGCGGTTTTTTAAACAAATTATGTTGTTTAAACTGCACACTCTCTTTGATCTTAGGTATGATATTGAAGCACTCACCGTGCTCCACAAAATAACCTAATAAAGCTTCAGGCCGCCCCACTTTAAGTCGACTGATTGTTCGACCTTGATAGCTCCCCTCTTTCGCCTTGGCAACCACATCAGTAGAAATGTCACTGGCCAAAATTCGCATCCGAAGTGGAGCTGTCCTACCAACATTGAACATATCGCATGCCATCGCTAGCGAGTATGCCTCTTCGCCTGTAGAGCCGGCAGCCGACCACACTTGTCTAGCTGCTTTGGGTTTGTCGGCCCATTGCTCAAAAAGATCCTCTTCCAGATAACGCCATATACGAGCGGTTCTGAAAAAGCTCGTCTCATTGGTCGTAAAAGCATTGGTAAAATGCTCATACTCAGCTGGCTGCTTTTCTAGATAATCCAAGTAGTCCGACGGATTATCAATGTCGACAGCTCTCAATCGTCGGCGCAGTCTCGATTCGATCATTTGGGTCTTTCCCGCGTCGATCGAAATACCACTTCGTTCGTGCACGAGATTGATCACTTGATCGACCACCGGTTGTGGCCACTCAACGTCTGCATTCTTTGAAATATTCTGGTTCATTAGGCGGCAAACTTATTAGCATTGTTCAGTAGCTCACTGGCACCATTTGTAAGCTGTGAAGTAGCCTGAGCTATTCCCTCAGCAGTGATCGCGGAGTTTTCAGAGGCCTCTGATATTTGCTGGATCGATGTGCTAACTTCTCTCGCAGCGATCAACTGCTCCTCGGCTGCACAGGAGATTTCAGAAATCGCTTGCGTCGTCTCTTGCACACCGCTGACGATGTTCTTGAAGGAATTTACAGCATCTTGTGATGTATCACTGCCTTGCTGAACACGTTTTACCGACTCATTTATCAACTGAGTAATTTCTTTTGTGGCTTGTGAGGATCGCTCGGCAAGTTTACGAACTTCATCAGCTACCACTGAAAATCCCAAGCCATGCTCACCAGCGCGGGCAGCCTCAATGGCAGCGTTGAATGCCAGCAAGTTAGTCTGACTCGCGATCTCACTGATCACCATGACGATCTCACCGATTCCTTCAGAAGATTTTTTTATAAGATCCATAGCTTCAATGGAATCGCTGATTGCCTTGGCCCCTAACTCAGCTGCTTCTTGCGTGCTATGCGCCATGCTGTCCGCGTTTTTGCTGTTTGAAGCAATTGAATCGATTGAAGCCGTCAATTCCTCGACCGCCGCATTCATCTCCTCAGTGTTAGCACCGAGAGATTTTGCTGAGCTAGCGACATCGCCCGATTTTTCGGAGATTGCCACTGCTGAGCCCGAGAACTCCTCAGCCAACCGTCGAACATCCTTTTCGATGTCTATCTGAGTCGTTATGTTGGTTGCAAACTTGACAACCTTATAGGGATTTCCGAACTCATCAAAGAGTGGGTTATAAGAAGCATTTATCCAAACCTCACTGTTATCTCTCGCCAGTCGCATGTAGCGCCCTGAGTCAAAATTGCCTAGTTTTAATTTAGCCCAGAAGTCTTTGTACTCTTCGGAATTTATATAGTCTTGTGCACAAAATATACTGTGGTGCTTTCCTTGAATTTCTGATAGTTGATAATTCAGTGTCTGTAGAAATGCATCGTTCGCCGTAAGAATATTACCGTCTAAATCAAATTCTATTACCGCTTGGCTACGATCAAGCGCCGACATCTTACTCGCATTCTCTAGGCTTTCAGTTTTTAAAGCAGTTATATCCGAAGCGATTTTGACAATTTTATAGACATCCCCGTTGTCATCTACCACCGGGTTGTAAGTGGCATTAATCCAAACAGTGCTGCCGTCCTTCGCCAATCGACTGAACTCACCACTAAAATGCTCACCCGCATTTAGTTTTCGCCAGAACTCTCTATACTCGATGGACTCTACATATTCCTTGTCACAAAATATTCTGTGATGTACGCCTGCAAGAGAACTGTCTCCATATCCCATTGCACCTTTGAAATTATCATTCGCCCGGATAACAACACCACTGGGCTCAAACTCGATAACTGCTTGCGACGATTCAATCGCATTGAGCTTACTCTCGTTTTCTTTCTGCGATAACTTACTCGCGGTTATGTCCGTTGCAAACTTGACAAAGCCAACGATTTTTCTAGCGTTGTCATAAATAGGGTTATACGATGCTTTTATCCAAATAGATTCACCGGATTTTTTAAATCGTTTGAAATCATCAGACAGATGCTCTCCACCACGAAGTGTTTTCCAAAACTCTTTGTATTCCTCTGTTTCAACATAATCATGGTCACAAAAGATTTTGTGGTGTTTACCCACAATCTCCGCGAGTTCATAGCCCAAAGCATTGAGAAAGTTGTCGTTTGCGTTGACAACGTTGCCTTCTACGTCAAATTCAATAATGGCTTGTGTGGTGTTTAGGGCAGAATAGATAGAACGGTCTTTGATTTTCTGCGCAACGACTTCATCGATATTTGTCGCAAAACCGACAAT
The DNA here is from genome assembly GCA_937965695.1 of uncultured Granulosicoccaceae bacterium. Taxonomy (GTDB): domain Bacteria; phylum Pseudomonadota; class Gammaproteobacteria; order CALCKW01; family CALCKW01; genus CALCKW01. The sequence continues at coordinate 205,986 of CALCKW010000002.1, forward strand.
TTTCACTATTGAACCATGTGCCTCAACCGGTGTGAACACGACTTCTACCCATTTTTTCTCTCCACTTTTTGTAAGCTGGCAAATTTCTTTTTTGACCGATTCAGCGTTTGAGAGCGTCACCCAAATATTTCTATAGTCTTGTTGGCTAAGATAATCAGAGTCACAGAAAGCGAAATATTCTTTTGATCTTATGTTCTCTATACTTTCACCCAGTAAGTCGAGAAACTCAGCGTTTGCGTCAAGTAACTTGCCGTCGAGGTCAAATTCCGCAATCGCGTTTTTTTGACAAATTGCAGCAGCTGTTTCAGAGTCAACCTGGAACGTCGTATTTTTCGACTGATCAATGCTGTTCGATTTAGTTGGTGAACTCTCGTTCTGCTTTTTATTATTTTCGGACATACCTTGCTCCAGAAGCCTTTGACTTACGCTTTGTCTTTAAAAGTCTGTGTAAAAGAAAATAGTTCTTGGTATTCGACTACCAACAACGGCGTTATGGCGACGTCAGATCATTCAAAAAACAACGACAAAAACTCGTTTTAGACGAAACCAACTGCATACTCTGGTTCTAGCGGTAGTGAGATAAAGTCTTTGAGTACACCACAAATGATATGCAGCAAAAATAGAAGTGAAAGACATAGATCACTCCGTTTGCGTACACAATTTATTAGAATAATTTCTCGATAAATCAGCACACGAATGATTTCAGTTTCCGCATGGCGAAATTTGCAGAATTGCGACTAGCACTATGTGTGGAATATATAAAATGACTTTCTCGGTTCAGTGCGACGTTCTGCTATTCAATTGCCCTATTCAACAATCTTTTCTTAACCACAGTCGTTGAGCACCACTTCACTAAGTCGTCATTCGTAACAACCAAGGTATTGGCGTTGTTTTTTGGTATCTTTGAGCAGTTAAACTATGCTACAAGTCACCAGATAGACACTTAACAAAGAGATTTTTTAGTGGACAGCAAAGACGCCTTGTTTCTTCCTTTTGAGCTCAATGGTTTGCAGCTTAAAAATCGCATAATGAGTACCAGCCATGCGATTGCTTACCAACAAGAAGGCAAGCCTCAAGCGCGTTACCAGGCTTATCACGAAGAGAAGGCAAAAGGAGGTCTTGCATTGACCATGTTCGGCGGTAGTTCCAACATAGATTTGGACAGTGCTTCCGTGTTCGGGCAATTGTATCTTGGCAATGACGATATCATCGAACATCTACAGCAATTCTCTGATCGCATACACGCTCACCAGACGGCACTGATGTGCCAGATTACGCACTTAGGTCGCCGCTCGTCGGATCGTGGCGACTGGTGGTTGCCAACCATCGGTCCGAGTCGTAGTAGAGAACCCCTGCATCGCGCCTTTTGTAAGGAGATGGACCGCTACGACATAGCCCGGGTGCAGCAAGCTTATGTCGACGCCGCATTGCGGTGTAAAGCCGGAGGCATTGACGGCATTGAGATCATGGCTGGTTCACATCTACCGGGTCAGTTTCTATCGCCGCTGAGTAACCAGCGCAGTGACCGCTATGGTGGCTCATTGGAGAATAGAAGCCGCTTTTTGGTGGAAACTCTCACTAAGATTCGAGAAGCCGTTGGCCAAGGGTTTAACGTGGGTCTACGCTTGCCCTGTGCTGAAGAACAAGGTGGAATAGGTTTCGACGACTCAACCTCTGTCGCAAACCATCTTGCTCAAACGAGTTTGGTGGACTTTTTAAACGTCTATTTTGGCCGTATGGATGCAGAACACAATTTGGCCGACAATCACCTCCCGGGCATGGCAAGTAAATCAGCGCCATTTTTGGAGCGAGCTGGCGAATTTAAGCGCGCAGTGCACGTACCGGTGTTTCACGCCACGCGAGTTTCTGATATTGCGACTGCACGTCATGCGATTCGTGCTGGTCTGGTGGACATGATTGCCATGACTCGCGCCCATATAGCGGACCCGCACCTGGTCAATAAAATTGCGCGCGGCGAAGAAGACCGAGTGCGGCCATGTGTTGGTGCCACCCTTTGCTCTACAGACTACCGTGTCTGCGTGCACAATGCCGCGACGGGTGCAGAGCAACATCTGTCACATACCATTGATCGAAGCAACGGTCCTTTCCTAAAAGCAGTCGTAATAGGAGCAGGCCCTGCTGGCCTAGAAGCTGCTCGTGTGCTGGCACTCCGCGGTCACCAAGTCGCTCTGTATGAGGCTCAAAGTCAACTCGGCGGTCAAGTTCTGTTGGCAGCCAAAGCTCCTTGGCGAAAAGATATGTTAGGTATTGTTGATTGGCTTACCGCAGAGATACAAACGCTCGGCGTCGCGATCAATTACAACCACTATGTCAGTGCAGAAGAAATAAATACGCTTGACCCCGATCTTGTTATTGTCGCTTGCGGTGGAATGCCAGACACAACAGGTATCGAGAATCTAGACCTGTGTCTGAGTAGTTGGGATGTCTTGTCGGGTGAATTGCCCGCAGGTGAAGACATTGTCGTCATTGATGAAACAGGAAGGCACGCGGGAAGCAGTGTTGCCGACTTTTTGGCAGCAAAAGGAAAAAACGTGGAGCTGATCAGCAATGATGGCCATTTTGGTCGAGAGCTGACCGAAACAGATAGCATCGCTCAGCGCCGGCGATTTGCACAACTTGGTGTCAAGGTTGACACTGATTTAGAGCTCTTAGCTGTTCAACGAACAAACGCCGGTTTGAAATTGACCTTGCAAAATGTATTGACCTCTCAACAAGAAATTCGTGACGTCCACCATGCAGTGATCGAGAGAGGTACCGAGCCGATGGACGAAATATTCCAGGAGCTTAGTGGGCAGTCCCTCAATGGCGGCGTAACAGATTTCGATTCGCTTGTTCTTGGTGCGCAGCAACCTCAGAAAAATGAAAGTGGCTATTATCTTTATCGCGTTGGGGATGCCATTTCCAGCAGAGGTATTCACGAAGCGATAAAAGACAGTCTGCGATTGTGTTCTGCTCTTTAGAATGGCGCTCAAATTACATCGATCGCCTCACAGAAAGAGGCGATGCTTCAGCTTAATTATCTTTTTTTGCCAACAACGAAAAACTCATCGGCAATTGTGCCGGTTGATTCTCATATCCATCGTAGGCTGTTTCGCGATTTGAGTGAGGGTATTCCACAAGAGAATTAATCGTTAGACCTGCTTGTGCACAGGCTGTGACAATCTCGCCCAATCGGTGAATGTACCAAAATGAGACGGGCCCTTTTGCTTCTTCGCTGTCATCGTAAACAATCGCCTCGTCTTGCTGAAAAGGCGACTCTTTAAAATAAGAGAAACTCGGTGAGCGAAAGTCTACAGCTTCAGGATTAAACATCTCTAGAAAGGGGTGCGTCTCGTAAATGAGTAGCTGTCCATTGCCCTTTAAGCGCTCACTAACTATTTTAAAGAAACGAGTTAGATCTGGCATCCAATTCAGTACACCAATGGTGATCAATGCCAAATCAAAATCTACAGCGTCATTCTGCGGCAGCTCATATATATTGCTGTTTAAAAATTCACAGTCAATTTGAGCAATGGATCTTAGTTGCTCAGCTTGAGCCAAGAATTCTGCTGACTGGTCAATGCCCAATCCTCGGCTCGCGCCAAGGTTCAAAGCTGATAAAATCTCTCTGCCATTGTTGCAACCTATTTGCACCACGGATTTTCCGACGATCGGCAATGTTGTTAGCAGGTCTGTAGCCGTTGAATCAAAGGTTGAGAAGCTTGGGTCTTTGAAACCTTCGCACAGCCGGACCCAGTTGGGATTACGCTCGTGTGCCGCTGCGGATGCATCCCAGGCTTCGCGGTTACTACGGGTGACGTCTAACAGCACTTTTTTTTCCATGTGATACTCCTTAACGAAGACTGAACTGGATATTGATTGTTGGACACGGACTGAATTTCAATTTTCTCAATTGTGTTTTCGATCAATCTTTAAATCGGAAAAAGCAATTGTCCCGTACTTTAATGTGACTTTTTCGATGCGTGAAGAAAAGCGTTTACCAAGATCCGTAGACAGCAAATCGTCAGGAGTGACCAGCTATAATATTGGCCAAAGTAGCTGGCAGCTCGGCCAGCGCTGATATCCGGTGCAGCCCATCAACAGCTGTGTGCTCGTTATCAGGATCTAGGACAACGGTCTGCATCTGTGCAGCCAGACCTGCCTGCACTCCTGCATCACTGTCCTCCACGACCAAACATTGCTGTGCCTCAAAACCCATCTGCTGAGCCGCGTGTAAAAACAAGTCTGGCTTAGGTTTCCAAGCCTCGACATCGTACGCACTGTAAATACGATCACCAAAATAGGACGTCAGTCCTGTGATAGCTAGCGAGGATTTAGTTTTTACAACAGGGGCATTCGAGGCAATACAGATTGGCAACTCGAGTTGCTGCAGCATGTGTTCGGCACCTTGAATGCTCACAAGGTCTTGTTCAAAAGCCTTTTGCGCGAGCAGCCGGTAGTTCTCTATAAAGTCGCTGGGAATCTTGGCGTTATGCCGCAGCTCGATGGTCTGCAACATTTCAGTGAAGTGCCCCCCGCGAAACTCCGCAACGAGCTGTTCTGCCGTAATATCAACACCATGATCGACAAAATGCTTTGCCAGAACTTGGTTGCCTAAAAATTCACTGTCGACAAGCGTGCCGTCACAGTCAAAGATGATGCACTGGATCACTTAACCCCCCCAAAACGATTCAGAAAAAAATCATTGTAGGAGAATTCTGCTGCGTGGGCGAGCGCTAAGTAACCGGCTCTCGTGCGAACACTTCAGCGCTTTAAAGGATTAGTCGAGCACAGGGTAGCTGCCCTCTTCATCGTGAGACTCAGTGCCAACTAACGCGGGTGTAAACACACAGACCAAACGCATATCCGAGCGCGCAGTGAGTCGGTGACGATCATGTTTATCCAACGTGTACATCGTGCCGGGTGACAGTTCAAAAACCTCGCCGGTTAGTTCGTCGCGTACTTCACCCTCGCCTTCGATGATCAGGTTAGCTTCGATGTGGTTTTTATATTCCATCAGCTGGCTTTGCCCGGCGGCAACGGTTGTCTGTGTCAAGGTAAAACCGACAGCGTCATCACGGAGCAAATAACGAGAGCTGGTCCAAACGCCAGGGTTCTCTTGGTATCGGCCAGAGGCTTTTAGATCTTTCAAGCTTCTTACAATCATTTTAAATGCCTCAGTCAATTATCGCCGGTCTAAACATTTTATCAACAACTACCTGAATTCATCCACTCAGACACGACAGTATCCGCGTCAGCGATTAAACGCTCGTTGCGCTGCTGGCCACCGGGTTCTTTTAAACGCGGTACTATCCAGCCCACATAGGTCAATGCACGCAACGCTATAAACATGTTTAGTTGGTCTGTGTCTAGATCACGTACCTGTCGATAGCCCTGTATCAGCGATGCATGGAGTTGTGAATAGTTTGGTTCATGCCGATTTTTTAGCAAGCTAGTTGCTACATCGAATGCACGAAAGCCAAACCCACCATCGTCAAAATCCAGTAGATGCAGGTCGCCCTTGTCCACATGCACGTTTTCTCGGAGAAGATCCGCATGGATAAGTCCAAAATCGAAACTGCCTTTTTGTAGATTACCCAACGCAAGATCGCGAGCACAGACAAACAAATGCTGTTGCCTTTCGCTCAAACTAGGGTTTTCCCAAAACCGGCCCCAAAGTGGTTTGTCTCCAAGCAGGCCATCGATATCCCATCGCCAACGCGAGAAACCCTGAGGGTGATTCCAAGCGTCACTGAGTTGGTGCAACTTGGCCATCGCTTGCCCCAAGTCATGGAATGTTAGCTCAGGATTGTCCAATAGCAGTGGTCTGGCGGTACTTCCCATGGGTTGGCCAGGGATCCAATGCAACACGCTAAAAAAGAGTTCATCGAACTGCTGCAAAAATTGTCCGTCTAACCCCAACAGAGGGTTCGGTACCGACAAGCCACCTTCTGAAAGCATAGCCATCCAATGCAATTCTGAATGCAATTCAGCTTCTGTACGGAAGTTCTGCCGATGTTGTTTCAAGGCAAAACGTTTACCGTTGTACTCTACTTGATAAACAATGTTTTCTCTTTGGGCTAATAATGCCACCTCAGCACCCTGGAGCCCCCACAGAGACAGAATCGCTCGGAGCGAGTCCACCTTCAAGATTTTAGCTCAGTCTCGCCAAGGACTTTGTCCAAGGTGCTTAGCATCAAGTCAGCGTGTTCTCGCTTAAACGACAGTGGTGGCCGGATTTTTAAGGTGTTGTAGTTTATACCCAAGCGATTGAGTAGAACGCCTTCGTTGCGCATACCATTAGCCACTCGCTCACAAAAGGCTGTTGCGGGCTTTTTCAACTTTCTATCGAGCACCATCTCAGCACCAAAAAACAAACCCTCTCCGCGTACGTTGCCAATACAGTCATGTTTTTGAGCAAGCACTTTTAAACCATCGCGCGCATAAGCACCCACATCAAAACAGTTTTGCATGAGCGACTCGTCGTGCAGCACTTGCCAAGTAGCCAATGCCGCGGCAGCCGAGACGGGATTACCACCGAATGTATTGAAGTAACGAAAGCTCTCTCTGAACGCAGCCATGGTGTCAGTCGAAGTGACGACACCGCCAACGGGATGGCCATTGGCCATCGGCTTACCCAAGGTGACAATATCAGGCACAACACCGGCAAACTGATGGCCCCAAAGATGGCTACCCAAGCGACCGAACCCAGGTTGCACCTCATCGGCGATCAACAATCCACCGGCTGTGTGAACAGCACTAATGGCCGTTGCCAACGTACCAGATGGCAAATCAGGGAAACCTTCATTGGCAAAGTAAGGGCAGATCAGGAGTGCTGAAAATCCGTATTCGCTGGCTTCTAAGTCCGCTATTGCTTCAGACACAGACGCAGCGAAAGCAACACCGATCTGTTCAGCTGTGCCACCACGGTAACTGTCAGGTGCTGGTACAAAACGTATATGCCCGCCAGCTCCACCCGGTGGTGCGTTAGTGCGACTGAGCTGGGAAACCGCAGTTGTATTGCCGTGATAGGTGTGGTCAGTAACGATGATACCTGTCTTGCCGGTGCGTGCCTGCGCCATACGCAGTGCAATATCGTTTGCTTCTGAACCTGTGCACGTCAAAATCGCCTGGCTGAGCGCGTCTGCAAAGGAATCGCAGAGCTGCTCTACATAGTCGAGTAAGGTATTGTGTAAGTAACGCGTATGCGTGTTTAGCGTTGCAGCCTGTTCGGCTATTGCCGACACCACCCGAGGATGGCAGTGACCCACGTGCGGCACATTATTATAACAATCCAAATAACGATTACCCTCGGCATCCCACAGCCAAACGTCTTCTCCGCGCACTAGATTTAGCGGTTGCTTGTAGAAGGTTGGCAGCCTTGGGCCCAACAGACGTTCTCGCCGTTGCAACAAACTCTCGCTCATAACATTCCTATCGATGTTGATTCACAATCTAAAACAGAACAGGGGTCTCTCGTTTATAAAGTCTCGACTCAGGCATGTCTCCAATAAGTTGTCGTGCCTGAGCATGACCCGAGAAAACCGCTGCCTGAATAATATTGGGCGCTAAGCAGTCACCGATGCCGGCAACTTTTGCGGCCATTGGTTCTATGGCTTTCAACGCCAACAACAATGCATCACTGGGCTCTCGGGCCGAGACGTTGACGAGCGTACTTCCGTTGATATGCGGCATTTCATGGCCTGTATCTGAGCGCGTGATCTTCAAGCTTTTCCCCGTCCACGCGGTGGCCGTGCTATTGGGGTACATTTGCACCCCCAGATCAACCATCTGTTCTAACATGCGCGGTTGCTCTAGGGTGTAACCCATCCAATCAGCGATGACCGGCAGAGGACAGACTAGATGCACCTCAATGCCTCTGCTGGCTAGATGGGCCGCCAACACGTTACCCATGTAATAGTGGTCATCATCGTAGATCACCACGGGGCCATTCACTTCTACGCCATCCATGACATCATCGGGTGTCAACGCGTGTTCTGCAAAACCCGTTATCGGCGCGTAGCTGGTGCTACCCAAACCATCATTGCGCCAACTTGCACCGGTCGCTACAACGACATGATCCGCATTAAAATCTGCAACATCATCAACCGTAATAGTACTTTCAGCAAACAGCGAAGCGTTGGGCAGCTGCCGAAGCTGATACAACCGATAATCAACAACACGACTCCAGGCGCTCAACCCAAGCAATTTACTTTCGCGTAATACACGGCCACCAAATTCGCTGTTCTTTTCAGCGACTGTCACTGTGTGGCCAGCACGCGCTAAGGTCAAAGCACACTCCAGCCCCGCCGGACCAGATCCCACAACAAGCATGTTCTTGGCACAATCAACTTGAGGCGTTTTTTCTGGGTGCCAACCACGGCGCCACTCTTGCGATATAGTAGGGTTTTGCGTGCACATCAACGGGACCGAGTAGGCATCAGCGGCAACACATATATTGCACCCTATACACTCTCTTATATCTTCAACCCGTCCATCGCGTATCTTGTTGGGTAAAAACGGATCGGCTATAGAAGGCCTTGCTGCGCCGATAAGATCCATCACGCCGCGTTTAATTTGGCTTACCATTGCGTCCGGAGATGTAAAACGACCTACCCCTACAACAGGCTTGCTGGTGAGCTCTTTGACGTACGCGGTGTATTTTTCTTGCGCACCTTCTTGGTCAAAGCGCGAAGTTCCCGAGTCACGTGGCCAGCCAGCGACGTTTACATCCCACAGGTCTGGTACTTCGGCAAGCTCAGCAATGACATCTCGAGCTTCACCGTCGTAAGTCATCGGGCTGCCCGCTCTAAAATCGTGGGCGGCAATGCGAACAGCTACCGCTATTTCGCCAGCGGCTTCATCCATTGTGTCTTCAAGAATTTCTCTGAACAGACGAATGCGATTCTGAAAACTGCCGCCATACTCATCACTTCGTCGGTTGTACATGGGGTTCATAAAGTGCCATGCAATCGAGGCATCATGAGCAACGTAGACGTACACCATGTCGTAGCCAGCGCGCTTCGCTCTTTTAACCGCATCTCGATGGCTTTGACGAACAGCACGAATATCATCTTTATCCATCGCCTTGGACTGAATCGGCAACGAAGGTTTGAGAATACGCAGTGACGATGGACCGAGTACAGGTGTGCCAGTGTCAAAATTGCGGGCACGAATACCTGTGTGCCCCAATTCAATGGCAGTAATCGCACCGTGTGCTTTGACACGTTCCACCATCAGCGCATGAGACTTAACATCCGTTTCGTCCCAGAATTTTTCCATGGGTAGATTTGAAATATCCGAGCTCGGATCTATCTCAGCCAACTGCATACAGACTGTCCCCCATCCCCCCTCTGCTTTCATCTCACGCAAGCCAATAGATCCGTTGGGCATCAACGGTGAATGCCCAGTGGCGTGTGGCGCGGAGAAAAATCGATTGGGCGCTGTGATAGGGCCAATTTTTACTGGTTCAAACAATATGTCATAGCGAGGGTCGCGCATAAATGTGTCCCAATTTAAAACCTTTTTGTCACGAGGTCTGCTGTTTGATCGTTCCGTCGGCAACCCACGCGTCAAAAATTTCGAGAGCTTTATCGACAAAACCCTGATCGTTGATATGGCATTCGACTTCACTAAACGTAAGAGGGCTTGTCATGACTTCGCGCATTTCGTCGCAAAAGGCAGCAAAAGCTTCTGGGTCATAGGCCTCTCCTCCTGGACGATCCCATTCTTCGATGCCTTGGTTTGGCAGTATCACGTGCGCAGGCGTGCTGCTTTTTTTCAGTCGTTTTGCGATCTCTCTTGCGGTCTCTCTGCGCTCCTCAGCATTTAGACCCGAACTTTTGATCAAACGATTGTGCGCATGAAAGGGTCGGTCTTGGTATTGCTCGGGGATATCTTGCCAGCCGGCAAAGTCGATTAAATCGAGGCAACCAGGAGCGACTATTTGAGGTATTCCCGCTCTGCCCGCCTGCAGCATTCGACTTTCGCCACCGTTCACCACTGAGCCTGCGAGAAGGTTGCCTAACTCAGGCAATGCAAAATCCATAACACAGGCGAAACCACCTTCAGCGGCAACGCTCTCGTAGGCCATGCCGCCCATGCCAGTCGCATGAAAAATAGCGACTTCAAAGCCGCGCTCTTCCAGCGCAGGCTTGAGCTTTTTCATGTACATCAAACAAGAGGAACCCAACGATGTCATGCCCACCAGGGGTCGCGACCCCGTATCAACTTCTACAGCTCTAGCTGCCCCTAATACAGCACCTGCCGCCTGGGAAAGAGACGCTTTACACACAGAGTTAAGGCCGTAAAGCCCTCCTGCCCAAAGGATCATCTGAATATCAGCTGAAAGTCGCTCTGCGGGTATCAAGGGCGAAAACGCAACTGTCGACACCACATATTTGGGTACACCCAAGGGCAATGCTTGGCATATATCTAAAGCCACATCTGTTCCCATCGTGCCACCCAGAATAACGCAACCATCAAAGCGCCCTTCATCGAACAGCTTTCTGGCCAATAGGCTTCCACCTTTGGCCATAATCTGCATGGCGCTGTTTTCATCGCCACTGTCGATAGCTGCTTGAATTGAGCTGCCACCCGCTTCTGCAACATGGTGCTTCGAGAAATCGGTGGGTTTGCTTGGATCTCCGAGAACAGAGATGTCCATACTCAGCACACCACCACCCATCGCCTGTACCCGCTCGGCCATGTAATCGAGCTCGTCGTTCTTGGTGTCGTAGGTACCGATGATCAGTATTGTCTTGTCGCTCATTGTCGTTTCCTCAAATTTTCTTGTTGTCATCCACGCATGATGGCGCCAGTTGGATCGTAAAACGGCTTAAACTGTAAAGTGAGTGGGTACATTTCACCGGCTATCTGCACACTAAATCCGCCATCATCTATCCAAGCTTTATCTACGCCTTGTTCGCGTTCAATACTCGCTAGGCCAACCATCGCTTGCAATCGGAAACCCCAGTCACCTGAGGTCACGTGCCCGACACAATGCCCGTCTTTCCAGATAGGTTCGTTGTGGATTAAATAGGGACCCAACTCCGCTGTTAACCCTTCCACTCGCACGCAGACTGTTCTGACCTTGTAAGCTGGGCCTTGCTCCGTTTTCTGTTTAAGCAAACTTTGTTTGCCAAGGAATGCATCGACCTTATTGAGTTCAACAGCAAATCCAAGCCCTGTTTCATAGGGGGTATCGTCCTCTCCTATGTCGTGCCCAAAATGTCGAAATCCTTTTTCTAGTCGGCAAGCGTTCATGGCGAACATGCCCATGTGGGTCAAGCCATATGGCTCACCCGCCTCAATCAGCGCTTCATAAACGCCTGCACTGAATTCGGTAGGCAGTAAAATTTCAAAGCCTAATTCACCTAAAAAAGAACGACGAATGACCCAGCCACGCGCGTGTGCCAAATCAACTTCCCGGGCAGCGCCGAAAGCGAATGTTGCATTGCTTAAATCATCACCACAAATTGACTGCAATATCGTCCTCGCCTTGGGCCCGTGAATAGTCAGCAACGCATAAGCTGAGGTGGCGTCAAAGATTTCATAATTCCAGCGGGTGTCCGCGTGTTCTCTGATCCAGTATTGATCGCGCGTCTGACTCGGGTGGCCACTAACCACCATGAAGCTACTCTCGGTCAGGCGCGTAATAGTGACATCGGCTTCAATACCTCCCTTGGCGTTTAGAAACTGCGTGTAGACAGACATACCCACAGGTGTATTGATGTCCGCACCACAGACACGATTGAGTGCCTGTACGGCATCGGGCCCTTGTACCAAATATTTTGCGTACATCGATTGATCTAACAACACAGCAGCGTCCCTTGCGGCCAGGCACTCTTTTTCTACCTGTGCGAACCAAGGCTTCATTCGGATCGAGGGCTGCTCCGACCAGCCAGTGCCAGAATCATCGAAATACATGGGCACTTCCCAGCCGATGCGTTCTGCCATACAAGCACCAACACTTAACAATGGCTGATGCAGCGGCATTCGGCGCACACCTCTTGCGGAGTGCTTTTGGCGCCCTGCCCAGTTGAGACCATAGTGGTAGCCAACACTCTCGGCAGAGCGATCTCGGTTGTAAGCTGTATTTGCCTGGAAGGGATGCGCGCGTGCCGCCAACAATGGAGCCATAGATCTCGACGGTGCGCCGTCAATAATCCATTCGGCCATTGTCAGACCCACACCCCCGGAGTTTAAGATACCGTTGGAGTTCATACCTGTGGCTAAGAACACGCCTTTAACCTCAGGCGCTGGCCCCATGTAAGGATTACCGTCAGGTGTAAAACTCTCTGGTCCATTGAAAAAGGTTTGAATGCCGAGAGTTTCTAAGGAGGGCATGCGCGCAAACATACGCTGTAACTCTGGCTCGACATGGTCCATATCAAAAGGCAATTCATCGAATTCGAATTCTTCTGGTATGCCGCCGACACCGTAAGATTTCCCCTGTGCTTCAAACCCACCGATCAGCAGCTTACCTGCGTCTTCTTTCCAATAGGTTCGTTCTTCCGAGATATTCAAGATGGGTTGATTGGCAGGCAAACCTTGCACAGGTTCGGTGACGATATAAAAATGCTCGCTGGCATGTAGTGGTACCGTTATGCCGTGCGATTTAGCAAATAAGTGGCTCCACATGCCACCAGCTAGAACAACCTTTTCACTGGCGATGACACCTTTATCCGTGACAACACCCACAACTTTGCCTTGCCGAATATCAAGTTTTTCCACTTTGATGTGTTCAAAAACCCGTCCACCTTGGTTTCGTGCTCCTTTACTCAACGCAATCGACACGTCCAATGGATTAACTTGGCCATTGCTGGGAACATAGAAACCAAGTCTCACGTCCTCTATGACAAGTGCGGGCCAGACTTCTTTCACTTCTTCTGGGCTTATCAGTCGACTGGCAATATCCATACGCGCCGCATGGTCGTGACTGCGCTTCAGCTGTTCTTCTCGTACAGCGCCAAGTGCAATATTGATGGTGCCATTTTGCTTGTAGCCCGTGCCTTGCCCCGTTTCGAGTTCCAGCTCATCAAATAGTTTGGCCGTGTATTTTCCGAGTTCTGTCTGGGCAGTACTTTCTCGCAATTGACCCACTATGCCCGCCGCGTGCCATGTCGTGCCACTGGCAATTCTTTTACGTTCCAAAAGAATTGCCGGCACACCACGGTGTGCCAAATGGTAGAGAATCGAAAGACCGATGATACCGCCGCCAATAATGACAACCGGTGCTTTCTCCGGCAATTCCTCTGACACGAACATACCTCTCATGCGCGTTGACAAGAACGCTCTCTACAATAAAAGTGACTCACAGAACGCTTTATGGGGACTATAGGTTCAGGCTGCACTAAACCCTGTGTCCAATGCGGAGAGAATTTTCTGCACATCTTCAGCCGTCAAAACCAAAGGTGGCGACAGAATGAGGTTTGGCCCAGACACTCTGACCATCACCCCATCGTCATAGATAGCGCCGTGAATTCGAGCGATTGTCGCTGGATCCAATGGCGTTTTATTCTCGCGATGAGACACTAACTCGACTGCGCTCATCAAACCTTCACCTCCACGCACATCACCAATCACTGCATGCTTCTCTGCCAGCTGATGCAGTCCGGTAATCATCTCAGCACCACGAACCGCAGCGTTTTCATTAACTTTTAGTTTTTGTGTTTCTTTTAGACAAGCAACAGCCGCCGCAGCCCCAACCGGATGCCCTGAGTAGGTATAACCACTCCCTATAGCGGCCTTCCCCGTCGCATCCTTCTCGAAGGTTTCGGCAATATGATCAGCAATCATCACAGCACCAAAAGGGAAATAGCCGTTGGTAATAGCCTTTGCTGTGCATGAGAAATCAGGCTTGACCCCCCAGTGCCTCGAACCCGACCAACTACCGGTACGACCATAAGCTGTGATGACCTCGTCAGCGATTAAAAGAATGCCATGTTTATCGCAAAGTGCGCGCACACCGGGCATAAAGCTCTCGTGCGGCACAATGACACCACCGGCCCCGAGCACGGGTTCCATAATAAAGGCCGCAATCGTGCTCGATCCTTGAAAAGCGATTTCATCTTCCAGGGCTTGCAAGCAGAGCTGCGCCAATTTAGCGGGATCAGTCTCATTGAAAGGATTGCGGTAGGTATACGGTGCAGGAATATGGAAACACCCTGACAGTAACGGCTCGTATTGGGTGCGAAAATTGGCATTGCCATTGACGGACGCGCCACCCGTATGGGTGCCGTGGTAGCCTTTTTTAAGGCTGAGATATTTAGTGCGCCCGGCCTCACCTTTCACCTTGTGATACTGGCGCGCTAAGCGCAGAGCAATCTCAACACTGTCCGATCCGCCGGACGTAAAAAAAGCGCGTGATAACCCATCCGGGGCAAAGAACTCTTTCAGCATATAACTGAGCTCTATCACCGCGTCGTTGCTGGTTCCCCGAAATGTAGAGTAATAAGGCAATTGATTCAGCTGCTCAGTAATCGCTTCTTTTATCACATCCGCTGAATAACCCAGATTGACATTCCATAAGCCACCAACCGCATCAATAGTTTCATGTCCGTCCACGTCGGTGATTCGCACTCCCTGCCCACCAGTAACAATTTTAGGGGAGTTTTTTATACTGTCCGCGGGATGAGCCATCGGGTGCCACATATGTCGTGCGTTGTTCTCTTTGAGGAAATTGGTGTTTTTCATCGTTATCTCTTTAATTAGTCAAAGCGGGACAATGTGGCAATCTGATCGCAGCTCAGGTAGTTGCTCATCAAAACAGTCTTGGTAGTGCTGCACACTACGACGCAAAGGTAAGGCGGTGCTTTTTTCTTGCGTTGTAATCCTGAAGTAAACTGCAGAATCATATTGACATAAAGCATAGAATGTATCAATATTATTTGCACCTTTGGTACACATAATGAACCGATAGCAAATTGAGGAACAAGCTAATGATGTTAAAAAAGACGTTGGTCGCTGGAATCGTCGCTCTGGCCGCAGTAATGCCAGGCTTTGCACAGGCTGAGTATCCTGAAAAACCTGTCGAGTTCGTTGTGCCTTGGCCTCCCGGAGATCTAGAAGACGTGCTAACACGCATGATCGCTGAGGATTTTCAAAACACCTATGGTGTGCCAGCGGCGGTCGTTAATAAGCCTGGTGGTGGCGGTGGTCCTTTCCCGGGCGCCATCGAAGTCGCTAACGCACCTGCAGATGGTTATACCGTTGGGTCTTTTATTGTTGCTATTCCAGTGGTTGGACCCAACATCGGTATCCCTGAGTTAGCACCCAACCCCTTTGAGCCACTGGGTGCTTTTCTTACTTACCCCTTCGTGATTGTTGCCGGCGGCGATGCACCCTACAACAACATCGAAGAGCTTGCTGCACACGCTCAAGACAACGATGTTGCGCTGGGTCATTTTGGTGCCCCGCTCATTCCAACTAAGGTCACTTTTGCATTGGCCAAAGAGAACGGCTTCTCTTTCGCGTCAGATGCAGCCTTTGATGCACTGGATTGCAATACGCTGGCATCCGGCGATGTTGACGTGATGAATACAACGCTACAGCTTGTCCTGCCCTGCTTGGACAAGGTTAAGGTACTGGCTTCAGTCGGTGAGGAGCGCATTAGCTTGACGCCTGATACGCCAACCGTGGCAGAACTCGCACCTGCGTTAAACATCTCTTTGTGGAACGGCCTGTTTGTGCACAAAGACACACCTGCGGACGTGCGTGAAAAAATCATCGCCTCAGCGAAAGAGACCATTGCCTCTGAACGAGCGCAAAATCTAGCGACTGAGACAGGCGCCTTGGTCTACTGGCAGAGCGCAGAAGAAACCGAAGCGCGTATCGCATCGAATATTGAAGCGATGGACACCGTTAGTTCAATGCTCGAGTAAGTGCGAAGGATTGCATCTGAATGCATTGGCCGATGCTAGAAAACCGCTGACCAAGTCCGGTCAGAGGCTCTCTAGTTATCGGCCATTTTTATTGCTGTTAGCGCCTTTATAAAATGGACCAAACATGATGAACGCACGGACACTACAAGACTTGTTCAAACGCTATCGAAGGCCTGGCGATCTAGTTTTTAGTGTGTTTTTCCTCTTGTTTTGTGTGTTCATGCTATCCAACTTAGAAGACCAAACAACCTGGGTCAAAGGTGGAAAGCTGATGGCACAGCCCGCCTTCTGGCCCTATCTGTCCGTCATCTCAATGGCAGTTTTTGCGACATTGCATCTGATTTCCGGTTTAGTCTCTCCCGTAATAGCCGGTCGCTGGACTGAGGTAGCTTTCTGGCTGCGGTCGATAGAGTACGCCGTCTGGTTTTTGGCCTATGTCCTCATTGTTCCAATTTTGGGTTATCTGCCGGGTACTATTTTATTCACGATTATCTTGTGCTTAAGGCTCGGCTACCGCCAACGAAGAACCCTAATCAATGCTGCATTATTCGCCATTGTTGTCGTGGTGCTATTTAAATCAATGTTACAAGTCAAAGTGCCGGGCGGGCAGATCTATGAATACCTGCCAACCACTCTACGCTCATTCATGCTGACGTACTTCTAGGAAAACTCATGGAGACTTTATTCTCAGGTGTTGAGCTTTTGTTGCGTTGGGATGTCGCTTTAGCGCTTATCGTGGGCTCCGTGGGGGGTGTCATCATTGGTGCGATCCCCGGCGTCGGCGCGGCTGTGGCAATAGCTATTTTACTGCCTGCCACTTTCTCGCTCGATCCAATCGTCGGATTAACGGTACTGCTGGGAATCTACGGCTCTTCTATGTACGGCGGTTCATTGCCTGCCATATTGATTAACACACCGGGCACCGCAGTCAACGCACTGACAACGTATGATGGCTACCCGATGACGAAGCGCGGTGAGGCACGACGCGCCTTAGCTCTCGCTTATTCAGCGTCGTTTTGGGGGGGTGTTTTTGGTATTTTGTGCTTGATATTTCTCTCTCCGCTATTGGCACTTGTAGCACCGCACTTTGGCAGCCGAGAGATATTCCTTGCAGCACTTTTAGGTATCATTTTGGTTGTGCTGGCGCACCGTGGACAGGTGTTTGCCGCCGGTATGCTGGCGAGCTTTGGCATTTTATTGCACACCGTGGGACTGGAGCCAGTCAAATACACCCGCCGCTTTACATTTGACCAAACTTGGCTTACTGGTGGTTTTGATCTCATTGTTGTTGTGCTTGGCTTGTTCGCACTTAGCCAAGCATTTCTTCTGCTTGTAGACAAAGACAGCACCCCTAGAGCTCAGACCGTAGAAGGCTCACTCTTTGACGGTATGAAAGAGCTATGGCTGTACAAACGAGTTGCGACTGCAGCGGGAAGCTTTGGTGTCGTCATGGGAATGATTCCCGGCGTGGGTGAATTTACCGCCCAGTTTTTGTCGTACACCTACGCGCGTAAAACCTCTCAGGAGCCTGAAAAATTTGGCGATGGAGCCCCCGAAGGGTTAATCGCATCGGAGGCTGCCAATAACGCGGTCCCCGCAGCGGCTATGATTCCCCTACTCGCGCTCGGTATTCCTGGCGAAGCACTTACCGCGATGATGTTGTCGGTGTTTTATGTGCACAACGTTATCCCCGGCCCCCAGTTATTTCAAAACCAACTCGACTTCGTCTACGCGTTGTATATTGCCATGCTGCTGCTGAACGTCATCGTGATGGTTTTTCTGCTTTTCTCCACCAATTTGCTCACAAAGATCATCCAAATACCCACGCGCTTTCTCGGCATGGTCATACTCACATTGAGTTTTGTTGGCGTGTATTCTTTGCGTAACTCAATTGTCGACTGCGCAATAGCTTCCGCCTTTGGAATTTTGGGCTTAATTCTCAAAAGACTCAATCTACCCATTGTGCCCATTGTGCTGGGAATGGTGTTGGGTGGAATCATGGAAGTTAAGCTCCGCACCTCGATGATCCGAGTAAAAGAGCCACTGGACTTTGTCAATCGACCTATTGCAGCATTTTTGGCGTTAATGATTGTGCTAGTTATTGTGATGCATGTCCGCACATTAATAAAAGAGCATCGGGATAAACTGACCAACGCGGATCAAGACCATGACCTCCACGACTCCCAACAAAGGTAAAGCGACGTGTTAGAACAACCTAAAATTGATGCTCTGCGCCAGCAACAGATATCCGCACGCGGTCACTTAATCGACGGTCAGAGCGTCGCGAGTTCTAGCGGCAAAACTCACGATGTCATTTCACCCATTGATGGCAGTGTCTTGACCACGACTGCAGCCGGAACTGCAGATGATACTCATCGCGCTATTGCTGTCGCCCGTGCGGCTTTTGAGGACGGGCGCTGGCGTAACCAGCCACCCGCAGCACGTAAGCGGATCATGTCGCGCTGGGCGGATTTAATCGAAGCCGAAGCGCTCGAGATTGCCGTGTTGGGTGTTCGCAATAACGGCACTGAAATAGATATGGCCATCAAGGCGGAGGCAGGATCCGCCGCTGCTACTCTTCGCTATTTTGCAGAGGCTATCGACAAAATCTTCGGAGAAATCGCTCCGACCGCTCCAGAGTTTTTAGGCCTAGTTCACCACGAGCCCGTCGGGGTTGTCGCCGCTATCATCCCTTGGAATTTCCCGATGATGATTGGCGCTTGGAAACTCGGGCCAGCACTGGCCGCAGGTAATTCAGTCGTCTTAAAGCCATCAGAAACAGCATCGTTATCCCTGCTTCGAATGGGCGAACTAGCCTTGGAAGCTGGCCTACCTCCAGGTGTACTCAACATCGTGACCGGTGCGGGCAGCGTTGTTGGCGAAGCACTGTCAACGTCAATGGACGTCGACGTCATGGTATTTACCGGCTCAGGCGCCACCGGTCGACGTCTACTTGAAGCCTCTGCGCGATCTAACATGAAACGCTGCTACCTAGAGCTAGGCGGCAAATCAGCCAATGTTGTGTTTGCCGATACTAAAGACCTCGATGAAGCCGCAAAAGTCAGTGCTGCGGGAATATTTCGCAACTCTGGACAAGTCTGTGTAGCCGGTTCACGTCTATTGGTAGAGCGTTCTATTCATGACGAATTTGTGGCAGCGCTCGCCAAGAAAGCCGCTTCGATGAAAGTGGGTGATCCCTTAGACATCACGACAAAATCAGGTGCTGTTAACAACGCCTCGCAGTTACAGCAAAACTTAGAATTTGTCGCCACCGCACAGTCAGAGGGCGGCAAACTCTACCAAGGTGGCAAGCAATTACTTAAAGAAACGGGCGGCTACTATATGGAGCCCACCATCATCACAGATGTGGCAGAGAATCACACCGTGGCACAGCAAGAAGTTTTTGGCCCTGTGCTGGCGGTGACAGCGTTCGACGATGAGGCAGAGGCTATCTCGCTGGCCAACAGCACAGTCTACGGTTTAGCAGGTGGAGTTTGGACAGCCGATTTAAGTCGAGCGCATCGAATGGTTAGAGCAATGCGCACCGGTGTCGTGCACGTCAATACCTACGGCGGGCCAGACGTAACGGTACCCCTCGGTGGCGTAGGCCAATCGGGCAATGGCCACGATAAGTCCTTGCATGCATTTGATAAGTATATGGATCTGAAAACAGCTTGGATTAAGCTTTAACTAGGAGTTCTGAGAAACCTCAGAAAATACCAAGGCCAGACAGCATCTAGGCCGGAATGACCGGCCTTGATGTTCCTAACTAGTTTTTTGATTTTTAGTTTTTCTTTAGAGCGTTGTCCAGATCGACTCACGATATGAGCTCCGCCCTTGCGCATAATCGGTGCGTGCGCGACCGGGTTACGTCGCGCAGGCACTTTGTGCTTAGACATAATTGTCTCCTTTTGTAGGTAACTTAAACCAAGTCATCATTTTTGATCCTCCTCTTTCATTGTTAGAGCTTTTACTATTTATAGCGGAAATCTCCAGTCTTTGTCGTTGCTTAACGTGGCGTTCACCTCGTAAAAACATCGGTATCTCCCGTGTTTCCTGAAAACCGAAGCGCCGTGGTAACTTGCTATACAGTGATTTAGGTGGCGGACAATGCTCTATGCCCTTTATTTTATTTCCCGTCTCAAAGGTGTTGTAAAACACTTGGCTAATTCCTAGATCATGACGGACCAGCTCAACCACCGCAGTCAGCATCGCCTCATCCCAAACTTTGGCGTATGGCGCCAACACATCGCCCAGATAACCCTCAAAGTCAGCGTCTTGGTAATACCGTCTATTCCACTCGCACTTAGCCTGCCGCACCCAATCGGTCTGTATTTCTTCGATTAGGACGGTATCCGTTTCAAAGTCCAGATCGATCCGAGCCCAAGCTAAAGTTTCGTAACTTCCATCGGTAAGCACAGGGTGTGCTGCATAAGAGAATGCAGCGACATCATCGGTTTTAATCAACTGCCTGAATTTCTGTTCATGGTCATTGGCGAAATTGAGTTGCAACACCAGTTGGTATCCACTTCGACTCATCTGTAGCCACTTTCTCGACGAATTTCTCTGGTTTCCCCAACTACCTAATGTAAGTACAAAATTGAGCTGTTCCTGATCTCCTTGCCATTTAGCCAGCTCTAATTGCTCAGCGCTGATACGGTCTCCAGATAAACCTGACATCACTTTTTTAAGTGCTGGCTTTTCCATTAAGTGAGCGAACGGTGAATTTTTAATTTCACGAACTCTCATGCTGTCGCCAACATACTGCTGTAACAAGCTCAGTGCATAACCATCACGGCTATAGCGAAAAACAGTTCGCTCGCCAGTCATGATATCCAACACATCTTTAAGCGCTTGCTTCTCCATAACTCAATACCTTACTTAAGCTTTCCTCAAAGACGGAAAGCGAATCAATTAGTCTAAAATAGGCTCCTTTTCGAGTGCCTCGACGACAGCCAAGAACAGAACAAATATTTGGTCCTGGTGCCCAGTTCATATAATTTCTAAAATATATTTTCATTGAGTTATTCCTATAAGAAGTGAAAGTTGGCCGATCGAGGCTCTAGATTTAAAAAAAACCAAAAAAAAACCCCAGCGACTTTCGTCTTCTGGGGCGATACAGCTGGGCTACTGGGCCAACTGAAACCAGACGACGAATAAACGTCCCCCGGTATTTTAGCGAGGAACTTATCGGTGAATAAACACTGACACGAATACTAATTTCTGCATGTTGTTAGATCCAGGCTCTGGCGCTACCGCGCTGTTATTGATTAAGGTGCGTAGGATCTATGAATAAAAATAGTTTGTCAATTGATTTTCAAATAAAAATTATGCAAAGGATCAAATTCTGCACGAAGACAATTAAAGTTTGAACGCATTATTTTAATGTATATCAGTCTGCTCCACATCGGAACTACCTTGGCGGTTCGGTCTTTATGGGGCCAAAATTTTTTGCAAAAAAATTCGGCGCAACAAGGAAATAAGCAAAACATGGGGGAATGTAATTGCAAGCATCATCTTGCACAGACGTATCACTGAAAAATCAAAAAAAAGGCGACCTTGTCTTAAACTTTGTGAAAATGCCTGATCGAATTTTACGACCACTTTAGCGATTGCTCAATTCGCTCTACTGATTCCCGCAGCAGCGGCAGTAATTCAGCACGGCGCTCTTCAGTCAGCTTGGTGTCAGGCAAGGCGATAGCAATGCAGCCTGCTGGGTCAGCCTGCCCTGTAAAAAATGGCATTGCCATGCTGGATACACCGACTTCAAAACTATTCTCACAACTGGCGTAACCTCTGGAATGTGCTTGCTCGATCATTTGCAAAACCTCATCACGTGAAGTTCGGGTTTCCTCGGTGATTTTTTCACGTTTAACTGCCAGCAGGCGCTCGCGAGTTTCCGCGCTTGCAAAAGTTAGATAAGCGATACCCGATGAGGTTGCGTGAAAATACAAAGCGTCCGCTGGCACAATGTTGATGACATTCCCACGACGGGGAATACAATAGGCAATGGTCGCCATGCTACTGGTGAGGGGAACACAGGCATGTACAGATTCATCACAGGCTTCTAACAACCAGTCACAGACCTCCTGTGCTGCTTGCGCCATGGGTACAGTAGCTTCGCGGATAGCGGCTAATCGCAAAAAACCTGGGCCGAGACGATACTTGCGAGTATCGCTATTCTGCTCAATCATGCCGTGCTTGCTCATGGCTACCAGCAATCTACGTGTCGCCGCTTTATCTAATCCAGAGAGACGCGCCAACTCACTGAGCCCTACTTCGGTATTCTCGAGAGAGAATTGATCTAAAACTTGCAGAGCTTTGTCGACGGTTTTCATGGAACTCACGGGTGCAATAGCGAATGGCTATCATCCCATAAACAGCAAGGGTGTTGTCAATAGTGACCTTGTTATTTCAGACCTAACAGAACTGCTGCTTGTCGATAACTCGTTTGCGGATTAAACACGTCGAAATGCACTGTTTGCATCCCTACCCGCTCGGCACCTTCGATGTTGCGTTTTTGATCGTCAACAAAAACACAATCTGATGCTGGCAAAGCCAATTCAGCAATGAGGTTTTCATACGCTTTAGCATCGGGCTTTAGGGTTTCAGTATAGGTGGCGTCGTGGATAAGGTCGAAGTCAGGGATAAAGTCGAGCTTGTGCCGAAAATCAGGCCCGTAAAATAGGTCGAGTTCGTTCGACAAAATAGCGGTTTTACACAAGCCGGCTTTCGCCTTAGCAAATATTTGCAGGAACTCAGGTCGAATTATTTTTGACGGTGCCTCGCCCCGAGCAGCGACCAAGAATTCACTCATTCTAGTCCAGCGCTTGCCCACCAGTTCACCGACTTCTTTACTTCTGGTCAGCCAGTACTCACGCTCTGTAATTTCGTCGTTCTGCATCGACTGCCACAGCGCATCTGACTCAGGGTCAAAGGGTCCACGCCACGTCAACGTACCAGGGTTTAATCCCAGCGCAACTTCCGTGTCGGCGTGCGTTTCAAAGGGTGATTTGGAAATCACGCCGCCAAAATCGAGTACTAGCGCTTTAGGCATCGCGTTGTGCTGCAGCGGCCAAGGCCTCTGCCAATACCTCACGATCGCCAATGTGATTACACAACACTAGGATTAGCCGTGCATTAAACGCGTCGCTCTCCGCTTTGTCCAAGTGTTGATGGGCTTCTAATAACTCATCGTAGAAACCGTCAGGATCAACTATGTTTGCTTCAAGATTTAAGTTCATGATCACGCACCTCGCCCAATAGCTTTTAGAACAGCAGCTCGGACATCAGCTTCCTCAGCACTTGGCCACCGTGCTGCCACGTGTTGGTCCGGTCGAATTAAATACACTGCTTGGGTTTCTTCACCCAAATAGCGCTGTTGCAAGGCTCCGCTTGGATCATGCTGTTTGGTATCGAGCGACACAAGTGAAAGTGCAACTCCGTCTACATCTTGCAGATCTGGTGCTTGCGTATTAATGGCAATAACCGTGAACTGCCCCGATAAGTGATTCAACAAAAAGCCTTGATCAAGTGGCGCGTCAACACAGGATGCGCCCACGCGGGTGATCTCAGGGCCGTCTAGAGAATCAGTGCCATTTAAAGGCATGTCGTCATAAACACAAGGTACAGACAAACGTCCAGAGTTAACCAGCGGCCTTGCAAAAGCATGTTCCCCTGCCAAGTCGAGAACGGCATTTCGAAAAATTTGACTGGTTTCCGACTTGGGCGTCAGAAAATCCGTTGCTCGTGTTGAATTGAGAATATTCTCATCAGCGCCATGCGCGCGTTCCTCAGAATAGCTGTCGAGCAAGCTCTCTGGTGCGAGACCTTTGATGACCAAATCTAATTTCCAGGCGAGGTTGTCCGCGTCCTGCACGCCCGAGTTAGCTCCGCGAGCTCCAAAGGGAGAAACCTGATGCGCACTATCGCCGGCGAACAGCACACTGCCGTGACGGAACTTCTGCATACGACGACACTGGAAGGTGTAGATTGAAGTCCACTCTAATTCGTATTCAGCACCCTCACCCAACATCGCATCAACGCGCGATCGGATTTTCTCAGGGTCGAGCTCCGCTTTTCGGTCGATATCCCAACCCAATTGAAAGTCGATGCGCCAAACGTCGTCAGGCTGCTTGTGCAACAGCGCCGACTGGCCACTGTTTTTAAACGGTGGCTCAAACCAGAACCAGCGTTCGGTGGGGAACGCCGCTTTCATTTTAACGTCGGCAATTAAGAAGTTATCTTCGAATACGCGACCGTCAAAACTCAAACCCATCATGTCGCGAAGCGGTGAACGAGCGCCATCGCAGGCTATTAACCAGTCGGCCTCAAGTTGATAAGCGCCGTCGGGCGTATCAATATCAAGCGCAACATGGTCGCCATGATCTGACATTGCAGTGACCAAGTTCTGGCCACGAATTTCAATGGGCGCACCTTCCGCTTGAGCAACCCGTATTTCGTCGACAAGAAATTTTTCAAAGTACGGTTGCTGTAAATTGATAAAGGCGGGAAATTGATGCCCTGCCTGCGGCTGCAAATTGAATTCAAACACGCGTTTTTCACCGTGAAAAACTTTGCCAACATTCCAGACCACACCCTTATCCAGCATCGCATGGCCAGCGCCCAATCGGTCAGCGATTTCGAGCGTGCGTTTGGCAAAACAAATAGCACGGCTTCCTTGACCCACTCCTTCGTGGTCGTCCAACACAAGCACCGAAGTACCCTTGCGACCAAGATCGAGCGCAGTTGCCATACCAATTGGACCGCCACCGACAATCACCACTGGGTGGCGCTCTGCAGGCCGATCTTGCGCGGGCACTTTTTTATACGGGTAGAGCTTAAATGCAATATCGTACCTGACGTCAACCATGCGAATGTCCTTTGCTTAGCCTTGCAATTGTTCCCACATATCTAGATCGCGCTTATCGGTCCAAATACGAGGGGTTTCGATACCGCGAGCTTCATCAAAAGCACGTGCTACATTAAAAGGCAGGCAATGCTCATAAATGGCGTAGTCCTTAAATTTATCATCGCAGGCCTCGCGAACAGCGTCCCATGCGTCCTTTAAGCTACCGCCACTCGCCGCCACTCGAGCCGCTGGACGATAAGTACTTTCGACAAAGTCACGGGTGCTAGCAATCGCCGCCGCTACCATCTCTTTCCCGACCAATGCATCACCGCGACCTGGGGCAATAGCGTCGACGTCATAGGCTTGAATGTTGTCGAGTGTTTTGCCCCAATCCGCAAAATGTCCGTCTCCGCAGTAACACGCCGAGTGGTACTCGACAATATCACCCGTGAACATCACGTTTTGATCAGGCACATGAATCACAGCATCACCCGCTGTATGAGCGCGCCCGAGGTGTTTGATATCAACTCGGCGTTTGCCCAAGTACACCGTCATGCTGTCGCTGAAAGTACTCGTGGGGTAAGTCAGACCTGGGATGCTCTCATGACCCTCAAACAAACGAGGAAAACGCTGGAACTCACTGTCCCAGTCCTCTTGACCTCGCTCTACAACCATGGCTCTTGCCGCGTCTGACATGATGATCTGGTCAGCACCGTAAGCAGAGGCACCCAAAACACGAACAGCGTGGTAGTGTGTCAGCACCAAGTGACTGATCGGTTTGTCAGTGACTTCGCGTACTTTCTCAATGACTTTGGCTGCCAGACGCGGGGTCGCCTGTGCCTCCACGATCATCACGCTGTCGTCGCCAATGATCACGCCTGAGTTTGGATCGCCTTCTGCGGTAAAAGCCCAAAGTCCTTCACCCACTTCATCGAAGGTAATCTTCTTCTCAGTCATGTCACCTTGTGATGCAAATGCTTTTGCCATGTTCTTAAGTCCTCTAAGCTGGGAATTTGATTGCGGGGAGGATAGTGCCTGTGCACTCACCAAACCCAATTTGATAGCCGTCACCCTGTGCTGCTCCACGCAGTGTCAAGGTGTCGTTGTCTTCGATAAAGCTGCGCGTCTCACCGGTGTCTAGCGTGAAGGGCTCACGCCCCGCCCAGCTCAGTTCTAATAGCGAACCGTATTCAGTTTTGTTCGGACCCGATATTGTGCCAGAGCCCAATAAGTCACCCGTGTTCATCCCGCAACCCCCGATGGCGTGGTGGCAGAGCTGTTCTGCGGCTGAGTAATACATGCGGCTGTAATTGGTTCTAGACAGAACGGTTGCACTGTCTGCACCTTGTGGCTGCATCGATACTTCCAAAGAGATATCAAACAAACCGTCTATGGAGCTATCTAAATAAGGCAGCAATTTTTTCTCCCGTGCAGGAGTTGCTGTTCTAAACGGTTCAAGTGCTGCTGCTGTCACTATCCAAGGCGAGATACTGGTGCCAAAGGCTTTTCCTTGAAAGGGTCCCAGTGGCTGATACTCCCACCCTTGTATATCACGCGCAGACCAGTCGTTCAGCAACACGTAGCCGAAGATCATTTTATCGGCTTCTTCGACGGTGATTGGCGAGCCAAAGTCAGACGATGTACCAACAATTGCACCCATCTCTAGTTCGATGTCCAAGCGTTTGCTCGGGCCAAAGCTTGGCATCTCCGCGTCTGGGGTTTTGCTCTGCCCGTTGGGCCGATGTATGTCAGTGCCAGACACCACAACCGATGACGCACGGCCGTTGTATCCGATAGGAATATGTAGCCAATTAGCGGGCAAGTCCGGTGAGCCACGCAAAATGGCGCCCATGTTTTTGGCGTGCTGCATACCAGCATAAAAATCGGTGTATTCCGCCACGTCAATGGGTAAGTGCAAATCAGCATTTTGTAAGGGCACAAGAAAGGCTTCAACTTTTGCCTGATCGACGCTACCTTCCTTCAACATGGTGGTGAGTGTCGCGCGCAGCTCGGCCCACTCTGTGCGACCAAGCGCCATAAACTGATTCCAAGTTGGTGTGTCAAACGCTCCACCAAAGTCGATCATGCCTTCGCGTTCTAGGGCTTGAAGGTCGAGGATCGAACCACCGATGGCGACGCCACAGCGTGGTTCTTCTTCACCGTGGGAGAACACACCACAGGGAAGATTATTTAAAGGAAAGGCATTGTCAGCGCTATTCGCGCCTTGAACCCAAGAACGGACGAGTTGACTCATGTTGATACCTGCGCGTCTGGCTGTTGATCGGGATGCGCTGCAGTAATTGCAGGCACTTTAAGAGCATTCTTTTCTATTCGAGCGATGCGGGGAAACGGCGTTAAATCAACTCCCCAGCGACGCGCGTTGTAAACCTGAGCAACGATACACAAGTCAGCTACGTCTGGCTGTTCACCAAAGGCAAAAGCCGTGTCATCGCGAACCTGTGTTTCAACCGCTGTAAAACCTTCGGCCATCCAATAACACATCCACTCTTGTGCTTGTTCTGGTGTCGCAGCAAACCGCGATTTAAGCTGTCCAATAAGTCGCAGGTTGTTGACTGGGTGAATATCTAACGCCACTGCATGCGCTGCTGCCATCACGCGTGCGCGCTGCAAAGCATCTTGCGGGATCAGGCGTGGCTCCGGCCAGGTAGCATCAATGTAATCGAGAATAGCCATCGATTGAGTGAGCACCGTACCGTCGTCAAGGATCAATGTCGGTACACCAGCACCCGGGTTGAGAGTTTTATAGTCTGGATCACGCTGCTCGCCTGCCACTAAATCAACAGGCAAAGTCTCGTAGCTCAAACCTTTTAAGTTCAACGCTGCGCGAACACGGTAGGATGTTGTCGAGCGCCAATAAGAATAAAGTTTCATTTTTTACTCGGTGTCCCGTCGAATTTTTTCTCGATGCTCTGCCAGCAATCAATATAGTCATCTTGCAGTGGAGCTTCTTGTGCGGCAAAGCGCGTCAGATGCTGTGGAAACCGAGTCTCAAACATAAAAGACATGGTGTTATCGAGTTTTTCAGCTTTCAATTCCGCGTTGCTCGCCCCTTCAAAGGCTGTTTTATCAGGCCCGTGAGGCAGCATCATGTTGTGCAGTGACAGCCCCCCCGGAACAAAGCCTTTGGGCTTGGCATCATATTGTCCGTAGATATTTCCCATGAGTTCCGACATGACATTCTTGTGGTACCACGGTGGCCTAAAAGTGTCTTCAGCCACCATCCAGCGCTCACGAAACAAAACAAAATCAATGTTCGCAGTACCCGGTTGCCCTGAAGGGGCCGTTAAGACAGTAAAAATTGAAGGATCAGGATGATCAAACAAAACAGAGCCTACGGGGCAGTAAGTTTTGAGATCGTATTTAACGGGGGTGTAGTTACCGTGCCATGCAACGACGTCGAGCGGACTGTGATCAATGTGCGTTTGATGAAACTGACCGCACCATTTGATCGTGACTGTTGAGGGTACCTCTCGATCCTCAAAAGCGGCTACCGGTGATTTAAAGTCTCGCCGATTTGCCATGCAGTTTGCGCCAATGGGACCACGACCAGGCAACTCAAATTTTTGACCGTAGTTTTCGCAGACAAATCCTCGGCAAGGCCCTTGTAATAACTCAACTCGGTAAACCAGCCCCCGCGGGATGATAACGATTTCTTGCGGTTCGACGTCGATAACCCCCAGCTCGGTGACAAAACGCAATTGACCTTCCTGCGGTACAACTAACAGCTCACTATCTGCAGAATAAAAGTACTCGTCAACCATGCTTTCATTGACTAGATAAACGTGACTCGCCATGCCGACTTGCGTATTCACATCACCGGCGCTGGTCATGGTACGCATACCCGTAATCCAATTCTGAGCGACCTTCCCGTGCTCCACGGCATCCCATCGATATTGCCCTAGGCTGGTGACGTCTTCAGGGATATGCGGCGCGGATTTCCAATACGGAACATCAATCTTTTGATACCGGTGAGAGTGTTTCACTGAAGGTCGTATGCGATAGCACCAAGTGCGCTCGTTTTGGTGGCCTGGTGCTGTGAATGCTGTACCCGAGAGCTGCTCACCGTACAAACCATAATTGACTTTTTGCGGGCTGTTCATGCCCTGCGGTAAAGCGCCAGGCAGCGCTTCTGTCTCGAAGTCATTGCCGAAGCCAGGCATGTAACCAGTATGCGGGCCTGGCAACGAGGGTGCCTGCACCATATTGTCCAGCTTACTCTGCTCGGTCATCCGTCTATCCAATCAGCTCTGTTGATAATAGACAGCATAATAGTTTCGATTGCAACTATCAAGCGTATTGACGCCCTGAACATGGCTTGCAGCAAAAATGCATTGAGAAAACCATGCAACCCCAAAAAAAAGTGCGCAGGTACCCTGGAATCCAACCGAAAAAAGTGCTGAGCAAAAACTAAGGAGAACAGAGAGAGAAGCTGAATAGCTACACCGTGAAAGACCTTTAACAGCTTGCTATGAAAACGGTATCAAAATCGGCCAAGAGACAAGAACGGAGTTTGGCGCCAGCCTACTGGGAGCGCTGCTGTGCAAGTTGTTATAAACCAATAGGATATCTAGCTCTTTTACCCATTCGAAGCCTAGAGCATTGGCACTGGCCACGGATCGCAATTGCTAAACAAAGGTTAGGAACTTGCGTTTTCCAGCGATGGTGTACAGTTCTCTAGGTGGATTCAATCGGACAGTGCAACACATGCGTTGAACCGTTCTGCCGGTGTTTCATAGTTTAGCGTTTTTCTTGGTCTTTCATTTAGCCGCCTTGCAACCCGATTGAGCTCCGATTGATAGTGAGGTCTAAGGTCTGTTCCTTTTGGGAAGTTCTGTCGCAACAAGCTGTTGGTGTTTTCGTTTGAGCCGCGTTGCCAAGGGCTGCTTGGATCACAGAATTAAACTTTGATGTTCGTCTCAATAGTAAATCGCTTGTGGCTAGCTAGCTAGCTCAGAACCTCTGTCCCACGTCAGTGATTTGTACAGCTCGGTTGGCAGTTTTTTCGATTGCTTTATCAGCGCATCAACAACTGTTTTGGTTGTCTTATCTTTAATCTTGGCAAGCATCACGTAGCGAGTCTTTCGCTCAACGAGAGTCACTATGTAGCTGTTGTTTGTACCAGTGATGAGATCACCGTCCCAGTGCCCAAGTATTGCGCGTTCTTCTATGGATGGCGGCCGTGCACTGATCGGCACGGCATCAACGATCTTCCTTGAGCCTGTTTTCAGGCTCGCATGTTTCGAACGCCTCAGCACTCGCTTAGAGCGCAAACACGATTGCAGCTCCTTTTTCAGGGTTCCGCGAGTTTGGATATAGAGAGTTTCGTATAGGGTTTCGTGTGACATGTGGAAGCTTTCATCATCAGGATAACGATGCTTCAACCACCCAACGATTTGCTGAGGCGACCAGAATCGCTCCAATTTACTCGCGAGATCAGCTCCCGCTCATCAAGGGACAATGCTCGCGGTGATCGGGATCATTCAGCTGGCCGAATACCACCTGGACGACTCAGCTACATGAAAACAATAGTTACTCCTCATGAAAAATCTATTGTGTTGCACTGACCGGTTGAATCCACCAGAGAAAGTGTTCACTTCGCTTTTGGTAGAAATTCAAACACGCCAAATCAGCAGTTCAGCTTTGCCGCGGTTGGCTGCATGTGATTGCTATTTGAAGCTTTTCGCTCTAATTGTTATCCAACAAAGAAACCATATTGCTCGGCAAGAATATGGCGCGTATCCACTCCAAGTGCTTTAGCTGCTTTCAGTGCCCAGTGGGGATCACGCATCAATTCGCGCCCCAGCAACACGATGTCAGCTTTTGATGCGGCGATTAAGTCTTCAGCTTGCCGCGCATCGGTTATTCCACCGACCGCCATAACCGGCAGGCCCGTAGACGCCTTTAGTTCACCTGCCATATCAGGTTGCTCTGCCGTCCTGTTGCCTATCGCTCCCCGGGCGGCAGGAACAGCACCACCGCCAGAGCAATCAAGAATGTCAACACCGCGCTCTTTAAGCCACAGGCCAACTTGTGCGGTATCTTCCAAACTTAACCCGCCGTCTACAAAATCATGCACAGACAAACGGACTGATAACACTCGATTTTCAGGCCAAACGCTACGAACTTTTTCAACCGTTTCCAAGAGGAATCTAGCCCGATTATTTAAATCACCGCCATATGAATCATTCCGGTTGTTTACCAATGGTGTCAGGAAGGAGTGGAGTAAGTATCCGTGGGCACAATGTACCTCCAGCAAATCGTATCCAACGTCGGCAGCAAGTTTGGCCGAGTCCACGAATTGTTCTTGAATCTTCTCAATCCCAGACAAAGAAAGTGCTTGGGGTGCTTTCCAAAGTCGAGTGCCGTCCGGATCAAAAGCTTCAGAAGTAGGACCGACGGTATGCCACCCATCCGGATCACTTGCATCCAGATGATTGCCCCCATTCAGTGCAGTCGCAGCACTGCCTTTACGACCAGAGTGTGAAATCTGAATACCCGAAACAGCGCCATGATTACGCAAAAAATCAACTATCGGTCCCAGACCATCAGCGTGCTTTTGATCCCAAAGCCCAGCACAGCCTTGCGAAATACGACCTTCGCGTGAAACGGCTGTACATTCCGCCATTATGAGGCCGACCCCCCCTACCGCTCTTGAGCCTAGATGTACCATGTGCCAATCAGTCGCAATACCGTCGACAGAACTGTACTGGCACATCGGTGACATCCCAATGCGATTCTTGAAAACTACGTCTTTAATTTTGAAGGGTTTAAACAGTTCTGACATATCGTATATCTACTTTTATAATTGCGCGAAACACGGCCACACACCGCCCGCATCAGCGGCGCAGCTTTGTGGCATCTGGCTGGCATGCATACTTGTTAGGCATATTGAGCCTCACCATTCCCAAGTGACCAGTCTTGAGGAGAGACCTCTATTAGACTAATCACGACATCTTCTTTTCGAATGCAAAGATTCGTACTTAACCGTTCAGCGATTTTTGCGTAAAGTTGCTTTTTCTGGTCAGTTGTCCGCCCGGTGTTCAAAGTAATCTGTATATACACAATATCCTCTGTACGGCTGATGCCTAGATAGGCTCCACTGTTATTGAAGTTACCGTCCTCAAGTTCAGTGACAATCGCAAAGCGATCATTTTCAGGTATGTTTATCGACTCGCGCATCGCTAAGTAAACTTCTTCCATTAATTCGCGGCGGTATTCGAGTGATTTGCCTTTACGTAATGAGATTTGGGTAAATGGCATAGCCTTCCTCCGGTTTAGATTTGGGGTTTCGCACTTATGAGTTGCATCCTCGGGGTCGAGCTACAATGGAACGGGGGTACGTTCATCGCGCTGAATGTAAATTCTGTAGCGCTACACCTACGGATTTTCCGCACCTGACCAAGAATAGCCAAACGATGGCCAACACCCAAAAAACGGGTGTTGTAAATTCAATTCGACGCCTGATATGAAACCTTAGCAGCTTTGTCATAACCGCCAAACTGCTACTTTGGCTGTCACACCAATTTATTAATGTCCCATTCTACCAAGTTAGAAATGTCCTATCTGACATAACTACAGCGAACGAGGGCATACTCACCCTGAGTGCCCTCACCCGTATAAGCAAGTGTGCTTAAACCGTAATCACATCAAACGGCACTTCAGTAGCCACATCGGCTTCATAGTCAATGCCTTCGATCTCAAAGCCAAACAAGCGCATGAACTCCTGCTTGTAATAGGCGTAGTCGGTCAGCTCAAACACGTTTTCGCTGGTCAC
The DNA here is from genome assembly GCA_937965695.1 of uncultured Granulosicoccaceae bacterium. Classification (GTDB taxonomy): domain Bacteria; phylum Pseudomonadota; class Gammaproteobacteria; order CALCKW01; family CALCKW01; genus CALCKW01. The sequence continues at coordinate 238,516 of CALCKW010000002.1, forward strand.
TTGGGGCCATAGCGCTACGCACTTGTCCTGAATGTCTTCACGCAATTCCCAGTCATCGACTCGCAAGCGTCTCGCGTCATCTGTCCCCGGGTTTTCAAGCGTTAGTCGTGTACGGAATAAGCGATCAATCTGGTCGATCACCCCTTCATGCACGCCCTCTTCTTTCATGATTTTAAATACCATAGACAGGTACAAAGGCATCACGGGAATAGCGGAACTCGCCTGCGTGACAACAGACTTGAGCACGGCGATGTTGGCTCGGCCACCGGTGGCCGCCAATTTTTCATTGATCGCTGTAGATGCACGATCGAGGTCTTGTTTGGCACGACCCAGTGCACCGTTCCAGTAGATGGGCCAAGTAATCTCGGTGCCAATGTAGCTGTAAGCCACGGAGTCAGCGCCGTCGGCCAATACACCCGCGTCGCTCAGCGCTGCCATCCAAAGCTCCCAGTCTTCTCCGCCCATCACGGTAACCGTTGCGGCAATTTCCTCTTCCGTCGCGGGCTCAATCTCAGCATTGATGATCTGGTCTTTATTGGTGTCGATCGCTGTTGACTTGTAGGTCTCGCCAATCGGTTTGAGCACCGAGCGAATCACCTCGCCACTGTCAGGCATCTTACGCACGGGAGACGCCAAGGAATAAACCACTAAGTCAATCTGACCCAGGTCTTCTTTGATTGTCTCAATGACGGCGGTGCGCATCTCATGCGAAAAAGCATCGCCGTTAAAGCTCTTGTTGTAGAGGCCTTCTTCGTTAGCACATTTTTCAAAAGCGGCCGCATTATGCCAGCCAGCCGTTCCAGGTTTTTTTTCTGTGGCAGGTTTTTCGAAGAAAACCCCAATCGTGCTGGCGCCTCCGCCAAAGGCTGCAGTGATGCGCGATGCCATGCCATAGCCACTGGACGCACCGATAACTAAAACCCGCTTCGGGCAGTTAGAAATAACACCGCCTTCACGGACTTTGGCAATCTGTGCGCGCACATTGTGCTCACAACCGACGGGGTGTGTCGTGGTGCAGATAAAGCCGCGAATTTTAGGTTTGATGACCATGGTGTAGGCCTAGCTCCAGTGAAAACAAAAGAGCATTTTAGCCTGAATAAGCAGAGTAGCGCCAAGATAGAGGTTGTCGCCGCACAAGTATGCATATTGGGCTACACCTTCAGCTAGCGCGAAGCCGGTGCCTGTAAAGTTTCGCTAACGCTAAGGAGCTTCAGATTAAAGTCCGGTCAATGACGTCAGCGTGAAAAATTAGGACCCAGCAAGGCGCGAATCGACGGCAATAGTGGTGATATTGGCTAGATTTGCAACGCGGCTGAGCCGAACTTAGCGCTTCGACAGTGCGAGTAAGACTTGATCTGAGGTTCCCCAGATCGGCTTTTTGGTTTGTACTGGCATCACCCACGCGATGATGCCAAACAAACTGAAACGGCAAGCACTGCGACAACGGCTTGCTGTCGCAACGCTCACCGCAGCGCTTTAGGCCATGCCTTCTTCTAGCTCTTTTGCCCCTAGCGACTCGCCAACCGATTCATCTCGGCCAAGATGATGCATCTTTTGCAAGCCATATACAGGTGTAGGCAGCCCTTCCATGCGCGCCTTAATCTGTAGCGACAGGAATTGGCTGTAGTGCCGTGACTGGTGCAAATTGCCGCCGTGGAACCACAAGGCCTGCTGCTGAGTGGGTTTCCACATATTGCGCTGCTCGCCTTCCCAAGGACCAGGATCTTTAGGCGTATCCGAACCAAGACCCCAGCATTTGCCCACTTTGTCCGCGACATCTTGTGAGATCAAATCCGCCGCCCAACCGTTCATTGATCCATAACCCGTGGCGTATACCACAACATCTGCAGGGATCTCTGTGCCATCCGCCAATACAACAGCGTTTTCGGTGAGGTGATCAATTTGGCCGTTCGCTAATTTTATCGAGCCATCGGCAATCAGGTCACTGGCACCGATATCGATGTAATAGCCCGAGCCGCGGCGCAAGTATTTCATGAACAGGCCGGAATTATCCGCGCCCCAATCGAGTTGAAAACCGGCTTTTTCAAGGCGCTGATAAAACTCAGCATCGCGTTCGCGAATAGCGTCATACACGGGAATCTGAAACTGGTGCATGATGCGATACGGCAAAGAGGCAAAAATCAAATCCGCCTTGTTGGTGCTCATACCCGACTGCACCGCTTCTTCTGAGTAGAGCGATCCCAAGCCTATTTCCATCAGCGAGTCTGACTTGACGATATGAGTGGTTGACCGTTGCACCATGGTGACATCCACATCGTTTTGCCACAGTGCCGCGCATATATCATGCGCCGAATTGTTTGACCCGATAACCACCACCTTCTTGCCTTTGCATTCATCTGGACCGGGGTGTTGGGACGAGTGATGCTGCACACCTTTGAAGACATCATGACCAGCGATGACCGGCATATTGGCTTTGCCTGACATGCCAGTGGCCAAGATGAGTTGCTTGGGCCTAAGCGTGACAGGCTTGCCTTCTCGTATAACTTCTACTGTCCACTCCCCACTCTCCTCATCATACTTTGCGCTCTCGCAAGTGCTGCTGCTCCAGTAGTTGAGTTCCATGATTCGCGTGTACATCTCCAGCCAATCGCCAATTTTATCCTTGGGTGCAAACACGGGCCAGTTGTCAGGAAATTTCATATAGGGGAGATGGTCGTACCAAACGGGATCGTGTAAACACAAAGATTTATAGCGGTTACGCCACGAGTCTCCAGCACGAGGATTTTTCTCAATGACAATGGTCGGCACTTTGAGTTGCCGCAATCGCGCCGCCAGTGCAATACCACCTTGGCCCCCTCCGATAATTACCGTGTAAGGTTGCTGCGAATAACCCAAATTTGCTCTTTCTTCTTCTAAATCTTCTTTCCATGTGGTGAGGTGCTTGCCAGTGCCGTGCTTGGCTCCCATAGGGCGGTTACCAAAGAGTGGCTCTTCAAAACCTTTTAACTCCACCAGTGTTGTCAATAGCGTCCAGACCAAACCGTCTCGTAAACGCACTAAGCCATAGCCCCTGCCAAGCTTGGTTTCAAACAGAAACCACGCTTCTAGCACACCATCAGTCTCGGCTGCCTCTTCCTCTGGATTGAGTCGGAAATGATGGGGCTCTATGGCTCCTAGCTGTTTGTCGAGCATATCGATCACTTGATCACGCCCTTCGACAGTTTTAATGTTCCAAGTAAAAGAGACTAAGTCACGCCAAAAACACTCTTCGCCGAACAAAGCAGCTGCGGCATTGCTGTCTTTAGCACTGAAAGCATTTTCTAGGTTTTGCAAAAACTGTGTAGCTTTTTCGCTGGCTGTTAAATCACTCACAATCAATTTCTCCTTTTGCGATGCAGCGATTGATGTGGCCATTCAGAGCAAGAGATTTAACCTGCTCTTGCACCACGACTGCATTCTTTGTAATAAGGCAAGCGGTCGATCTTCAATCGTTGTGTAGAAAAAATAATACGAATTTTGCAGCAATATTTAGATGCTTTTAACAAGCGGTTGAAAAGCCTAGGGATGCATAACAATGCAACCTTAGGAGTCAGTTTGGCTGTATCGTAGAAAAGTCAAAAACAGCAAAACTTCTAGGGAGCCTTTGGTCAATTCAGGTCAGTAACGTCGGCGTGAAAAATTTGGATCAAGCAAGGCGTTAATCGACGGCAATAGTGGTGCTATTGGCTAATTTTACAACGCTGCTGAGCCGAACTTATCGCTTCGACAGTGCGAGCATGACTTAATCTGAATTTCCCTAGACCAACGCCAGTCTAGCATGGCGGTTTTTTCGAGCAAGAGCGTCAAGAAAGTCCATTGTGCCGAAAGCATATAAAAGTATTAGTATTGTATGGCCTGATATCAGGAAAAGACTCAACCCTTGCCATCGTTTGAGCCACTAGTCGCTGCCGTGAGTATCAACGTGTTTGCTTTTGAAACAGCCGCAAACGACCGGATCTATGGGCTATTTCGGGTCGCTGCTCAAAACTGCTGTAATTGTGCGGGTCTTCGGTGCTGCTGGGGGCAACCTAGGGTGCAGATAAGCTTTCTTTAAAAACTTTTACTGAACACCTCGAACACACAACAGCGGCTAACATTCCTCGAGGACAACCGTATTGTTGCCTGCATCTCTGCCATGATCTGTCTCACTATCGAATTTGCTTTGCACCGCTCGATTTTCTCGGTGAATTTCAGCCACCGTTACTTTGACGATTTTATTGAGTGCTTCCCTACTGGACTGCGCAGGTATCGATAAAAGCCCATGCTCCAGTTTTTCTGAAACACCTTTGCCCAGTTCTACGTGCTTGTTCTCGTGTTTTTGCAAATTCAGATACATAGCATCCCAACTGGATTGCAAACAAGGTGGTGCATTGCGGTAGTCGGCCCATGTAGGCATATCGATGCTAACACTGTGCTCCACCAAGACTTCGCTTACCGTGTGCCTACCGTTTTTTTCACTAAGCGTATAGCTCAGCGACCAACGATGGTTAGTTCGGCCTAACCCGCCCGCTGATCCATTTTTGTTCAACGAAGCGATTAACGCATCGATGTCTGATCCCGTTACTTCGTAAGTATCAATAACCGGCGTTTGCGCACTCAGACCGAAAGAGTTAAGCATCAAGCCTGTTGTTAAAACGAAACAAAACAGTTTTCCAATTTTCTTTTTAAATCTCTGTGCAAGGCGCTTGCTCTGAAATAGTTGTGTCTTGAAAATAGCATCAGTTCCTTAAGCGACGAGCCGAGTGCCATTGGCTCGACTCCATGAGCAAGATCGATAGCGACTAAAAGCACTTAGTTCCGGCGTTTCCCGACCGACATCAGCTACTGGCAAATCCGGTTGATTGGTTTATTACAATGACTGTACCAGCAACGCATGATACTTGGCATAAAGCACAACAACGGAAAGAGCAAGGGTCACCATAGCGGGTATCCCGTCCTTCCATGTATCAAAATATAAGTGGCAGACGATAGCGCCCACTGACGTACCCAGCAATGCCAAAGCCCCGGTCGCGCCGATATAACCCGGGAACCACAGCGCGACTGCACCAAACAATTCAACAAAGCCGACCACGTGCATAAACGTTCGATTTAAGCCATATTTTTTAAAAAACTCTAGCTGTGTTTCAAATATATATTTGTGCCAGCCTAGAATTTTTATGGAGCTCGCAAACACGAAGAATACCGTAAGCAAAACAGAAATCACTGTAACTACTGTTGAATTCACACTGCGTTCCTAATATTTACATCCAACCGTACATTGAAGCAATGTACACAACCTTGAATCAAACTGTGGCTCCCGAGGGAACTTCAGCGAGTTTTAAGCAACGGGCCGATCACTTCAATCTTGTTGGTCCAGAGATACCCGTCAAAGCCATCCGGCACACATGTTAGCGTTATCGCATCGTCGATGCCGCTTGAAAATTCGTCCCCATTATTATGGGCCCCACAGGATCACGTCTGTGCCAGCCTCGCGCATACGCTGAGTAAACCGGTATGGCCACCCCCACAAGACTAGCCCAATATTCATGGGGACGGCAATGAGACGATCCGAGCAGCTCTGAGGCACATGTCACGTCTCCAACCCACGAGCAAAGGTCCATGAGGCATGTTTTTAAATGCTCTCGATCAAAGCCCCTCAATCCCGGCATGGCATTTAATGCTGCGCGCGTCGGCGCTCCACCCCCGTAAACACCGAAAATCTGCTGCCCCGCTTCCTGTTGAAAAAAGCGCTCTGCAAGCACTTCGCCTTCACGCGGTCGTCGGCTTTTAAAGTTGATCAACAGCGAGCCCTTCAACTCAGCGCTGAACACCTCAACCAGAGACGGCATCATGCCCACACCTTGCCCTCGCAGCGGGTATGTCTCACCATCGGAGGAAATATTGTAAGCCACATCGAGTGTTTTTAAATAAGTGAACAACCGCTCTTCTGTCACCCCTTCCCCGTCGGTCTGGCAGGGCAACCGCCAATCGTGAAAAACCGCAAAAACATCGTCGAGTGTCAGGTGCACATCCAGCTCGACGACATCTGCCCCCACGTCAAATGCCGCATGCATAGAGGCGAGTGTGTTTTCTACAAAGGTGTGCGTAACCGGTTCAACGGACGCGGCACGGCAAGTGTCGTTTGAACGTTGATCACCAGCATAGACGTGATGTACGCCACGGTGAGCAATCAGTTTTGGTGCAGCGTCAGTGCGCCCAGAGGAGAACAGTGATGTGTTACCAAACCAAAGGCTGCTGACGATCAGCACACCGCCTATCAGTGATTTCTCGGCAAATGATCACATGTAGATCTTTCTTTTATTAGTCAGGTTTGTCGACACCAGATTTGCGTGTTCGAATTGGGAATTTCATGATCAACCCTCGCGGACCAAGATAATAGTGTGCCGCTAGCTCTTTCCAAATTGAAGATTTTCAATCTTTAAAAATTGTCAGACTATCCCGATGCGAACTGAGCCTCCAACCTATTCTCATTTGGTTAAATAAGCGCGCATTTAATTTTCAATGAGACTAGGTTTCTACCTACAACCCTTCCGTGTCTGCCAAGATCATCTCTGCCCCGCGCTGAGCAATCATTAACGTTGGTGAGCTTGTATTACCGGAGGTGATGGTCGGCATTATCGAAGCATCAACCACACGCAGGCCTTCAATGCCACGCACACGCAGTCGCGAATCGGTGACAGCCATCGGGTCGTCGGCGCGCCCCATTTTACAGGTACCCACGGGATGGAAGATGGTGGTGCCGATATCGCCGGCGGCTTTTACGAGATCGGCTTCACTCTCAAAGCCAGGGCCGGGCAGATATTCTTCTGGTTTAAAAGGCGCCAAGGCGGGCTGGGCAACTATTCGACGTGTTAGTGCAATGGAGGCTGCTGCCTTTCGTTGGTCCGACTCGGCGCTGAGATAGCAGGGTGAAATTTTCGGCATGCTGTGCGGGTCGGGATCGGCTATCTTAACCGAGCCACGCGAATCAGGGCGCAAATTGCACACACTGGCAGTAAAGGCGGGAAAATTGTGTAAGTCATCGCCGAACTTGTCTAGCGATAAAGGCTGAACGTGGTATTCAAGGTTAGGGCTTGATTCTGTTTCGTGCGATTTTGCAAATAGCCCCAACTGGCTCGGCGCCATGGTCAGTGGCCCACTGCGCTTTAAGGCAAACTCCAAACCCATCATCGCTTTGCCCCAGAGGCTGTTGGTACGCTGATTCAGCGTGGTGCTGCCTTGTACTTTGTAGATACTTCGTAACTGCAGGTGGTCTTGTAAATTGCCACCCACTCCCGGCAAGTCATGTACCACGTCTATTCCCAGCGCTTGCAGGTCCGCGCCTGCACCTATGCCCGAGCGTTGCAAGACGGCAGGTGAACCCAGCGAGCCCGCCGCGAGAATTGTCTCCGCTTTACTGCGGGCACAGCACTTTTGATTACCTTGCATATACTCAATGCCAGTGACTCGCTTACCCTGCAGCATGAGCTTATCCGTGAGTGCGCCGGTAATTATCCGCAGATTTGGCCGCGAGCGGATAGGGTCGAGAAAACCACTCACCGCACTCCACCGCAAACCTCGCTTTTGGTTGACTTCAAAACTGTTCACACCAAAATTATCGCCGCGATTAAAGTCCTCACTAAACGGGATGCCACTCTGCTGTGCGGCTTCTGCAAAACGATCAAGAATATCCCAGCCTAAGCGCTGCTTTTCGACGCGCCACTCCCCGTCTGCACCATGCGCTTCATTACCGCCGCTCCAATGGGCTTCCATCTGCTTAAAGCTCTGCAGCACTGAATCCCAACACCAGCTGTTGTCGCCACTCAATGAGGCCCACTCGTCGTAGTCACGCGATTGACCACGCAAATACAACATACCGTTGATTAGGGTGCTGCCGCCTAATCCCTTGCCACGTGCGTAAATAATTGACCGCCCGTTGAGACCAGGTTCAGGCTGGGTGGAGTAACACCAATCGGTGCGCGGGTTGCCAATGCAATAGAGATAACCGACGGGGATTTTTGTCCAGATCCATTTTTCGTCGTTGCCCGCTTCCAGCAGCAAGACGGAGTGTTGCGGGTTGGCCGACAGACGATTGGCGAGTACGCAACCTGCGGCGCCTCCCCCGGCGATAATATAATCAAACTCACCCATGTCCCGCATCAGGTTTTGGCTCTCTGCTGTTAACTGGATTCAGTTTAGCATTAAGCGACCTCACATTTGAGAGGGCAAAAACGATAACAGAGCCAATGAAGACTTCGACGTTCTCATTAGCTACGCCATCAAGCTTTTACACTTAGCGAACGTCGCCCCCAACGCGAGAGTGCGGTGGGAACGCCGACCCCCTAAGGTGCAAAAAGCAGACTGAAGCTCACTGGAACTGTGTTTCCAATTGAGATTCCGCCCGCTAGCTCGGCTAGTTTAGCAATACCAGCCACTAACCCATGGGTCTCCGCTGTGATAATAACTGGCTGAGTGTTGTGCACGACGACAGTTCCGTCATTCAAAGTGGCCACCCTCAGCAGAAGGCTAATCGGTTGGCTAACACCGTGAAGATCCAAAGTGGCTTCTACCGTCAGCGTTTGTGTGCTGTTTTTTGTTGTAAAAACACTGGGATCGACGCTAGCTTGGATAGTCGCGCTTGGAAACATTTCAGTTTTAAACAGCTCGCGATTAAGGCGCGTGTCTCGAATTTCAATACCGGTATCAACGCTGGTTAAATCCATAACCACTGACACCTCTCCGCTTTCAGAGATTTGTCCCTGAACACGGGTGAAGTGATGCGACTCAACGATATGCTGATTCTTGACCGACATAAAGTTAATTGTCGATTGCGCGTTATCTAGGGCAAGGCCCGCAGCCAAAGCTGGCTGGCAAGCAACAAGCGCTGCAACAGCAAGCAAACCTTGGATCTTTTTAAAGGACATCTTCATGGTGTCTCCTGACTAATTTTTATGGTTGTAATAGAGAGCATCAGATCAAGTCATGCTCGCACCGTCGATGCACTCAATTCGGCCCAGCCGCGATGCACATTTACCCAATAAAACCACGCGGCTGCAAACTACTCTCACCGACGTCACTGACCAAACTTATTCTGAGTCTCCCTAGAGAAAACACGCGAGCACGGGTTTTATTCCATTTTTTTAAAAATAAATTTGCGGTTATTTTTTCCACCCATTCATGGCTTAAATTTCAAAGAACTCTGAGATAGGTACGCAGAACTCAATGGATTTTCACTAGTGACCGTTGCACATTTAAGCTGCTATAGTCGCTATCAACCATTTGGGCAATTATCCTTTTGGTCGCGATATACACATGTGTTGAACGTCTTTTTTGCAAGATATATTTATTCCGCTTTCAAGCGATCAACAGCGCCCTGTGTACATTTGAACTAGCGTAAGCGCCCCTTGATTTCTACCGGCAACATTTGAGAATGCAGCAACCACCCATAGATATTTCTGTGGCACTGACGGATCTACTGCCAAAAGTTTGGGGATTCGCCTGGCGACTCACCTGCGACAAGCGTGACGCGGAAGATTTAGTTCAACGCACCTGTGTGCGTGTACTTGAAAAACAACAACAATTTCGCGATGGCAGCTCTTTCCATAGTTGGGTGTTCACCATCACCCATTCGATATGGAAAAACGAAATCCGCAGCAGGCAGACTCGACCTGTCAGCCTGGTGGATGAAACAACGACAGAGAATGTCGAAGATGTCTCTCAGGCGAACGCAGAACAAAAAATTCAGCTGATGCAGATTTTACAGTGCATTGAAGCGCTACCGGAAGATCAACGCGCAGCCATATTGCTTGTGGCCGTTGAAGGATTTAGTTACAAAGAATCCGCTAAAATACTAGATATTCCTATTGGTACAGTGATGAGCCGTTTGGCACGCGCGCGTCAAAGAATCTGTGAAAGAACCACGTTATGATAGTCAGACGCATGCTGTTAATGTCACGAAAGAGACTGGGGAGGAATCCCAATGAATGACGAAGAGCTACTTATCCATGCTTGGATAGATGGCGAACTTGCACCGGAAAAAGCGTTGCAAGCGGCAATGTTAGCCGCCGCTAAACCAGAGCTTCAATTGCTCAGCGAGCAACTGCTACAACTGCAGAAGCTCAACTTGGCAGAGGCGTACCAGCAATCTACCCCTGAAATGCCTACTGCACTGCAAGCGTCTTTGCAAAAGACTATTCTGCAGAACGAAGGTGCGAAGTCAGAACCCTCCGAAGAGCCTGTGCAGACTGAAGCCGCGGCCGCTAATAGGGTCGCCACTTTTGCAAAAGTAGCCGCGGTTGTACTTTCTATAGGCCTAGGATACGGGCTAGCAAATTTACCACCCGCTGAGCATGAGAGCGCGCTTGCCACTTGGTCCGATACCGTGCTGACGTACCAACACCTGTATTTACGAGAAACGGTCACAGACACGGCAACTTCTGCTCAACAAGCCACAATGCTTATCGAAAACAATGGCTTAACACAGGCACTGGTCAGTATTATTGGAAAAGACGTGAGCGCAATTTCACCGCTCAATGAAAAGGGATATAATTTTTCTCGCGCTCAAATTCTAGGCTATAAGAATTCCAAATTATTGCAAATGGTGTACCTTGCCGACGAGGGCTTACCATTGGCATTTTGTGTGATGCCACTTTCTGGTGAGGACACACTTGCAAAAATTAGCACTAACTCGGCGAAGGGAGTGAACGCCAGTTATTGGCGGCACGCTGGCTTTGCCTATGTGCTTGTGGGAAGCCTACCGGGCGATGAGATTGACGTTCTAGCGCAGAGTCTGCAGCGAACTCAAGGATCCCAAGGCTGATTGAAAAACAGTTTTTTCTATAGACGCGCTAAGCGAATACCGAAACTTGGTGATTGAAGTAGCTAATTGGCATAACACCCGCTGGCCATGCAATAAGTCACACGGCCAAAAAACGGGTATACTGGCTGAAATAACTACTGTTTAGCTTTACCTTCGGCAACCCGTTTTGCAGCACTGCTCTGCAATCGTTGTGCATCTATGATCGCCCGACTGTGCACGCCTCGACCCACTACACCACCAGCATCCGCAGCCTCAACCTCAAAGCTGTGCAGTTTGCCAGTCAATCCCTTATAGGTGGAGGTCAAGGTGATCGTTTCTCCCACGGGTGTTGCCGCTTGATGTACAACATCGACACCAACCCCGACGGATAACTGCCCTGGCTTTAACAAGGATTCCATCAACCTTGCAGATGCGATCTCCATCAACCCAATCATGCGCGCGGTCGCTAGCACTTCGGGGAAACGGTCTTTGCGGTCAAAGGCCACGGCTTTGGCTGAATCTTCTGCTTCGACTTTGTAGTCAAAGGTGTGTTGCTGGTCAGCGACGATCATTGCATTTCCTGTACGCGTGGGCCGAGAGCCCAGAAGTATTGATTTTAGGCAATTTCTAGAAATGCAGTGAAAAAACCTGTGGCCTTTTCTTTTGTTGCGGATTGAGCCGCAATGTCACGTCTCGACTGCCATAGCTGACTGTCAGGTTTTCTTGGCCTTCGGCAAGAGGCACACGCAATAGTGTCAAACGCGCCGGCAAGCTTTGCCAACTACGAGTATCTGCCTCTTCGAGTAAGAAAAAAACGAGGCTTAGCACTTCCGCAGCGGCCTGGTCATTGTCTCTAAGGCCTTTGACCAATTCGTGTTTCACCTTCCCGCGCAGGGCAGCCTTCGCCAAAACCAACTTTCCACGTTCGCTCAAAGCTGTTTGCGCGACACTGAATGTGTCTGTGCTGACCTGCTCAGTGGCTAACACTTTGCCCGCGTCGTCTCTCACCGAGAGCGCCGTGTGTGGTTGTGGTGCTTGGACATAAGCGGGAAAAGAGAGACGCTCATTGAAATGGTATAACGATGCGCTGACTTTTCTCGGACCACGACCACTGGTAATAAGCAGCACCGCTTCTGGGCCCTCTGAGGCATAGCCCGCCCACACGTCGTCTTTAACTTTTGAACGCCAGTTCGACGTTTCTTCACTGGCCACCTGAACGGCAGATCGGTACGTCGCCATCGCGAGCACGGGCGCATCAGGGAACTGCTGATGCAATCGACGATAGGCCACATAGGCATCATTGTATTGACCGGCTAGTTCAAAGCTAAGAGCTATCATTGCCCGACTGAAAGTGGCACTTTCTAAGGCTTCTGGATAACTTTCTAGAACCTGTAAGGCTTGACGTGCTTCCACGGCTGCGCTTTCAGCTTCATCAGCCATAACAAAGCTCATCATGGCGTAAGTGTGTGCCCACAGTCGCTCGCTGTACTCCCCGAAATAGCGCTTGCTCCAGTCGTTGCTCAATAACGAAGTCGCTTGTTCACTGAGACTGATGCGCTCGTCATCTTTTATGAGGATAGAAGCCTGTACAAAAGCTTTGGCGCTCTCCGCATAGAGGCCTGCGCGGTGTAGCATCAGACCGCGCTCGAGATGAAACAACAGGGTGTCACGCCCGGGGATTTGATCTTCTAACTTAGCCTGGTCAAGCAGAGCAACGCCGCCGACGGGGTCACCGGCGTAGTACTGAGAGCGTGCCTCTTCAAAGACCGCAGTGGCACAACCACCGAGCGAAACACACAGTATCAGGCAGGCGCAACGCCAAGCTCTGTTCCACCGCAACGCCATGCTGTACTTACCAGCCGATTATCGGTTTCGACGACTCACGTGCCAGCTCGGCCACGTCTGCCCATACGATCTCACCCGAGCTGAGGTCGGTGAGTTCAAGGTTTAGGCTGTAGTAAACGAGCTCTTTCTTATTGAGACGCCACTGCTTCTGCTGCTTTTTTTCGATGGAACGAAGTGTTCCCGATACGATGAAATCGGCACCTAACTGCTTGCCAATTTGAGCACGACTAGAAGGATCGCCTTCAGCTTGCTGGTGTTTTTGCTCAGCCATCAGGTTCTCTCGCTGAGTTTTACTGACAAATCGGTACCTTCCAGCACGAAGCAGCGAAAGCTGTATATCGTCCGTGATACCAGCAGTGCTGATGTGCTCCGAGGTTTCATTGGCCACCGGGTATACGACCATGACGGGCTTTTTGCCCGATCCGCTCAGGTCGACGGTATTGAGCAAACTACCCGCCAGCGCATCTGCAATGCGTTTTTTGTCTGAGAAATCAAAACGCGCGTCGTAGTTCACCTCTGAATCTACAGACACATTTTGGGTCGTGGCGGCACAGCCAACGAACAAGGCGGCACTGGCCGCTATCAGGGCCATATTGGCCAAGCGCTTGAATTGCATCATAATCTCTATAGTCTCAACTATCGCTAGTGTTCTTAAACACGAATATACACTTAGAAGGTAGACCTTCTTTGTAACGGAGTGTTCCGATCATGCAGGCAGGGTAACCTCAGCTCACGTATAATCGGCGCTTTCCCACGAAGGCTGACCAAAAATTAACGAAAGCGTTGAAAAAAGCTGTTCGATTCAAGCCTGCACCGTTAGTCAAAGGTCGCAACGGTTCTTCGCAGCAGTTGATTTGTGCTCGCTGAACTGACGCCTTTTACCCTTAACAACCCTATTGGTTATCGTTAATCAGCGATCACCATTGTAAGACTGAGAATAACGATGCAAGTCTATCTGCAATCCCTCGGCTGCCGACTCAACGAAGCTGAACTAGAAACCTGGGCGGATCAATTTCGCGAACAGGGACTGCAACTCGCCCCGACCGTAGAGGACGCGCATTTGGCGGTACTCAACACCTGTGCCGTCACGGCTGAGGCCGTGCGGAAATCTCGACAAACCTTACACAGATTGCATCGCTCGAACCCGGAAGCTAAATTGGTCGTCACGGGCTGTCACGCAACGTTGTCCTCCGAAGAAGTAGCCGGAGAGCTCGGTGTTGACCTCGTGGTCGATAACGCAGACAAAGATAACCTCGTCGCGCTATCACGGGAAGCGAACCTCTTGCCCACGATGCCAGAGATCGCAACGACTCCCGCCGAACCGTCTTTATTTTTACGCAACAGGCAGAGAGCCTTTATCAAAGTGCAAGACGGCTGTCGCTATCGCTGCACCTATTGCATCGTCACCGCACTGCGTGGCGAAGAGCGTTCGCGCCCAATTGTTGAAATCGTCGATGAAATAAATCGGCTCAGCAGCATGGGTGTGCAGGAAGCTGTTCTCACCGGTGTGCATGTTGGTGGTTATGGTTCAGACTGTGATAGCAGTCTTAGTGATCTAGTGCGTGCAATTCTGAATGATACAGACCTGCCGCGCTTGCGTTTTGCCTCGGTTGAACCGTGGGATCTTCCAAGCGACTTTTGGAATCTGTTTAGCAATCCACGACTGATGCCGCACATGCATCTGCCTCTGCAAAGTGGCTCAGACACCGTGCTAAGGCGTATGGCAAGGCGGTGCAAAACCCAAGAATTCGAAAAACTCATTGACGACGCCCGTGAGCGCGTCGCTGATTTTAATGTCACCACCGATATTATTGTGGGATTTCCCGGTGAAACAGACGCAGAGTGGCGTGAGACGATGGCAACTGTCGAACGCATCGGTTTTGGCCACCTGCATATATTTAATTATTCTCGTCGCGAAGGCACTAAAGCAGCCCGATTGCCAGACCCTGTTGACAAGGCCACACGTGCAGCGCGCTCCAAAGAGTTGCACCAACTCTCGGCCCGTCAAAAGACTGAGTATCAATCGCAATTCGTTGGCCGTCGTGTGGACGTGCTCTGGGAAGGCAAACGCATTGATCTGGGCAATGGGAAGACACTTTTTAGCGGTTACAGTGACAACTACCTGCGCGTGCACTGTGCAATTGACAACAACGCACTGCCCAATGCACCTATAAGCCAAGTGCGGCTGACTCACGTGGCCGAAAGCCCGCGTGGTGCTGTTTTGGAAGGTGTGACCTAGACCGTTTTTACATTCGGACAGCTAACACAACAGTCATGAGTACTTGTTAAACTGCTCTTATGATTGATGAAAAAACGGTGTACACCTACACCACTTTATCCACAGGATTCAATAACATGAAGCTCTACCACAACCCAGCTTGCGGCAAATCGCGAATCGCCATTAAACACCTACAATCTAAATACGGTGATTTGCAAGTCGTGAATTATCTCGCCAATTGGCTTGATGCCGATGAAATTATGGCGCTAATTGAGCGAAGTGATAGCCCAGCCGCAGACTTTGTACGCTGGGATGATGCACGTATGCTGGGTATTAAAATGGAAGATAAAAGCGATGCCCGAAAAATCGCCGAGCTTATCGCTAAACAACCCAAAATATTGCAGCGCCCACTGGTAGACGACGGAGAGAAAGTGGTTATTTGTCGTAGTGACGAGGTGCTCTCGACTTTCTAGCCATAGAACGAATCTAAGCCAGGAAAATCAGTCACCAAAGTTTTCTTTAAAACGCCAGTGTTGTGGAGCAGAGCCGGCGCTTAACTGACGCTCTACCGCTTTTTTGTCTTGCAAAATAGCACGGATATCACCTTGGATAATGGGGTTACCTAGATGATAGTTATGGCCACTTGGCCGGCGACGCCTGAGGCTAGTGACATCAATGACATCCAGACCCTGCAGTGCTTGAGTGTGAACACCACTCTGCCCTAAACGGGGATAGCCATGCAGTGTCTCTGAGACAATGAGTGGTTCATCTGACTCAGAAACGTACAAGCTTAAGCGCTGGGAATTTGCGACGACCTTTTGCTGGATTTGCTGAAAAATTTGCACATCCATATCCGGTGCGACTAAAACAGTCTGCGCCGCAATCGGTTGCATTTCTGGCTTTTGGTCGTAGAGTTGCGCCAAGGCCAACGACAGGCCACGCCCCCCTAAGCTGTGCGCGATCAGATCAAATCCCCCTTTGCCGTAACGCTCAGCCAGCGATTCAATCACAGCAGCAATTGTCGGCACGCTCCACATGAGATCCGCCTCGTCTCTACTGTAGTTAAGCAAAGAGCCATCTGAAGGCCAGCTGAAGAGCATCAATCGGTTTTCAAGCTGCAATTGCTTTCGTAGCCACAACGCTCGTTTAACGGATTTATCAAAACCCTCGTTGTAGCCGTGCATATACACGACAGGCCTACCGGCCTTTTGATCGAGAAGATTGTGCAACGCAGGTTCTGATAACTCTTGAATCTCTTCTGTGGAAGTCCAGCGATCAGGCACGTACACCGGAAGCTCAGCAATCTGAGCACTTAGTGCGTCGATCTTGCGCACTTGCACTTTAACTTCCAAGAATCGTAGCGGGCCGCGTTGGTCGCTGGTGGTGACTTCGTCGTCCTTTTGTACCAGCTGCCGTGTGGTGATCACTGGCAGGATGGGTTGTGTCGAGTTCACCCAAGATTCGGCGTTGCCGACTACTGGCCAGTATGCCAGCAGTAATATCGCGAGCCACGCTTGAGCAAAACAAACGCGGCGAGCCGTCACGCGCTGTCGCCTATCTCGCGCGCGTAGTCGACCACGATGCGGTAATGCGGGTCTTCCACACTGTTGACCTCAACCATGCTGCCTGCATTTTTAAGTAACAAAATACAATCAGAGCTGAGATGCGTCAGGTGTAACCGCTTACCCAGATCTTGGTAACGCGTTGCTAGCGTGTCAATTGCCTCTAAAGCAGAATGATCCCATACACGAGAATTGCCAAAATCTAGTACGACATCATCCGGGTCATTTTTAGGATCAAACAAGTCTCTAAAAGATGCGATAGAGCCAAAAAACAACGGACCGTTCAGGCGGTAAACGCGTGACCCATCTTTAGACACGGAGTCCTCGGCCCAGATGTTGTGTGCAGATTTCCAGGCGAAGACTAGGGCAGACGCAATAACACCAACCAACACCGCAATCGCCAGATCGGTCGCAACGGTTGTGACAGTCACCAATACCATCACAAAGTAGTCTTCCTTAGGCACTTGGCGTAGCACTTTAAGCGATGCCCAAGCAAAGGTTTTGATCACGACAAAAAACATGAGCCCGACCAACGCAGCCAGCGGTATCGCCTCGATCAATGGTGAGCCAACCAAAATGAATAGGATTAAGAAAAGCGCTGCCGCCAGCCCAGACAAGCGACCACGTCCGCCTGAATTTATGTTGATCATCGACTGACCAATCATGGCGCAACCACCCATGCCACCAAAAAAGCCCGTGACGACGTTGGCAGCCCCCTGACCCAAACACTCGCGTGAAGTCTGACCACGCGTATCTGTCATTTCATCAATTAGGTTGAGGGTGAGTAGTGATTCGATGAGACCGATTGCCGCAAGAATGGCTGCGTAAGGTAGAACGATCCACAGTGTTTCTAAGTCAAAGGGAACAACAGGAATATGAAATTGGGGCAAGCCACCTTTGACAGACGCCATATCCGCGACCACACGAGTGTCGAGGTTTAAACCGATGACGAGTATCGAGGTGGCTACAATAGCGATAAGCGGTGCAGGCACAATGCGTGTGACAGCAGGAAGCAACACAGGCAAGGCAAAGATCATGGCGAGCGTAAGCCCCACGAGCCCCAGCATTAGGTACATGGGCTGGCCGGTGAGCCATTCCCCGTTATCCATAAACTGGCCGCGCTGAGCGAGGAAAATGACGATGGCGAGTCCGTTGACAAAACCAAGCATCACCGGATGCGGCACAAGGCGGATAAATTTACCCAGCCGCAGCAGGCCTACAGCGACCTGGATGAACCCCATCAGCACGACCGTAGCAAACAGATACTCAACACCGTGTTTGACCACCAACGATGTGATGACGACGGCAAGCGCTCCTGTAGCACCAGAGATCATTCCGGGTCGCCCACCAAGCAGAGATGTCAGTAGGCAGATAATAAAAGCGGCATAGAGGCCAACCAGCGGTTCAACACTTGCAACAAATGCAAATGCAACGGCTTCAGGTACGAGGGCGATAGCCACTGTCAGCCCGGAAAGTATGTCTGAGCGCGGATTAGATGTAAGCTGGTACTTTGAAATATAATGCAGCATTAGCAGTTTATTATCTTATTGAATGTAAAGTAAATTTAACCGGCAATGATACCTTATTGCTCATTGATCAACACCCGAAGTTCAGCTGCAACAGCTGTAGTATCAATCGTAGAAAGTACGGTTAGCGACCTTAATAATTCTTAACGGCAGAGACAGGCAAACTTGATCCGCGACGATCATTTCATTTGCAACGATCTGTTCGGCAGTACAGTCGACTAATTGTGGCTTACTTAAAGCTGTGACCTCTAAGATAATGCAGAGAGGTCAGTCCCAGAACTGTGCAGCACCCATAAAGTTAGGCGGGCCTTTCGAAGGCAACGCCTACACCCTATATGCGAGATGGAGAAGACAAAATGTCGAATACCCCGGACTTGGATCCTACCGAGACACAAGAGTGGCAAGACGCGCTCGACACCGTGATTGAACTCGAAGGTGTAGAGCGTGCGCACTTTTTGTTGGAGCGCATGATCGACCAGTCTCGGCGCGCCGGCGCAAATTTGCCCTACTCGGCGACGACAGCCTACATCAATACGATCCCAGTCAATCGGCAAGTTCCTATGCCTGGTGATTCAGAGCTTGAGCACCAGCTCCGATCAATGATCCGTTGGAATGCGACGGCGATGGTTCAAAAAGCCAATCAGCGCGATTCTAGCCTTGGTGGCCACATCGCCAGCTTCGCCTCTTCCGCCACTCTATATGATGTGGGATTCAGTCACTTCTTCCATGCCCCCACTGCCGAGCACGGTGGAGACTTAGTTTTTGTCCAAGGTCACAGCTCACCCGGCGTTTACTCACGAGCTTTTTTAGAAGGAAGGCTCACTGAAGAGCAATTGGACAACTTTCGACGCGAAGCCGATGGCAAAGGTATTTCCTCTTACCCTCACCCATGGCTGATGCCTGACTTCTGGCAGTTCCCAACGGTCTCGATGGGCCTCGGACCTATCTGCGCAATTTATCAAGCGCGCTTTCTGAAGTACTTGCAGCATCGCGGCCTTGCAAAAACGGACAACCGTCAGGTTTGGGCTTTCTTGGGTGACGGCGAAACAGACGAACCCGAGTCACTAGGCGCTATCGCGCTGGCTGGCCGAGAAAAACTGGGCAACCTCAATTTCGTTGTCAACTGTAACTTGCAACGTCTCGATGGACCGGTACGTGGCAACGGCAAGATCATCCAAGAGCTAGAAGGCGTTTTTCGGGGCGCTGGCTGGAATGTGATTAAAGTTGTGTGGGGTTCCTATTGGGACCCACTGCTCGCGCAGGACCATAACGGCAAGTTGAAACAGTTAATGATGGAAGTCGTCGATGGCGAGTACCAAAACTGTAAAGCCAAGGGTGGAAAATATACCCGAGAGAATTTTTTCAACCGCTACGAAGAAACGAAAAAAATGGTTGCCAGCCTCTCCGATGAAGATATCTGGCGATTAAACCGCGGTGGTCACGATCCACACAAAGTCTATGCGGCTTACCACGAAGCAGTAGCGAACCCCGATCAGCCGACTGTTATCTTGGCTAAGACGGTCAAGGGCTATGGCATGGGCGAGTCTGGCGAAGGCACCAATACCACACACTCGCAAAAGAAAATGGCCGTCGATTCTTTAAAGAAAATGCGCGACCGTTTCAGTATTCCCCTTGATGACGAGCAAGTTGAGAACCTGGAGTACATCAAACCAGATCCCGAACATCCCGCCATTAAGTACATGCACGCGCAACGCAAAAAGCTGGGTGGTTACCTGCCACAGCGCAACAAATTTGCTGCACCTTTAGAAGTGCCAGCACTGGACACATTCAAGAATTTGCTCGGTGATTCGGGCGAGCGTGAGATGTCGACCACCATGGTTTTTGTGCGCATTCTGACTGCACTCACCAAAGACAAAAAAATTGGCAAAAACATTGTGCCTATCGTGCCCGATGAAGCGCGAACCTTTGGCATGGAAGGCATGTTCCGACAGCTCGGCATATACAGCTCTGTCGGGCAGCTCTACGAGCCGCAAGATCGTGATCAGATCATGTACTACAAGGAAGACAAGAGCGGCCAAATCCTAGAAGAAGGTATCAATGAGGCCGGTGCAATGAGCTCTTGGATTGCTGCGGCCACGGCCTATTCCACCCACGGTGTGAATATGGTGCCCTTCTATATTTACTACTCCATGTTTGGCTTTCAGCGAATTGGTGATCTCGCTTGGCTGGCAGGAGACATGAGTGCACGTGGCTTTTTGATCGGTGGTACTGCGGGCCGAACGACGTTAAACGGCGAAGGCTTGCAGCATGAAGACGGTCACAGCCACATCCAAGCTAACACCATTCCAAACTGCGTTAGCTATGACCCTTGTTATGCCTATGAGCTTGCGGTGATTGTGCAACACGGGATGAAGCGCATGTACACCGATCAGGAAAATGTTTTCTACTACATCACCACGATGAACGAGAACTACAACCACCCCGCCATGCCAAAAGATGCAGAAGACGGCATCATCCGTGGTTTGTATCAGCTTAAGGCCGGTGGCTCTGATAAGCTTCGTGTCACCTTGTTGGGCTCAGGTACTATTTTACGAGAAGTAGAAAAAGCAGCCACTATGCTGAAAGACGACTGGGGTGTCGACTCCGACGTCTGGAGTGTCACTAGCTTCAATGAGCTGGCTCGAGACGGTCAAGCCGTCGAACGTTGGAACCTACTCAACTCTGAAAAGCCTCAAAAAGTGGCTTACGTCACGGAAGCTTTGCAGGCCACCGAATGCCCTGTCGTGGCGGCAACCGACTACATGAAGAACCACGCGGAACAAATTCGTGCCTGGGTACCGCACAACTATAAAGTTCTGGGTACAGACGGATTTGGTCGATCGGATACTCGCGATGCGCTTCGTGATTTCTTTGAAGTTGATGCACGTTATGTGACAGTCGCAGCACTTCGCTCTTTGGCCGACGAAGGTAAAATAGAGATGAAGACAGTCAGTGAGGCAGTTGCCAAGTACGGTCTAAATCCAGACAAACCTAACCCAATTTCGGTTTAAGGCAGCTAAGAACGGAGTACAGAAGATAATGAGTAATCTGATTGAAGTTCGCGTACCCGACATCGGGGACTCTACCGACGTTGAAGTCATCGAAATCTTGGTTAGCGTTGGTGACGCGGTGGCGGTGGAAGACTCCATCGTCACGCTGGAGTCGGATAAGGCAAGCATGGATATACCGTCCCCTGCCGCCGGTGTCATCAAAGAATTAAAATTGACTGTCGGTGACAAAACCAACCAAGGCGACCTCATGCTGATGCTAGAGGTGGCTGATGAAGCAGCGGCTGAGCCAACAGCTACAGGAGAACCTGAGCCTGCAGCCGCGACCACACCAGATACCAACGGTGCAGAACCCGTGACTGAAGTATCCGTCCTTGTCCCAGACATCGGAGACTCTAAAGACGTAGAGGTGATTGAGCTTTTAGTCGCTGTGGGCGATACCGTGGCCGTAGAGGATTCACTGGTGACGCTCGAATCGGATAAGGCCAGTATGGACATTCCCTCCTCGGCTGCGGGTGTGATTAAATCCATCGCCATCAAATTGGGTGACAAAGTGAACCCGGGTGATCTGGTGTTAGTGCTCGAGGGCAGCGAAGCACTTGCCCCCAGCGCTCCAGTCCCGCAAGTACCCGCTTCTGATGAACCAGCCCCTGCCCCTGCCCCTGCCCCTGCGGAGGCTACCCCGGCGACCAAAAACCCGTCTGTCAGTTCACCCACTGCCCATTTACCGGGTGCTAAGTTTCACGCATCTCCCGCAATACGCAAGTATGCGCGCGAACTGGGAACGAGCTTAAGCAATGTCACTGGCAGCGGACGAAAGGGTCGCATTGTTAAAGAGGACGTTACCGCCTACATAAAAAGCGTCATGGAGGGTGCAGGAACACCTGGTGGCGTGAGTAGCGGTGTTACAAACGGTGCTGGTATCCCTTCGATCCCCGAGATTGATTTCAGTAAATTTGGTGAAATCGAGCGGGTAGAAATGGGCCGTATTCCAAAACTATCTGCGGCTAATTTGCATCGCGCATGGCTCAATCTGCCGATGGTTACGCACCACGATGAAGCCGATATCACCGAGCTAGAAGACTTTCGACGTTCACTCAAAGCCGAAGCTGAGAAAAATGGTATACGTGTCACGGGCTTGGTGTTCCACATGAAAGTTTTGGCTGCCTGTTTGAAAGCTTTTCCAAAATTTAACAGCTCCATCACCTCCGATGGCGAAGCTCTTATCTATAAGAAGTACTTCAACATTGGCATTGCGGTAGATACACCCAACGGCTTGGTTGTGCCAGTTTTCAAAGATGTCGATAAAAAATCAATCTATGAGCTCTCAGCTGAGATAATGGATATATCCACACGAGCACGCGAAAAGAAACTAAAAGGCAACGAGATGCAAGGTGCCTGTATGACCATATCGAGCTTGGGTGGCATTGGTGGAACAGCTTTTACACCGATTGTAAATGCTCCCGAAGCTGCGATCATGGGTATTACGCGAGCTCGCATGCAGCCCGTTTGGAATGGCAAAGAATTTGTTCCTCGCATGATGTGTCCATTGGACATGACCTACGACCATCGTATTATCGATGGAGCGGATGCAGCGCGATTTGTCGCTCATTATTGCCAATTGATCGGTGACGTTCGCCGCGTCTTATTGTAAGGGGTACGACATGGCAGAATTAAAAACCATAGAAGTCCCTGGTATCGGTGACTCACAAGATGTCGAGGTCATTGAGCTGTTGGTTTCAGTAGGTGATACCGTCGCAATTGAGGATTCGCTTTTAACGTTAGAATCCGATAAGGCAAGCATGGATGTTCCAAGCCCTTTCGCCGGTACTATCACCAGCTTGCAAGTTAAGGTTGGCGACAAAGTCAGCGAAGGCTCCGTTATCGGTGTTATGGAAGTACAGGTATCAAGTGCGACTGAGACAGCTAAAGTCGACGTGCTCGTCGCCCCCGAGACTCCTGTCGCAGCACCCGCGGCAGCATCTCATGGCGGTGACGCTGATATTGAGTGTGATTTACTTGTACTAGGTGCCGGCCCAGGTGGCTACTCCGCTGCATTCAGAGCGGCCGATCTTGGTCTGAAAACAGTCATTGTCGAGCGTTATGGCAACCTTGGTGGTGTCTGCCTAAATGTGGGTTGTATTCCATCCAAAGCGTTGCTTCACGTGGCGCATGTCATGGATGAGGCTCAGCACATGAGCGAGCTCGGGATCAGTTTCGGTGCACCGAAAATCGAAATAGATAAGCTACGCGATCACAAAGAAAAGGTCGTCGGCAAGCTTACTGGCGGCCTAGCTGCGATGGCCAAGATGCGTAAGGTTCAGAGTGTTCGAGGCAACGGCCGCTTTCTAGATCCTTTTCATCTCGAAGTTACCGAAACTCAAGGCGACGGAAAAGACGAAAGCCAATCCAAACAGACGATAAAGTTTAAACGCTGCATTATTGCTGCTGGAAGCCAATCGGTAAAGCTGCCCTTCTTGCCCGAAGACCCACGAATCGTGGATTCGACGGGTGCGCTAGCATTGGCCTCGGTACCTAAACGTATGCTGGTGATTGGTGGAGGCATCATCGGCCTTGAAATGGCAACCGTCTATTCAACACTCGGTACTCGTATTGACGTTGTGGAAATGCTGGATGGCTTGATGCAAGGTGCGGATCGAGATCTAGTGAAAGTATGGGACAAGAAAAATAAACATCGCTTTGATCATTTGATGCTCAAAACCAAAACCGTTTCCGCTGAAGCCAAGCCTGACGGTATCCATGTGCAATTTGAAGGAGCAAGTGCTACGGCAGAAGCCCAAGTCTACGACCTAGTTCTACAAGCAGTTGGGCGTTCACCGAATGGTGGCAAGTTAGGCGCAAACAACGCGGGAATTGCAGTAAGTGATCGTGGATACATTGACGTCGACACGCAGATGCGCACAAACGTGCCGCATATTTTTGCAATAGGCGATATTGTGGGGCAGCCAATGCTGGCACACAAAGCTGTACACGAAGCACATGTAGCAGCGGAAGTTGCAGCCGGTGACTTGCAAAATGATGACAAGCTCAAATCTAGCGCTTTCGACCCCATGCAAATACCCTCTGTCGCCTACACCGACCCTGAAGTCGCTTGGGCTGGCAAGACAGAAGAACAATGCAAGGCCGAGGGCATAAAGATAGATAAGGGCGTTTTCCCTTGGGCTGCATCAGGCCGTGCAATCGCCAACACGCGTGACGAGGGATTTACCAAGCTTTTATTCGACCAGGAGAGTGGTCGAATCATCGGTGGTGGCGTGGTTGGAACCAATGCAGGCGATTTGATCAGTGAAGTCTGTTTAGCCATAGAAATGGGGTGTGATGCGGTAGATATCGGAAAAACTATACATCCCCACCCAACTCTGGGTGAATCGATTGGAATGGCCGCTGAAGTTGCCCACGGTGTTTGCACGGACCTCCCACCTCAGAAAAAACCAAAGAAGTGATTATTTCGCTGTCGGCCATCCTTTGCCGACAGCAATTTATTCCACAATGCGACGTTAGTAAAACACCGACTTCAGAAGCTATTGCCTCTCGATCGACACAGACCATTCAGAGATTGATGTACAGTCCTTGCTAAACGTTGCATTCGATCTATGCAACGGCGTGCAACCCCACTAATTTTTTTCTTCCATCAATATATGGTGCCGAAAAAAGCACTGCATCACATCTTTGTGCTAAAAATAACTGGAGAATGCAGAAGCTCTAAGTCAATTTCGCAAATCAAATTTTTAAAGGTGTTTCGGACTGTATGTTGGACGACTTTCAAGAACCCTACTCACAGGGAAACGACGCTGGGAAGCTTATACTTCGGCTCGCCGTCGCCATTTTGCTCCTCTTGCATGGCATGGCTAAGCTACAAAATCCTGACATCATCAAAGCTCTTGCTCCAAGTTTCACTACCTTTTCACTGCCAATATATATAGCGTGGCTTGCATTAGTCGGTGAGTTACTCGCACCGCTCCTTCTTATAACTGGAATATTTACTCGCCTTGCAGGTGGGCTCGTCGCTTTTCAAATGGCTCTAGTGATGGTTTTAGGAAATACAAGTGAACTCTTTTCATTTTTGCCTTTAGGCGGCTATGCCTTAGAATTACAGGCCATGTTCCTTTTTGCCGGAGTAAGCATCAGCTGTCTCGGCAGTGGTTATTATGCCCTGATGCGCGACTAATCATCGGTATTAGTCATGCGCAGATGGTTTAGTAAAAAACTAGCATTTGACTGACAGTGGATGCTAAATCGGCTTCACGTGTGCAGCGATGTCACCACTGCTTGCCCAGTTGATAAATTGTTCACCCAGTTCTTCGCTTCGATCAACCGCATGGGTCCAACGCTGAATTCTCTTTTTATCTCTTCCGCGAAACCGTTGAAAGTCCTGTCTTTTAGGGATTTTTCCACCATCGAGACTTGCTACATAGTCCTTGGACGGCGCAATTAGAACCACGTCGGTTAAAAGCTCAGGTGAAACCTTTCGCCAAGGCAAAAATTTGTCAAACCAACCTTCCACAAGATTTGAATAGAAATGCGGGTAGAGCACGAGACCCTGACTTGTACTAGTTCGTCTTGATACACGAGGTATCGGGTGCTAATCCAAGAGACCACCATCTCGATAGACCCCTTTAGCCGCACCGTCAATGGTTCTGATTGCATGCATGTAGACAGGCAATGAGCCAGAGGCAATTAAAGCCTGCCTGAAGTTTGCTCGGCTAAGACTAACGCGATCGCCGTCAACCAATTGCCTTCCATCGTCTCTGCAATCCAATCTATCGTCACAGAACTGAGTTCTTGTCACAAAAGCCTTCAACTTCTCTCGAGACTTAAGGTTGGCGACAAACATACGTAGCAATGCTTTTTGTTGCTGGCGCTTGTCCGTGCTCGCGAGCTGCTGATCAATACACCGAACGGCGCTTATCTGTAATCGGAAGTTTGGGTGGTGCAGCACCTGCTCGGCCGCCCCCGTACCTGCCACTGAATCAATTACTGGAGCCATTTGATCAGCAATGGAATCCGCGTCTACAGAATCGCTGTATCTTTGATTGACATAGGCGCAAGCAAGATTTTGCAAAGCACTTTTTGGATCACGATGCGCCGCGGCAGCGAGTTTAAATGCCCCAACTGAAGTCCCGTATAGGGCGATTTCATGGCTGCTATCGGCCAACCAATGACCAAACACCGCCTTATCCAAGCCAGCAATTGCCAGCCATTTTGCGGCACCCGATGCACCCATTACGCAATCGACATCAATAGGTGACAAGCCATTTTTCTGAATATGTTGCAGAGCTCTTTTGCCAGCATAAAGGGACAAATACGCCAATGTAATCCTCGCATCGCTTGATGTTCAAGCCATTATAGACTCGCTGCTCCTGTTGAACTGTCAGTAGCGTGCCGTGTCGTAACTGCATAAAGTCGCCGCTAGGGCTACAATGGCGCTTGGAATTGTTGTTCTGTTGAAAACAGCAAACTCAAGTATTTTTGATTATCAATAATTTACATAGGAAAGTCCCGTGAAAAAGACTCTTACCGCCAGCTTGTTTTGCGCAGCATTGCTCCCTGCTATTGCTTTCGCAGCCGTAGAAACCGAAGAAGAGAAGCTGAGCTATAGCTTGGGTGTTTTAATTGGTGAGCGCATCCTCAGCAACTACGAAGGTGTTGATTACGAAGTACTGATGGAAGGCCTCAAAACTTCTCATCAGAAGGGCGAGCTGCTCATTCCGGGCGAGGAAGCCAACCAAATTGTTCAAGCTTATGCTCAAAAGCAAGCGGCTGCTCAAGCAGAGAAAGCCAAAGCCGAAGGCGCTGCGTTCTTGGCTGAACAAGCCACTCGCGAAGGTGTCAGTAAAACTGATAGCGGCCTACTCTATGAAGTGATGGAAACCGGTGAAGAGGGTGGAAAGCAACCAGCGGCAACCGACAAGGTGACTGTTCACTACGAAGGTAGTCTCATAGATGGCACTGTGTTTGACAGCTCAGTAGCCCGTGGTGAGCCGACATCTTTCGCGCTAAATCAGGTTATTCCCGGGTGGACTGAAGGTCTACAACTGATGCCTGTTGGCTCAAAATACAAATTTTTTATCCCCTCAGAGCTCGCCTATGGTGATCGTGGTGCCGGTCCAACAATTGGCCCAGATCAGACACTGATCTTTGAAGTCGAGCTGATCAGTATAGATACTGAGTAAAATTTGGCCAAGAAGTCGGTTACCATCAACATGTGGCACCGCCTTCAGTCCTAACGAGTATTACTGAAAACGGACAGGCATTGCTGTCCGTTTTCTATTTAAGGAGTCAGCACCTCATGGCAGTACATTTGATAGACCACCCTCTAGTCGCTCACAAAATTGGATTGATGCGCGCGGCTGATATCAGTACTAAGGCTTTCCGAGGCCTTGCTAGCGAGATAGGAACGCTTTTGACTTATGAGTCTACGAGGTCATTGCCGACTGAGACAGTCGAAATAGACACCTGGAATGGACCAAGCAAAGTCAACCGCTTGCAAGGTAAAAAACCAACAGTCGTGCCGATATTGCGAGCAGGATTAGGTATGTTGGACGGCGTATTAGTTGCTCTGCCCAATGCGCGCGTGAGTGTAGTGGGTTTGTATCGCGATGAAGAGACACTAGAACCCGTGCCCTACTTCGACAAGCTGGTCACGGATATTGAGCAGCGTCTCGCGCTGGTCGTTGATCCAATGCTAGCAACGGGCGGCTCCGCGATAGCGACTGTCGATCTGATAAAGGCGAGAGGTTGCACCAATATAAGAGCGTTGTTCCTGGTTGCAGCTCCAGAGGGAATTGATGCCTTTACAGCAGCCCATCCAGATGTCGATGTTTACACGGCAGCCATTGATTCACACCTTAACGACGACGGTTACATCATTCCGGGGTTGGGAGACGCAGGTGATAAACTTTTTGGCACCAAATAAGCCTTAGAAGTCCAAAAACAGATGACAGGTTTTTCGCCTGTCATTTATCTTGTAGATCAACTTCGGGCAGAAGCCTCCCATCCCAGTCACCGCGCAAGATAGATCGTGATTTTGAAGCAAAATCACGGCGCCATAGTAACAACAAAACAGTTGCCGTCATTAGCATCAACAGATATGGGTGTAACAACCAGCCAAGGCCTGCAACAGCAAAATAAAAAGCTCGCAGTCCAGCATTAAAGTGATCTCCCGCCAATATGTGGATGGCCGATATGCGAGCTACGTGCCTGCGCTGCGTTTCATTTTGTTCTTCACTGGTTGCACCAATCATGATTGCGCAGTAATTGAACAGTCGGTAACACCATAACAATTTAAAAAAAGCAAAAACAAATATTAGCGACACTAATAGGATTTTAAGTTTCCAATTGGCTGTCTCTACAACCAACATAGTAGGTAAGTAACTACTCACATCCAGAGCGCTATCTGAAAAGCCCAACATAGCCGTCAACACGCCAACCATCAGCACGGCGGTCGACGCCAAAAAGCCCGTGCCTTGCATCAAGGAAGCTTGCAACTGGCTATCGAGCATACGCATATCTCGGCCAGCCATGACTTGCATCCATTTGACCCGATATTGGCCCATCACCGCTGCAATAGATCGTGAACGATAACGAGCACTGTTCAGTACCCATGTGTAAACAGCCCATCCAATAGCAAGAAAAGCGACTGCTATAGAGTCCATCAAAGAGAAAAATTGCATCGCTCAACCTCGAGGCGCGGGTAAGATAAAAGAGCTATAGTACGTCAGAAGAGAACTCGCTGTGATAGAAGTCTTTTTATCACTCATCTTATTGGTAGAGAACCCAAGTGCATTTAATAAAAAAACCCAATTTTAAGGTAACTGTCATCAGTTTCGATTTGGATGACACCTTGTGGCCAGTGGCACCTATTATTATTGCCGCTGAAAATAATTTTTATGCAAAGATGCAGCGACTTTACCCGCGAATCAGTGATGCTCTTGACAGCGAGCAGTTGCGCGATCAACGCATAGCCTACATGCAAAAGCGCACAGAGTTGCACCACGATTTGAGCACGCTAAGAGCACAATTTATAGACAGCCTGCTGCAAGAGTATGATTATCCGCCCGACAACGAACAAGCTCTTATGCGTGAATTTAAAGAAGACAGAAACAAAGTCGACTTTTACCCGGGTACACTTGAAGCACTTAAGAAGCTTGCAGAGAACTACACGTTAGTCGCTTGCACTAATGGCAATGCCGACGTTTTCAAAACCCAGGCGGGCGAATTTTTTAGTCACTCAATCAGCTCAGAAAATGTTGGGTTTGCAAAGCCGGACAAAAGAATTTTCCAATTACTCTGCAAAGAACTCAACTGCAGGGCACCTGAAGTTTTGCATATCGGCGACAACCCCCAGACAGATGCATTAGGCGCCCTACATGCAGGCATGCACAGTGTTTGGTTTAACCGCGAGCGCATCGATTGGCCACACCCGCAAAAACCACATGCCACCATTGAACACTTGGATGAATTGCAGCCACTTCTCGACACATCACTGTAATACAAGCTTGATTTTACGGGATGCAGTTTCGCGTGAATAAGCGGTTTTCTATTAAGCTATATTCCGCTTTTGGTAGCGCAGGCCGCGCTGTATCGAAGGACTAGTTATCAATTAGTCTCCTCTCTTGCAGCCACTCGAGCGATCACTGTTTCCGGACTCCGCGTGTTTTTAATGACACCCCTTAACCGAGCTTGCGCTCAATCCAGGAGTTTTATGCGTACTGCACTGAGTGGTGCTTTCTATTGCAGCGCGACACCTGCGCTGATCCCAAATAACAAACAGGACGGTTAGTTCTCACTGCTAGCTCCTGCAAGAGTTTTTCAAGCCCGCGCCGTGACTTGACTGCAATTAGTTGAAAGAATTTCAACAGAATCGATATAAATATCAATTGAAGCGCACGCACAGCCTTTATTAAACTGCTGACCCAGTCCGTATTCGATGTGCGATGGTGAGATTACCCCAAAAATAGACGCAGTTAAAACACACACATAGGGCGAGCTAAAAGATTGATCCTCGTGACTATATTGTCGTCACCGCGATCTACCCGCGCCTCTTATCCAGATTTTGGCTACCTTTAGCCTCCCTATTTCTTAAGCAACAAGGACCTGCCCTTCATGGCAAATTCTTTTGAGCGCCTTTTGACAGATAAAAAACACCTGTTAGCTGATGGCGCTACTGGCACAAACCTTTTTCAACTTGGGCTGCAAACTGGCGACGCGCCAGAGCTTTGGAATTCGGACCATCCCGACCGTATTCAACAGCACTACCGCAGCTTCATTGAGGCGGGATCAGACATCGTGTTAACCAATACATTCGGTGCTAACTCCTGCCGCTTGAAGCTGCATCAAGCAGAGCAACGTGTCCGTGAACTCAACGTTTCCGCCGTACATTTACTGCGAGAAGAGATAGATAAGAGCGGAAGAATGGTCGCCATAGCAGGCTCAATGGGCCCGACGGGTGAAATCCTCGAACCCAGTGGACCGCTGTCAATTGACGAAGCTGCTAATGTATTTGAAGAGCAAGCACATGCTCTAGCGGATGCGGGTGCCGATGTTTTGTGGCTCGAGACCCTTTCCTCTCGTGAAGAGACGATTGCTGGGGTGCGCGGAGCAGCAAGAGCTGGACTTCCAATTGTAGCGACGCTCAGTATCGACACTAATGGGCGCACGATGATGGGTCTCACTGCTGCTGACATCATCAATTTCCAAGGAGAGCTAGACACACCTTTAAGCGCCTGTGGCACTAATTGTGGCGTGGGTGCCAATGAAGTCGTGGCCGCTGTGCTCAACTTCCAAACGGCGGCTATTGCTTCTAATACTCAGCCGGTGATAGTTGCCAAAGCAAATTGCGGTATACCCGAGTACATTGATGGTGCCATTGTTTACAATGGAACCCCCGAAATTATGTCGCGGTACACGACGATGGCAATGGACGCTGGCGCTCGCATTATTGGGGGATGCTGCGGAACTTCCCCTCTGCATATTGCGGCAATGCGTACGGCGATGGACAACCACAGTGTCGGATCTGCCCCTGGTGTCAATGACATTGAGCGCGAACTTGGTGAGCTATCAACGGGCGCCAAAGCGCAGTTAGCGGGAGATTTGAGCATTGCTGGTGGCGCTAGTGGCACAGGCCATAGCCCTGCGGGACGTCGCCGCAGAAAGCGCTAGTCAATGAGTAGCTAGTCGCAGGTTTTTAAGCACAAAAAAACGCCCCAAAAGATATTGGGGCGTTTTTTCAGAGTTTCCGACAACTACCTAGTGAGGTCTCGTCAGTCACGCTGTCCGGTCTACGCTAAGCTTAAGCGCCTTCAGGATTGACGTTTTCAGCCTGTGGTCCTTTCTGACCCTGGGTGACTTCCATCGTCACTTTTTGACCTTCATGCAATGTTTTACGGCCATTACCATTGATGGCGCTGTAGTGGACAAAAACGTCCCTACCACCGTCCTGCTCGATGAAACCAAAACCTTTTTCATCATTAAACCATTTGACGGTACCGTCGACTTGATTTGACATGTCTAACTCTCACTGAAATTCTAACCGATTACGCTCGGCATATTTATCTACCCTCGGCCAGTCGTCAAAGAGAGAGTAAGACAGTACCAAAAACAGAGCAGCGACCTGCAAGTCTTCGGCTTCATCTTATTCACCAACGGCGACTGAACGAACACATAAGGGCGACCAAAGGATAGCCCAAGCGGTACGGCGCTTTAGCAACGATCAACCCCAGGATACTGGACTTCGAGCAATCCTTAACCGAACAGCAACAGTAAAAAAACTGCAATAGCGCTTGGTCACCTAATGGACGAAAAGCTGATAGTTGCCACTTGAATTATCGTTATCGACACCTTACCTGTTGTTAAGGTTGTACTTTTGAGTACTTAAAGTCAATGGAAATTTACGACAAACGCATATGATACAACGAGAAAATCATGCAATGAAGATCCGAACAAGTACTTTAACGCAGACGGTACCGGATGCCCGTGGTCATTCTGCTCCTGACACCGTCGACATTATCTGAATCACTGTCGAGCAGGTTAAGTGTGATGTCGAAGGTCAATACATTGTTGATTTCATAAAAGAAACTACTACTGAAATCATTGGTGGTGTTGTCGACGTCGGAGTTGATTAAGCTGAGCGTCCAAGTATTTTGCCAGTCAACAACATCTGAAACCTCATAGGTGTAGCTCAATTTGTTGAGTAATGTGGTATCCCCATCACCACCCAACGTGCGGCTAAAACTTACGTCTTCAATTAATTGGCCTTTGTACCCGTAGGGCTTGGCGTAACGAAATGACAGACTAAGACCCTTGTCACCACTACTCCCATCATAGTCTCGAAATTCATAATTCACCCCGGCTGCTGCTCGCCAGCCGTGCTCTCGAGCATTGATCAATTCTCTGTTGAGAACATCATCCAGCTTAATAACGCCCAGCGCCCCCAAACCGTCTCCATTGATTAGACCGCCTCCCATCAATACAGTCTCAATCGCTTCATACCAAACGCGGCGATATTCGTCTGAGCCATATTTTGATTCGTATTCTTCTTCCTTGTTGATGATCTGGGCAATTTCCATCATCACAACATCACTAGGATAAGCAGTGAGCAAACTAAAACGCTGAAAATCTTCCATGACTCTCAACGCCTTAGCTAATGGCGTTGCGTTGATCACGCGACCGTAACCTACGCCCCCACCCACGACTGCTCTAGGATCATCCAACTCAGAATTAAAATCCAAGCTACCACTGCCAAACCAGAATACGTTTGGGTTACTTTGTAGATAGCGATCGTAGTTGCCTTCGAAAATAGCAAGCAAACTTTCGTTTGAGCTACTGCTTTCGCTGGTTCCCAAAGGCCGCGTTGGACTCTGAGTGAGTTGGCCGACTATTTCTCCGCTGTAAGTCCAAGCCAATGGCAAACTGCTATAGACACGGCGATAGTTGGAGCTCAGATTCAAGTCATAGCTTGATTGGGGAATGGTCGTCGCCAGTTCATTGTCAGTCAGAGGTTGTCGGTTATAGTTTTCGTTTTGCATCACGAAACTGCCAAGGGCGTAGGCATTCTCATAAGTGCTATTGGGATCTACATAATCCTCGAGAGTAATTGCCCGCACAGTAGAGGCAACCATCACTGCAGGGACAATTAGAAAATAACGCCGAAAACTCATGACCACACTCTCAAAAAACCACTGGGGGCTGATCAGAACACATGACGAACAGAATCAGCTCAATTTATAACTAATGCGCAGAGTATAGAAGAGAAGCCAGTACATGTTTGCCTGGGGTAGCACAAGCGTAATCAACCGATCAAATAGAGCTCTTAGTTGTACTGAGAGGCAGCTTGGGCAATGAATTGCCAAAGATACTCCGCATGGCTCCAACGTACTTGCAAATCAAAACAACTATCGTCGTGGGCGTGCAAGAGTACCGAGCACTTGGCAAAACGTGTGGATACTGCTTCACCTTGCTGAAAAGAGCGTGGATGAACATCTAATGGTGTACCTCTCGAAAGCACTTCTCTCGCGTACACACCTTCTAATCTGAGCACCACATAGTAATCACTGACGTCGACGGTTGATAAGTGCGCACCTTCGGCTGCTTGCTGCAGAGATAAAACTGTTTCTGCAGCAGTATCAATGTCGCAATGCAACAGCCACTCGCTAGGGCCAATCCAATACAGCGTGCCAGCAGCTAACTGCTGGGGCTTATTCAATGTTGGTTGAGGAGCACTACCCAGCACTTTCTCACAGGCTGCAACGAACGCACTGTCCTCAAGCTCTCCTCGCAGGGAAACTTTCCCACAAAGCTCCCGCTCAGATAGTGCAACATTGCCCGCAATGCGCTGCAAGTGAGAAAGTGGTGTGGTAGCCACTGCGGCTGTTGAAATTGTCACTTCATATTCTCCTTAGCTACGCGAGCGCAGACCTTCTTTATCAACAAACACAGGATCCACAACTTTAGCGGTTACATGTGTGCCATCCAACAGCACCAAATCGACTGATTCGCCCATTCGATTGAATCCATCTTTGAGCACTGCCATGGCAATTGAGCGCCCGCCATCCACATTCGGGCTCATATAGCTAGACGTCACATGGCCCAGCATTTTCATGGGCGGTGCAGGTTTTACTTCGGCGATGATGTGCGTTCCCTCAGGCAACACCACCTGCGGATCATCCGTGAGAAGACCGATCAGTTGCTTACGGCCCTCGCGAGTGATGTCTGCGCGAGCGTGTGATCGCTTGCCGAGGAAATCAGGCTTGGCTTTTGAGACAATCCAGTCCATTGCAAGGTCATGCGGTGTCATGGTGCCGTCTGAATCCTGACCCACGATGATGAAGCCTTTCTCCGCTCGCAAAACGTGCATGGTTTCTGTGCCATAAGGGACAATATCGTGCGGCTGTCCTGCTGCGTGTACTTGCTCCCAGACGTGTCGTCCGTAGCGGGCGGGTACATTTATTTCATAGGCGCATTCACCGGTGAAGCTAATGCGATAGACGCGTGCGTCCACTCCCGCAACCTTGCCTGCACGCCAGTCCATGAATTTGAAAGATTCGGCGTCCAGATCAATATCCGTCAGAGAAGCTAAAACTTCTCGAGCTTTTGGGCCATTAATAGCTATCACTGCCCATTGCTCGGAGACACTGGTGCACCAGACTTTCTTTTCGGGCCATTCAGTCTGCAGCCATTCTTCTATCCACCCCAAAACACGAGCGGCTCCACCCGTTGTCGTGGTCATGTGGTAGTGGTTCTCTGCAATACAAGCCGTGACACCGTCGTCAAACACCATGCCATGCTCATTCAACATCAGGCCATAGCGGCACTTACCCGGCGCCAGTTTGAGCCAAGCGTTGGTGTAGAGCATGTTCAGTAGCCAAGCCGCGTCAGGCCCTTGAATGTCTATTTTACCGAGCGTACTGCCGTCGAACATTCCAACCGATTGACGCACTTGAGCACATTCGCGATAAACCGCTGCATGCATGTCCTCACCCGCGCGTGGGTAATACCTTGTGCGTTTCCAATCGCCGACGTCTTCAAATACACCGCCCTGCTCCTCTGCCCAACTGTGCATGGGTGTCTTGCGCACCATGTGGAACAGATCCTTACAATTCTGACCGACAATTGCCCCAAAAGTCAGCGGCTCAAACGGGGGCCTGAAAGTTGTGATACCCACTTGAGGAATAGACTCACCGCGAGCCTGCGCCACAACACCCAACGCGTTAATGTTGGAAGTTTTCCCTTGATCATTCGCCATACCGGTGGTGGTGTAGCGTTTGGTATGCTCTACAGAAACGTAACCTTCTCGCTGCGCTAGCAACAAGTCAGCCGCAGTTGCGTCATTCTGGAATTCATGAAAGTGTTTCTTTTTGCCTTGACCCAAAGGATGATCACAAGGAACTACCCACAGCGCTCGCAACTCACCGACGCCCAAGGTGGGGGTCACAGCATTGACGCTGCCAGCGATGGCTTCAAAGCCTGCTTCTGTAGCGGCTTTAGCGCCAGCGGCAAATCCTTCATCCAAACAGTCAGCCAAGTCAAATGCACCGTTACATGCACCAGCAGAAAGGCTTGGGTTAATGCTGGCGGTTACACCGGGTGCATACGTCTGCTCTGCTTCCATCCAGCGCAATTTACCTTTGGACTGGCTGTGCAGGTTTAAAACTGGATTCCATCCGCCACTGCTACCAACGAGATCACAGTTGATGACGCGCGGCTGCCCTTGCACACCGGTACCATCAGCGTTCAAAGACATGACATCGACGCTTTTCAAACCACTGCTATATTTCACACCCGTGATTGCACTGTTGAGAATTATCTCAATACCCACCCCACTCGCAGCACTCTGCGCAATGTCACCCGCTGCTTTTCGGCAGTCAACAATCGTCACGGATGCACCCGTGCCAGCGGCATCAATCGCTGTACTGTAAGCACTGTCATTGTTGGTAAAAACAACCAACTCGCGACCGGGCAGTACACCATATCGGTGTTGGAAAGTACGGATGGCATTGGCCATCATGACACCCGGGCGATCGTTATCAGCGAAAACTAATGGCCGCTCATAAGCGCCAGTCGCCAAAACCACACGTTTGGCACGCAGCTTCCAAAGGCATTGTCGAGGCCCTTTGGAGGTTCCAGGTTTCATGTGATCGCCGAGGTGTTGCGCAGCGGTTAGGTAGTTGTAATCTAAATAGTGTGTCAGTGTCGTGCGGTTTAGCAACTGCACCTCTGGCATTGACTGCAATTCTGCAAGCGTGGCATCAATCCATTGTTGTGCCGGTGCCCCTTCAATTTCAGCATTATCACTGAGTAGCGATCCGCCAAATTCTTGTGTTTGCTCAACCAAAATGACACGCGCACCACTGCGCCCCGCGGACAATGCTGCTGCCAAGCCTGCGGGTCCTCCACCCACTACTAAAACATCTGGGTACTCGTGACGGTGATCGTACCAGTCGGGATCCGGGGCCTTAGGTGAAACACCCAAACCAGCTGCTTTGCGAATGATCTTTTCGTAGGTCATCCACATCTTGGCGGGAGCCATGAAGGTTTTATAATAAAAACCTGCTGGCAGTGCACGTGCAACCAAACTATTGACTGCACTGATATCCAACTTGAGACTCGGCCAGCGGTTTTGACTATCCGCTTCTAAGTCTTCGTAAAGTTCTTGCAAAGTTGCGCGTGTATTCGGTTGTGTATACGGGTCTTTTTCCAATTGCATTAAAGCATTTGGCTCTTCAGGACCAGCCGCCATGAAACCACGCGGGCGATGATACTTAAAGCTGCGACCGATGAGGTGCACACCGTTGGCCAACAATGCAGAAGCTAAGGTATCTCCCTCATAGCCCTGGAGTTGCTGCCCATCAAAACTAAAGTTCAATAACTTGGACCGATTGACACGCCCACCCGCTGGCAGTCTAAATTTCTGACTCACTGATCACTCCCCACTGCAGGTGCTTTTTCACCAGGCTTGTAGAATGCTAGAAACTCGTCGGTAGCTGTATTCCTTACAGCGTTAAACCAACGCTTACAACCGTGATCATGAGTCCACCGTTCGTAATGAATGCCCTTGGGGTTGGTGCGAAAGAAAACGTACTCGCCCCATGCTTTGTCATCCATTTTTTCGGTATCAGTCGGGCGCGCAATGTGCGCCTCTCCGTGACAGTGAAATTCGCTTTGGTCGCGTGTGCCGCACCAGGGACAATCAAGAATCAACATGGCAATACCTTAGTGTGCAACTGCGGAAGCGGCGCCTTCATCAACCAGTGCGCCTGAGTGAAAACGATCAATGGAGAATGGCGCAGCAATAGGATGCATCTCGCCCTTGGCTAATGAGTGAGCGAACACATGACCTGATCCGGGAGTACATTTAAACCCTCCGGTGCCCCAACCGCAGTTGAAAAATAAATTCTTCACGTCAGTTTTGGAGATAATCGGTGAGCGATCGACCGTCACATCGACAATCCCACCCCACTGGCGAAGCATGCGCATGCGACTAAATTGGGGGTAGAGCTCGCAGATTGCCTGAAGCGTGTCTTCGATTATGTCGAAGCTACCACGCTGGCTGTAAGAATTGTAAGCGTCAGAGCTGGCACCGATGACCAGTTCACCCTTGTCCGATTGGCTGATATAGGCGTGCACCCCATTAGACATAATCACCGTGTCGACAACCGGCTTGATGGGCTCAGAAACCAGTGCCTGCAAAGGGAAAGATTCTAGAGGCAATCGCAAACCTGCCATCTCGGCGACGACAGAACTGTGGCCCGCGGCAACGACACCTACACGCTCGCAAGCGATATCTCCCCGACTGGTCCGCACACCCTGCACTTCGCCATTTTTAATGTCAAAGCCAGTCACTTCGGTCTCTTGGATAATATCCACACCGAGCGCCGAAGCCGCTCGCGCATAACCCCAAGCGACCGCATCGTGTCGAGCGGTGCCACCTGCTTTTTGCAACAAGGCGCCCATAACAGGATAGCGGCCTTCCATCTGCATAAAAGGCACCATGCCTTTTACTTGCTCGGGATCGAGGAATTCGCTAGCTATGTTGTTGTGATGAATGGCATTACCGCGGCGCCAGATCTCTTGCATGTCGCTCACACTGTGAGCCAAGTGCAAAACTCCGCGCGGGGAGTACATCACGTTGTAGTTGAGCTCTTGGCTGAGTCCCTTCCACAGATCCATGGCGTGATCATAGATCGCCGCTGATTCATCCCAGAGATAGTTTGAGCGAACGATGGTGGTGTTTCGACCCGTATTGCCGCCCCCCAGCCAGCCTTTTTCAATGACCGCAACATCGGTGATACCGCATTCTTTTGCAAGATAGTAGGCCGTTGCTAGACCGTGGCCTCCGCCACCCACAATGATGATTTTATAGCGCTTTTTTGGTTCAGGACTTCGCCATGCTCGCTGCCAGTTTTGATGGTAACTGAGCGAATTGCGCAGTAGGGAAACAATCGAATAACGGCTCATTTTCGGCACTCTCTGTTGAGGCCCATGAAGCACAGGAGGTCGCGACGATCAGTGCTCAGGGGATCACGGATTGTATAAAAGCCACACAGGACAAGTGTTGCTCAAATGCGACGTCACAAGAGAAAAAATTACCACTAGTCAAAGTAGAAGACTGCGCTGAGAAGATCAGCTCTGAAACACTAAATTTTAATTTTGCCCAACGTTTTGTGTTTCATTGAAGAGCAAGGAAGGCGTTATTCTGCCGCAATTCTCTGCGGCAAAATAGTAGAAAAAGCTAAAACTGGCGACAACGAAGAGTCCGCCGTCGACACTTTTAGCCGTGCTAATTAAGCCAGCGCTTTCTCAGCGGGTACGTACTCGTAACCCAATACTTCAGCGACTTCACGATAGGTCACTTTTCCATCGATCACATTGAGACCGTTGCGCAGGTGCTCATCATCCATCAAGGCTTTTTTATAGCCTTTATTCGCAATTGCCACAGCGTGAGGCAAGGTGGCGTTGTTGAGTGCAAACGTCGACGTTCGAGGAACTCCGCCCGGCATGTTGGCAACACAGTAGTGTACAACATCGTCAACGATGTAAGTGGGATCTTGATGCGTGGTCGCTTTAGAGGTTTCGAAACAACCGCCCTGATCTATCGCCACATCCACAACTACTGTGCCCGGTTTCATGCGTGAAATCATATCGGCCGTCACTAACTTAGGAGCAGCGGCACCTGGGATTAGCACAGCACCAATGACCAAGTCAGCTTCCATGACGTGCTTTTCCAAAGCGGCAGCTGTTGAGTAGACCGTCTCGGCGCGGCCTGCATACAGATCATCGAGGTGACGCAAGGTCTCTATGCTGCGATCTAGAATAGTGACGCGAGCTCGGGTTCCCACTGCCATGTCAGCCGCATTGCAGCCCACCACACCGCCACCGATAACGACAACTTTAGCTGGTTCAACACCCGGCACACCAGACAGCAACTTACCGCAACCGCCTTTGCTCCGCTCCATCGCATTCATACCCGCTTGAATAGACATGCGCCCAGCCACTTGTGACATAGGTGCGAGTAGCGGCAAACCACCACGAGGTGAGGTCACTGTCTCGTAAGCGATGCAAATCGCACCAGAAGCCACCAATTCCTTGGTCTGCTCTGGGTCAGGCGCTAGATGCAGGTAGGTGTACAAAATTTGACCCTTGCGGAGCATGGCTCGCTCTACGGCCTGCGGCTCTTTTACTTTGACGACCATATCGGCTTCAGCAAAAACAGAGGCTGCGTCAGGGCGAATTTCTGCACCAGCACTGACGTATTCAGCATCATCAGCACCAATACCGGCTCCCGCCAAAGTCTCAACAATGACTTGATGACCATTGCCGACTAGCTCTTGTACGCTGTCAGGCGTTAGGCCCACACGATACTCGTGATTTTTAATCTCTTTAGGTACACCGATTAACATATTGCTACTCCTGCGCCTATGCGCAATAGATCCAATTTTTATAACGACGAGCGCTTGCTCGAATTGAAGCGATTGTGGGGGGAGCCATGCTGAATTATCTTGCGTTGTGACGTATTAATATAAGGCCAATTAGTAGATTATTCTCTCAAATGGTATATTTGCAGAATATAATTCAAGCCAGAGGTGTTTACATGCACGATTCACTCGAGTTAGATGATCGAGACCACCAGTTATTGCGAGCGCTGCAGCGAGATGGCCGTATCAGTAACGCTGATCTGGCCTCACTGGTCAATCTCTCACCTAGCGCTTGCCTACGCCGTGTCAAACGCTTGGAGGACATCGGCGTTATAGATCGATATGTCGCTCTTCTCAGTCGATCACGACTGGGCCGCAACGGTACCGCTTACCTGCTGATCCGAATGGAACGGCAATCAAAAGACACATTTAAAGAGTTTGAAGCCGCTGTTATGGCTATTCCCGAAGTGTTAGAGGTACATTTGATCGCTGGTGATGCTGATTATCTCGTCAAGCTGGCTTATACCGATGCTTCAGACTTCGAGCGACTCTACTTTCACCGCGTGATGGCGTTGCCAGGTGTGGTCGGCACACAAACCAAGCTTTCACTGCGTTCGGTATACTCCAGCACTGAGTTGCAGACTGCCAAGTCTTAATCCTTCAAATGATGCAGAAATATGCCAGCCTGATAAAGTTAATTGATGTTTATAGAGACCACTAGGAACTAGTTGAATATTTATGGAAATTTTTAGCGTTGAAAACCTATTTACCCTGCTTATGCTTGTATTGCTACAAGCTGTGCTGGGTTTTGACAACCTACTTTACATATCGCTTGAATCGCAACGGGTCGAAGCCAGTCGCCAATCGTCGTTACGCAAATGGGGTATAGGTCTGGCCGTCGTATTGCGCATCGTACTTCTATTTGTTTTGATTTCTCTCATTGATAGCGTTCAAGGCGAGCTCTTTAGCCTCAATTGGCCTGGTGTCATCGAGGGTGCCTTTAGTTTTCATGCGGTAATTGTGTTAATCGGTGGCGTGTTCCTGCTCTACACAGCCACCAAGGAAATCTCCCACATGATGGTGTTGGAAGACGAAGAGCAAGTAGACCGTAAGCCACGTTCGTATTTCGTTTCGTTGGTGTGGATTGTCGCGATGAATGCCGTTTTCTCTTTCGATTCCATCCTCAGCGCTATGGCGTTGACAGATGTTTTTGTGGTCATGGCCACAGCCATTGTCATTGGCGGCATTTTAATGATTTGGCTCGCAGATCATGTCACTGAATTTTTAAAGAAAAACCGCATGTATGAGGTTGTTGGACTCTTTATTTTGTTTTTGGTCGCCGTGATGTTGTTGTCTGAGGGTGGCCATCTCGCCCACTTAAAACTTTTCGGGTACGAAGTAACCGTGATGAGCAAAGCCACTTTTTACTTTGTGATAGTCATCATGATCACCATTGACGTGGTGCAGTCTCGATACCAGAAAAAAATTCAATCCATGCGGGCAGCTGCTGCAGAAAGACTAAAGCAATAAAACAAAAAAGCCCGATGTTCCAAACAACAAGAACATCGGGCTTTTGCGTTGATTTATAGTTTTACTAGCGAGAGGCGACTTCTGACTCTGGCTCAAGCGGTAATAGCCCTTGGGCAAACATTTGTCCCCAGCTATTGCGCAGTGCTGCGTAATGCACGCGACATTCCTCGTTACTCATTTGATCCTCAGGTAAGACTTCGTCTAGCACTTGCCCACTGCCTAAGAGCTGACAAATCCCAGCCCAATAACGCTCTGCATTTAACTCGTGGCTAGACCAAAAGTTTTGCGTCTCTCGAACCATACCGATTGCTTGTTTATCAAATAGACTCAGTGCATTACGGGCAATCCTAGCGCCATCAGGAATGTGTTCTAACAAGGTAATCATGGTCAAATCGGCCGCTGCGTCCTCTCCCAACCACTGTCCAGACTCCTCTTGCTGCTCGATAGCAACATGAGCCAATTGATGGACCAAGCTATACGTGAAGGCGTCCAAAGCTACTTGACGTTGTTCGTGATCTTTCGCACCGCCATTGCTCAGATCTTTCTCGATTTGCTGCAAATGCTCATAGGGCATGACGACCACTTGGCTGTCCTGGCTTATACGTGGTTTGCCTCCGCCACCTAAAACTACAGTGACGGGCCCCCGAAGCGCCATTCGCTGTTCTGCCATCGTGATAACGGCTTCAGCCAGACCCGTTTCCTTGATCGTCGAGAACGACTGATGCGCAGGACCTGCTTCAGGCCAGAGCAGAGTCAACACGGGCGCGTGAACTTGCTCGCTTGCCATCGATGTTGAGCACAATATAATTCCCAAAGCACAAGCGCTTTGCTTTAAGTAAGATTTCATCAGCCCTGACCGCCTATAAATCGAAATAACAAATGTATTTACAACCACCAGTGAATCATAGTTGAAACAAAGCATGTGTCACGTTTTCGAATCAGATATTTTCGAGAACATGACGTGGTTCACATAGCAAAATAAAAAGTATCAAGTTATCCAACCATGCCAATTCTCTGAGATAGGATGGCTCCAATTGATTGCAAACTATCGGGCAAAAGCACGAAGGTGCGTTGCTCGACAAAGCAAGACCGCGTAAACACCGAGGTATAAAATCATGCGTTTTCGAATTTCTTTGCTGGCACAGGCTTGTGCTCTTGCCTTTAGTGCAACACTGCTTCAGGGCTGCGATAGTTCCGAAAAATTCTCTGCTTCCCCGGTCATAGGCCAGTCATCGGGTGATAGTGAGTTTGTTGGCATGGTCGCACCTAGCGACGGAGGGAGCACTGACGCTGGTGATAACAACT
The DNA here is from genome assembly GCA_937965695.1 of uncultured Granulosicoccaceae bacterium. GTDB lineage: Bacteria > Pseudomonadota > Gammaproteobacteria > CALCKW01 > CALCKW01 > CALCKW01. Next base: position 281,219 of record CALCKW010000002.1, read on the forward strand.
CTAACGGCGATGGCGACAGTGAAGGCGGTGGGGACGAAAACGGTGGCGGCACGGGAGACGGTGGTGGAAACGGCGACGGTGATGGCACAGGAGACGGTGGTGGAAACGGCGGCGACGGTGATGACATGGGAGACGGCGATGGAAACGGCGGCGACGGCGATGGCACGGGAGACGGCGATGGAAACGGCGGCGACGGCGACGGCACGGGAGACGGCGATGGAAACGGCGGCGACGGCGAAGGAGCGGGAGACGGTGGTGGAAACGGGAACGGTGGAGAAGATAACGGAGGTGGAAGCTTAGGTCCTTCGTCTAGTGAGCTCGCGGTTAGTGCACTGAATTACACAGCATCGCATGCCAATTTGGCACGTTTTGCTCACGCACTGATGCTTGGCACTTACAATTCGGGCATTTCATATTCTTGTGCAGGAGGGGGGACGGCGACGCTAAACTCATCAACGGCGAACAACAATCTGGCAATACCTACATGGAGTTTCAATAACTGCACTCTCGCCAGTTCAGCTGGGCTGAACGTGACCTACTCAGGACAATTGAGCGGTAGCTGCGAAGCAGCATCACGAACAGGTATTGAGAACGCGCTCTATTGTGCCGCCGTTTTCACCCAGTTTCAGAGTTCTTACGACGATCAGACTACCGTGTTCAACGGCAGCTACGATATGGTCACCGAGAGTGAGAGCCTCAACTCAGTCGCGTCAAATTTTAGCACCGGCAGCGCCGATGATACTTGGGTCAGCCCATCGCAAACCTTGGCCACTGAGGCATCGGAACTGCGAGGTTTGAACTCTCGAATAGACACTAACGAGTTGACTCTTACGATTCAAGGTCAAGATGGTTATCGCCAAGCCAGCTCTGGTTGTCTGTCTTCAGGCATTGTTCAAATCAAGGACGCCAATAGTTCGGCAGCTGTAAGCATTGCGGCGGCAGTTGGTGGGAATATGATCGTCGACGATGGCTTATCTTCATCAACGGTTGCCTGCAGCGAGCTCAGCCCCATGCCTTATACGAGCCCGCAGTTCAACTGAGGGACTGCAATCGCTAGTGTAGTTGCGTCTGATCGGCCGGCGATTTTGAGTCGGCCGATTTTTCGACCTCTTGCACTAAAACCCATGGCGCAACAACAAGCGCCCAAAATTCAGCACTTTCTGCATGCCAGCGACGAGCATCATCGTCACTGGCCCGATTCAGTTGCTTTGATTGACGCCATCCGTCTACCGCCGCGGCGTCATCGCTTAAAAATGCCTGGCCGACATCTACAAGGTCTAGATCAGGATGCACTCTAATCACAACTCCTCTAGCAAAGTGGCGTGCCAGCTCATCCCAAGCAATTAACCCAGTCTCAATGTTAAGTTTTGCACTTTGCAATTCTTTGTCGACTTTTTTCGTCATCTATTTCTCGTCTATCTAAAGGTTCATTCGCAACAACGCGAATAAGCGGCATGCCATTCTTGACTCGCCTAGCCAGCTAACGAGCAGAATTGTACGCTAGCAGAACGGATACCGCAGCAGGTTGCTCACTGGCATTTGATATCATGCTCCCCAATCACCTTTGATTTGGCTGAGCCCAGACCAAAAGAGACACGAAAAAATTCTGCAATAGTCCAGAGACCCTCAATGAGCCACAGCAACACCCCCCAACAAGTACTGGAAGACACCTTCGGCTATTCAGCTTTTCGAGGACTACAAGGTGAGGTCGTGGAGCATATCTGCGCTGGAGGAAGTGCCTTAGTGCTTATGCCCACTGGTGGTGGAAAAAGCCTTTGCTACCAGGTACCCGCCTTGGTCAGGGACGGTTTGAGCATTGTAGTTTCGCCGCTTATTGCACTGATGCAGGATCAAGTACAAAACCTGCAACAAAATGGTGTCGCTGCCGCTTTTTTAAATTCCAGTCTGTCGGCTGAAGAAGCGCGGAAGGTTATTGAACAGGCGCAAAACGGCAAACTTAAATTACTCTATATGGCGCCTGAACGACTCTTGATGCAGTCGACCCTGCAAATCCTCGACTCACTTGAAATTTCGCTGTTTGCCATCGACGAGGCCCACTGTGTTTCACAGTGGGGCCACGACTTTCGCCCTGAGTACGCTCAGCTGCGACTTCTGGCCCAACGCTTTCCGAACGTACCAAGGCTGGCTTTGACCGCCACAGCTGATGATCAGACTCGGGCTGATATAAAAGCATGTTTGGCCCTAGAGCAGCACCCGCAGTATATCGACAGTTTCGATCGCCCCAATATTCAATACCACATACAAACGAGACAAAAAGGTCTCGATCAGCTGCTGAGTTTCATTGAGGACAACCACTCTGGCCAATCCGGGATCATTTATTGTTTGAGCCGCCGCAAGGTGGAGGAAACCGCTGTTAAATTAGCGGCGACAGGTCTAAACGCCCTGCCCTATCACGCCGGCATGGAATCTGAAATTCGCGCTATTTATCTGCGTCGATTTTTGCACGAACATCCCATCATCATCGTCGCCACTGTGGCTTTCGGTATGGGAATTGATCGGCCTGACGTTCGCTTTGTCGCACACCTTGATTTACCAAAAAGCATAGAAGCTTATTATCAAGAGACGGGACGTGCGGGACGCGACGGTCTGCCTTCCACGGTGTGGATGGCGTACGGTCTGCAAGACGCAATCACCCTGCGGCAAATGATGGAAAACAGTAACAATGGCAATCAACGCCGCGTCGAACACCACAAGTTAGAGGCGATGCTCGGCATGTGTGAAATCACAAGCTGTCGCCGCCAAGCCTTGTTGAGCTATTTCGGAGAGCAACTGCAACAGCCCTGCGGCAATTGTGACAACTGCATTGAGCCACCTCAAACATGGGACGGCACCGAGTCCGCTCGTAAGGCGCTTTCATGTGCCTATCGCACTGGCCAACGCTTTGGCGTCAACTATTTGATTTCAGTATTGCGCGGAGCTGACGAAACTCGCGTAAAACAAAATGGCCACCACCAACAGACAACTTACAGGCTCGGAAAAGATACAAACGAAGCCACCTGGCGCAGTGTCTATCGCCAACTCATCGCACACGGTTATCTGCGCGCTGATACTGAGCATGGTGGGCTACACCTGACGGAGCAAGCCCGCCCACTGCTAAAAGGTGAAGAAACCTTGCACCTGAGGCTTGACGGTAAAAAAGCTAAGAGCGAAAAAGCGAAACGAAGAAAAAGCGCCGTCGCACTCGAAGGCATTGAGGAGGATCTCTGGGAAGAGTTAAGACTTCTGCGTAAAGAGCTTGCGGAAGAACAAGGTATCCCGCCCTTTATGGTCTTTCATGACGCTACCCTCGCAGAGATGGCGAGAGAACAGCCACAGACATTAGACGAGATGTCTGCTATTTCTGGTGTAGGCAGCAGTAAGCTGGAGCGTTTTGGAGAGGATTTTGTGCACTTTTTTAACGTGTACCAGACTCCCTAGATATCAAACCATAAGACCAGCAAGCTTGTATCCGCCAATTTATTTGCGTGACGCCATATAAAAATCCTGCGCTAGGTCACGTCTCAGCCAGTTTTTCTAAATCGCAACAATCCCCGCTGTTCCGTTGATTCACATCAAATAGCTTTCCTAACGCCAGAAACACAGCTATCAAAGAACCATTTGCCCCACCATGGCATCGCCTTTGCTCCATCTCAATCGAAACGGTCACAAAGACACTAGAGCTCCCTGTGGCACGATTAACCCAAGGCGCTCATTGAGAGCGACGTCTTTGCGAGGCGAACCAACAAACGCGCACAGGTGCTGTATGCGGGCAAAAAAAATAGTTTTACTAGGTGCACAGGCGGTCGGCAAGACGTCGATAGCTCGTCGCCTAAAATTTAATTCATTCGAACACGACTATAAATCGACAATTGGTGTGCAGCTACACGAGTTGAAGCTCGATTTCGAAGGTCAGAAACAAGCTGTGGTTCTATGGGATACCGACGGAAACTTCGGGGACAAAGTATTTGAGTCGGTCTACGTCAAGGGAGCCTCCGGAGCCTTGGTCGTTGCAGATAGCTCTAGACCACACACCATTGCTCACATGCTTCATATGATTGATTGTTTTGAGCAGGCCATGCCCGGCCGTCCTTGCTTTGGGGTACTTAACAAAACAGATCGTAAAATGCCTGATGCCGAAACCCTCGACGAAGTTCACCAGCATACAAACCAAATCCACTTATGTAGTGCCTTAACAGGGCAAGGCTTGTTGCAAGCAACACAGCGTCTCATCGAGGCGAGTAACAAAAGAGACGTCACTTGGTAATGCTGGCCAAACCCGCCCAGGGTGAATCTGCAATCCGGCTAGGTATGATCGGTGTAGCCTTCGCCAACAGCCAAGGTATCGTTACAGAAACAGCTGGCAAACTTAGCAACTGGCTAAAAGTGGGCGACTGCCTCTCCGAAAGCTCGACTGTACTATTAGGTATGGACGAAGCGATGGACGAGTTGCGTGAAAACCCTGGCCAACGTCTGACATTGCCCAATATTTGCCTCGACAAATATAATCAGCAAAACTTTCACACCATTCATGTGCAATGGGATTCCGACAACAAACAGTTTGTCATCAGTACAACCACTTTGGAAGCTACCAATGGCAGTGAATTCGATGATTTACGCGAATTTAGAGCGCAGCAATATTTACAAGAAAGGTTAGAAGAGGAGCGACAGCACTTTCGGACCCTCTACGAACGAAGCCCGCACTTGGCATTATGTTACGACACCAAGGGTCAGCTAATCGCAGCTTCAAATGACTTGCGACTTGAATTTTTGGGCGAAGCACCAGAGACAAGCACATTGCATAAACAACTTACCGAAGGCCCAATCTGGAGCGCGATGTGGGCTGGCGAAAAACTTAATGCTCATCCCCTCAAAGCCACTGATTGCAAGGGTGACATTCGGGAACTGGAGCTCAGCGGTTATTTGGTAACCCCACCCGATAAGCTTTCCAAAGAAGTCTACTACTCCCTTGCCGATGTCACAGAACGCAATCTCTACCGCTTACATATGCAAGAGCGAAGTGCGGAATTGGAAGCCGCGACAAAACAACTGCGTGATTCGAATAAGCGCCTTTCGCGTTTCGCGTCAGTTGCGGCACATGACCTGCTATCCCCTTTACGACGCATAGCGACATTCACACAAATACTGGGCGAGGAGTTTGAAGGGCCGCAAAGCGAATCTTTGAGCTTTGCATTGCGCGCTATCCAGCATTCGGCTGAACGCGGTCAAGTACTCGTCGACGATGTCATGCACCTGACACAAACAGCAAGCAGAGTCGGCAAGCTCGAAGCAATTAATCCTACTGAATTGCTGAAACTAGTGGCGAAAGACAGTGACTTGCTGCTGGAACACTCAAAAGGTTGTATTAACTACGCTGGCACAAAACACTACGTTATGGGGGATGCAAAATTGTTGCGCTCGGTGTACCGTAATTTACTGTCAAATGCGATAAAGTTTCGCGACCCTGAACGACCACTGAAAGTCACTCACACGGTGAGTGACACAGGCACGGGTCATGTTCGTATCGAATTTAAGGATAACGGTATAGGCTTCAACCCTGAAGGTGCCGAACAAGTCTTTGAACCCTTCACCCGTCTTGTGGGCGAAGATCAAGTGCCAGGAACCGGACTTGGATTGTCAATCGTCCAAGAAGCCATGAAAGCCATGGGGTCACAGGTTTCAGCAAGCTCAATACCCGGCGTGGGTACGACCATCGCATTGATGGTTAAGGCGATAGAGAAATAGTTCGAATTCCCATTGCCATAAAATTTATGGGCGGCCTGCTAATCGACTGCAGTGCAACGCCTAATCAATTGCACCTAACAATCTCTCAGTAAGGTCAGGCAACACCCAAAACATTTTCAATGCTGTTCACTAGGTCACTAGCGAGAAACGGTTTTTCCAGATAGCTTTTAGCACCTACTTTCATCGCTTGCCCACGCAGACCGGCTTTGCGACTGGCGGTGATGAACATAAATGGCGTACCAGAGGTTTCAGGTGCTTGCTGCAATCTCTCAGCAACTTGAAAGCCGTTGCCGGCTGGCAAATTGATATCGATGATCACCATATCGGGACGCGTATCGCGAGCATGAGTCAATGCCATCGCTGCATCGTAGGCAAAGCCCACTTCGTAGCCCAAAGATCGTAGCCGCACACTGAGCGCTTTAGCAATCTTACGATCATCTTCGACAACCAGTATTTTTTTCATTTGGCGTTTCTCCTAAAACTAACTATGCCACGCGGGCTAAAAAGTCCGACACGGGAACGGTGAAAGAAAATTCACTGCCTTCGCCCGGCACACTCTGTACAACTAATTCACCGCCGTGCTGAAGCATAATTTGCTTGGCAATGGACAAACCTAAGCCCAGACCTTCTCTGGCACGACAGCCCCATTCGTCTTCCTTACTGACCTGATACAAGCGGTCAAAGACAAGATTGATGTACTTCGCTTCTATTCCACATCCCGTATCAGCGACCGAAAAGCGAATTGCATTACCATCAGGGCCTGCTCGCTCGCTTTTTAGCACCACACTGCCACCGGCCGGTGTGAATTTTCGCGCGTTCGCCAGCAAGATCGAGATCACCTGAATGATTCGCGCTTCATCCGCCTGCATAAGCGGTAATTCAGCATCCGATTGGCAACTGAGACTAATATCGGCAGATTCAAACAAAGGTTCAAACTGGCGCATCGATTTGTCCAGAACCTGAGCTGGATCGACACGATCTAGATCTAGTCGGAAAGCGCCAGTCTCTAGGCTCACTGAATCAGTTAAGTCATTCAGATGGGTACACAACTGGTCGCAGCTTTCCAGCGCCGTGGATAGCAAATCGCCTTGGTCATTATTTATCTCACCTGCTACACCTTCGTGCACCATCGATACAAACTCTCGCAATGATGTGAGAGGTGTTTTCAGCTCATGAGAAACACTGTGGTAAAAACGCTTGATTTCTTCGTTTTGCTTGCTCAATTGTTCATTGGCTATCTGCAAATACTGCTGTTTCGACGAAATTGATCGACGCAAGGCGGTTTTCTCAACCGCATTCGCAATCGCCCTACCCAGAGATTCAACCGATACCGTGGATTTTTGAATGTAATCGTCGGCGCCACGCTTCATGGCGTCTGCTGCACCATCTATCGTTCCAAAACCCGTGAGCATCACAATAGCTGGCCGTGAGACTGGGTTGTGCTCCACAATTTGATCTAGAACTTCTATGCCGGTGCAAGAACCAAGGTGATAGTCGAGTAGCACACAGTCGAATTGTTCGTTGTTGTATAGCACCAAGCCTTCTTGGGCACTTGAAGCTTCCTCTATGCTGAAGACACGCGTCTCGTGCATAGACAAACAGCGGCGATAAACCAGTCTGTCCATTTCATTATCATCAATTATTAGAACTTTCAAAGTCATTAGATCCAATACATTGTCGACAAAGTCGGGTTGTCTTGTCAGCATTCCTCGGCACCAGTTCTGCGTTAACCGCAGTTGTTATAGTTATAAACATGTTCGTGGCGCAGTAGCACTGGGTACTACATCGGTTCCACGCTCCCAGCCTTGAGAGTTTGCGCACGAGCAGGTATGACACGGTCGAAAGCCTTATCGATAAAGGCTGTACCGTATTCCCTGATCTGAGGTATGGAGCGGCAACGCCCAACGGAAAACTGAGCGTTATATGCCACGGCGTGCAGGCCAAGAGAAATGCGGCCTGAAAGGCTAATGAAAGGCTAAAGGGAGGGGTTAGGCGCAGCGCATCAACATATTACTACGGATTTGCGTTGGACTGAGCCTACTGACAATCAATTGCTTAGCTCGGATATTAACTATTGTGGCAAATTGTTAATACAGGTGAAAATAGTATGTTTAGAGAGCAATAGTTCAATTGGAAGGGCGTGGTCGATCGTGTGCATCGGGCCCATGTCGAGAGACATTTAGATCGTGTAGTAACCCATCTTCCAAGCGATAAATCAAGCCATGAACGGAAACCTCGATGCCCTTGCTCCAGGCTTGTCGCATGATACTGCTGTCACTCAGGTGCCCGACCTGCTCTACGACATTTAGTTCACACGCTTTGTCAGCGCGATGCCCCATGTCTTCTATGCCATCTAACTCGTCTTTATGTAGACGATAGACATCGTGGATATGGCGAAGCCAATTGTCGATCAACCCGTGGTCCTCGCCATCAAGAGCAGCTTTAACACCCCCGCAGCCATAGTGACCGCAAATGATGATGTGTTCGACTTTGAGCACATGGACTGCGTAGTGCACAACCGAGAGGCAATTCAGATCCGTATGGACCACGACATTAGCAATATTGCGGTGAACAAAAACTTCACCGGGAGGCAAGTCCATAATTTGATTCGCAGGCACACGACTGTCCGAGCAGCCTATCCAGAGAAACTTGGGGGCTTGTTGCTTAGATAATTCTAGAAAGTAGTTGGGATCTTGTCGGCGTACCTGTTCCGACCATCGTCGGTTTTTTTCGAATAAATCTTCAAGCTTGGCCATGATCTCTCCTGCTGTTCAATCACCCTATGATAGCAAAGAGAGGCCCCGCTTTAGAATACAAATTCTCATTTCATTGTTCTTTAAATTATCCCAGTGCCAGTGCTTCGAGCAGCATTGTAGGACTAAGCTGTTGCTGAATAAACACTTCTTTACGCACCTTGCTTAGCGCCTTAAAGCGGCTTTCAGCACGCAGTGCAATGGACTGATCCCCTAAGGCCACTCTATAACTTAAAACCAGCGAGCGACCGCGCAATGCCTTTGCACCACGACCACTCAAATGTTCTTTAAAACGACGTTGAACATCCAAGGTGATTCCTGTGTAGAGCGCATTGTCGTCACGGCGAACCACATAAAGAAACCAAACTTTCTCACGAGGTGCATCTTCGGTTAGTTTGCTTATAGACTCCAAACCGTCTCCGCTAAAAGCTTTTGTAGATCCGCCGCTAATGAAAAGATATTCATGAATTCAAACCACTCTCAGTGTCGGTCAACCAGAAATAACAAGAGAACGATATGCGCATACAAGCGGGTTTCAACCTTATAGAGCTTATGATTGTGGTAGCAATCATTGGCATACTTTCGTCTATCGGCTATTCAAGTTACACAAGCTACACGATGGAAGCACGACGCGGCGACGCAACCTCTCGCATTATGCAGATAGCGCAAGCGCAAGAAAAATACTTTCTAGACAACAATAGCTATGCAGCTGATTTGGCTGATCTAGATATGGGTGGCTGGCAAAGTGATGGCGATTATTCTGTCAGTATAGAAACTTCTACTGATCCCTACCGAATAATTGCAACCACCAAATCGACAGGTGCACAAGCGGGTGACACGGCTTGTGCAACCATGTGGCTAAACAACATGAATCAGCGCAGCCCAGCAGCGTGCTGGGACTGATCTGGGTTGCTGGCTAAAGTTAAGCTGCCTTCAGCAGCTTTTGCACCATCGCTCTGACGTTTTCAATGCCGGCCTGCACGTCCTCGTGCAAACTATCATCACCACGCGATGGGGATCGGCCAGCCGCCCAAGACACCACCACTGAGCAACTGGCATAGGCCAATCCCAATTCTCGCGCTAGGCCCGCTTCGGGCATACCCGTCATTCCAGAAATGGTGCATCCGTCACGCTGCATTCTAGCCACTTCCGCAGAAGTTTCGTAACGAGGCCCTTGGCTCACGCCATAACACCCCGAGTCTACCAACGGAACCGCAGCTTCCCGGGACGCAGCAATCAATCGCTGCCGCACCTCTTCGCTGTAGGGATCAGCAAAACCGACATGCGCTACTCGCTCTGGGGCACCATCAAAGTAAGTGTGGTCTCTGCCGTGCGTGTAGTCGATGAGTTGATCAGGGATCACCAGTGCTTGTGGAATGCAATCAGGCGATATTCCTCCTACGGAAGCCACGGCGATCACTTCATCCGCACCGGATTCTTTCAGTGCCCAAATGTTTGCTCGATAGTTGATACGATGTGGTGGAATAGTATGACCGTGGCCATGTCTCGCAAGAAAAATGACTTCCTGACCAAACAGTTCACCAAACATAACGGGTCCTGATGGTGCTCCATAGGGAGTTCGCGCCATTTCGCGTCGAGTGATTTTTAAACCTTCTATCTGGGTTAGACCTGTACCGCCTATAATGGCCGTGCTACTCATGCGCGTTTCTCATTTGGTGATTAATCAATATAACCTTAGCTGAGTGCGAGAAATAGACCAACTGTCGCAAGCGAGGAATAACTTAGAGATCGGGATTAGGTTGCTTCAACCAGTCAAGGCTTAGCATTGCTCTATCAAGTCGCAGGCGCTCATCGACTTCTTCAGCGTCTCGCATCAAGCCAAGTACCCGCTCAGCGCGAGTCTCATCCACGACATCACCACTGAGCCGATCTATCACGGATTCCGCGGCACCGGGGTCCTGACATACCAGGGCCAAATCGCAGCCCGCCGACAAGGCCATTTCAGCCCTCTCCGGCACTTCTCCAGCAATACCTGCTGCCGCCATGCTCAGATCATCGCTAAGTACCGCTCCTTCAAAACCCATCTCTGTGCGTAACAGATCTTTTATCCACTTAGGGGAATACCCCGCAGGACATTCGTCAACTGCTGGGTACACCACATGTGCCGGCATGACAGAATCAACACCAACTTCTATAAGCTGTTTAAACACGCTCAGGTCTTTTTCTGTAATTTCAGCCAATTCGCGCTCGTCACAGGCATGATCAACGTGCGTGTCTTCGAGTACACCGCCGTGCCCAGGAAAATGTTTCGCAGTTGCCGAAAGCCCTGAACAATGCAAGCCGCGCACAGCTGCGGCGCTGAGCTGAGTGGTTACGCCAGGGTTTGTGTGGTAGGCACGATCACCAATAGCCTTGCTCCCCGTTTGCAAATCAGCGACAGGTGCCAGGTTTATATCCACCCCAATGACTCGCAATTCGCGCCCACAAAGCCATGCCACATCTTCAGCTGCAGCCACCGCTCGTTTCGAATCCACATCAAAAGCTTCACCAAAAACAGCAGCGCTTGGCAAAGCACTAAAGCCCGTACGAAAACGTTGTACTCTCCCACCTTCTTGATCCACCATCACCAGCAGTTCACCCGAGCGCGCTTCACGACAACAGCGGATTAAATCGGCCAACTGTTGTGGTTCTTCAAAGTTGTGGCCAAACAAAATTACTGCACCCGTCGCTGGATGAGCGAGCATTTCTCGCTCATGCGCAAGTAGCTCAATACCCACAGGATCAAACACGACAGGACCAGGTTGTAGTATTCGCTTGGGGTGGTAGTGCGCCATTAATCGTTCTCGAGCACAGTTACAACCGCATGTGCCGCAATCCCCTCGCACCTGCCTGTGAAACCTAAGTGCTCACTCGTGGTTGCCTTCACATTAACGCGTTGAATCGGCAAACCTAAATCCTTAGCAAGAGTCTCGCGAATAGACAGAATATGAGGTGCCATTTTTGGGGCCTGTGCGATGACGGTCATGTCTGCGTTATGTGGTCGCAAGTTCTGTCCGGCCAACGAAGCCAAAACTCGGGCTAACAAATCTCGGCTATCTGCCCCTTTCCACGCGTCATCGGTATCAGGGAAGTGATGGCCGATATCTCCTAGCCCTGCCGCGCCCAACAGCGCATCACAAAGAGCATGGATCAACACATCACCATCACTATGCGCGACAAAAGCCTGCTCATAGGCTATACGTTGCCCACCGATCACAAGATAATTGCCTGGGCCAAAGGCGTGTACATCGTAGCCGTGTCCTATCAACATAAATTCCAATCCGATAAATCTGCAGCGGTGGTTTATTAGTGTAAATATTCAGTGTAGAAGCACACCCGACGAAGGGACGTACCTGCAATTAAATATTTTGCTGACCTAAATATTGCTCAGCCATTTTTATATCATCTGGTCGGGTAACCTTGATATTATCATCGCTACCCTGCACCAACAGCGGTTGCAGCCCAGCCCACTCCATTGCAGAAGATTCATCCGTTAAATTCACACCAGCGGCACCCGCTTGCACTATTGCGTCTCGCAACGGACGCAGCTGGAACAATTGTGGCGTCAGTGCGTGCCAGAGGTTTTCGCGTGGTTCAGTATGGATGACATGATCCGAGGCACTGCCCCGTTTCATAGTGTCACGAACGGGACAAGCCAGAAGACCACCGCGCAGAGGATCGTCGCACACGCGTGAAATTAAGTTGTTGATGTCTGCTAATCGCACGCATGGCCTAGCAGCATCGTGAACCAGCACCAGGTCATCGGGGTCCGCGAATTTTAACAAGGCATTGAGCCCCGCTAAGACAGATAGCGCGCGTTCCGAACCACCTTCTACTCCGCGCACTTTCATACGCAATGATGAGTCTATGTTGTTCCAGTGTGTATCGTCAGGGCTAAGAGTAACGACAAGCGTACTAAGATTTGGCACGGTTAACAGCCGGCGCAACGTTAAAGCCAAAATAGGTTCGCCAGCAAGCGAGAGGTATTGTTTAGGGACTATTGCCCCCATACGAGCGCCCACACCTGCAGCCGGAACGACAGCGTGTAGTTCAGCCACCGTCGTCAGATTCGGCAGGGTCTTCCACGTTAGTTTCAGAGGGCTGCTCACTCTCCGGTGCACCAACCACTTGAAAAAACACTTCGCCTTTGCGGATCATGCCGAGATCTGTGCGCGCTATTTCTTCCACGGCTTCCAAGCCCGATTTGAGATCATTCACTTCTGCGTACAGCGCGCGATTGCGCTCAACCAAAGATTGAGTCTGCACTCTGGAGTCATCAACCTGTTTACGTAACTCCCAAACATCTTGCGCGCTCCCTTCGCCAAGCCACAAACGGTATTGCAGAACAGCGAATAAAAAGACAGCGATGTAGGTCAAAACGCGCAAGCGTGGGTCCTCTAAAAATGGGGTACACGCCAATTCCGTTTGAATCGACGCATTGAATAAGTCAGATTATGACAAATTCTGACGGAAAGCGCTCGCTCCAGGGTAGACAGCGCGATCACCAAGTGCTTCTTCGATGCGCAGAAGCTGGTTGTACTTAGCGATACGGTCAGAACGCGAGAGAGAACCTGTTTTTATTTGCCCTGTTGCTGCGGCAACAGCCAAGTCAGCAATGGTCGAATCTTCAGTTTCCCCCGAGCGGTGAGAAGCGACAGATGTATAGCCCGCCGCATGCGCCATCTCGATCGCTTGCATTGTCTCAGTCAAGGTGCCAATTTGGTTGACCTTGATCAGGATCGAGTTTGCAACACCTTCGTCAATACCGCGTTGCAAAATTTTGGTGTTGGTGACAAACAAGTCATCCCCGACCAATTGGGTTCTGTCGCCGACCTTATCGGTAAGCGTTTTCCAACCCGCCCAATCGGCTTCGTCCATCCCATCTTCGATTGAGATGATCGGATATCGATCAACCCACCCGGCTAGAAAGTCGGTGAACTCTTCGCTGCTGTACTGTTTTCCCTCACCAGCAAGATCGTAAACGCCGTCTTTATAAAACTCAGAACTTGCGGCATCTAGAGCGATGAAGATATCTTTTCCCATTGAGTAACCGGCTAACTCTACTGCCTCAATAATTGCTTCGATGGCCGCTTCGTTGGAGCTCAAGTTCGGCGCAAATCCACCTTCGTCACCAACGGCTGTATTGAGCCCACGTTTGGACAACACACCTTTAAGCGAATGAAATATTTCCGCACCGTATCGCAACGCCTCCGAGAAACTTGGAGCACCGACAGGCATAACCATAAATTCTTGCAAGTCGACGTTATTATCCGCGTGCGATCCGCCATTGATGATATTCATCATCGGTACAGGCAAAGTCACGGCGCGATCACCACCCAAGTGTTCAAACAACATTTTGCCTGACTCAGCAGCTCCAGCATGAGCATTGGCCAGAGACACGGCCAACAGAGCATTCGCACCCAAACGATCTTTGTTCTCGGTGCCGTCCAATTCGATCATGCGATTATCGAGTGCTGCTTGGTCCATAACATCGAAACCTAACAACGCATCACGTAGCTCTCCGTTGACGTGGTCGACAGCCTTTAGAACGCCTTTGCCCAAGTAACGTGACTTGTCTCCATCACGTAATTCCAGTGCCTCACGGCTACCTGTGGATGCGCCAGATGGCACCATTGCCCGCCCCATCTTGCCACTGCTGAGGAAGATGTCAGCTTCAAGCGTCGGGTTTCCGCGTGAATCCATGATTTCACGTGCTTTGATGTCACTGATTTTGCTCATCGATACTCCGTTGTTCGCATGACAAACCAATTAACCGACTGTTAGCGGCGATTGGCTTGGATAGTAGAAAAGTGATCTCTTTAAAAAACCACTCACGCGATTTGTTAATCGCAGTATTGTGGTGCTCTCGACCGAAAAATATCGGCGAAAACTACTTAATTCTTTGTAATATATAGATTTTCTCTTGAAAAACCAGAATCCCTCGAAGACCTCCTAAGTGTCGCAGACGGCATCTGCTCGCTAGAGTAGGCTCTCCTCAAAGGGTGACGATTTCACCAATGAATCAATGGCTTGCAGCCTCTGCAGCAGTGACGCCATCATGCCTAACGGCCAGGCATTGGGGCCATCACACAGTGCCTCAGCAGGGTTGGGATGAGTCTCCATGAAAACACCGGCCACCCCGGCGGCAACTGCAGCGCGCGCCAAAACGGGCACGTGTTCGCGTGTTCCACCGCTGGAACCACCTTGCCCACCGGGTAACTGCACAGAATGCGTAGCATCAAATACAACAGGGCATTCGCAGTCACGCATGATTGCCAATCCACGCATGTCTGAGACTAAGTTGTTATAGCCAAAACTAGCACCGCGCTCGCAGACCATCAGCTGTTCGTTGCCCACAGCCCGTGCTTTTTCCACCACATTTTTCATTTCTGCTGGTGCTAAAAACTGACCTTTTTTAATATTGATTGGCATGCCCGTGCGCGCCACTCGTTCGATAAAATTTGTCTGTCGACACAGGAATGCGGGAGTCTGAAGCACATCAACAACATCAGCGACTTCATCTAACGCGGTGTCTTCATGAACGTCAGTGATCACAGGTACTCCGAACTCAGCTTTAACTTTAGCTAAGATGCGCAGCCCTTCTTCCTTGCCAGGTCCTCGAAAGCCCGTGGCCGAGGAACGATTAGCCTTATCAAAGGATGATTTATAGATAAAATTTATACCAAGAGAGGCTGTCATTTCCATGAGAGCCTCGGCAGTGCTCATGGCCATCGCCTCACTTTCGATAACACAGGGTCCGGCAATGACAAACAAGGGTTTATCAAGTCCAACCTCGAATCCGCAAAGTTGCATCCTACCCCCTTCCATTTTCACGGGCATAGTCGAGCGCCGCTTGAACATAACCAGTAAATAGCGGGTGGCCATCGCGTGGGTTAGAAGTGTATTCGGGGTGAAACTGACTAGCAATAAACCAAGGATGGTCTTCAATCTCTATCATTTCTACCAGCGGTTCTTCGTCGTCGGACATCGATGAAAAGACAAGCCCGGTATCAGCTAGCTGCTTCAAGTAGGTGTTGTTCACTTCGTAGCGGTGGCGATGGCGCTCGACAATACTGTCACTGCCATACACTTTGTTGGCGTTGCTGCCCGGTTCTAGCTTGCACACCTGGCCGCCCAAGCGCATTGAGCCGCCAAGATCGGTGTTTTGATCGCGTGTTTCAACTGCACCATCTTTGCTCTGCCATTCAGTGACAAGCGCTACAACGGGGTGTTTGGTTTCTGCATCAAACTCAGTAGAGTTTGCATTGTCGAGTCCTGCCGTGTGACGCGCGTGTTCGATAACAGCGACTTGCATGCCGAGACAAATACCAAGATAAGGCACCTTATTGAGTCGAGCATATTCAACGGCTCGAATTTTCCCTTCTACACCACGCGTTCCGAAACCACCAGGCACCAAAATCGCGTCTAATCCATCCAGCGGAGAAAGGTCGCCGCGCTCCAAATCCTCGGAGTCAATGTAATTAATTTTTACTTTGCAGCGGGTGTGAATACCTGCGTGACTGAGCGCCTCATTGAGCGATTTATATGACTCGGTCAATTCGGTGTACTTGCCCACCATGCCAATTTCAACTTTATAGGAAGGGTTAAGAACAGCATCAACCACTGCACGCCATTCGGCCAAGTCAGCGGCCGGCACATCTAGGCGAAACTTATTGACAACAATTTCGTCTAGCCCTTCACGGTGAAGCTCATCGGGCATCTTGTAGATACAATCAACATCACGCGCTGCAATAACCGCTCGTTCCTGAACATTGGTAAAGAGAGCTATTTTTTTCTTCTCTTCTATCGGGATATCTCTATCACAACGACACAGCAATACATCAGGTTGGATGCCAATTGATCGCATCTCTTTGACAGAATGCTGTGTAGGTTTCGTTTTGAGTTCGCCAGCAGTGGCAATATATGGCACCAGCGTCAGGTGCAAAAACATCGTGTGCTCGGGCCCAAGAGTCACCCCCATTTGACGAATCGCTTCTAAGAACGGCAGGGACTCGATATCGCCAACAGTGCCACCGATCTCAACTAGGCATATGTCACTGTCACCCGCTCCAGCCATCACTAGTCGCTTTATCTCTTCCGTGATATGCGGAATTACTTGGACGGTTTTACCCAAATACTCGCCTTTACGCTCAGCACGGATGACGTTTTCGTAAACTCTTCCCGTTGTAAAGTTGTTGGCCTGACTGGCCTTGAACCGAATAAAGCGCTCATAGTGGCCCAGGTCTAAATCAGTCTCTGCACCATCTTCGGTGACGAACACTTCACCGTGTTGGTAAGGGCTCATGGTGCCAGGATCTACATTGATGTAGGGGTCAAGCTTCATCATGCTGACGCTCAAGCCGCGCGCTTCTAGCAAGGCCCCCAGAGACGCCGCTGCTAAGCCTTTGCCCAAAGACGAAACCACGCCACCTGTGACGAAAATAAACCGAGTCATGCTAGAACCATCCAAAAATTGGGTTGTGTTGCTGGGCTTCAATTACGTTTGAAGAGCCCAAAATGTGCGTGCTATCTGTGCGCCGGAGGCTGTTCGAGATTAACGACCTTGCTGCGGATGCGACAATTCGAGGCCAGATCTCTCTATCAAGCAGCATCCGAAACAGTCCCTTGGCGGACAGGTCTATCGGACTAGATTGATGAGGAATTGGAATGATTCTCCGCATTCTCAGTGGGTTATTTACTCTCTGACAGTCTCCTTGACGATTGTCTTCGCGCATGGCGCACCAGAATACCAATCTATGCGCCTAACAACAATGGCTATGATCTAGCTACCTGTTGTTAGGAAAACATGTCATGTCATTGTTTTTTATATGTTTTATCGAATTTCATTGCTACAGAGTAATTCCACACAGCAGCCAGCTCATCGTCAATATAGATCAGCGGTGTGCGATAGCGTTGCCAACTGGGTACACCACAATCTTGCAACAACTTTTTCAAAGAGCGCTCCCCGCCACGCAAACGCATGTGCTCACCACCTGTGCGAAAGCGAACTTGCACCTGTGATCCTTCAGGCACGACAAGCTTGCGACCAAAATCGGAATCAAAGCTCAAGTGTTCAACACCTAAATCTAGCGGCTTACCGAGTTCGACCCAGTCATGTGTTTTTAGCTCGGCCACGATTATATCCGGTACCCAATAGAGATGGTCCCGGTGGCGACGCAATGTGGCTCGGTATAAATGCAGGCACGGATCGGCATCGCGACGTGCATTTAGCACATCTCGCTGGGCCGAACGTAGCTGCGACTCTGAAGGTGGCTGATCACAAAACTTTGCCAGCCAAGCACGTAAAAGATGCCTTTGATGAACCGAAGAAACAGCCAACAGCCCATCACAGCTCAGGCTACCATCAGTGGCGCAAAGAGCCTTTAATTGCGGCTCAAGAAGCTGCTGAAGCAAACGCTCAGCCTCGCTCGCGCGCCGGGCCGCTGCGCCTAGCTGAGTTGCTACATTAGACCAGCGCGATTTTAACGCCGGCATGACATTGAGGCGCAAATAATTGCGATCAAATTGCGGATCAGAATTGCTGGGGTCCTCAACCCATTGCAATTGATGTTTATCGGCGTAGGCAGCCAAACAGTCACTGTTTAGACCCAACAAGGGTCTCCACAGCTCGCCTTGCCCCACAGATCTTTGTACAGGCATGGCCCCCAATCCGCGTAATCCTGTGCCGCGCAACAGGCGCAACATCAACGTTTCCGCTTGGTCGTCGGCGTGGTGAGCGAGGATAAGAATTTCTTTCGGCTGAAGCTGGTGCTCAAAAGCAGTATAACGCGCTGTTCGGGCCGCTGCCTCCTGCCCTGCTCCGGAAGTCTCAACGGCTGCGTGAATAGTTTCTAGGTTAACACCCAAGCTTTTACAAACAACAGCGCAATGCTGTGGCCACGTTTCAGCCGCGGCCTGTAAGCCATGTGCCACATGCAGAGCACGCACGGGAAGGCCAGCATTATTTACGGCTGCGTGGAGCAAAACGTGGGAATCACGGCCGCCGCTATACGCGACAACCGCTTTTTCAGCGTCGGGGAAGCGTTGCCGTAATTCAGCTAGCGCCTCACCGACCGCCGACATCAAGCTTCGGCGAAACGGCCGTAAGCACGCAGGCGCGCTCGGCGTTGAGCGATTAGTTCTTTCTTATCAAGCTCTGACACCTCGCCCAGTGAGTCGATCAAAGCAGTTCTTAACGAGGCAGCGGTCGCATCATAATCACGGTGTGCCCCACCCAGCGGCTCTTCGATAACAGTGTCGACCAATTCCAGCTCTTTGAGTCTATCTGCTGTAATCCCCATAGCCGTGGCTGCTTCACCTGCTTTATCCGCGTTTTTCCATAAAATGGACGCACATCCTTCAGGACTGATAACCGAGTAAGTGCTGTGCTGAAGCATATTAACTCGATCAGCAACACCAATGGCCAAGGCGCCACCCGAACCTCCTTCACCGATGACTGTCGCGATAATCGGCACTTTCAACTCAGCCATCACTAATAGATTGCGAGCGATAGCTTCCGATTGATTACGTTCCTCAGCGTCAATACCGGGCCAAGCACCTGTTGTGTCAATCAAAGTAATCAATGGCATATCAAATCGCTCAGCCATTTCCATCACGCGAAGTGCTTTACGGTAGCCCTCTGGGCGAGGCATTCCAAAATTACGACGCAGTTTTTCTTTGGTCTCTCGGCCTTTCTGCTGACCGACGATCATCACTGGATTGCCTTCAAAACGAGCCATACCGCAGACGATTGCCGCGTCATCGCCAAAATGGCGATCACCGTGCAATTCTTCAAAATCTGTGAAGAGGCGATCAATATAATCTAAGGTGTAGGGTCTTTGGGGATGACGCGCCATTTGGCTAACTTGCCAAGGCGTGAGCTTACTAAAAATGCTTGCAGTAAGAGTTTGTAGTTTGTCCTGCAGTTTAGCGATTTCCTCAGTGAGGTTGATGTCCACATCATCAGTGGCGAGCTTGAGCTCGCGTATTTTGGCTTCTAACTCGGCGATGGGTTGTTCAAATTCGAGGAAATTGGGATTCATTCAAAGGCCGCTTTTCAGACTGCAAAGCACGCATTGTACCCTACTGTTCGACTGCTTGCGAAGCGCTCAACCGCAAAATACCTCCTCGGTCTTGGCCTTACAAAAGCTCACCACAATCCTGAAGGAACAAACAAACGGCTAAGTTATTGCTTATCAATTTTACTTGGTCATCGAACAGAGCTGGAAATTATTATGCTATCCCCCAAAACACGTGGCTTTTCACTTATCGAATTGATGATCGTGCTTGCTATTGTGGGAATTCTAGCAGCGGTTGCAGCCCCCCAGTACGAGACCTATGTCCGCAAGGCAAAAATAACGGAAGCCATAGGGGTCTTTGCGGCAATGCGCTCAGATTTAGTGGGCAATTTGCAGATGACGAACAATCCTCCTAAAAACCTAAATGGTGTTCTTTGGAGCGGTGGCACTGCAGTATCTGGGAATGCTACAGATACCATCGAAGGCGCACGCTTCCACGGTAACGGCAGCGATATGTATTGGTTTGCAGTTCGACTACAGCAAGGTATTTTACCGGGCAATCTCAATGCCTTCAAAAGAGAGATCCATTACGGGCTCGTGAAAACAAATTCGGGGGGATGGGCTTCCTTTTGCGGGTCTTGGGATAACGGAAGCGGATTTATAGACACCATGTATTTGCCAGATGGCTGTGACGAGCCCAATGTCTACGCTGCTCTAAACTCCGCAAGAAACAATTAGAGCATTCAATCCCCGCTTGACGACTCGCTCCGTAACAAAAAAACCGCCTAACTCCCAATCGCTACTTACTCTTGACACCAGTCAATTTTTTGGCAACCACACTTAAGAATCGCCAGCAATTGGCAAAAGTTACTGCTACCCACCGAATCATGCAACTCCCTAGTAGAAGACGATGAGCTGAATGCAGTGGCCAATATTCCATCTACTTAGTCGTTCGCAACCAGTCTCAGAGATTTAGATAAGGCTTTAATCTTCAGGGATAATAAAGCAGCACCTGCGTTTGCCAAACTCCATCACACTTACGTCGTAGTGACAAAAATGCTACCGACATTCACCCGCTGCCCAGTTACAATGACGACTAGCTAGTCGCTCAAACTGAGAGTGTTAATGATTAATTGCCATATTTACACCCTGCTCCGAGAGGGGCCGGAAACACCTATTCAGGTACATAAACCCGAGGCTGATATTGGCTCCAAGCCATCTACCACGGCCCTACTGGATATGCTGCAAAGCAAGCTGCGCGTTACCCAGCAAAAAAGATTGGGCCGTATAGACCCTGAATCAGAAAGTGCAGGTAGTGTGCTGCCTTGTGCACTGCGTGGTTGGCACGATCAGACGACAGATTTTAATGCCTTGAGCTGGGCCATTGCTGAGTCTTTTGAAGCAGGCCTGCGCGATTGGGACGACAAGTGGCGTGGTCACTTAATGGTGGCGACCCAAGTGATGTTTGAGCAACGTTTTTTATGGGTCTATTGGTTGCAAGAGCGCGAGGCTTGGGAAGTTGACGCCGATGGAGCGCTTCGGGCGGTTGCGTCAATCGACACCGGCCAACTGAAATACGCTGCAAATGTTCAGGTAAGCACCTGGGCAAAAGATCCTAGCGCTTTAACGCTGACTTTAGTCACGGCACGAGGTGTTCCGGAGCTCACTTCAAGCTTTGAAAATGCATTTCACCTGATAGACGAGCAAGACAAGACCGCTGAGACTGGGCGCTTTCTTGACGTGGTGGAAGGCTATGCCGAATTGCTAGATGATGATCAAGCCGCTGACACTCGCAAAGAAGTGGTTAGTTATTGTTTGGATAAGGCACGCAGCGGTGAGGAAGCCGATATTAGAGAACTGTCTGGCCAACTCAATCCCGATAAGCCTGAAGCCTTTGCCAATTTTGTTTACGAGCACGACCAAGATGCCCGCCCGCCCGCCAATCCCGATGCAAAATCTCTGCGAAACTATGTACGATTTGCAGGACGAGACAAAGATATAAGCATCAGTTTTTCATCGCACTTGGTTGGCCATGGTATCAATTACAACGCAGGTGACAACACGTTGCTTCTAGAACATCTTCCACCCGCATTGAAAGATCAGCTGGAACGACACTTGAGTCGCTAATTTTTAAAGCGATAATTTCCCAAACTATATTAAGAGATATCACGATGGGTGACACACTAACAAAAGGAAGCTGCTTGTGCGGCTCAGTCTCATTCGAAATCGCTGGAGAGCCACTACGCATGGCGCAGTGCCACTGCACAGATTGTCAAAAGGCATCAGGAACAGGCCACATGTCACTTGCTTTTTTTAAAGAAGAACAAGTGTCTATTTCTGGAGAGGTGCGTGACTACGACTCAGTGGCTGACAGTGGCAACGTTAACAAGCGCGTATTCTGCCCGACATGCGGAGCAAGAATGTTTAGCAGTAACTCTGCACGCCCTGGAATGATGGCTGTAGCAGCTGGCTCTGTCGATGACAGCAGCTGGTTTAAAACACAAGCCGTTGTCTACACAAAAGATCAGCCGACCTGGGACGAGTCAGCGCAGGATGTTCCTCGCTTTGAAGCAATGCCGCCTCCCGCTTGATTCATCACTCATCAGCCTGTTGAGTCTGGTTGTTATCGGACTCACGGCTATTGACTGGCGGCGCCATTACGGGTCGCACATTACGCGTATTCAGCAAGGGTTGATTTTCAGATACCTGGCTTTCGCGCCAAACGATCAACAAGCCTGACACCACGATGATTAAAGCACCCACAACGGTCAAGTTATCAGGGTACTCACCAAACATTACCGCTCCGATCAATACAGCCCACAACAACTGGCTGTATTGCATCGGTGCTACAAAAGCCGCTGGTGCTGCACGATAGGCTTTTAACAAACAGAACTGTCCAATTAACGCCATGGTTCCAATAGCAAACATCAGTGCCAAGTCTTCTAGTGGCATTGGAATGTAATTAAAACTCATGGCGATTCCGCACAGCGTTATATTGGTCAACAGCGGGTAGATGATCATGGTAGCCGCATGTTCCTTAGAACCGATTGAACGCGAGATAATAGAACCGATAGCAATGCATAGTGCTGACCCTATACCTGCCAAATGCCCAATACTAAACGTCTCTACATTGGGCCGTAGAACAACTATCACTCCTAACAACCCGAGAAAGATTGCAAACCATCGAAATGCCGCTATTCGCTCACCTAAAAAAGGGATTGCCAAAAGTGAAATCAAGGCCGGCGCAGTAAATAGCAGCACATATACGTCTACAAGTGGTAAAACCGTGAAGGCATAAAAGGCCAAGCACAAACCCAACACTGATGTGAGCGAACGCGCCAATACAAGGGCCGGGTTTCGAGGCCACATAGAATAACCACGGCGGCTGGTGGCTTGCACCAATGTGAAGGGCACTGCACCAAATAACATGGCGAAAAATATTATCTGAAAGACAGAATACTGCGTCAGCAATTTAACCAATGCGTCGTGCCAAGAAAAAACGGCAAAACCAAACAGCGCGAACAGCAAGCCTTTGCTCGCAGAATTATTGGCCTCAGGTGTGATCGTGGTACTCATACTGGCAGACTCTTTGACAATTAGCAGAACTATAGTCGAATCGATGCAACTGCAAGGCTTGCTGTAAAAAAATTTGCGTAACGAATCTCTTAACCTACTGCTAGAGCAAAACCGCTGCCCTAAGTCGTCTTAACCTCTGCTCAGTTCAATGAAACGCTGCAAGTGATGATCACTGTCACCCCACTCATGATCAATCATAATCATTCTTTTAGCCACGGCTCCGAGTCTATATTCTTGTGTCATACCGATACCTCCATGCAACTGTATACATTCCTCTGCGACGAGTCGCCCTACTCGACCTATCAGGTTCTTAGCTGCGCTGACATGTAATTCACGTGAGCCACGCTCTGCTTCCAGATGCCCACAAACATTGATCGTTGCTGATCGCGCTTGTTCAATTTCTATCAACACGTCCGCCATACGATGCTGTAGCGCCTGGAACTTACCAATAGCCACACCAAACTGCTGACGTGTTTTTATATAATCGACTGTGAGTTCTTTAGCACTCTCCATTGCCCCCAAAGACTCAGCACACAACGCTGCTGTAGCTCTGGCTACCTGATATTCGATCGCATCAAAAGCTTGCCCCTCTTGTCCCAACATTGCAGACTTGGGTAGCACGCAATTTTCGAGTCTAACTTCGGCGGCATCAACTCCGTCCAGCGTCTGATAGCCATGAACTTGTAACCCTTGCAGATCTTTATCAACGACAAAAAGTGAAATACCACCGGCATCATTGAAAGTGCCCGACGTACGCGCGCTGACAATTAATTTCTTCGCCCTTTCTGCATTAATAACCACAGATTTATGTCCGTCCAGCCGAAACCCTCCGTCGCAATTTTTTGCAGTTGTTGATACATGCCTGAGCAGGTAGCGACTGCGAGGTTCCCCGTGGGCGAATGCCAGTTGAAGCCTGCCGGCGATAATTTGCTCAACGAGTGCTTGTTGGTCATCGTTACCCAACTGTGTCAACAACCCACCCGCTAATACACCAGATTGCATCAGCGGCGCCTTCAATCCAGCACGACCTAATTCTTCAAACACAACAGACAGATCAAAACCTTCGCCGCCGTATCCGCCCTGCTTTTCGGAAAACATGGCCCCAATGACCCCGAGTTCAGCAAGCGCTTTCCAAAACTCATCAAGCCCTAAATCTTGGTTTTGGGCAAAAAAACGCCGCAACGACTCTTTCAACATCTGCCGCTCTTCAGTGAGTTGGAAGTTCATAACAGGAGCCTCAGAGTTCTAAGATAGCTTTACAAATAATCGTCCGCTGTATTTCATTGGACCCACCAAAAATCGACAGTTTACGATTATTAAAATATTGGGCTGATTGCATCACCGCGTAGTCTGGAATGACTGGCTCTTCATTGCAGCCTCCTTCCACTGCCTCTGGCAAAAATGGCATCGCGTAAGGCCCAACAGCACGACGGTTTAAGTCAGTTATCTCTTGCCGGATTAATGTCCCCTTGACCTTTAGCATCGAGCTTTCAGCCCCGGGGGCTTGCCCAGCGGCTGCCTTTGCAATGACCCGGCTGTTGGTCGTGGCCATCGCCATTAAGTCAATTTCTACTTGCGCTAATCGAGCAGCAAAGTGCGGATTGTCTATGAGCAAACCCTCATCAAATGCTTCAGCCGACGCTATCCGTTTTACGTTAGCCAAACCGGCTTTGGAAAAGCCAAGCCCAGCAATATTGGTACGTTCGTGCGTTAGGAGATACTTAGCGTAAGTCCAGCCATCATTTTCTTCGCCAACCAAATTCTCGACAGGTACTTCAACGTTGTCAAAAAAAACTTCGTTAACCTCAGCTGCACCATCAATTAAAACAATTGGCCTAACTGACACGCCTGGAGATGTCATATCGATTAACAAGAAAGAGATGCCAGCCTGCGGTTTAACATCCTTATCGGTACGAACGAGGCAAAAAATCCAGTTGGCAAACTGGCCAAGGGTTGTCCAAGTTTTTTGACCGTTAACAAGGTAATGCCGACCTTGACGAACAGCACTTGTACGCAAGGTGGCTAAGTCTGAACCGGCACCAGGCTCGGAATATCCTTGGCACCACCAATCCTCCCCAGAGAGAATTCGTGGCAGAAAACGGCGCTTTTGCTCTTCGTTTCCAAATTTTTGAAGCACAGGCCCCAGCATGGTCAAGCCAAAAGGCACAATACGTGGCGCATGAGCCAACGCCAGTTCGTCTTCAAAAATTTGCCGTTGTACCGCCGTCCAGCCCGTTCCGCCGTACTCTAGCGGCCAACTACTTGCCAACCATCCACGCGCATTAAGCTTGGCGTGCCATGCCTCATGATCAGATTTCCCAAGCCTGGCACCCAGACGAACCTTATCAGCCAGCGCCGGTGACAAGTTCTGGCTTAAAAAAGCACGAACTTCTTCACGAAACTGTCGCTCCTCATGGCTATAACTCAGATCCATGCCTTAGTTCTCTCAATATATGACTAGTAGATTTCAAACAGACCAGCAGCACCGTGACCACCTCCGATACACATACTCACTACGCCAAACTTCGCTTTGCGACGGCTTCCTTCTAGCAATAGATGACCCGCCAGACGCGCTCCCGTCATGCCAAAAGGGTGCCCCATTGCGATAGAGCCTCCATTAACGTTGCAAATATCCGGATCAATTTCGAGATAATCTCTGCAGTAAAGCGCCTGACTGGCAAACGCTTCATTGATCTCCCATAAATCTATATCGGCGACTTTTAAACCCGCACGTTGCAGTAGCCGCGGAATGGCGTAGATTGGCCCGACTCCCATCTCGTCAGGCTCACAACCTGCCACGGCAAATCCACGAAAAGCGCCCAGTGGCTGAGCTCCAGCTTTGGCCGCTTCTTTGGCGCTCATCAACAACATTGCAGATGCTCCGTCCGAAAGCTGAGAGGCATTTCCCGCTGTTACAAACTGCCCCTCACCGCGTACAGGTTGCAGATCATTCAGGCCCTTCAAAGTGGTTGATGGGCGGTTACATTCATCATCAGAAAATGTTAAGTCACGAAAACTGATTTCTCCTGTGTCTCGATCCTTTACCGCCATCTCGACTGCCATCGGTACAATTTCATTCGCAAAAAGCTTTGCGTCCTGGGCCGCTGCCATGCGCAATTGACTGGTCAATGCATATTCATCTTGGGTGTCACGTGACACGCCATAACGTTCTGCAACAATATCAGCGGTGTCTATCATCGGCAGGTACAAATCAGGCTTGTGCTGATCGATCCAATGCTCTCGACTGTCTCGCGGCGTAGGCTGAACCATCGAAATGGATTCCAATCCACCACTTAACACAGCAGCTGATCCATTTTGTTCGATGGCGTTGGCAGCCATAGAAATTGCCTGTAGACCGGAAGCACAAAAACGATTCACAGTTGTGCCGGCAATGCTCACAGGTAAACCTGCACGAATCACCACCTGCCTCGCTATATTGGCTCCTGTAGCACCTTCCGGAAAGCCACAACCGAGGATGTTATCCTCGATAAGAGAGGCATCAATTCCGGCACGCTTGACCACCGCGGCAGCCACATGCGCACCCATAGTTGCTCCATGGGTATTGTTTAGTGATCCACGCGCTGCTTTGCCGATTGGCGTGCGCGCAGTCGAAACGATGACCGCATCACTCATATCTATTCTCCGAATTTCGCTAAGGCATTGCTCTTTTTACCAGTAGCAACCCTTACATGTAAATTCAGAGCACTAAATTAGCCCCGTTTTTTCAAGGTTGAGGACTGGCCAGTCAACCTTTCGAGCTCAACAACAGCGTGCCGAAGGAGCGGCCCAACTTCATCGTTCATACGCTCTACTGTGAGCCCCTCAAGCGTAGCCCCGCACGTAACCGAAATTGGCTCATCAAACTCAATGCTGCGAAAGGGTATGGACACAGCATTAACATTTCTAGCAAAGTGAATATCAATGGGAGATGTCACAAATCCATCATCAAGCAACTGCCGGTAGGCATGATCACGCAAAGTCGACGCACTAAATCCAGATCCTATTAACTCCTCCTGAAAGAGGGGTTCAACAAAGTCAAATTCTTCTTCAGACATTGCTGCGAGCAAAGCTTGGCCAGAAGATGATTTTGCCATGGCTATGCGATAGCCAACCTCGACCCAAGCCGAAGAAACACCTTCGGGCTGCCAAGTTTTGATCAGTAGCATTTTATCTTCATCGCGAACGGCCAGGACAACCAATGTGCGAGCGCAATTGGCGAGACCTTGCAAAACACTCTCCGCCTGATCGACGAAAGAAACAGAAGCGGCTGCCACGTTTCCCAAAGCCAATAATGCAGGGCCGGGTCGGTATACATCATGCCGACGGGAGTGAGACAGGTATCCAAGTTTTTTTAAGGTAAACGTCAAGCGAGAGACTGTTGATCTTGGCAAGTTGGTACGCTGAGACAATTGCAAATTAGTCAACCCACTATCACCTGCTCGGTACGCACGCAGGATACAAAGGCCCCTTGCTAACGTTGTAGCAAATCGACGGTCTACGGTATTAACTGGATTAACAAGGCTTTCATCAGCGATTCTTTTATCTTCCTCAGAGTTCATTCTGTTACCAAAAACTTGCGACACAAAAACCATTTGGCCAAATAGGAAGAGTTGCGCGCGAGATAATCTATCGACAAGCAAATCTCCTATCATTCCAAATCTCTTACTTGCAATACCCTACGAAACCAAGAAAAGCACGGAACTCAGCGCCAAAAAACATCAATTTAGGTACAAATTCCACCGTGCGGCATAGCAAATCGAAGTCTCAACTTCATCTATAAGATTACTGCATTATTGATGACTTAGCCAACAGGTGAAGAGCTATTGCTCGGTTGAACTTAGGCGCTGACCCAAAGAGGCTGATGTTGCTCAGTACTAAATTCAGACACAACGAGAATAGAGGTCCAACCGCACACTTTTCGGTATTTTTTCAGAGCTTTTGAGATGGTTTCGGGATGAAAACCTGATAAGACGACCACCCGCTTGATATACATCAGTTAGCAAAAGCGATCTTTTCGGTTACCCGTTAGATCGCCAATTTGTAAGGAATGAATTCCATGATAGAGCAGGTTGTATTTGAAATTGCAGCTGATTCAACAATACCGGGGATCGACGATTAACCCTAGTATTTAGGATATATGTTTATGACCTAGGAAGAATCCGATTACGCGGGAGAGCAACCTTCTGAGTAAAGCACGTGGTGTTTTCTTACAGCTTACCTGCGACTACGGAATCTACAGTCCTCGTGCAACCTACAGCAGCTTGGTGTAGTTTATCGTTTGAAGACACGAATCAAGGTTCCGAGCAAACTCAAAGTAATAAATACACGGCTCATCTGTGTGTCGGTATGAATAACCCTTAATTGTTAAATGAATTAGAAACACCTGATCTAAGTAGGCTGCTTAGACCAAAAACCGTAGGGCGTCCCTTTTTGGCAAACACCCTCTTTATTTTAGAACGGCCCAATCAGTAGACTGCTCTGGCATTGTTATCGCATTCATCTGGTAGGTACTGAGCAGCAACATGCCAAGCTGTCGCTGTCGGATGTTTAACACATTCCCAATTCACGTTACCAAATCCATCTGGTATGCCTTCTAAAAGAATCATCACGTTATCATGCGCTCCCTCGTACAAATCCCCTCCCAACCAGACTTCAATGCGAGTTGCTTGTCTGTCAGATCTGGTCCACCACTTTATTTGAGCCGTTTCCGATCCAGGCAGGTCGTATAGCGCTATTGATACAGGGAACTCGCCCTCTTCGCTATAAACAGACTCTACATCAGCTGATTGAGCATAGGCTGCAGCGATGCCATGGTTGATTCGCGCTTTAATGCTATATCGCTCAAAGGAAGGCAAAGCAACCGTCAAGAGCAAACCTACGATTGCAAGCACAATCATAAGCTCAATCATGCTAAACCCTTTGTAATGTTTTTTGCGCAACACAACCACCCTTAAATTTTAGTTTTCTTTTAGCAATCTATTGACTAATAGCGGCGCTCAGAAATTAAAACTTAACCAACTGTTTTATCGGCCAATTGATGGTCTCTGGAGTTTTCAATGTGCGGGAGCAAGTTTTAAGACAGATAAAAGCTAAATCTCAAAATTTTGATGAAGCAATCCAGAGAATTCTGCAACATGCCCCCCAATACTCGACGCTGCCATTTCATTGTCTTGTGTGATGTTGTTTGTGAAAGGTGCCATAGCTTTATCAGGCAGCTTCCCCACTAACCAAGCCGGAACAAGGCTGGAATGCAGCGAACAATGTAAAAGCGAATCCGGACTAGCTATGCGAAAAACCCCAGAATGGGTGGTGGATCGTTGGTAGCGTGGTAATGCATTCGCCGTCTTGCAACGCGTATCGTGCCAATGCCGACGAATGTCCAATTGCTGCAGAGGTGGATAAGCCGCCAAGGAAGTGTTCCAATTCTCGCTGCGCTCACCCTCTTCACCCACTGGAATGAGTAAACTCCCGTCACGGGATTGTCGCAACTGCCATGCAGGAAATGGCAAAAAATGCCTGACTTGAGCTGTTTCCCAAAAGGTGTCGATCACAGTGCGCAAAGATTCGAACCCAAGTGATTGCACTAGTTCATCACTTTGCCCGCCGGTAGCTAGCACGACCTGATTCGCACATACATTTATTCCTTCGCCTACAATGCGGTAGTTGTCACCTGTATCTTGCAATCGTTCGACCGCGCTCAGGAATAATTGGTCGACGTTAAGGTTGCTCAATGCACGGCTGAGAGATCTGTGTAAAAGCTGTAAATTGAGTTGGCCGTCATCAGCGCAATAGCTAGCTCCAGCGATTCCATCACCTAGACTGTGCACCAATCGCTTGAGCGTCTCAGTATCCAACCACTCTAACTCTGGGTCCTCATTTGCTCCGGCCTCAGCCTGTAGCTGGCGCCCCTGGAGAGCCAACTTGTCCAACGCTAGCCACACACCTCCAGGGCGTTCGAAATGCGTCGTCGAAGCGCTAATTTGACACAGCTGTGCATCAAATTCATTCCAGCGAGACAGGGCAAGATTATTCCACTCACGCTGTACAGCAGGCAGGCCCAAATTTGCTTGGGCCCAAATTAACCCATGTGAAGGCTTATTGAGGATTTTTGATTTTTCTAAGCGCTCTAACACCACCACCGATCGGCCTAGCCTCGCGAGACCATAAGCCAACGCGACACCGGTCAGCCCAGCGCCAACAATGGCAAAATCGTATTGATGGGTCGCACGCATGAAAATTTCAGTTAGAGAGGGAATAAACGTTAGTTTAACTTGGAAGTGCACTGATAGCACTGCCTGCCGACAGTCGCGAGCGCAGTAGGTATAATACTGGTAAATACTAAATAACGCAGGATTCATCGATGTCAACAACCGTCCACATACTCAACGGCCCAAACATCAACATGACAGGTTTGCGTGAGCAGGCGCACTACGGTAGTCAAAACTACACGCAGATGTGCGAGAGTCTTGTAGCCCACGCCGCAACCCTGAACCTTGATGCGATCATCCGACAAAGCAATTATGAAGGAGAGATGGTCACTTGGATCCACAAAATCGCTGAAGCGGAGGAACCATTGGTCATCAATGCCGGTGCCTACACCCATACGTCAATTGCGATTATGGATGCCTTAAAGCTGATGCGTGCTCCTGTCATTGAAGTACACATGAGTAATGTACATGCCCGAGAGGAGTTTCGTCACAGGAGCTACGTCAGTCTTGCGGCTAAGGGAGTCATTGCGGGATTTGGTGCTGATAGCTACAAACTAGCACTCCAATGGGTAGCTAACCAGCCGCAAGCGCCACAAACGATTCAAGTTTAGTGCTGATAGATTGATTGCTACCTCGCTTTTTTAGACTCAGGGCCTGTCGTTCAGCGCCCAGTCGTATTTGCCAAAATCGAGCGTGTAATCGCCGGCCCTAATGCGCTGGCGATCTACAGGTGCTCTGGCAAGCTGTTCTGCATGTTCAGCAAACAAAGTTTTTAAGTTAGGAAAGTCGTCGCCGTACCAATCAAAAATTTTGGATACCGTTAGCTTTCCTCCAGAGTAACTATTTCTCGAGCTGTCTGCTAGAAATCGCTGCATACTGTCCTCCAGCTGTGCGTCTAGTTCATCAGCCACATATGCATCAGGTCGAAGCGCTGGGCAGCCTATCGAAGCACAGACAACCGCCACATGAATCCTGGGTTCGTCGTAACGGCCAGAACCGCGGATTAGTTCATGCTCAATTTCGTCCAAGGTGCGCTTTTTGCCCAACAAGGAAAAAAAATCAATTTTCCACGGGCTGCCAAACCAACCGCCAATATCTTTGATGGATTCGAGCTTAGGATATTCAGTTAAGATGAGTGAAACGGTGAAAGAGTTGTAGGCATTGATTAAAAAAGCTAACTGCTCTGATGCACCCCAGCTGTCAAACTCTGACGTAGAGACATTGCTCAGCAATTTGTTGTAGGCATTCAAGTCTGATACGGAGCTTCGCATACCGCTGTAGTCAACTTGCGAAGCCACCCCATTGTCAATCCAACGAACATGCTGCTCAACCAGGTTTTGCCAACCCTTGTGCGAATGATCAAAATCCGACGCATGTAAAGAGCCTGTTGATGCGACACAAAGAGTCATCAGCAAAATATAAAACCGCATGTTCAATCCTTGGGTGACCTGTCTGTTATTAAAATCGCACCAAAATGCCCGAATTAAGATAGTAGATCAAATTATTCTAGATCAGTTCCCTCTCTGCAGCGCAGCTGCAAGCGATGAAACTAGTTAAACGCCTCAGCAATTTCACAGGAACTTCACCCGGCAAAAAGACCGAGCTCCAAATTAAGAGAAATCATATCCCAGTGACATAAACGGAAAACAGTAAGCATAACGATGGCATGCGCTATTGATCTGGTGCTTTTTGTGTTCAGAGACTTCTGAGCGCTCAAACTCGAATTGCTTTAATCGTCATATTGCAAGACACTGTCACACTGATAAGGCAGGTACTCTGCGGGTATTTTGCGAAAACGCGGATGGGTACCACAACGCCACTGTACACCGCCATTAACCGCTTTTCCCTCGAATAAAACCGCTTGAGATGTTGTTGCACCGGGGAAAACATCATTTTTTAGATAAATGTGGATGTATATAAGCCTATCGTGTGTTCCTGACGGCGACCAGTACTCATAAGTAGAGAGCACTTCGCTGTCCAAAGCTACACGACCTTGGCTTGGAAATCGCCCAGTCATTGTATGCTCTTCTTCTACCTCAGCTTTAAATGAAGAAGCAACACTAACCGCTTCGAGGAGCAATACCTTGTCAACATAGCTTTTGTAGAAAGGCACAGCGATGCCGGCCAAGATCCCCAAAATCGCGATTGTGATCAACAGCTCTATTAATGTAAAACCCAGCGAAATGCGGTTTTTCATGGCCTTAAGACACCTATATATGAAGCTTTAGGCTAAATATCGGCAAATATTACCGAATCATAAGCTGCCACTCTAATGAACGGTTTTAAGCCTTCAGAAAAAATACTGAATACATGTAACCGGTTCGCCCTGTACAACGATGGGACAGCTGTCACGAACGATGACACAAGGTAAGTGCCACTCGCTTAGTATGACCATCAAGACAGTTAATACGTGGGCCGATAACAACTCTGTGGGCGTACACAAGTTATCAAGCCGAATACATCTTTTGCCCAAATAGTTAAAGTGACTCGAACCGACTGGCAATCCTGTAGTTATGAAAATTGAAAAACTCATTCCCATCATGGCCTGACGGCACACCTTTGTTACTTACTCAGAGCCAAGCTTTCAAGAAAGCGGGAAATACGCACTCAATCAAAAGTGACTTAATGGTTGCTCTGTTGGTTGGGATTATTTTGGTGTGCGCTGGCACTGTGAGTAAATTGTTTTATAGCTATCAGCTTGATCACGTGAATGAAACAATTTCAGCTATCTCACGAGCGACCGTCAATGAATTGAAGACTGACATCACCAATTTGGAGAGTCTTTTTTTAAAGACAAGCCTTTCTTTCCAAAACAGCGTCAATGAGTCTCGATTAGATCTTCCGACGCTAAAGCTAGAAGCTATGGGTGAGCTAGAAATAGTTAACTACATCGCATGGGTGCCACGAATCAATACCCCAACCCTTGAACAAAGTACAGCAAATAATAAATCGATAATCCCCGAATTGCGTGGTATTCAAGATGACCGAACACCGCTTAGACGGAACCAGCAGGAGCTGTATAACGAAGGAGAGTGGGAATACCAAATAGAGTACAAAGCGCCATACTATCTGTTTATTCAAAATCCGGTTTCTCTAAAGTCGAGTATCGAAGAAAATACAGATGGGGTTTTCAATCACGCTAATCAGTTTAAAAGAGCTATTGTTCGAGCAACAAAAACAGGTGAGATAGTCGCATCGCAGGCCATCATTCACACTGATGGCTCTACAAGTAGTTCATTGATAAGCGCTATCTACAATAGACCGAAAATATCTAGCTCGCTTAAAAACCTGTCAGAGAACAATGGACTCATCACTGCGGGTGTATTAAATCTAGAAATTGACCTTGAAAAAATGTTCGAATATCGAACTTCAAACAAAAACAGTCATTCCTTAGGATTTACCGTTGAAGAAGTGAATGTTGAAGGCAAAAACACGCTTTTGTACCAAACTGGAGAACATCTTCACGGCAAAAACTTCACAGATGTCGAACTGATCAATTTTTTTGGCCATGAATGGAAGCTTAGTGTTCATCGGGAGCCACAAACTTGGGCAATGCTCTTACCCTCAGTCATGGCTGTTTTTCTGGGTCTAATAATTGTCATTGCCCTGCTGGCATGGCATACAAACAACCGTCGATTTAAACATCAACTACACAATAGGTTGGCAGAGCAGAAAATAGAAATAAACAAAAACACACGTTTACTTGAAGCAGTGTTAGCTGCCGCTCCTGTTGGAATTGAATATATTGACGAAAGCGGAACAATTCAATTACAAAACGACTTGTCTCGCTTAGTCACATCAAATTTGGTTTCAAGAAATGCCATTCATTCTGAATCAGCTAGTGCAGGCACTAAAAACGGCAATAAGCTACAACATTATCAGTTGCAAACAAGTGCGGGCGAGGAAGAAAAATATTTCGAATTTATTACCAAGGAAATTGAATGCTCTTCCGAGCACGGTATAGGAAAGGTCATAGTTAGCAATGATGTAACCGCGCGCGAACTCGCCAACCGTAGACTTGAGGGCTATATCCGAGAGTTAGAGACGATCAATGGAGAACTCGAAGAGTTCACTTATTCTGCAACGCACGATTTACAAGAACCGTTACGAAGAATCGCTGCATTTTCCGAAATATTAGATGATCAAATCGCCGATGGCCAGATGCACGATGCAGCTAAAATTACAGCCATGCTAGCGTCCTCAGCTACAGACTTACGGCAACGTTTCGTACACGTGGTCAACGAAATTGATAACCGAAATCGCCGTCGTGCAAGCGACGATAATTTAAGTTTTCTAGACAAACCAGTTTCCAATCAAAAGTACGATCAATGATAAACACGAAAGGGAAATGCAAGGTGCAAAAGAAAATAGTCTTGCTGTTGGACGACAGCAAGGAAGACACCTTTTTATTTAACCACGCAGCGACCAAAGCGCGCCAAGACATACAGGTAGAAACCCATTTGCATGCAGCGGACCTTCTTCTTGATTTAAAAAACAAAGCCAAATTTCCTGATGCTAGGCTTCCCCATCTTATTTTTATCGATATAAACATGCCTATGATGAACGGCATGGATTTTTTACAGAAGTTTAAGTCAACTGAAAACTTGAACTGCATTCCAGCCATCATGTTTTCCACAAGTGCATACAGAGAAGATATTAAATGCTGCTACAGCCGTGGTGCAGACGGTTACCTCCTTAAACCCAGTGGCAATAAAGAGCTCGTGGAAAAGCTCAGACAAGTATTTAGCTATTGGATTGACACAGTAGAGTCCACGCATCAAACCTAGCGAGGCTCAGACTAACGCGCCCATAAAAAAAGGAGGCCGAGGCCTCCTTCTTTTACATACAGGGAAGTATAACTTGATTAAGCTTCCGCTTCCTCTGCGATAGCCTTCATGCTCAAGCGAATACGCCCTTGCTTGTCGACTTCAAGTACCTTGACCTTCACGGACTGACCTTCCGACAACTCGTCAGTCACATTCTGCACTCGTTCTTCCGAGATCTGAGAGATGTGCACCAATCCGTCTTTACCTGGCAGAATATTAACGAAAGCACCGAAGTCCATAATGCGAACAACTTTACCTTCATAAACACTACCCACTTCAACGTCAGCAGTAATCATTTCGATACGTGATCTAGCTTCTTCTCCCGCGGTGCGGTCAACTGAAGCAATGCGGATCATGCCATCGTCTTCGATATCAATAGAAGCGCCAGTCTCTTCGGTGATAGAACGGATCACAGCACCGCCCTTACCAATAACTGCTGCTATTTTCTCAGGATCGATTTTGATCGAGAGGTAACGGGGGGCAAAGTCAGACAGTTCAGCGCGAGGTGTATCAATGCACTGGTTCATCGCTTCTAAGATATGCAACCGGCCTGCCTTCGCCTGCTCAAGTGCTTTTTCCATAATCTCGCGAGTGATGCCCTGGATCTTGATATCCATTTGTAGAGCAGTGATACCTTCTTTAGCACCGGCTACTTTAAAGTCCATGTCACCGAGGTGATCTTCATCACCCAAGATGTCAGAAAGAACAGCGAAATTATCTCCCTCTTTCACCAAACCCATCGCGATGCCAGCAACGGGTGATTTAAGAGGCACACCGGCATCCATCAGCGCCAATGAAGCACCACAAACTGAAGCCATGGAGCTAGAGCCGTTTGATTCAGTGATCTCAGAAACAATCCGAACAGTGTAAGGGAAGTCGTCTGCCTTGGGCATACAGGCTAAAACGCCACGCTTGGCCAATTTACCATGACCCACTTCGCGTCGCTTGGTGGCACCCATGAAACCTGCTTCACCCACGCAATACGGAGGGAAGTTGTAATGCATCAAGAAGTTGTCTTTGTACTCACCAGTCAGTGCGTCGATTATCTGAGCATCGCGTGCAGTACCGAGAGTACAAGTGACAATTGCTTGAGTCTCACCACGCGTAAACAGTGATGAGCCGTGTGTGCGCTTTAGCATGCCAACGCTCATTTCGAGACCGCGAACGGTATCATGAGCACGACCATCGATACGTGGCTCACCAGCAACAACACGTGAACGTACAATGCCCTTCTCCAGTGCTGAAAAAGCACCTTTGACGTCATCTTCAGAATAACCGTCATCGCTCGCGACAGCTTCAACAACTTGGCTGCGCAGTAAGCCTACTTTGTCCTGGCGTTCCATCTTGTCGACAGTTGTATAGGCTTCACCTAGACCAGCCTCAACAACCGCTGCGACTTTCTGTGCAAGTGTTTCGTCTTTCTCTGGAGCGACCCATTCCCAAGCCTGAGCACCCGCTTCTGCTTTCAATTCTTTGATCGCGCTGATTGCAACTTGCAGCTGCTCGTGACCAAACATCACAGCACCCAGCATGACTTCCTCGGACAACAAGTTGGCCTCAGATTCAACCATCAGAACCGCATCATCGGTACCGGCGACTGTCAGCAGCAAGTCAGAGGTTTCGAGAGCCGTCTTGCTCGGGTTGAGAATATAGCTTCCATCGATGTAGCCCACGCGAGCAGCCCCAATGGGACCGTCGAAGGGAATACCTGATAGAGAAACGGCAGCGGAAGCTGCGATCATCGCTAAAACTTCAGTGCCAATCTCAGCATCAACAGACATGACGGTGATGACGACTTGGACTTCATTTTTGAAACCCTTGGGGAACAGCGGGCGCAGAGGACGATCGATAAGGCGGCAAGTTAGGACTTCCTCCTCATTCGGGCGTGCTTCACGCTTAAAGAATCCACCGGGGATTTTGCCCGCAGCGTAAGTCTTTTCTTGGTAGTTAATCGTGAGCGGGAAGAAGTCCTGCCCAGGTTTTACTTCTTTGCGACCAACTACAGTCGCCAGCATCTGCGTATCGCCCATGCTGGCCAATACTGCGGCAGAGGCCTGACGGGCAATTTGGCCCGTCTCGAGAGTGACCTGATGGTCACCGAAGGTAAAGCTCTTGGTATGTTTTGCCACGTCAGTTCTCTCTGCTGGCCGCTTAGCGGCGTAGGCCTAGTCGTTCGATCAATGTCTGATAGCGACCCAGATCCTTCTTCTTCAGGTAGTCCAGCAACTTACGACGCTGATTTACCATGCGGAGCAGACCTTGACGCGAGTGGTGATCGTGTTTGTGCTGCTTGAAATGATCGGTAAGGTGGATAATGCGACCGGTTAAAAGTGCTACCTGCACCTCAGGCGACCCTGTGTCTGAGGGTTCACGCCTATACTCGGCAACAATTTGAGCTTTTTGCTCGGCATTAAGACAAGACATTAATGTTATTTCCTGAAATTTAACGACCCAGATAGTTAAACCCGGATCTATTGGATAGCCTCTAATCCACAAAGGCGTGGATAAAAGCGGTTTACTAAACCAAAGCAGTATATCAGGTTTACACATGTTTCACAGATGAAACCAGCATTAATGACAGTGTCTGTGAATTCTCAAACCCACTCAGCCAATCGTTATGTAAACCACCTGTAATGCCTGTCGATAGAACAGGCAGGTCTCTTGCTACTTCTTTTATACGAACGCTATCAAAAGCCACCAGTCGCATGGCATATACATATAACTGGCGACTGAGGTATTGATGCAGCGATCACAAAGATCAAGATTTTTCTGCGCGAGCAGCGCCAGCAACTTAAGTCGGAGGCGGCAAAACCACCGTGACAAACGAGCACTCTATTCTCTTCGTCGTTAGCGAAGTAGCGCCCATCATTCGCACTGGCGGATTAGCCGATGTGGCAAACGGTCTCCCGCGAGCACTTCAAAGTGCCGGCCACCCCACGTACTTGGCTGTACCCGCTTATCCAGAAATCCTCGAAAAGCTGCACAGGCTGCAGCCAGTGGCCGAATTAACACTCCCGTTGGGCACTGTACAGTTGCATCGCGGGTTAATGCCCGACAGCGACGTACCGGTGTTTGCCGTGGACCATGACTGTTTTTCCAGTCGTCATGGTTGCCCTTACAACGACGAAAATGGTGTCGAGTGGGCAGACAATGCCAGTCGATTCGCTCTTTTCAACCAAGCAGTTGTAGAAATAGCGATGAATCGTGCTGGTCAAGATTTTAAGCCCGATCTTGTGCATTGTAATGACTGGCATACCGGTTTAGTGCCTGCACTACTATCACTTGAAAAAGACCGTCCAGCTTCCGTTTTCACCATTCATAACTTAAAACACCAAGGGCTCTATAGCCGCAGCACTTTCAATGCGCTGGGCCTGCCTGAACAGTGGTGGAACAGTTCACAGCTCGAGTTCTACGGCGGCTTTTCGTTCATGAAAGCCGGTTTGATATTCGCTGACCGTATCAATACGGTGAGCCCCGCCTACGCACGAGAAATTCAGACTGCACGCTACGGAAACGGCCTAGAAGGCGTGTTGAGTGAGCGTGCCGAACATATTTGGGGAATTCTCAATGGCATAGACACCCAGTTATGGGATCCAACACGTTCTCCCCATTTATCGACCCACTTTGACGCCTATCAATTAGGTGGCAAAGTAGAGAATAAAAAACAACTTCAAAAAGAGCTTGGGCTTGAACAGCGTGCCGACACATTGCTGTTGGCAATCGCCACACGTCTAGATGAGCAAAAAGGAATAGACGTAGCGCTCCAAGCGCTGCGCAATAACCCTCAGTTGGATTTCCAACTGGCTGTCATGGCACACGGGTCCAGCCCTTTGATTCGGGAACTACAGGCCTTTGCCGACAAAAGCGCTGGTCGAGTCGCCTTGCATTTAGGCTTTGATGAAAGTCTGTCGCACCGTTTGTTTGCTGGAGCTGATAGCTTTTTGATCCCCAGCCGTTTTGAGCCCTGTGGCCTTACCCAAATGTTTGCCATGCGCTTTGGTACGTTACCGATTGCGCATCGCGTTGGAGGTCTAAAGGACACTGTCTTTGACAATGCCAGTGGCCACCCTCGTTCAAATGGTTTTGCCATCGACGAACTCAATGCCGATGCTTTAGGCCGAGCAATAACACGAGCTATTGAGTGTCATAACACGGAGCCGGTGCGATGGAATCGTCTGCAACAAAATGCCATGGGTTGGGAGTTTAGCTGGCGCCGCGCCGCCCGAGGTTACTTGGCTTATTACGCCGATGCCATAGCGGCAAATGCTAACAACCGAAGACAACAAAGACCAGCCGTGCAGCTAATCAGCGGCTAAGCAGCGCAGCCAACTGTTGAAATTGAGGCCTCAATCAGTCGTTGGTTGAGGCCTTTTTAATACCGCACGGTCAATGGACCTCCAAGGCCTTTTTCCCCAAAAACTTCCGCCGCTGCGGCAATAACTTGCCGCCACGATACAAGCCACCTACCTTAAGCTTGATATTGTTTGAGCATTCGCCCAATCTTGTATACATAACTAGATGAGTTGTATACAGATGAAGCAAAATCAAAAGTTCCAAGCCGTGCTGGCCGGTTTACTAGAGCGCGGTGCCAAATGGCTCGAACCCTTTGGCGTCGCCGAAGACAGCTCTTTGACAGCTTTGTGTGATGTGTTGCTTTCTAGCC
Organism: uncultured Granulosicoccaceae bacterium; assembly: GCA_937965695.1. Classification (GTDB taxonomy): domain Bacteria; phylum Pseudomonadota; class Gammaproteobacteria; order CALCKW01; family CALCKW01; genus CALCKW01. The sequence goes on from CALCKW010000002.1 coordinate 321,005, forward strand.
GAGGCGAAGCATCTGGAGTCGCCCTTGCGGGCTGTATTCTAGATTTGTATCGCGAACAGGATAACGAGCAGAAGCTGCAGTTTTTTTTGTACCTCTCCGAGCGATACGATCCGCAAATGGACCGAATAATCGCAGCAGTTGAAAGCTATGGACAAGACAAATCTCCAGAGGCTTTAGCAGCGCTTAATGCGGCGGTCGAACCTCCACGGCAAGAACTTCTCAGACGAATCAATCAATCCTCTGGAGGAACAGCGGCGCTTGTTTCGATGCGGTCTGACCTACTGCCCTTGTTGAAAGAAAATCCAACGCTTCAACGCGTTGACAATGATTTTGCGCACCTATTAGGTTCTTGGTTTAACCGCGGCTTTTTGCAGATGAAACGCATCAGTTGGTCAACACCGGCTGATATTCTAGAGAAAATCATCGACTACGAGGCTGTGCATGAAATTCCGGATTGGAACGAGTTACGGCGTCGACTGCAACCCAGTGACCGCCGTTGTTATGCTTTTTTCCACCCAGCCATGCCAGATGAACCACTAGTTTTTGTAGAGGTTGCCTTAAGCACAACAATTGCTGATGACATTGTTGAATTACTCAGCGACAATCGCAAAGTCCTGCCAGCTGAATCTGCATCAACAGCCGTCTTCTATTCAATATCAAATTGCCAAGCAGGCCTAAGGGGCGTTTCGTTCGGGAATTTTTTAATCAAACAAGTAGTGAATGATCTTCTGCTGGATCTACCCGACCTAAAAACATTCATTACATTATCACCTGCACCAGGTTTTGCTGCTTGGCTACAGAAACAGAGCATTGAGAGTAACAACGAATCAGCACGAGAATTGTTAGCACTCAGTTGTCAGATGAACTCGCTCAGCGCTGAAAGCAAACGCCTTCGTCATGCACAGCTAGCATGCGCACTCGCTGCGCAATACTTTTTGCTATCGAAACGCATTGACAACAGTCCCCCCGACCCGGTTGCACGATTTCATTTGGGCAACGGTGCGGAGCTTTATCAAATCCATCCACAGGCCAACATCACAACCGCCGGCCTTAAAGCTTCCGCTGGTTTGATGGTTAATTACCAATACGATTTAACCCGAATTGAAGAAAATCATGAGGCTTACGCTGCGAAACGCGAAGTACGCTGTTCGCGCGCTGTGCGTTCCCTTCTCAACAAAAAGAGCGAAAACAACCCCGTTTCGGAGAAAGCATGAAGAACCATCTGTTTGATGCCTTACTGGCAGATCGCCGACAGGACGAAAGAGCCTTTATTCATTTAGCGGATGGCAGTCAGTGGAGCTACAAGACAACCTTGGCTCTCTCTGCTCAAATTGCGCATGTTTTGCTTGCCAACGGTGTACAACCAGGCGACCGAGTAGCGGTTCAAATAGAAAAATCACCGCAGGCTCTCGCGCTGTATTTTGCCTGTGTACGTGCCGGCGCAGTGATGCTTCCATTAAATACAGCTTATACCGCCAAGGAATTAGAATATTTTATAGGTGATGCTACGCCGACAGTGATTATTGTCGACGCCGCACGCGAGCCCGAGATTAAAGACATATCTCAAGATGCCGTGGTGCTATCTCTAAACGCCGATGGCAGCGGGAGCTTAAGCTCATCCGCTGCAGAGCAACCCAGTGACTTCACATCCGTCGCTCGAACCGCTGATGACCTAGCCGCTATTCTTTACACATCGGGCACCACAGGTCGTTCTAAAGGCGCCATGCTCAGTCATGCAAATCTTCTCAGCAACGCACAGGTTCTGGTCAAGTATTGGCAGTTCACCCGACAAGATGTGCTGCTACATGCGCTGCCTATCTTTCACACACATGGTTTGTTTGTGGCAACAAACGTCACATTAGCTGCAGGTAGCGCGATGATTTTTCTGCCGCGCTTTGATGCCGAGCAGTGTGTTGCTCTACTCCCAAGAGCCACCACTATGATGGGCGTTCCTACCTTTTACACGCGTCTATTAGCGCTACCTTCTTTCACCAAAGAGCTCGCTTCCTGTTTAAGACTGTTTATTTCTGGCAGTGCTCCCCTATTGACAGAAACGCATATCGAATTCGAACAGCGCACTGGGCAACGCATCCTTGAGCGCTACGGAATGACCGAAACCAATATGAATACCTCTAACCCTCATGACGGCGAACGGCGCGCCGGCACGGTAGGATTTCCACTGCCAGGTGTCGATCTGCGAGTTTGTGATCCCAGCAGTGGTGAGCAACTAGCCCAGGGGGAAATTGGTGTCATTGAAGTACGAGGCCCTAACGTATTCCAAGGATATTGGCGCATGCCAGAGAAGACCGCTGAAGAATTACGCCAGGATGGTTACTTCATCACAGGTGATCTAGGGCTGATAGACGCGGACGGGTATGTACACATCGTCGGGCGCGGTAAAGATCTCATTATCTCTGGAGGCTTTAATGTCTACCCAAAAGAAGTCGAGACGGTCATTGATGCCATAGAAGGTGTTTTGGAATCCGCCGTTATCGGACTGCCACACAAAGACTTTGGCGAAGGCGTTGTAGCCGTCGTCGTTTGCCAAGCGGGTGTCCACTTACAAGAGCCCGAAATCATAGCAGCGCTTACCGATCAGCTTGCTCGATTTAAGCAACCAAAACGCGTCATCATTGTGGAAGAATTGCCTCGCAACACCATGGGCAAAGTGCAGAAGAACTTGCTCAGGGAGCAACATACTAATTTATTTAATAGAGACAACGGGAGAGACAACGGGAGAGACAACGGATGAGTGACCTTACACAACAAAGCGCCATAACCGTTGTAGACCTACTCGCTAAAGGCGAGATAAGTCCTATCGACGCACTGAATGCCGTAGAAAAACGCATGGACAATGTCGAGGGCCAGATCAACGCACTGCCTATCCGATGCTTTGATCGTGCAAGGCAACACGCAGAAAAATTAATGCAAAAACCGGTCGCTGATCGCGGCCTTCTTGCAGGTCTACCCGTGCCGATCAAAGACCTCAATGATGTCAAAGGGGTTCGCACAACTTCTGGATCGATGATCAAAGAAAAGGTTGTGGCTAAGCGATCGGATATTTTGGTTGAAAATTTGGAACGTAATGGGGCAATAATTTACGCCAAGTCAAATACACCTGAGTTTGGTGCCGGCGGCAATACTTTCAATGATGTATTTGGTTTCACGAGAAACCCACATGATCTTCGTCTGAGTGCCGGAGGTTCGTCGGGTGGCGCAGCAGCCGCTCTCGCTAGCGGTACTGCATGGCTGGCACACGGCTCAGACTTAGCAGGCTCGCTTCGCACGCCGGCCAGTTTTTGTGGTGTTACCAGCCTACGCCCTTCCCCTGGTTTAATTGCCAGTGGGCCGTCAGACGTTGCCTTTATGGTGCATCCACAACATGGCCCAATGGCGCGCGATGTTGCTGATCTCGCGCTTTTCGCCGACGCTATGGTCGGAGAGAGTTCGGAAGCAGACTTGTGCAAACCCGTGGGTGGGACGAGTTTTAGGACTGCGGCCTCACAAGCCAAGCGCCCGACCAGAGTTGCATTTAGCGCCGACCTTGGCATAACTGAAACTTCAACCGAAGTGCTCACTGCATGCACTGCAGCTATGCACAAGCTCGAAGCAGACGGCATTGAGGTTGTTGATCAACACCCTGATTTAAGTGACGCTGAGGCCGCATTTTCGGCCCCACGCGCTCTCATGTACGCAACCACGCTTGGAGGAAACTTAGCGAAAAACCGAAAACTGTTGAAACCAGAAGTTGTTTGGAACGTGGAAGAGGGGCTGAAACTCACCGGTGACGCGATTCGACAATCAATTGCTGCACAGGGACGACTATTCCAGCAAGCGAGTCAGTTTATGCGAGACTTCGATCTACTAATCTGCCCTGCAGCGATAATTCTACCCTACCCTGTTGAGTTGCGTTACCCCGGTTTTGACGAAGGTGTTCCGACTCACGAGTATTTTCGCTGGCTTTCGATTGTATATTCAATTACGGCGACTACCTTACCGGTGATTACCATACCGTGTGGCAAAAGTACCGACGGTCTCCCAATTGGTATTCAGCTCGTCGGTGCTGCACATTCAGAGAAAAAAATGTTTGCATTGGCAAGCTACATCGAGAAGGTGCTGCCAAACGTTCCCAAGCCTATAGACCCCAGATAGTGGTTTAAAGCTGCAGGGATGTGCTGTAATTGGATTGCTATTTGACGGCGAATTGCGCGGCGAGATCGGAGAACTTATCACCTTGAACACCAACATGGGATTTGATCAACGCTTCCGCCTTGTTGGCGTCAGAAGTCAGTATGGCCTCGGCAACCGCTTGGTGTTCGTTCAATGATTGGAGCATGCGATGCACGACTCGTAACTGCAAGCGTCTATAGGGGGCCAGTCTCGTGTGTAAATTTCTAGCCTGCTCTTCCAAAAAGCTATTCTGACTTGCTTCGTATATTTGCAGATGAAAATCAGCATTGGCGTGGTAATAAGCATCGGTGTCGCCATTAGCCGCCGCAGTGTGGCAAACTTGTAGTTTCCGACGTAGTGATGCGCTTTGCTCTAAGCTGATTCTTCTGGCTGCCAATCGGGCACACATCCCTTCCAATTCCGCCATGACGTCAAACATTTCAATCAGCTCGCTGAGGCTGAACTCACGCACAAATGCACCACGACGCGGTTTAATATCAACAAGCCCTGACATAGAAAGACGTTGTAAGGCCTCACGAACGGGTGTGCGGGACAGCGCAAAGCGCGCCGCTAGTTGTACCTCGTCGAGTCGGTCACCCGGCTTCAACGCGCCGGTGATTATATCTTGCTCTAGTTCCTCACGCAGTCTGTCAGCAGTATTTGTACGCATAATCTCTTATCAAACGCCTGAACTGTTCTGTGCTTTTGAGTTCGACGACCCGTTCCGCGAAGAAAAAAGCACCGGTGCGTCGACCTCAGTATCTCACAGCAGCAAAAAAGTTCTCCAAAAAAAACCGCCGAACAGTAGAACCCATTCGACGGCTTTTTTAAAACATGTTACTTAGGCGTAAACGGGAAATCGCTTACACAATTCTGTGACCTTAACGGCAACTGCGTCTTGCACGTTCTCGTCGTCAATTGAATCGATGACATCGCACATCCAGCCAGC
>CALCKW010000003.1 GCA_937965695.1 uncultured Granulosicoccaceae bacterium
TGTGGCGCGCTTGTGATGTGGATGGCGGCTGGTTTTTCTATGTTGGAAGCTGGGCTTGTTCGCAGTAAGAACACCGCTGAAATTTTAACTAAAAACGTTGTTCTTTTTGCAATCGCCTGCACCATGTATCTGTTGATGGGATACGCCGTTATGTACCCCGGTGACGCAGCGATCAGCGCCTATATTCCGGGCTTTTCATTTTTGTTTGGCGCTGAGAATACTGCTGAGGCCGTTCTTAGTGGGGCAGAGGATGCGCCTTATTATTCTCTGAACTCGGATTTCTTTTTTCAGGTTGTTTTTGTTGCAACTGCAATGTCGATAGTTTCAGGTGCGGTAGCTGAACGCATGAAACTTTGGTCTTTCCTGATGTTTGCCGTGGTGATGTGCGGGTTTATTTACCCCGTGCAGGGTTACTGGAAATGGGGTGGCGGATTCTTGAACGAAGCAGGATTCCTCGATTTTGCAGGCTCGGGTGTTGTGCACTTATGTGGAGCGGGCGCTGCGTTTACTGGCGCGCTGATGGTCGGAGCGCGTAAAGGTAAATATCGCGCTGACGGCGGCATTTCACCTATTCCCGGTGCCAACATGCCTTTGGCTGCCTTGGGTACATTTATTCTTTGGTTGGGATGGTTTGGTTTCAACGGCGGATCGCAGCTTAAGCTAGCGTCAATTGACGACGCGAATGCTGTTGCGCAGATTTTTGTCAACACTAACGCTGCAGCGGCAGGCGGTGTGATCGCTGCGTTGTTTGCTGCGATGCTGATCTCTCGAAAAGCAGATCTGACAATGGTATTAAATGGTGCGCTGGCTGGACTCGTTTCAATCACGGCAGAACCACTGACGCCTTCACCGCTCATGGCCACCGCAATCGGTGCTGTCGGCGGTTTGTTGGTTGTAGCATCCATCGTATTCTTTGACCGTATTCGCGTTGATGACCCAGTCGGTGCGGTGTCTGTACACGGTGTCTGCGGCATGTGGGGCTTGTTAGCCGTTGTGCTCACAAACGCTGATGCTAGCCTAGGTGTTCAGCTGATGGGTTTAGGTGTCATTCTGGTCTGGTCTCTGGTTGCTAGCGCCGTTACGTGGTTTGTGATCAAGTTGATCTTTGGTCTACGTATCAGCGAAGAAGACGAATACAGCGGTGCTGATATCGCTGAGTGTGGGCTAGAGGCTTATCCGGAGTTTGGTTCTAGATAGGGTCAGACAAGACACGGAGAGGTATCTCTAAGGACGGCGCAAGCAGTTATGCTTGCGCCGTTTTTTTATGCAGCGATAAAAGTTGTCTAACTGCCGCCCGCAAGCCTTCGGTTTGAGTCTCAATTTTTGATATAAATGGAGCATTGAAATCCATTCTCACCAGACAGGAGGGTTGAGAAAAAGCAAGCTTGTATATTCTCGATGGCTCGCTGACTGGCCAATTGACAACAATATTAGCTAAAGAAAACCGTGTGGCTCGCCTGTTCAACCCTGAGCGTTGCTTGTATTTTGGCGCGCCCGCTGAAATTTTGATAGGCTCGCATCTCTTGGCTACGCTGGACCTGCGCTGCGGGGTGGTTGATTTCGCCGTTAGGCCATTTCAATTTTCATAAGGAAGATAAGCTTTGAACACTGTTTCGACCGATCGAGTTGCCCCTTCCGCGGCCTCTCGCATGGCAACTCTTGGTCAACAAGTGCTCTCTGGTTTGGTTTGCGCAGTCATTGTTATTGCATTTGGTTTGGTTGACGCTGCTCTGCTTTTTAGTGGGCCTTTGTCACAGTATTTAGCAGTAGGCATTGCATTGACCACGCTTGGCGCGGTGATTCTGGTTTGTTCAATTGGCTTGTTTGGTCGTTTAAGGGGCGCACAAGGCGGTAGCCAAGAGGCACCTGTGGTGATTATCTTCACCATGCTCACGGCTTTGCAATCACAGGTAGATTCGCACGCACTATTAGTGACATCGTTAGCGGTTATCTCATTGAGTTCATTGGCTTGCGGGCTAACATTGTGGTTAGTGGGCTTTAGCGGGGCTGGCCGATATGTGCGTCTGATACCGCACCCGGTGTTGGCCGGTTTCTTGGCTGGCTCTGGTGTGCTGATGGCCGGCTTTGCGCTCACGCTGATGAACGGTGAACCGGTTGTTTGGTCAGAACTTTTTGCTAACAGAGATCTAGCACTAATCTCTAAGTTGGGTGTTGGGCTGCTACTGTGTGCCGTGTTGCTCTATTTGGACCTCAAAGGTGCCCACCCGCTGATATTGCCTTTTGTCTTATTAGCAGGTGTGCTGGGTTTTCATGCCTTAGTGGCGTTTAGCCCCTTGGAGCTAAACGCGTTTGTGGCGGACGGTTGGACACTCGCTACCGCTCCCGTTCAGACAAATTATCCGCCCCTTGACCTTGTGACCTTTTCTGCAATCGATTGGAGTGCGATTTTAGTTGTGTCGCCTCAGTTGTTGTCATTGATGGTGGTCGTCACACTGGCTAACTTAATCAAAGTAAGCTCTATTGAGCTGATGTTTGAACAGCAAGTCGATGAGAATAAAGAGTTGCGTTTGTCTGGCGTGGCTAATTTAATCTGCGCTCCGTTGGCGTTAGTGCCCGGCTATCACAGTATGTCAGGCTCGCAGCTGGCATATCGGCTAGGCAATGCCTCACCGATGGTTGCCCTGTTTTGCGGTATCTTTTCGGTGATCGCTATCTTTTTTGCTGGTGGATTATTGATGTATCTGCCGCGCTTTGTCTTTGGTGGCATTCTGCTCTGGCTCGGCCTAAGCATATTTTATGACTCGCTTGTTACAACCTGGGGGCGAATTCGTCGAATCGAAAGCGCCATGATTGCACTCATTGCATTTACTGTTGTTGTCATCGGTTTTTTACCTGGCTTAGTCGTAGGACTCGCCTGCGGTATCGTGATGTTTGTGATTGAATACAGTCAGCAAACACCTGTGCGGGGCTTGTATAGCGGTGCGCAGATGCGCAGCAACGTCGACCGTGATCCGGCCACACTGGAATGGTTAGCAGGGCGGGGTGAGCAGGTGTTGATTGTGCGCCTGCACGGTTATTTGTTTTTCGGAACGGCGCACAGGTTCGTACAAATATTCAACAACCGGCTGAAAAAACTAGAGCCTGGCACTCTGCGCCATTTGATTCTTGATTTTGATCACGTGACCGGCATTGATTTAACCGCCCTGCGAGCTTTTGAGCGAGTGGCCTTCATTGCTAGGGATTCAGGATTTACTGTGCAGCTTTGTGGTACTCGTCCAGACGTGGCAAAAGCAATGGCTAGAGATGCTGGTGTTTCTTTGCAAACACATGCACTTAATCTCGATGAAGCACTTGAGTTTGTCGAGGAACAAATGCTTTACCAGCGAGAGCTCGGGGCGACGCCTGAGGCGATAGATCTGGGCTTGTGCTCCGAAACCCCTGTGGGCTCCTTGTTTCGAGACAAGGGTGAACTCCTTGAGTTGGCTATGGGCGAGCCTCTACTAGCACCTGGTGAGTGGCCGGTTGGTGTGATGTTGCTGATGAGCGGCGAGTTAGATGCATGGGTCTCACGCGATGAAACCCGCATACGGGTCAGGCGCATGCGGCCCGGTGCGATGGTCGGTGAAGTGTCCTACTTCTTGGAGCAGCCTGCTTCGGCAGGCGTTGTGGCCGTGAGCGATGCTAGCTTGCTGTTACTCAGTCACAAAGCTTTAGCTGACTTGGTCGTCGACAACCCAACGGCACTGGCTGATTTGCATCGCCATTTGGCTCAATTGTTAGCCCGGCGTCTTCAAGACAACGGGCGATTGATCGGTCAATTACTCTAAATCTGCAAGGCGTTAACGCGTTTTTTCTGTGCTTGTCTCTCCACGTTCAATAAGGGGCGTGCAGAACTCCTCCACTGAAGGTAGCATGGGACTTTAGCAATCTAATAGTGGGGTTAAAATGCGTTATTTGCACACAATGGTTCGCGTCGTAGACGTAGATGCGTCGCTACATTTTTATTGTGATTTACTGGGCATGCAGCTCGTGCGGCGCAACGACTACGAAGACGGGCGTTTCTCGCTGATCTTTTTGGCGGCACCAGGTGACAAGGGCGCTGCAGCCGACAGTGCTCCACTGATAGAGCTGACCTACAACTGGGACCCAGAAGAATACAGTGGTGGTCGCAACTTCGGCCACTTGGCGTTCGAGGTTGAAGACATCTACGCACTGTGCGCGAAACTACAAGCTGGTGGCGTGACCATCAACCGCCCACCAAGAGAAGGACGCATGGCTTTTGTGCGTTCACCCGACGGAATATCTGTGGAGCTGTTGCAAGCTGGAGAGCCACTGGCGCTTGCTGAGCCTTGGCAGTCCGCTGAAAATATTGGTGAGTGGTAGGTTACAAGCGCTGCTTGTAGCGCTGCCCTTATTGCGGCGCTATTGATTTAAAAGAAGTAGCCTAGAGAGCTTGCTGGTAAGGTTTTCTTCGGGGGTAATTCTTGTGTTATTTGTCTGTTTGTCAACGGATATAACAGCCGTTACGGCAAATAGCGGGTTCATGTAGGGATTTTTAAGTGTTCTTGGACATTAAAGTTGTAATGAGAAAGTCTAAAATCGTTAGCTCTGGGTCAAAGAATGGACTTCTAAACTGAAGGCATATGAGATTATATTATTATTCTGCCGTTGTTTTACAAGTATGGTACGCAGTGGCTTTTGTCGGAAATATGTTTAGTTCTTCTTGGCTTAGCTCCTTTGTGAGCAAGCCAGGATTCATCGCGATAACGATGTTGGTGTCTGTAATTCTGGTTCGGCCATTGTATTTGTTGCCTCCTAGCGCGCCTTTAACGACTACTCGCGTAAAAGAAGTAAGGCATATTTTTGGGGTGTTTATGATTGCTGTGGGTCATGTTTTCAGCGGGCTAGTCCTGTTATGTCTGATCAAGAGTCAATCTGACAACCTCTATATTTTACTCCTGTTGATCCCTCTGGCGATGTTTAGTTATTTCCTTGGGTCGATATCTGCGCGTAGTACAAATCATAGATTCGATGCGGTATAAATTAGCAATACGCTTTGTAGGGGGGGGGTATTCTCTGCTGCTTTCAAGGGTGTCTGGCTGTCGGCGTTGGCATCTACAATAGGGTTGCGCTAACCGATTGAATCCGCAATAGAAAGTGCTCATCCCCAATCGATAATAAGGGTCGAAGGTGTGAAAAAATTCTTTGTATATAGTAATACGATTATGTCTCTGCTAGCCGTTAACTGATTTCAACGCCTATCGATGCTTCGTTAGATGCATCCAATTCACAGTTAACTGTCTAAAGAGATAACGATGAAAAAAATCTTAGTTGTGCCTGTCGCGGTGTTCCTCCTGTCAGCCTGTACAAGTATGCAGGGTGTTGTTCGAGACAAGGAGACGGGCACTCCAGTCTCATCAGCGCTTGTACAGATAAAAAATTATGATGGCAGTACTGATGCTCTAGGTCGGTATAAGGTTACTGGGTCCTTCGTTCCAGGTGACACGATGATGGTTAATGCTCCTGGCTACAATATCTATACACGGTCTGTTAAGTCGGCAAAAGAGATTGTCGATGTTGAGCTAACTAGGAAGAAGCCCTAGAGGAGCGCGGCAGGTGAACACTTTTTGGGAAAAGTGTTCACCTTCTGGGATCCAAAACCTACTTTGAGAAATGCTTGTCCAGCTTGTCGAGCACGCCCAAACCTTCCGCCGGATCGCCTTGTGCCGCGTAGGCCTGGAAGCGGGTGTAGGCATCCGATTCAGCGATTGCTTGGGTCGAAAATTCCTCGAACAGCTTGTTTAAACTGACCCCACGAGAGCTGGCCAACGTCTTGAGCCTAGCGTGTTTGTCGTCAGGAATTCTGATTGTCAGTGTGCCCATCTCAGTGACCTCCAACGTGCATTAAAAACTGTCTTGGCGTGACGATAACCAAGTGAGGAAATCGCAGTTCAGCGCCTTTGAAATCTTTCGTGTTGCCAGTGATGATATGCGTCGCGCCGCCCGCGACAGCGAGCTCCAGCACGTGATTATCCGCTTCATCCTTCGAGTTGGGTCGCCACAAAAAGTACACGCTGACCCATTCACAACTCTTAAAGAACGCATTCATCAGGGCTTGCCGTTCTGAGCCTGACAAGGGTGCGGCTTTGAAGAGTTTGTCGCGTTGCATCAGTTCTTCAAACTCCGCCAGCAGCGTGTTCCCCATGAGGGGTTTTAACTGGCCTTG
>CALCKW010000004.1 GCA_937965695.1 uncultured Granulosicoccaceae bacterium
TCGCCTGCATTTGTTAGCAGTAGGTCTTTGTCATAGCTGTAGCTGATGGCATCGCTGTTATTGACGGTGATACTGTCAGGCACAAGATCGTTGTTGAGCTGGAAGTCCACATCACCGGCGATAACACCGGCCCACGAGGTGCCGATGGGCAGATCACCGTCGTAGCGGTAGTTGAGTGTTTCACCTTCGGGTGTGCTCACACTGGTCACCTGTGCTGTGATAGGGTTGTAGTTGTAGACAAAGCCACCGCGTGGCGCTTGCATGTTTTCTAGCAGTCCGGTGCTGGCGCCGTGGTTGATGAGGAGTGGTGCAACATGTATACCGATATACGAAACTTAGTTTTAAGCAAACTAGTCCGGCAGCGTGTTGGGCAATGGACTGAGGTTCGTTTAAGGTTACGACTTAGAATAATGAAAGAATCAGGCAATGTTTGGGGAGGTTTAACGGAAAAAACTGACAGCTGATTTCTGGCGCTTGCTATGTAAGCGGCGCGTTGTGCCGCTTATCTATTTATAAAAATTAATTCCCCCTTACAGCTTCCCACCAATTGTCGCTGGGTGGTTCCGTAGCTGTAAATACCTCGCCGATCAGCGGCGTAGCTATGGTTACGTCGAGCAGCTCTGCTGCTTTCTTCGCGCGGATAATCGGCTCGTCCCATTTGTGCAGCGCTAAGTCAAACTTGCCCCAGTGGATGGGGAACAGGACGTTGGCATTGAGGTCGATGCTGGCCTGAACGGATTGTTCCGGTGTCATGTGGACTTGTGCCCATGTGGGGTTGTAGGCGCCGTTTTCCATGAACGCTATGTCGAAGGGGCCGTAGGTTTGGCCTATTTTTTTGAACTCGTCAAAGTAGCCGCTGTCGCCACTGAAGAAGACGCTCTGGTCTTTTGATTTGACAACCCATGAACCCCAGAGGGTAGAGTAGCGGTTATTGATGCCGCGCCCGCTAAAGTGACGAGCCGGCGTCAGGGTGAAGTCGATGTCCTGTTGGCGGGTGCTCTCGTACCAATCCAATTCTATAATTTTATCTGTAGGAATGCCCCAATGCTCTAGGTGGGCCGCTAGCCCTAAGGGCACTAAAAACTGTTTTGTTCTTGAGTTGAGCGCTTGTATGGCGAGGTGATCAAGGTGGTCGTAGTGGTCGTGCGAGATAATGACGACATCAATATTTGGTAAATCATCGATGGGAGTAGGTTGCTGCAACTCAAACGCTTTGCCAATCAACGGTACGGGTGATGCACGATTAAAAACAGGGTCTGAGAGGATAAGCTTGCCATCGGTGTTGAACAGTACCGATGAATGTCCAAGCCAAACAAAGCTGCCCGGCACTAGTAGCTCAATATCAAGCCTGCGAGAGGGCAATGCTGACTGCGGATTTTTGTCTGCCGGTGGCGAGAAATAGGCTGCGTAGGCGCGAGGGTTTTCTGGACTAGAGGTGTCTAGTTGGGTATCCACGATATTGTTGAATTGCCCGTCGGCGTAGTTGCTCGATGCCTCAACACGAGCCAGTGACGCACCGCTGGGCGCTGCACCAAAAGTGGGTGCGAAATTGACAAAGCAAGCAATGACAACGGACACCAGCCCTGCTGTCAGTATCAAGTATTTTAACGTGGTGATTATCCAACGCATCTTGGGTCCTGTGTTTTTCACTGTGGTTGCGGTTGCTAACCGATGTTAGGGAGCCATGAAGATCGGTCAGTGACATCGGTTTAAAAAACTGGATCCCGCAAAGCGCGTACTGTCGCCAATAGTGGTGCTATTGGCTAAATTTGCAACGCAGTGGATCCAAATTTTATCCATCGACGGCGCGAGCCTGAGTTGATTCTGAGTTTCCTCAGCTTAACTGAGCCAGCTCTTCGCCAATAATTTCGGCGATAAGTGCCATGTCCTGTGCTTCAAAGGTCAGCGGCAAGCGCATGTCCAGCGTGCTCGCGAGTATCTTTAATGTCTGGGGCAACTCGGGTGCGTCGCCGAGATAGCGCCAGCTATCGTATCGACTGGTAAAGCCGGTTGGATCGGCGTTGCCAAACCATTTTAGCTCTACGCCACGAGCGGCACAGCCAACAATTAAAGACTGTATCTGTTGCTCGCCAAGGCTTGGTGTGCGGAATTGTATAGAGCTGGCGACATAGCTTTCTGCCGCTGGGCGCACCGGCAGGGCAATACCGCTTATTTTTGCCAAACCCACTTCGGCGGCTTTGTAGAGCTTATTCCAACGTTTGCAGTTCTCGTCTAGGTTTGGCAGTTGTGCGCGCAGAATTGCCGCACGCAGGTTGTCCATGCGACCACTGTAGTTAGGTGTGTCTAGACGAATGTCATTGTAAGTTTCTGCGTCAGGTGCGGCACCGTGGCGTTCATAGAGCATGTAACTGCCCGAGTGCATCACAGCACGGGCCATGGTGTCTGGGTCAGCAGTTGTCAGTAGGCCACCTTCGCCTGAGTTTAAGTGTTTGTAGGTTTGAGTGCTAAAGCAAGCGACTGCGCCAAAATTGCCCGAGAGTTTGCCTTTCCAGCGAGCGCCCATTGTATGCGCGCAGTCCTCAATGAGTGTCACACCGTATTGCTCACATAGGGCGACAACCTTGTCCATATCCGCGAGGTGCCCACGCATGTGCGACATCATAAAAAATCGAGCGCCGCTGGCCTGCATTTGCGTTTCTAGATGTTCTAAATCGGCGCAAAAATTCTCATCCACCTCCACCAACACAGGCACACCGCCGGCGTTGTGAATAGCGCCGGGCACAGGGGCGAGCGTAAAGGCGTTGGTTAGCACTTTGTCGCCCGCTTTTAAGCCCGTTGCTTTAAGGGCGACATGCAGGGCATAGCCACCCGAGGCGCAGGCTAGGCAGTAGGGCACACCTTGGTAAACGGCGTATTCGCTCTCCAACAAAGCGGCTTCGCTGGTCTCTCCTTCGATCACGTTATAGCGGTGCAGGCGACCACTGCGCATAATCTCTACCGCCCGCTCTATACCGGCCTCAGGAATTGCTTCTTGCTGGGTAAAGGGTTTGTCGAAATGCGCCTTCATAGGGCTTGCCTCTGTGTTTTGTCGGTCTGAGTTTTGTCTAGCATGCACTATTGCGAGACGAGGTGCTTTGGCTGTAGCGCCAGTTGCGTATCATCGCTCCGTCCAAGCAACGTTCGCACGTGGTTCTTCCGCTGACGATATAAGCTCTAACAGTAAACCCTGCGACAGAACTTTAAAGGGAATGGTCGCTTGGCGTCTAGGCAATAAGGCCAATAGCCAAGACATTCGCATCCGTCTTACACTTAGCGTTAGTGGTGACCTAGCGTGTTACCTTAGGTGTGTAGCTCAACAGTAGATGAGGTGGATATGGCAAACCTAAAACCACAACAGCGTTCTTTGATTGAAGGTCGGGCAGCGCTTATCGTTATTGATATACAAGCCAGCACTTTTATTAACAACGATAAGGTGCGCAGTATCGACAATATGCCCGGCTATAAGGATCGCATGTTGGCGTGTCGGCCCGTGATTGATGCTGCACGGGCCAATGGTGTGCCAGTCATTTTTATCCAAGAAATACACCGTGCTAATTTAATAGACTTTGGTCGAGAGCTCGATGGCAGCGAAGACGTACACTGCTTAGACAACAACCCGCAGACAGAAATCGCCAAAGAGCAGATGGGGTTTATCCCAGGTGATTACCTGATTCAAAAGCGTCGATATTCAGCCTTTTTTGGCACCGACTTTGAAATCCTGCTGCGTGGTCTAAAAGCTGAAACGCTGCTGTTGGTGGGTGGGCTGACGGATGTCTGTGTGCACTACACCTTTGTCGATGGGCATCAGTCGGACTACTTTTGTCGCGTGGTAGAAGACTGTGTTGGCGGCTCTAGCACCGAAGCACATGACGCTTCGCTGAAGGCGATGGAGTACTTGCAAACAGGCGCTGTTTGCGCTTCAAGTGCTGTTATGCAGGCGATGCAAAATCTAAAGCCGGAGCATTCAGTTTGAACATTCGGCCCGGCACCATACAGCTACTCGGTTTGCCTCAGGATAATAACTCAAGCTACTTAACGGGACCGGGCAAAGCGCCTCAACGTATTCGGGAAGCATTTTTTTGTGATTCGGCCAACCTGTTTACTGAGAGTGGTTTTGATCTTGGCGACAAAACGCTCTGGGCTGACGCAGGTGATGTCGCGTTGGAAAACCTGGAGGGCCAACAAGCTTTTGACCTGATCTTTGAGCGCGTCGGTGCTCTAATTGCAGCAGGTCACCCAGTGCTCAGTCTTGGTGGTGACCACTCCGTTTCGTATCCCGCTATTGCCGCGCATGCGCAAACAAATCCTGGACTTAATATCCTGCATATTGATGCTCACCCGGACTTGTACGATGACATGCTAGCCAACCCCTTTAGTCATGCTTCGCCTTTTGCACGCCTGATGGAAGGTGGCAGAATTGGCCGATTAGTTCAGGTGGGGATTCGTACTTTAAATGCGCATCAAAAAGCACAGGCTGAACGCTTTGGCGTTGAGATTCATCATATGCGAGATCTCAGCGGTGTGGCGGATATTCGATTTGAAGGGCCGGTGTACTTATCTCTCGATTTGGATGCGCTGGACCCGGCCTTTGCACCGGGTGTGTCCCACCACGAGCCAGGGGGGCTGAGCACTCGACAAGTGTTAGACATCATTGAAGGATTTGGCGGCACATTGATTGGGGCTGATGTGGTCGAACTAAACCCATTACGAGACCAAAACGATGTCACCGCTATGGTGGCCGCGAAGCTAGTGAAAGAACTGATGGGGCGTATGCTCCGAGCTTAACAATCCGTCCGCACCAGCGGGTGAATACTCCTTCTATTTAGTTCCCACTAGGGTTAGCATGGGTTTGGGCTGCGATCGCAGCCCTTCTTTTTGGAGCCGTGTGATGAATTCTCAACAGGTGGGCTTTGCCTATGGCCTGATCGCCTACGCTATGTGGGGCAGCTTTCCGCTGTACTTCCACCTGCTTGCCGATTTGCCCGCCATTCAAGTGATTGCTCAGCGCGTCTTCTGGTCTGCCGTGTTTTGTGCGTTGCTTTTGACGGTGCTGGGTCGCTGGCCGCGCGCGGTTACTGCGCTGCGCGACAAACGATTGATGGTCATGCTTTTTTGCTCTGCATTGTTGGTCGGATTTAATTGGTGGGTGTTTGTCTTTGCGGTTGGTCGAGGCGAAGTACTGGCCAGTAGTTTGGGTTATTTTATGACACCTCTGTGCTCGGTTCTACTCGCCCGGGTATTTCTGAATGAGCGCATGAACAACTACCAGTGGTTCGCTGTTGCGCTCGCCGTGGTTGCTGTTGTTTATCTGCTGTATCGGATCGGCAGTTTGCCGTTGGTGTCACTGGCGTTGGCTGTGTCATTTGCGTTTTACGGATTGATCCGCAAACAAGCCAAAGTAGGGCCGTTGAGTGGCCTTTTTGTTGAGGCAATGCTACTCACTCCTATGGCCCTTATTTATCTGGGTTGGCTCAGCCACAACAGTCAAAATATGTTTTTTAGTGGCGAGTGGTCAGTTAGCTTGTTGTTGATCTTTTCGGGTGTGGTGACGGCTCTGCCTCTGCTGGCATTTGCTGCAGCTGCAGAGCGGCTGAGTTTAACCATTGTCGGCTTTATGATGTACATCAATCCGAGCTTGCAATTCATTATCGCCATTACCTTGCTGGGTGAGTCCGTTAGCCGCGATCAATTGGTCAGTTTTGCATTGATATGGTTGGCACTTATTGTATTTAGTGTGGGCTCTGTACCCAAGCGTGGGGCCGATAAAAAAATCAGTAAGGAGGTGCTGCGTGTTTGATCAGCAAGACTTGCTTAAGTTGGCACAAATGCCGATGCCTTTTGGTAAATACCAAGGCAGGGTACTCATCGATTTGCCTGAAGAGTATCTGCTTTGGTTTAGCCGCAAAGAATGGCCCAAAGGTGAGTTGGGGCGGTTGATGCAATTGGCGCTGGAAATTCGAATTAATGGGCTCGAGAGTTTGATCAAACCTTTAAAAAAGACCGATAATTAGTTCTCGCAATCGTAAAAAAAAACGCCCCATGTTTTATAGCGCTGCGTTTTATTCACCCTTAGGTATTGTTAATTCAGTGTGCCAAGCAGGTGATCGGTCGGTGGGCTATGACGGGCCGTTCAGGCTGATCTGAGCCGGAATACGCAAAAGCCTATCACCCGAAATTGTCCCCGCTCGAAACATCTGGCTGCTACATCGGGTGTTTGACCTTCAAGGGCTTTAATTTTCCAAGCCCTTAATCAGTATTTTGTCGCTCGACGCCAACAGTGGCTCAAAATTTGAAAGTATGTATACATAAGCATATGAACGAATTCAGCTATGGCAATTTCGGAAGGCTACTCAAAAGTGCGGCCTAAGTCCGCAGGTGATTTGATCCGCAGAGTTGGATCGATATCTCGCGCGCGTCTGTTTAGCCTTTGCCCAAGAGACCAAAAAAATGATTAAACGAGTTATATTTTGGGGTTTGCTGCTGGGCTTCATCGTTTCTAATCTACTGGTTTATCAACACGCCAAAGCGATGACTGACTTTGTCGTTGGTGGTGAGCAAACCGATAGTCCTGAAAGCCTCAGCCTAGGCGATAAGTTGGCCGTTCTCGCGACGGGCGTAACGCTGGTGCGCGCACCGCTGGAAGAAAACCCCGAAGACCATGAAATGAAATTCACGAGTCATTCGATGGACAATGGCTTGGGTTACCAATTGAATGCTTGGCATATCCCTGTTGAAGAGGCGACGAGCACGGTCATCATGTTTCATGGCTACGGTGGCAATTCGGCCAATCTACTGCTGCACGCCAGAGAATTTCACGACATGGGGTACAACACCTTTGTGGTAGATTTTTTTGGCTCTGGAGGGTCCACTGGCTCACACACCACAATAGGTGTGGCGGAGGCACAGGACGTCAATGTCGTGAGCCACTATGTACGTGAGAAATGGCCCGAGCATAAAATTTGGCTGTTCGGTCAATCGATGGGAGCCGCAGCTATCACGCGTGCGGTTGCCAAGCTTGGTGTGCAAGCCGACGCAATCGTTTTAGAGTCTCCCTACGATAGCCTTCTAAACACGGCAAAAGTACGCTTTAACAGCATGGGCTTGCCGGGTTCGCCCTTTGCCCAGTGGTTATTGTTCTGGGGTGGGTTTCGCCATGGCTTTGATCCCTTTGAAATGGAGCCCGCTGAGTTTGCTAAATCAATCACTGTACCCACGCTATTGCTGCAAGGAGGTAACGATCCTCGCGTTCCAGACGAGCAGGCTGAGGCTATCGATGCGGCTTTAGCAGGCTGGCACAATTTAGTGATTTTTCCCGAGGCCTCACACGCGGGTATGTTGGCGTCTGACGCTGAAGTATGGCGCGCTGAAGTGAGTAATCTGGCGCGGCAGTTGGTGCCAGAGGAAAGTTAGTCGATATCTTCTGCTGATGTTGGGTTCGGGACGCGTAGTTCGGGACGCGAAGTTCGGGACGCGCATTCCGGGACGCGTAGATCAACAATGAACGCTAGTTCGGTGAGTTGAAGCGCACCGCGTCTGCACTAAACACCCTCTCCAATTCCGTTTCCATTCTTCTCAAACCTGCTTAGTGCAAAAAAATCAATACAACTTCGGCGCCTTACCGATCATTTGGTCCTGACTCATCTGAATCCACGGGCAGGGACCTGTTTTTGGAGGGCATGCGTTAAGTGTGCAATGGACAGCTAGCGTTCGCTTCGGTCAATGTCACACGCCAAACAGTATTCTTCTTATAAGTCATTGGCAGAGTGTTGTCATCACAGCATCTGAAATAAAACGGCCTTCAGTTGGATGCATCCTAAACTACTTGTTAATATCCTTGGTAAATGCGCGCACCTGATGAGATATAACTATGTCGGATAACGTTAGCCACCTTCGACGGGTGCTAAAACAAACCAAGACGATCGCTGTCGTTGGTTTGTCGCCTTCGTGGCATAGACCCAGCTATTTTGCCGCTTCGTATATGCAAACACACGGCTACCGTATTATTCCGGTCAACCCGCGCAGTGAGCAGATTTTGGGTGAGCGCTGTTATCCAGATCTCGCCTCCATCGACCAGCCGGTTGATATGGTGGATTGTTTTAGACGCGCAGAGGAAATGCCTGCATTGGCAGAGCAAGCCATCGATTTGGGTGCAAAGTCCTTTTGGGTGCAGTTAGGTCTTCGCAGTGAGCAAGCGCGAGCTATTTGTGACGATGCCGGTTTAGATTTCGTTGAAGATCGCTGTGTAAAGATTGAGCACGCGCGCCTGTTTGGCGGTTTGGGCTGGTGTGGTGTCAACACCGGTTTGATCACCTCTCGCCGACCCAGCTAACCCAAAGGAGCAACCCGTGGACGATACGCATTTCAGTCTTGATACTTTGTGTTTGCACGCAGGCCAAGTGCCCGACAAAGAGACCGGTGCCCGAGCGACCCCGCTGTACCAGACCAGCTCTTATGTGTTTGACGACGCTGACCATGCGGCAGCGCTTTTTAACCTGCAGACATTTGGCAATGTTTATACACGCCTTTCCAATCCAACCACTGCCGTGTTGGAGCAACGCGTAGCGGCATTGGAAGGTGGGCGGGCGGCACTCGCAACATCCTCTGGAATGGCCGCACAAACCGTCGCTTTGCTCACGCTTTGCCAAGCGGGAGATCACATCGTTGCGGCAGGAGGTTTGTATGGTGGCTCGGTGTCGCAGTTGTCGGTCACTTTCAAACGCTTTGGCATCGAAGTCACCTTTGTCGACGCACAAGACCCCGCTGCTTTTGCTGCAGCCATACAAGATAATACGCGCGCCGTGTTTGCGGAAACACTGGGTAATCCAAGTTTGGTGTTATTGGATATCCAGGCAGTGGCTGATGTTGCGCACGCAGCAGACCTGCCGCTAGTGGTTGACAATACAGTGCCTTCGCCCTTTTTGTGCCGCCCCTTTGAGCATGGCGCCGACATCGTTGTGCACTCTGCGACTAAGTACTTGGGTGGTCACGGCACGTCACTGGGTGGAGTGGTGGTCGAGTCGGGTAAGTTCAATTGGAACAACGGTAAATACCCGGAGATGGTAGAGCCCTCTGTGGGCTACCACGGCGTTAAGTTCTACGAAACGTTTGGTGATTTCGCGTTCACCATGAAATGCCGGTACGAAACGATGCGCACCCTCGGGCCAACTATCTCACCTTTTAATGCGTGGCAAATATTGCAAGGCATAGAAACCCTGCATCTGCGTATGCCAAGGCACTGTGAAAACGCGCTGGCAGTGGCGAAGCATCTCAGCACTCATCCTCAAGTCGGTTGGGTGAATTACCCTGGACTGGCAGACAATCCGGCCTATAACTTGGCACAGAAATACATGCCAGACGGGCAGAGCTCAATTTTAGCTTTTGGGCTAAAAGGTGGTCGTGAAGCGGGTGCCAAATTTATCGAAGGGTTACAGTTCCTCTCGCACTTGGCCAACATAGGCGATGCCCGTTCCCTGGTCATCCACCCGGCCTCCACAACTCACCGACAACTCAACGACGAACAGCTATTAGCTGCAGGTGTGTCTGCGGATACCGTGCGCTTGTCCGTCGGCTTAGAAGGAGCAGCGGATATCATCCGCGACATAGATAACGCCTTGTCTAACTTGTAAAAAAAGCCGAACAGCTAGTTGCTCTGTGTGGCCAAGCTAACCGCAGATCAATTTGTGCGTGCGCTATTGGTGCGCTAGTTTCGGCCTAGCCGCGTTGCAAACTTGTGCAACAGCAAAACTATTGCCGTCGATTCGCGACTTGCTGGGTCAATTTTATTGCTGACGTCACTGACGGAGCTTGATCTTTGGCTCTCAATTTTTCAGGCTTGTATCAACATTGTTTCGCTCTTTGGTATTTGCTTTTGATATCTGTTTTAAGTACCAATAAAACGAGCCTGTCTTTGCATCAGTGAATGCAATATCGATTGAACCAAAACTCTTCAATTCTTTTTTGGTTCTGTCATTAAACTTAGAGGTCTGTTGTCATGGGAATAACTAACGGTGGTTGCCTGTGTGGCGCGGTTCGGTACACGGTAAATACAAAACCTTTGGTCACGAGGGCTTGCTGGTGTAACTTGTGCCAGAGCTTAGCCTCTGGAAACGCCACTATTAACTTGGCCTTTCCGACAAGTGCATTAAGAATAACGGGTGATCTTAGCGATTACGTCAGTATCGCAGAAGGCGGAAACAAGATGCACCGACGTTTTTGTCCGAGCTGTGGTGTACATCTGTTCAGCGAGGCGGAAGAAAAACCTCATATGATCGTGGTGCGGGCAGGGACGCTGGACGATAAAGAGCAGATAGACGTAGGGGGTATTATTTGGACCAGTGAAGCTCCTTCTTGGGCCTATTTAGATCCTAGTGTTCCTCATTTTGACAAGCAACCTCCAACGCCACAACTAAACAACGATGAGTGCTGAATATAATTCTTCAGCCGATTTCTGCAGGAGAGCCTTATATTAAGTCCAGTCAGTGAAGTCGACGGTGCGAGCATGACTTTATCTGAAGTTCTCTAGAGGTTAGACACCGTTTTATAACCCGAGCGCTAATAGAGAGGTTTTGTCGAATGAAAACCCTTAGAGGGTCCTGTCACTGCCATGCGGTGCAGTTTGAGATTGAATCCGATTTTCCTGAGCTGACCACCTGCGATTGCTCCCTATGTCTTCGTAAGAATGCATTGATGGTTAAGGTGCATGAAGATCAATTGAGAATATTATCCGGAGAGGACTCACTAACAACTTACACTTTTCACACACATACTGCTCAGCACTACTTTTGCAGTACGTGTGGTATATACCCCTTTCATCGAAAACGAGTGACACCCGATTACTATGGGGTGAATGTGCATTGCCTCGATGACTTTGATGCCTCTGGCATACCGACAAGAGCAACCGATGGAAATGGCATGAAGTGAGATGGGTTATAGCCGCAACGTATGGATTATTTTGAAGCTAGCTTAACGTTTTGCAGCAGGGCGCACACCAGAAATATTGCAACATAGACTGCCACATTGCTGCTTTGCATCAGAGTATATAGGCTTCCGGTAAAAGACTCTCTTTGCGAGTAAAGCAGAAAGCTAAAAAGCATATACGCGAAAACAGCTGTGGCTGCGGTTCGATATTTTGTATTCTGCACCAGAAAATACACAAGACCTATATACGGTATGACCATTAGTAGGGCGCCAACAAAATCCTCCACATAGAAGGCGATGCTCACAGGCCAATATCCGCGAAGCGCGACGCTTTCAACAAGCCAAACACCCAAACCAAACTGCTTAAAAAAGTTGAGAACATGGGGTGATAACCAAGAAAATGGCAATGCGATTGAAAAAATTATAATGCTGTCTTTCATACCTTGGTTGTTCTTTTCGCGATGTAGGTTATCAGTTAACGTTAGTGCCAAAACTTGCCTTTTGACAACACGGAGATGTATAGGTTCACTGTTGCTCACGCATGAGAAACACGGGGACATACGTCGCGCGACGGCGATGTAATGGATTGAAGTAGAGCTTGGGTAGCCCAGTTATTGGTCGGTGTTTGCAGTCGCTGTGATTTCAGATGTTGCAGCGATTTTTTTGACTGATTCGCGCAAAACGCTGCTGCAACCGCCCAGATGGCCGAGTATATTTTTCGGTCCCATAACATTCGACTATTGATCTGATTGGGACTGTCATACAATTTAGCCATTAGGTAAATCTGCGGCTTAATATTGATGCGACTTTTGAAAACGGCTTTTCATCCCGATGTGTCTCCTGATGATATTTCACCCGGTAGTGAACGTACACTCGTTGTACGGCATGCCGCGCGAGCTATCGTGTTAAGGGGGGATGAAATTCTGCTTTTGTATACGCAACGCTATCACGATTACAGCTTGCCCGGTGGTGGCATTGATGAAGGTGAAGAAGTGGTGCAAGGGCTCGTACGTGAGCTTCGGGAAGAGACGGGTGCGAAAGGTGTGCGTAATATTTCAGCCTTTGCCCGATACGAAGAATTCCGCCCTTGGTACAAGTCAGATGCAGATATCATCCATATGGTTTCGCATTGTTATGTCTGTGATATAGATAACTGTTTGGGGGAGACAGCTTATGAGTCGTATGAAATCTCAAATGGCATGAAACCGATGTGGGTGAATATCCACAAAGCCATCGCACACAACGAACTTGTTATTGCTGAGAGTGACAAAAAAGGGCTTTCGATAGACAGGGAGACATTTCTTTTAAAGGTTATAGCAGAAGAGCTAATAGGGCCCTGACTGGAATAAAATCTCCAATGTTTTGCAGAGGGCCAAATACGATTTATTTGGCCCCCAATTTTTGATGTACAGCTGCTTAGTTTGCAAGCTTATACCGATGACTAAATGCATCAACCCTGGATCCTGTTACGTTGTGAACCGCTTTGCCAGTGTAAGCTGGATGGCAGTTTGAGCACGTGTCAAGCTTAGTCAGAGCGGGTTTTGTCGATGCCGCCGGTATCTCTGTTCCGCAGTTTGCGCATTCGTACAAGGTAGGCGCACTTATCGGGTGTATTGAATGGTTCATTTTTATATCTCCTGCATATTTAGATAAAGAAAAAGGTTTTTGCTGTCGACGAGTGAGTTTTCTAGATACTCAGGGTACCTGTCATTAAACACGGCTTTCAGTCCATCACCCATTCCCGTTATGAGGCCTCTTCGGCCAGAGTTCAACTCATTCGCTTTTCTCCTACATCTTTGATTTTAAGATTATACCTACTAGTTGGTAGGTGATTGTAGCAAATAAAAAGACTCTACTGGAGCCTTGAAATTAATGTCTGTCCCAAGCGTTTAAACAGTGTTTCATCTCCCATTGCATTTGCCACCAGCAGTCCACCTTGTAAAGCTGCCAGTAGTGCGTTGGCTTGTGACTGCGCCGAACCCGAGAAGTTCAGATCTCCAGCATTTTTTCCCTGAGTCATCACTTTGGTTAGCCAATCTATTTGCTCTTTAAAAAAAGCACTCAAAGTAGGGGCCAGTTGTTCAGGTAAGGCGCCTATGTCTGATGCCATCATGCCAGCCAGACAAATCCGACCGTTACTCAACGTGCCTGCATACAAGTCAGCATAACGTTTTAACCGCGTTACACTGCCTCCCGCACTTTGCTCAATTGAGTCAAGTGCGGACAGAAATTGAGCCCTGTAGCGTTCCAGTAACGCTGCTTCCAAATCTTGCTTAGACGGAAAGTGATAGTGAATACTCGCCTTCCGCACACCTAGCTCACTGGCAATATCCGCATAGCTGAAAGCGTTAAAGCCGCGTGCTTGGGCCAGCGATTGAGCGCTGTCCAAGATAAGGTCACGTGTCGATTGTTTTGACATTGCACAGATTATGCCTACCTACTAGAAGGTTGTCAACAGAGTGAGTGGCTTCACTATCTCTTGCCCCAGACAGGGTATCGTCTGTATTCGCTCGAAAGCGTCTATTCTAAGGGTTGGTTTGTGCTAGTTATCCCTGTTCGCGTAAGAGCATTTTTACGCAAAAATCATGACCGAACTATGGCTAACCTTATAAACCGAACAAGCGACTTCGGGATTTGATCAAGGGGAGATGTCTCAGGCGCGCTGGTCACTTGCAGAAGGCATAGTTCAAGATAATTGGTAATCCTTTTTTGCCGCGTACATAGGATTGGCTTGAGATCGGGCTTATAGTGCTATCACAGCTTACTTAGCTACAGGGACAGAGATGGATCAACTAAGGTTGTTAGAAATTGAACTACACAAGCCTGCAGTTCGAAGTGACGTTAAAAAAGTTGCAGAGTTGCTGCATGCAAAGTTCATTGAAATTGGCTTTTCGGGAAAAACTCACGATTTTGAATCTGTGCTTAGCAGCATCGTGGACGTGCCCTCAGGCTTTGAAATTTGGTCACAAAACTACGAATTCATTGAGTACTCTGTTGGTCTCGTCCAAGTTATCTATTTGTCTGCAAATATAGACGTGGAGGGAGGGCTGCACCGCCATGCAAAACGCGCGTCAATGTGGGTCTATGAATCGGATAGATGGCAAATGAGGTTTCATCAAGCAACGCCTGTAGCTCCGTTTACTTTAGCCGATAGCTGACTTAGATTGTTTCGTGCAATAGGGAATTCAACATGAAAACCCACTGTAACCAGAGTGAGTAGACGCATGCTGTTTCATTTAAAAATATTCGCTGTACTGCTAATTTCTATGAGCAGCCTTTTCGCCTGCTCTAAAAATGACACGAAAATTCAACTATCTCAAGATAGTGTCGTGCTCGCGTTTGGCGACAGCCTTACCTATGGCACGGGCACTTCACGCGAGAATAGCTACCCGAGTGCCTTAAAAAACACATTGGGTTTAGAGGTTATAAATGAAGGCATACCTGGAGAGATAAGTGAAAAAGGTCTCTTGCGGTTAGAGAAAATACTGCAATCTAGCTCGCCTGATCTCGTCATTCTGTGCCATGGCGGAAATGATATTCTGAAAAAACTGTCACTGTCTTTGCTCGAGAGCAATTTGGCTCAGATGATTGAGTTGAGCCAATCTTACGGCGCAGAAGTTATTTTGGTTGGCGTACCGAAACCATCGATAATGTTGTCCCCGTTGTCTCTCTACGAGAGCCTAGCAAATAAGTACAACCTGGTGTCTGACTTAGATAGTTTAAGCGATTTGCTGCAACAGCCCAGCATGAAATCAGACAGTGTTCACCTGAATAAAAAGGGTTACCGTGAGTTGGCCAATAATATCGCTAAAAAAATTGAAGTTCTTTAAGTTGGCCGTATTAAAAATACTGTTGCCTTTGGGCGCTATAAAATGGCTGTGAACTCGACTCAGTGCTGGCTGGTTTTCGTGGTGTGTGCTTCTCTATCGACTGGTTGTGGCGAGCCTAATGTAGAAACAGTGACAAGCCCTTCAATAATACCTTGGTGGCAGTCACTGGAGCCAGATGTCAAAATCGGTCAAGATGATTTTTACGCTGGAACTTGCTCCATTACTCAGGTTAGCCATGCAGCTGGGATTGAAACAGCAAGAGTGATTTTCGAAATACCATCACGAATGTTAAAGACCTGTGAAAATAGAGGCCCGCTTCAATTTGATGGAGAATATATTATCCTCAGCGTCTGTGAAATGAGCTTTGGGGCAGGTGGTTGCGCTGGGGGACGCTATCGGAGTGCAGACTTTGAACTCTGGGAAGAATATATCGGTGTTACATGGATCAATAGCGAAGAGCATGAGGCTTGGCGTAAGGTAGGTTCTACGTCTTCAAAAGCTGACTCTGTAAAAAAAGTTGTGCGAGACTAGGAAGCCTCAGATTAAGTCTGGTCAGTGGCGTCGACAGTGCAAGCATGACTTGATCTGAGGTTCCCAAGCATGTAGCACCAGGGAGTAACCAATTTTCATTGTGGGTAAATTTATTCAAACACTAGCAATGCGAGTTAATTCTTGCAGCTAAAGACTCCATTGCCACGGCACAAATAGGAACAGGAAAAACTACTGTGTTTGTGTTGCCTAAACTGGCGATGATCGACGACGTGTCTCCGCCTTGTGCGAGCAAAGAGCAGCCCTCACCACCAAAGTGGGCGGGGGCTGGTCACCCAAAGCAAATATTCCGTATCCCGCTCAATTGCTCCAGACATCTGAGCTACAGGCGTGTGGGCTGCTGTTCGTGTTCAAAGCACCTGCAAGGCATTTTCTTACACCTCCGCTTTGAGACGCTACACCGACTGTAAAGCAAGCTTGTGCCATTCGTGCGTCGCTGGAGGAGGAGCGAATCACGCTGCCAGATGGTTCTAGATTTGAGCCACGAACACCGCCATAGTAAGAGTTTCTGCCAATTTGTGAGTTAGCACTGGTACTGGGATTGAACCAAGTATTTGCGGCCTCCGTTGCAACCACAACATTGCAGTCGATTGTCGTGTTGGTCACGCTGTTGATTAAGCCCCAAGGGCCACCGCTATCAATGATGTTGTTATAGCTAATTTCGACATTGCTGGAGCGGCCGTAGTAGGCCTCTGTGCCGCCAGCCGAAACAGAAATACCAGTATTTCCATAGATAGGTCGCTGACCGTTGTCGTTGAATATGCTGTGCATTATATTGTTGTGAACCGTTATGTCAGAAACGCCTCTTGTCATCGCAATACCAGCACCGGAGTCCCAGATAATATTCTCAGTGATTTCAATATTTTTTGCTGGAATAAAATGCAGAGAGACGGCAGCACCGTGGTCACTTAAGTTATAACCATCAGCTTTTCTAAACCCCCACATGCGGTTGTCTTTGATGAGCACGGGGTTTGCTGGGCTTTTAGAACCTGCTTTTATGTCTATCGCGTTTTCGGCTTTTGCGCATAAACCTGAGCTAGAAGAGTTTCCATAACAATCGGTGCGCACCCGGTTGTCGATGTAGATATCGTTGCCAAGGATCTGCGCCCCTTGATAGTCGGGCCAGTAAGTGGGGTTGTTGTAAATATAGCTCTCGCGGCTGCCTTCTCGCGGATCCCACAAAAAGTGAATGGCGTCATTGCAGTTAACTAGTTCATTGTTGTAGAGACCTACGTTAAAAATTTCAGATGCACCATTGGGCGGCGAGTTGTAAATACTCTCTGAGCCAGCAAACTTCAATCCGCCCATTAAACTAACACAAGTGTTGTCAGGGAATAGATTTGCCGAGTGTCCAACTAGGCTGTTTTGCAACACCGAGTTATGCGAGCCGTGGTAGAAGTTCACTGATCCGTAGTTGCTCTCCATTCGCAGTCTATTAAGAATGATATTGGTTGAAGCATGCATTTTAACGGCAACATGCCCAGTGTGCTCTGGATCGCCAACATCGAAAAATGCCATGCGGTCAACCAACCAGTGGCTGCTGTTCTCGAATTCAATAGGCGGTAGCAGGGCAAGTTGGCTCTGGGGCAAATCGAATATGACATCGTTGATGCCGAGTGAGCTATCTAGTTGAATGACCTTAGGCGATGAAGCGCTGCCGTGCTTGTTATTGATGATGATCGCGCCCCCGTTGCCCGCACTGCGGTAGTCTCCTGGCGCGATGCAAAAGACATCCGCGTTTGAGCTTTCTAACAGGCGTATGTCATTGATGGAGCTGATGCGCACTGCGTTTGCGTCACAAGCTGGCAAAGTAACAGGTTTGCTGTAATTGACCGAACCTGGGAATCTTGAAAAGTCGGTCACCGTGTTTGAACCGCCTGTCGAAACAGGACAGCCATCACTGCCTGTGCCGTACACGGCAGGGCAGGCATCCTCTGAATCGATGATGCCGTCTTCGTCGCTATCTACGGATGCCACAACTGGGCATCCATTCGCATCAGTGCCATAAACGGCGGGGCATGAGTCTTCTGAATCGATGATGCCGTCGCCATCACTGTCGAGTGCCGGTGGGTTGACGACATCTGATCCAGTAGGTCCTATGGCGCTACTTCCCACGACGATGGTCGAATCATCAACCGGTGCAATTACGATCTTGTCGAGCAGCATGTCATTAGAGCGGGCGAACACTCGCAAGGTATGTTGGCCTGCCGGCAACTGTATTCTGGCAGCGCCAAAGCTGTTGCTCCAGAGCCAACCGCTGGCAGGCATATATAACGCCTGGCTCGAAGGGATAGCGCTGATTGTTTGGCCATCTATTGATAACCAAAGTGAAGTACCTGCTCCGGCCTTGCGAAGATATACGACGGCGTCCATGGCCTCGGCTGTATTAAAGCTGAAGTTTAGCGTGGAGGCACTGGCCTTATTCCAGACGTTGTTGGTTGTACGCATGTAGCTATTGTTGGACGCATTACTCTGGCTACTTGCCTCAACCCAAGTGGCGCTTCCTGCGGAAACAGCAGCTGACTCTGCTTCTAAGATCACTAAGCCATCTGTAGTGGTCGTGGCAGGCGGTGTTGTTACTTCTGGGCATCCATGATTGTCTGCTGTTCCTGCAACCTCGGGGCAATCGTCAATGTCGTCGGAAATTCCGTCGCCGTCGGTATCCGTGGAGGTTGGCGGGCTTACTTCTACGGGGCAACCTTGGTTGTCTGCAGGTCCTGCGACCTCGGGACAATCGTCAAGGTCATCGGAAACTCCGTCGCCGTCGGTATCTGTAGGAGTTGGTGGGCTCACTTCTACGGGGCAGCCTTGGTTGTCTACTGGTCCTGCAACTGCTGGACAGTCGTCAAGGTCGTCGGAGACTCCGTCCCCATCGCTGTCGATGGTGACCGGCGGGTCTGTAAGTTCTTCACTGCTCTCAGCGGGCCCAATGGCGTTGCTGCCGATGGTGATGGTGCGATCATTAAGCGGTGCAATCACAATTTTATCGATCAGCAGATCGGCTTCTCGAGTTTTTATCTGCAGGGTGTGCTCGCCTTCGCGCAAAGTGAATTTGGTCGCGCCAAATCCACTCGCCCAAATCCAGCCACCGTCGGGGGTATAAACGGCTTCACTGGAAGCCGGGCCGCTAATGGTTCTTCCATCAATACTGATCCACACGGAATTGCCCGATCCGCGCTTACGCATATATATCAGCGCCTCTTCTGCGGCTCTCACACTAAAGACGTATGTGCTTACGCCACTGGTGTTTTGATTCCAGCTGTTTGACTGAGCACTGATGTAACCACCAGAAGATGCACTGGAATCTGCACCAACATTCCACGGATTAACATTTCCTGACAACGTACCGTTTTCTGCTTCTATGACGACAAGACCGTTTTCTTGCTGAGTGAATACAGCATAGGCGGGCGTGGTTGCCAGCAAAGCGAATAACGCTGTTGCGACTAACCGAACACAGGGGCGAAGCAGAGCGACTGAAAAATGTTGTACTTTCATTTTCTAACAAAAATTCCGTAAAAAGCGGGTCGAAGCAGGATCCGACCGAGCAGTCTACGAACAAGTTCTTAAGTCTGATATGTAAATAATAACTTTCAGTAAGCTTCACCAAGCATCGTTGATATAGTGTAAAAATATTGCCTCGGTGATTCCTGAGGTGTAACAAAAAACTTACATATGCAGTGTCAAAAATAAAGAAATTCAACAAGCTGGAATTATTGTGAAGCAGCAAACAGATATTGAAATTGGAAGAATATTTTTTTTGAGAGAAAACCGTCAGCAGATGAGTATTTTTATCGCCGTTGTACAACTGCCACGTGGTGACCACCACAGCGTTCCAAAACTGAAACGAAACTAAGGTCAAATCATGCTTGCGCCGTCGACGCGCTAAATTCGGCCCAGCTGCGTTGAAAATCTAGCCAATAGCACCACTATTGCCGTCGATTCACACCTTGCTGGGTCCAAATATTTCACGCCTAGATCACTGACCAAGCTTAATCTGCTGGCCCTTAAAATCAATGCCTTGCGCTGGTAGGTGATGATGAAACTCGGTTTAGGGCGACTGAATTGGCTGCTCAGACTGCCTTGCTTTATGAACTAAGTTAAACAGGATCAGTAAACCTAAAAGCGCTAATACGTAGATGTTGATGCTAGACCAGCTCAATTGATTGATCATGACCCCTCCAGCAAAAACAGCGACGGTTCCCGCCAAAGAGATTGAGAATTCCGCAATGCCTTGTGCTTTGCCTCTGTTGCCCTCGTTGACAACGGTGTTGTATTGCGTCGTACCAGCAACGTAGACAAAGTTCCAGGCGATGCCGAGTAGGAACAGACTGAGGTAGTAGTGTGTCGCGGTGTGTCCGGTGAGAGCAACCAATGCGCTAAATCCGTAGACCACATAGCCTGTCACCAATATTTTTGACACACCCCAACGATCGATCATTTTTCCGCTAAAGAATGAGGGTAAAAACATCCCGATGATATGCCAGCCAATAACGGACAGACTGACGGAGACCGCAAAACCGTCGGCATGCATGGCAAGTGGGGTGATAACCATCATCAACATCATCAGAAATTGTGCAAAACCCGTGTTGACCACACCCGCCCAATACATGAGGCTATTGGGTAAAGACGAATAGGTGGATGCTTTGGGTTGAGGGGCTTGTGGTTGTTTCTTTTCTAACAAGCCGATGGCTGCAAAACCGATTAGAGTAAACAGAAATACCAAAAGGTAAGGGCCCATGTACGCTGTTCCCAGGTCCACTCCATTGGCGAACTTGGCCAAGGTTGGACCAAACAAGGCAGCTAGAAGGGCACCGCAAAGCACCCAGCTCATTGCCGTGCTTTTAAAATGTTCTTCCGCCTCATCCATAGCAGCTAAACGGTAATAGACAGACGAGGCCTGGTAGCAACCCATGATAAGGCTGGCGATACAAAAGAGCCAAAAACTTTGTTGTTGCAGAGCAACACAGGTGAGTACAGCTGCTGACATGCCTACAGTGGCCCCAAGGCGCAAACCTGCACGCCTGCCATAGCGTTGCATGTACATTGATAGTGCGTAGGTGCTCATCAGAGCACCCAGGCTTCCAAAGGCTAGCGGCAAGGTCGCAAGCTCAGCGCGCGGACTCAATTGCAGCCCGATAACAGCTGAGAGGCTAATGCCCACTAGTGTTGCAAACCAAAAGCAACATTGGGCCAATGATAAGGCGGCAATTTTTACGTTCATGGGATCTCTGTCTATTTAGGTGCTTAGGACTGAAAAACGTTTACGGTACTCTGACGGCGTTACGTTGAGTTCTTTGATGAAGAGGCGCCGCATTATTTCAGCATCACTGTATCCGCATTGCGAAGCTATTCGGCTCACACTGCTAGCGCTTTCTTCGAGTTGTACCCGCGCTTTATTTAGTCGCGCTTGTGCGATGTAGCGCGCAGGAGATAGACCCGTTTCGGCGCTGAATCGACGACTGAAGTGACGAGTGCTCATATTGGCGATATCGGCCAGAGCTGCAACGTCAAGCGGGTCGCCGAGGTGATGGTGAAGCCACTCTTGTGCTTTTAGAAGCGCTTCACTGATGGGCTGGCGACTACCGGCAACCGAACTGAATTGATTTTGCCCACCCGGTCGGTGATAGAAGGCGACCATTTGCCGAGCAGTCTCTAATGCCACTCGTCTTCCGTGGTCTTCCTGCACGAGTTGTAAGGCCATGTCTATGCCGGCTGTTACACCGGCGGAGCAGGCGTATTTCCCATCACGGGTAAATAGTGCGTCACTGTTGAGCTGTACGTTGGGAAACCGATTTTGGAAATCTTGGGCGCGTCGCCAGTGGGTTGTTGCACGGCGACCGTCTAGCGCACCTGTTGCTGCCAGTATAAAAGCCCCACTGCAAACTGTCGCGCTGCGTTGCGTGATGCGATCCAACTTTTTTATAGCTGACGTGACGTTTTGATTTGTCGATTGATCGTCGGCGCCGGAGCCACCGGCAATCACCAGTGTGTGTAAGTCTTTGTGTCTGAATTGATCAAAATGCTTGTCGGCTAGAACGTGGGTGCCTGTTGAAAGCCTAACGGTTGCTTGATCGGCGCTGAGCAGCAGGGTGCTGTAGACGGCTCTGTTTTTAATGCTCAAGTTATCCAGCGTGTCGTTGGCTGTTTGGAAGACTTGCATTGGGCCAAAGACATCCACCGCATTGGCGTCGTCGTAGGCAAAAACAGCCACTTGGTGCACTTTTGCTTTGCTCATCTCAGGAGTATTTAAAGTGAATAGGTCCCAGATAGTAAAGCAAAGCGAGTGTCCGGTTGGACAATAATCCCACTTTTTAGGCCAATCCAAGGGAACATGCTTTTCTCAGGATCTTAGATAGGCGTTTTGTTCAGCGGAGGTTCCCTAATCCTCTGCTGCATCTCCCATTAAAAAACGAGGCCCGGCACCTAGGTGATTAATACGGTCTTCAGGGTTGTACAGCTTGCATTTTTTCAGTGACAGGCAGCCGCAACCAATGCAACCGGAAAGTGAATCTTTGAGCGATTGCAGTGCCTCGATTTTTGAGTCGATGTCTTTGCTGAAGAGCCGAGCAAATTTATCCCAGTCAGCTTTGGTGGGCGTGCGCCCGTCAGGCAGGGTGGCAAGCACCTGTTTAATCTCTTGCAACGAATAACCCAGCTGTTGGGAAATTAGGATAAACGAAACACGACGAATGGCGGAACGTGGGAAAAGGCGTTGGCCACCGGGGCCACGTTGCGCAGGCACTAGCTGCTCATCAGCATAATAACGGATTGCCGAGACGGCAGCTCCCGTGCGTTTTGCGATTTGGCCAATTGACAGGAGAGGATCATTTTTCATCTTGAAAGGTTAATTGAAAAAGTTCTTGACCTCAAGTTAACTTGAGAGAATATGATTGAGCTCGACTTGAACAACAAGGAGAATACAATGTCCCAAGCTGTGTTAGAACATGCCAACATCACCGTTGAAAATACCCTTCAATCCGCTGAGTTATTTTGCCGGCTATTTGACTGGAAAATTCGCTGGAGTGGTGATTCTATCCACGAAGGTAAATCGGTGCATGTGGGTTCGGAAAGCAGTTACCTAGCCTTGTATGAAAACGCCGATAAGAACAGGGCTGCGAAGGAGAGCTACTACAACATCAACGGTCTAAACCACATTGGTATCGTGGTTGAAAACTTGGATGCTGTGGAAGAACGTGTGACAGCCGAAGGACTTGAACCCTATAGTCATGCTGACTATGAACCTGGACGGCGCTTTTACTTCGATACCCCTGACGGGATTGAAATTGAAGTCATCAGTTATACCTAGAAAAAATCAACCCACAGGCAGGCTGCAACTGACATTGCAGCCTGCGTCAAAGAGGGAATTATGCCGAGTACAAAATATCTACGACCCATCGCGGTTTTGGGAAGCTCCAGATCCCAAGGTAATACTGGCGCATTGCTAAAGCTGATTGCTGGCAAACTGGACATGGACGTTATTGATCTCGGTGTTGCGGATATTACGCCGTTTGACTACGAGCATAGGAATATCGGTGACGAGTTCATTCCAGTGCTTGATCAAATATTGCAACATGACGACTTAATTTTCGCCTCGCCGGTTTATTGGTACACCATGAGTGCGCAGATGAAAATATTTTTTGATCGCCTGTCGGATTTACTGAGTGTAGAGACGTTAAAAAATCGGGGACGTGCATTGAGGGGCAAGCGTGCGCATGTTGTATCGACCTCCGTTAGCCCCGAAGCTGGTGTCGGCTTTGATGAGGCGTTCGAAAAGACGTTTTCGTATCTCGGCATGGAGCTTGGCAGTCGCGTGCACCTGGATTGCAGTCGCGGTTTTGATCGAGAAGCGGGTGTACAATTAGTGCAGGAATTCGTTGCTTCTTTCGGTTCGACCCAACGTGTATAGCCGTTGGGTTACACTCTGATTGATCCAAGGCTGGTGTCGAGCTAAATAGTAAGGCGCTGGTTAACGCTGTTATTCTCTGCCACCTGATAGTGAAACATAGGTTTTTTTATGACTGAACATTTTGATATCGCGATTATTGGCGGCGGCATTGTGGGCACATCTGTCGCCCACGCTGTGGGCGGTCGTCGCTCGGTGGTTGTGTTAGAGCAAGAGAGCGCTTTGGGTTTTCATTCGACGGGCCGCTCAGCTGCTGAGTTCAGTTATCGCTTTCATTCGTCGTTGGTGGGTCGGCTCACTGCCGCAAGCGGTGACTTTATGTTCAGTCCACCCGAAGGGTTTAGCGACGTTCAGTTGTTAAAACCGCGGGGAAATTTGATCATTGCCGCGGCTGGTAAAAGCGAGCGATTGGCGCAAGTACTTCGCGATGAACAAGCCAATTCGCCAACCCAGGTTGCTTCAGCGGTAGAGGCTATAAGCGTGCAAGACGCGATTGGCAAGGTGCCATTTCTCGACCCCGAATACGTTGCAGCTGCATTTTACGATCCCGACTGTTGGGATATCGAAGTGGAGTCCTTGTTACAGGGTTACACAAAATCAGCGCGTGCCAATGGGGTGGAGTTTAAACGCAGTGCCCAACTGTTATCGGCGCATCGCGACGGTGATAAATGGCGTCTGGTCAGTAGTTCGGGTGAGTTGACAGCCAATACTGTCGTCAATGCCGCAGGGGCTTGGGCGGATGTGGTTGCGGCACTTTTTGATGTATCGTCTATCGGGTTTACACCACTGCGCAGGACGGCGATAACACTTAAAGCCCCGGGCTACGATGTCGCTTCAATGCCTGAAGTCAATGAAGTCGATGAAGACTTCTACTTTAAGCCCGATGCAGGCCATTTGATGGTAAGCCCAGCCGACGAGACTCCCGTCGAACCGCATGATGCATGGCCCGAGGACATGGACATAGCGATCACTGCTGACTTTATGAGCCAGTGCACCACGTTGGAGATTACCCATGTGGAGCACAGTTGGGCCGGTCTTCGCACATTTGCCCCGGATAGGGCGCCCGTGATTGGAGCCAGCAAAGAGCAGCCGGGTTTTTTCTGGGCTGCGGGTCTGGGAGGCTTTGGTATTCAGACGTCGTCAGCGGTTGGCGTATTAGCAGCTGGCTTGCTTTGCAACGAGCCTTTTGAGGCGGGGACAGAGTTGGCTCATTTATCAATGCTTGTTTCACCAGAGCGCTTTGCTGGGTTAAGGGTCTAAACCTTTGGATTGTGGGTTCGGTTGTTCGATTAGGGCGAGTTGGGCCTCATCTAGGGCTCCGCAGATCAAGTCATGCTCACACCATCGACACACTGAGTTAGCCCCAGCCGCGTTGAAAATCTAGCCAATCCCACCGGCACCCCATGTGCTAGCCTTTTGCTAAACCCAATAAATGCAATCCAACTTTATCTATGGCGATCGATACGTCGCCTACTGATCCTAGAGATAACACGATGAGCCGACGACAACCCGGTGACCAAGCCTTCGATTTTGATTCCCTCTATGGGACAGAAAACGAGATGCCTTATTCAGGCACTCGTAGCTTTATGCGGCGACGCTTGACGCGAGAGCTAGAAGGCGTTGATTACGCTGTCATGGGTGTGCCCTATGACTTGTCTACCTCAGGGCGCCCAGGAACTCGCTTTGGACCAGAAGCACTTCGCCGTGCTACGGCGCAATTGAGCTGGGGAGAAGTATGGCCTTGGGGTTTTGATCCCTTCGATCGTCTCGCTGTGGTGGATTATGGTGACGTGCATTTTAAGCGTGGGCAACCAGAGCGCATGCTACTAAACACGGTTGATCAAGCACTCAAGGTTTTACGAAGTGGCACGCGTTTAATTGGACTTGGCGGTGATCATCTCAGTACTTATCCTCTTTTAAAAGCGCACGCCGAAGTGCACGGCCCCTTGGCACTTATTCAGTTTGATGCCCACCGTGATACCGCAGACACCCTAGACTTGGATCATGGCTCTTTTGTGCACCACGCTATGCAAGAAGGGTTGATTGATGCAAAGCGCTCTATCCAAGTAGGCATCCGTACCTTTTACGATCACAACGACGACATAACGGTGTTGTACCGCCCGTGGTTGCGAGAGCACGGTGTGCCGGCGCTGATCGAGAAGATTAAATCTGTCGTCGGCGAGGGACCTGCGTATCTCACCTTTGACATCGATTGCATCGATCCCGCTTTCGCGCCGGGCACAGGCACACCGGTAGTGGATGGGCTCGCTCCCTTTGAAGCCATCGACACCATTCGGGCGCTCGGAGACTTAGATATCGTGGGTATGGATGTGGTGGAAGTATCACCCCCATATGATCACGCTGAGACAACAGCCTTATTGGGTGCTTCAGTAATCCTTGAGCATCTGTGCGCGGTGGCCGATAAGCGTGGTGGGCGAGCCTGAATATCATGTTGACCTTAGGTGGGTAGGTGCTGAAATGCACTTGCCCAACCAATGGCAAAGATGTGTGGCGGCACCGCATACACCCCGACATTGGCACTAATACTTGAGAAAATAATGCAAGCCGAATCCCGTACCTTGGAGATCGACCTAGACATCATTACGCGCAATGCACGCGATGTGGTGGCGTTTTGCGCCGAGCACGAGATAGATGTTTGCGGTGTGACCAAAGCGACCTGCGGCTCGCCGATGGTTGCGCGTGCGATGCTCAATGGCGGTGTCACCTCACTGGGTGAATCGCGCATAGATAACGCCAAGCGACTGCGGTACGGCGGCGTACACGCGCCCTTATGGATGCTCAGGATCCCGTCACCCTCTGAAGTTGCGGACGTGGTTCGCTTTTTTGATTTGAGCCTCAACAGTGAAATTGACACCCTAGAAGCCCTGTCGCAGGCGGCACTCGTGCAAGGGAAAACCCATGATGTCATCGTGATGATGGAGATGGGTGATCGGCGTGAAGGCGTGCCGGCAGAGGAGTTGCTTCCGCTGTGCGAAGCTGTGCAAGACATGGCGGGGTTGAACCTAGCGGGTATCGGTGCAAACTTCATGTGCGTCAGCGGTATTTTGCCCACCGCCGAAAAAATGCAGGCGGTTGCGGCTGCTGCCCTTCGAGTACAAGAGGCGTTGGGGATAGTCTTGCAATA
The DNA here is from genome assembly GCA_937965695.1 of uncultured Granulosicoccaceae bacterium. Classification (GTDB taxonomy): domain Bacteria; phylum Pseudomonadota; class Gammaproteobacteria; order CALCKW01; family CALCKW01; genus CALCKW01. The sequence continues at coordinate 26,345 of CALCKW010000004.1, forward strand.
TGTGTCTGCAGGTAATTCAGCCAATTTGTCGCTGATGGACATACCTCCACCTAGCATCATTAATCACCTGCGCGTAGGTGCCAGTATTTTGCGCGGTGAGGACCCCATTACCGGCGGCACTTTGCCCTGGTTGCAAGCGGGTGCGTTTCGCTTGCAAGCCGAACTGATCGAGATTCAGAAAAAAGACTCAGTACCCGAAGGAAAGGTGGGTCTCGATGCTTTTGGTGGCACGCCGAGCTTTGTCGATGACGGCGAACAACTGCGTGGCATTGTCAATTTGGGGCGATTGGATATTCGCCATGAAGGACTGAATCCAGAAGCGGAAGGGATAGAAGTTATCGCAGCATCTAGTGATCATTTGGTGTTGGATCTCAACGACAATAAGCACTACGAAGTAGGGGACACCGTTGCTTTTCAATTGGACTACGGTGCGCTAACGCAGGCAATGCTCTCACCTTACGTGGTCAAGGTTTTGGTTAACCGCAGGCATCAGCGCCGTGTGCCAACAGCTGTGTGTGTGATGGCGGATGACGATCTACTGGAAACACCTGCGTACCGCACATTTGTCAGCCAACTTTCGGCGATGGGATTGCGACTGGATAACGGCGAATTTTCTTTTCCGCTGACGATTGCCAGTGACCGCGCTAATGAACCTGAGTTAGAAGACATTGAGTATGGCGTGCTTTGTGTTGACTCGGAGCCCGGAGACGTTGAGCATTTTAGCCCTGAGAGCAGCGCACTTTTTGGCCTACGCCATGCATCAGCGGAACACGCTACCATGATTCGTGAGCGGGACTTGCTCGCCTTGACCATGGAGGACATAGACTTGCGTGGTGCGCAAGATTGCATTCGTAACGCCTTGCGACAAGTCAACAATGGCACTGATGGCTTTGCCTTGATTTTACACGCCAGTATCGGTGGAGGCATGTTTGAAGACCCTGACAACATGGGACTCAGTTATCGTGAGTGCTCTTTGGTGATGGAGCGCATTGCCGCCACGCGACAGCTAAAGGCGCTGACGCTCTCAGGTATCAGTGCCGCTAGCAGCGATAAAGCATTAGAGCGGGCTTTTGCCTACGTGCTGAGCGCTTTAGGTAAACGAATCTTGTAGCCTTAATATTTGCGTCAGTTCGGTTGGTGTGGAACCGTCACTATTTTATTTCTTTAAGAATTAGATGCGTTTGGATTCGCGAAATACTGGATAGTTGAAACAAAAAATCCTCCAGCAGTTGATTAAAGGCGTGTTGATCTCGGCAGGCAATTCGCAAGTGATAGTCTGCGTCACCTGTTGCCGCCAGGCATTCTGTTATTTCGTCTTTCGCTTTTACCGCTTCAATAAACTGCGTCACGTGTTTGCGATTTTGGCGCTCCAGTGAAACCATCACGATGGCGTGAAACTCTAGACCCGCTTTGCGTTGATCAATCACCGCAGCGTAGTGCCTGATCACTCCCGCTTGTTCCAATGCGCGCACTCGCCTCCAGCACGCAGACGCCGATACACTCAGTCTTTCTGCCAAAACCTGATTTGAAACCTGACTGTCTTGACGCAGTGCCGCGAGTATTCTCTGATCTTGCTCGGTGATTTTCATATATTTCTCTGAAGAGACAAAAATTTCCAGAATTGTAGCTATATATGAAAATATATGTCTTTTAATGGTGCTAAATCGATATTATAGAAAAATAAATTCAGGGGTTTCGCTATAAAATGTTTGTATCTGAAGCTTTTTGAAGAATGCATGCCATGTCTAAAAATGCTGAAAAAACTCTGCCATTTGCGATCAATGAACAATATGCGCTCAGTGATCGTTATACCAAAAACACCGGACGTGTTTATTTAACAGGAACACAGGCTCTGGTCCGTTTGATTTTGGATCAGTCCAGACGGGATGCGGCGGCGGGGCTCAACACGGCGGGCTTTGTTTCCGGGTATAGAGGCTCACCCCTGGGTGGGGTGGACACTGAGCTTTGGCGCGCAAAGGATCTACTCAAAGCCGCGCGTGTCGAGTTTTTAGCTGCCGTAAATGAAGACCTTGCAGCGACAGCGGTGCTGGGGTCGCAGCAGGTTGAGGGCTATCCCGACAAAGAAGTGACCGGTGTTTTTGGCCTTTGGTACGGCAAGGGGCCAGGGGTTGATCGCTCAGGTGATGCACTGAAGCATGGCAATGCCTATGGCTCCTCACCCACGGGTGGGGTATTGGTTGTTGTCGGTGATGACCATGGTTGCGTGTCGTCGTCGATGCCGCATCAGTCTGACGTGGCTTTGATGTCTTGGTTTATGCCGGTGCTTAACCCAGCCAGTGTTAGTGAATACCAAGCTTTTGGAGAATACGGTTACGCCTTAAGTCGTTTCAGCGGCATGTGGGTGGGCATGAAAGCTATCTCTGAAACGGTTGAGTCTGCCGCTTCTGTCGAGTTGCAACCGGACCGAAAATTCACCGAGCCCGTTTTTGAAATGCCAGCGGGTGGCCTACATTATCGGTGGCCCGACTTGCCCGGGCCACAAATTGAAGAGCGGTTAGAAGCAAAAAAAGAGGCTGTTTATGCCTTTGCACAAGCCAACCCCATCGACCGCCATATTTACCCCTCATCGGCCGCTGTTTTTGGCATTGTCACCACCGGCAAAGGCCACCTTGATTTGATGGAAGCACTGCGCCTACTTGGTGTGGATGAACGGGTTTGCCGTGAATTGGGTATCGATATTTACAAGGTTGGATTGGTTTGGCCGCTTGCGCGTGAAGATGCTTTAGATTTTGTACGAGGTAAACGTGAAGTTCTGGTGATTGAAGAAAAGCGCGGCATCATTGAAAGTCAGTTTAAAGAGTATTTCTACGATTACCCCGGTAATAAGCCCGAGCGCATGGTAGGTAAGCGAGATGAGCATGGCGGGCGCTTGATCCCATGGACTGGCGAGTTATCGCCTTTATTACTTGTGCCGTTGGTCGCGAGTCGATTGGAACGGCTATTCCCGCAGCACGGTTTCAAGGAGAAGGCGGAGGTACTTTGTAACCCCGAGGTGATTTCGTTACAGGTGGCGGGAGCCACACGCACGCCGTATTTTTGCTCGGGCTGTCCACACAATAGCTCCACGAAAGTCCCTGAAGGTTCGCAAGCTCTCGCTGGCATTGGTTGTCACTTTATGGCCAGCTGGATGGATCGCGAAACGACGTCTCTCATTCAAATGGGTGGAGAGGGCGTGAACTGGGCTGCTTCATCGCGGTTTACAAAACGAAAGCACGTTTTTCAAAATCTCGGCGAAGGCACCTATTACCACTCTGGCTCTATGGCTATTCGTCAGGCTATAGCGGCTGGCACGACCATCACCTACAAAATATTGTTTAACGATGCGGTTGCGATGACAGGTGGTCAACCTGTAGATGGCCCCATCAGTGTGCAGGCTATCGCGCATGAGGTTCGTGCGGAGGGGGTTGAACACATAGATTTGGTGTCGGATCAACCTGAAAAATTTCGCGCGTCTGATTTACCGAGTGGTGTCAAGGTCCATCATCGTTGTGATTTAGAGCGGGTGCAATTGCTCATACGCGAAGTCCCCGGCGTGTCGGTGCTGATCTACGAGCAAACCTGTGCCACGGAGAAACGCCGCCGCCGTAAAAGAGGGCTGATGGACGACCCGGCCAGACACGTCGTAATCAATGATTTGGTGTGCGAAGGTTGCGGCGATTGCTCGGTGGAATCGAACTGCTTAAGCATCGAGCCAAAAGAGACGCCCTTTGGGCGAAAGCGACAAGTGAACTTGTCTAGTTGCAACAAAGACTTCAGTTGTGTCAACGGTTTCTGCCCAAGTTTTGTGACGGTTGAAGGCGGTGAACGCCGCAAGAAACAAGCAGTTCAGACTGATTTTACTGCGTTGGCGCATGAGCTGGATACACCAGTGCTGCCTGAATTGAGTGACCCTTATGATCTGTTGATCACCGGTGTTGGTGGTACAGGTGTCGTCACAGTGGGTGCGCTAATCACGATGGCGGCACACTTAGAAAATAAAGGCAGCAGCGTTCTCGACTTTACGGGTTTTGCGCAGAAATTTGGACCCGTGCTCAGCTACATTCGATTGGCGAACGCCCCTGAGAAAATCCACCAAGTTCGCATCGACGAACAGTCAGCAGATGCTTTAATTGGCTGCGATATAGTGGTGAGCTCGTCCCCTAAAGCATCGGCGAGTTACCGCGAAGGTATGCGGGCAGTGATGAATATGGCGGAAATGCCCACGGGTGATCTCGTGCGGATTCGAGATGCCAGCTTAAATACTGACGAACGTTTGGCCAGTATACAAAACGCGATTGGTGGGCCTGACATAGCTTGTATTAATGCCAACGCGATATCTGAAGGGCTGTTGGGCGATTCGGTATTTGCCAATATTATTATGTTGGGTATGGCATGGCAGGCTGGTCTTGTACCTATATCTTTGGCTGCACTTCAACGAGCGATCGCGTTAAATGGTGTCGCTGTTGATAAAAACAATCAAGCATTTGCGTGTGGTCGATTGGCTTACTCCTCTCCTGAGCGGTTGCATGCCTTGATGGCACCAAAAGCAGACCTTGAAGAGACGCTTGATCAGATGATCCAGCGGCGGATCGAGTTCTTAACTCAGTACCAAGATGCCCCGTACGCTGATCGTTACTTGCAGTTGATCAATCGCGTTCGAGATGCTGAAAAAAAGCTCGATAGCGATGTGCTGACAAGCGCCGTTGTGCGATCGTTATTTAAATTAATGGCTTATAAAGATGAATACGAAGTTGCTCGGTTACACACAGATAGCGCTTTTAAACAGCAAATTGAGCAGAGTTTTAGTGGTGACTATAAGTTGAAGTACCACTTGGCACCGCCAGTGATCAGTTTTAAGACGGATGCTCGTGGCCGGCCGCTAAAGCGCGAAATGGGTAGCTGGATGTTGCCCGTTTTCAAGCAACTGGCCAAGTTGAAGCGTCTTCGAGGAACGCGCTTCGATGTGTTCGCTTATACCGCCGAGCGCAAGATGGAGCGTGGTCTTATCGACTGGTATATGACCGTTATTGAAAGTTGCCTAGAAAAACTATCTGTAAATAATGCCGAAGAATTGCAACGGGTATTGGAGATGCCAATGGATATTCGTGGATACGGGCCAGTCAAAGAAAAAGCGGTAGAGAAAGTTGTAGTCAATGTAAAATTAGCGTTGGCGCGTATCTAGATTGAACCGGTTTAATCTGAGGCTGCCTAATTTTATAGTTAGCCTGTTCCATTTGCATGCACGTAGTTGTGTAACATAGATACTTTTTGAACTCGGTGACCTATGTCAAAGCAGCAATTCTCGTTCGGTGATAAATCTTATCAGGCCATGCTTTTTGATATGGACGGCACACTGATCGACAATATGATGATTCATCACGAGGCGTGGCGGGTTGCTCTGGCTGAACACGGTATACACATGACGCTCGACCAAGTGAAAGCTGAAATTCACGGCGTCAACCACGAGATTTTAGGGCGACTCTTTGGTGAACAATTTAGTACCGAGCAGGCAGAGAAATTTGCGTATGATAAAGAGTCGGCTTATCGGCGCATCTATGCCAATGAGATTGTACTGATCGATGGTGTTCAAAATTTTTTAGACAGCGCAAAAGAGCTCGGCGTACCCATGGCGATGGCGACTGCTGCACCCGTTGAGAACGTTGATTTTGTTTTTGATAAATTACCGATTGCTGGATATTTCTCGGCGGTAAAACACGCAGGAGATGTCAGTCGTGGCAAGCCTGATCCGCAGGTGTTTGAGCTGGCCGCCGAGGCAATTGGTGTCGATGTTAAAGAATGCCTTATCTTTGAAGACAGCGTAACCGGTGCATTGGCCGCTGAGAATGCAGGCGCTGACGCGGTAATTATCACGACAACCCACAACGAAGATGAATTTGCTGCTGTTGGGGGTATTGTGAAATTTGCCGCGCATTACTTGCAATTGAAAATAGCGGCGGGCTGATCGATAGCTTCGATGGTGGCGCGTCGTGAACTTCGAGTTATGGCGAAGCGAACCTTGTGTGCCGAGTCGCCTATTGTTGTCTGTCTGAGCAATTATCTCCCCGCGCTTTCTCCTGAACATATCGCGACCATTTTTGTGTAGCACCGATCAGGCTTCCAGCAATGAACTTTCGGGTCGTTTTTTGTTCTTAATTTATGTGTGTTAAAGCCCTTAGAGATGATAAAAAGGGTTGCGCTTGCGGCTTAAAAAATCTGTGGTACGCTTCTTTTTTTTCATCGGGTTTACGTAATAAGCACTTATACGTATGCCAGCTTTGAAAAAATAGGAGGGCATTATGCTTAGAGTTCTTGCCATATTTTTTTCAGTTTCCTTTGCAACGACAGCTCTCGCAGACGTTGAGTTTTGGAAATTGGCTTGGACGCAAACCGATTTTTCAAAGAGTTCTGTGGACTTCTCTGAGATCTCGGATGGTGGGCCTGGTAAAGATGGTATTCCTGCTATTACTTCGCCCAAAATGATTGCTGTGGCGCAAGAGCAGGGCCTGTCTGACAAAGAGCCGGTGATGAGTGTCGAGATAGCCGGACAGAAGCCGCGTGCTTATCCGGTCCGGTATTTGATGTGGCACGAAATAGTGAATGACGAAGCCGGTGATACACCGTTTACGGTGACCTTTTGTCCGCTGTGCAATTCAGGCATTGTGTTCGATCGACGTTTGGACGGCACCGTACACGAACTAGGCGTGTCGGGGTTGCTAAGAAACTCCGATATGGTGATGTACGATCAGGCAACGGAGAGCTGGTGGCAGCAATTCACCGGTGAAGCCATAGTCGGCGACCTACTGGGTAAGAAACTAACAAAAATTCCTAGCTGGACAGAGAGTTGGGCCGCTTACAAAAAGCGAAATCCTGATGGTCTGGTTCAAGCTGAACCAAACTCACCGCGCTCTTATGGTTCAAACCCTTATGCAGGCTATGACACGGGCCGTCCCTTTTTATATCGCGGAGAAAACCCACCTCACGGGATAAATCCATTGGCCCGCGTGGTTGCTATTGAAAACCGTGCTTGGCCTTTGGCAAGAATTCGTGAAGCAGGATCTGTCTCGGAAGCCGGCGTGGAGATTACTTGGTCTAGCGGCACCGCTTCGGCTTTAGATACGCGCGAAATCGCAAAAGGTCGCGATGTCGGTGCTGTTCGGGTTAAGGACTTAGCCACTGGCAAAGACGTCGTACACGATGTTAGTTTTGCTTTTTCTTTTCATGCTTTCCACCCAACGGGTGAATGGATGATCAGTCCATAAATAACGCTCTAGTCTCTCTGAGGCTACGTGGTGGACATTAAGCCTTTTAAAGGCAATGAGCGATATTGGGCTAACCCGAAGAAAGCACTTTCACTCGGAACGGGAGAGCTGATGAAAGTGCTTTTTTGGGTTATTCGCCGACGGGTAAAAACCCGCCAGATTGCCTTGCCCACAGCGAGCCGTATAGGCCGTTGTCGGCTATCAGCTTTTCGTGGGTGCCTTGCTCTAGTATCTCGCCTTTATCCAACACCACTAGGTGGTCGAGGTTAGATATGGTCGACAACCGATGCGCGATGGCCAAAACGGTTTTGCCTTCCATCAAATTAAACAGCTGCTCTTGAATCACCATCTCGACTTCTGAATCCAATGCTGAGGTGGCTTCGTCCAAGACCAGAATAGGCGCGTCCTTGAGAAATACCCGAGCGATCGCGATGCGCTGGCGCTGGCCACCTGACAACTTAACACCACGCTCACCCACTTGGGCGTCGTAGCCTTTGCGACCTTCTGAGTCCTCTAATGTCTCTATAAAGTCGTGTGCTTTGGCTTTTTGTGCGGCGGCTATTATGTGCGCTTCACTGGCGTCCGGTTTGCCATAGGCAATGTTCTCGCGCACTGAACGATGCAGCAGAGAGGTGTCTTGCGTCACCACGGCTATCTGCGACCTCAGACTCTGTTGCGTGACGTCTCGGACGTCGTTACCGTCAATGCTGACCGAGCCCGCGTCCACATCGTAGAGCCGAAGTAAGATATTCATCAGAGTTGTTTTACCGGCACCCGAACGACCGATTAGCCCAACCTTTTGACCAGCAGTGAGTGTTAGGTTGAGGTCTTTGATGACACTACCGTGCTTGTCGTAGTTGAAGTCAACCTTGTCGAATTGAACTTCGCCACTTTTAACGTTTAGTTCGACGGCGTCTTCTTTATCTAAGACGTCACGGCTGCGTGCGATCGTATTCATACCGTCGATAGTCATGCCTATATTTTCGAATAGGCTAGAGGTCTCCCACATGATCCAGTGGGCCATGCCATTGAGCCGCGTGACAAGTGCGGCGGCGATAGCCACCGAAGCGACCGACGCTTCTCCGTCGAGCCACTGCCAAATGGCAATGGTGCCCACACCCAACAGCAGACCTTTGTTGATCACCGTGAGCACAACTTGCATCTGTGTACTCAGGCGCATCTGAGGATGTACTGTATCCATAAACCCGCTCATGGACTCGCGCGCGTAGTCTATTTCACGGCCTGCATGTGCAAACAGCTTAACCGTCGCAATATTGGTGTAGCTGTCGACAACTCGCCCCGTCATCAGTGACCGGGCATCGGCCTGCATGCGCGAGATATGCGCCATTTTCGGCAAGAAGTAACGCATCGCCGCTATATACGCCAATAGCCAAACAACAAATGGCAATAGCAGCAGGGTATCGAGGGTTGCCACCAGTACCATACCGCCTAGAAAATAGACGATCACATAGACGAATACATCGAGGATCTTGATCACGGTCTCGCGCACACCCAATGCTGTTTGCATCACTTTGGTGGCGACTCGCCCAGCAAATTCATCTTGATAAAACTGCATCGATTGGCCAAGCATGTAACGGTGAGCCTGCCAGCGAATGAGCATGGGGAAGTTACCAAACACCGTTTGGTGTAAGCAGATGGACCACAAAACAGTCACCAATGGCAAAACGATACCGATCACAAATGCCATCAGCCACAGTTTGTTGCCTTCGGTCTCCAAGAACGTTTCACGGTCAGCAGAGGAAAGCCAGTCAACCACATTGCCGATGTAGCTAAAGATGTAGATTTCGACGGAGGCAATGACAATGCTCATCACACCGAGCACGACGAGCCATGGCCAAATACCCTTTGAATAATGCCAGCAAAAAGCCCACAAGCCTTTGGGTGGAGTGGTTGGCTCTTCGGTAGGGAAGGGCTCTATCAGGCTTTCGAAATAGCTAAAAATTTTGTTCATAGGGAGGGGTCACTGTCTTGCCTGTGTCTAACACATGCTTGCTCAGGTAAATATACAAGACTGAAACTCTTTGCTCAATTTATACAGAGCAATTTTAGCCCGGTCACTTGTGCATCTACCGGGATAAGCCTGTTATTGCACGCAGATGCCCGCGCGTAAATAGAACAGCTACAAAGCACAGCATTGCGCTTGAGTTTGCGATAATAGTTGCCTGAAGCCCAATCAAGTCAACCAATTGGCCCAAGGTAAAAGTGCCCAATGTGGCCAACCCCCAAAATGCAGTTTGGTCGATGGCGACCAATAGTCCGCGATCGGATGGTGGGCTGTTGTGTAGATACTGCCCATAGACCAGCGGCTTGCCGGAGTAACACATGCCGAGCATCAATTTGATAAAGCAGAAAAATAGAAAGCTTGTCACGCTCAACATAAGAAGGCTGGTCAACGCTGCGGCAGTCCAGATAATAAGAGCCAATTGACCTGGGCGTGCAATGCGGTGGGAGTGGCGTTGAAAATACGAGCTCGACGCAATGGCACCAATCCATGTACTGATGTTTATCAGCGCTATCCAGTCGCCGTGCTCGGGAAATCGGTCTCGCATCACGAGAGGCCACAGAATGTACCCCGCGGGAACTAGCAACAGACCGAGCATGCTGCTCGATAGCAACAAATCAAAATTTTCAGGGCAATTTCGGTAGTGGCTAGTTGCTCTTTTGAGAGCGTCGCGATAGGGCAGCGCTTGCGGCAAAGCCTCAACATTTGTGGTGGCGATGGCCTTATGCTGTCGCAGATAGAACACGCTCGCCAACATCACCAGGCCATTGCAAATAAAGCCCCCAAACGCCGAAAACACCGGTAGCGCTAATCCGGTGATGTTGCCGGTTAGCTTGGCGTAGTTATGCGCAGTAGCTGCCTGCAAACTATTGCTTTGTGGGCTTTCATTGCTGATCGTTGGAATAAAGGTATCTATTGCGGGGTTAGAAATGGCGCTGGTGATACCGGCCAAAATGCAATAGATAAAAAACAACAGTGGCACAAAGCCCCATATCCAATCGACAAATCCGTAAACGATCAATACCGATGCGAAAATACAAGTTGATACACAATAGCTTGTCCGCGCACCAATTTTATCCGTGAGCGCGCCTCCGGCAATGGTGATGATGAGAAAAGGCGCCAATACCAGTGCTTGATAGAAACCTATATCGCTAGCAGAAAGCTCTGCATGGAAGGTCATGTACCACGTAAAGAGAATCGTCTGTAGGCCTTCGCCCCAGTGCCAAAAACCGTAAGAGCGCAAGAAGGGACTTCTGAACATGCTTTGAACTCTCTGTTTGTCTGCTCAGTGACAGACGTTGGTATCAGCCGTAGTAGGGGTCGCGAAAGTATTCACCCTCTTTTACACTTGGGAAGTCGCGTGCCAGCGAGTTTGGTGGTGTGTCGATATTTGCTAATGGCGTCTGTATAAATAAAACCGCGATCCAACTCCCAGTAGTAGGATCACAGACAGAAGTCCTTTAGGGGTTATCAGCGCTCCTATTATATCCTTATTATTTTGATCACCGAGTGGCTACTTTGGGGTATGTGCTGTGACGATTGGCGTTGTGAGTCGATCCCCATAAACTGGCTTGAAGGCCACGCCGTTGGTGCTTTCGTGGATGGGCTTCAAGCCCTACGTTGTTAGTGATGCCAGCAGCGCGGTAAAATACCGGCTCTGACTATGATCTATCAGTCGATAGCTAATTTGAGGCGAGGTAGTATGAATTGCCAAACACCGCCACCTACCGCCCACTAAGGCCTTTTTGATGAGTGACAGACGCAATAAACTAGAAGATCTCGCGCAGCAAGTTGTTCAGCAGAATGGGCTGAAAGGCTTGAGCTTTCGTACCCTAGCAGATGAAATCGGCATCAAGTCCTCCAGCGTGCATTACTATTTCCCCGAAAAATCCGATCTTGCGCAAGCGTTGATCGCCCGGTATTCCGAAACGATTTTTGAAAGATTAGAGGCCATCGCTAAAAACCCCAACACGCTGCAGAAAAAAGTTCTGGCTTTCATTGCGATATTTGAACAGGTGGCGAAGGATGAGAAGTTGTGCATGTGTGGGATGATGGCCGCTGAAGTCGAATCCTTGAGCACGGCAAATCGTGATGCACTTAGCGATTTTTTCTCTGGCATGGAGCGCTGGCTAACTTCGCAGCTTGTGGAGCATGCCGAAGAGCTTTCTAGTCAGTTGTCACCCACAAAATTGGCAAAAATTCTCATTTCAGGGTTAGAGGGCGCGCTTTTGGTTGATCGTGTAGCGGGCACGAATCAAAGGCTAAAAGCTCAAAAGGAGCTTTTTCTCTCTTGGCTCGTTTAACCGTTAGCGCGGTCTATACAAATTAAAAACCCTGATGTACTTCTAGAAGATTTTATTTACTTGTTGTATCTACCTACTGATAGATATATTCTAGTCGCACGTTACTCGGAGAGCCTGTTATGAATGTGAATGCCGATTTTTCACTGAGAGTGTTGTTACACGCTGATTCTATAGAGTGGGAGGACTCTCCCATGCCCGGTGTAGACCGCAGGCGATTAGACCGTGTTGACGCAGAGAGTGATCGAGTGACCACCATCGTCAGGTACGCCCCTGAAAGCCATTTCTCCTCGCACGTGCACACGGGTGGCGAAGAATTTATCGTGCTAGAGGGCGTGTTTGAAGACGACTACGGCGATTGGCCCGCAGGTTCATACATCCGCAACCCTCCCCAGTCAAAACACACGCCGGGTTCTAAACCGGGTTGCATCATCTTTGTGAAACTGTGCCAGTTTCACCCTGATGATCGAACCTTTGTACACGCCGACATGAACAAGTTAGGCGCCATTCCGCACCGAGATCGCGTTGGCGTAAGCGTAAGCCCGCTGTACAAAGACAACTTAGAGGACGTGCGATTAGAGCACTGGGAGCCCAACGCCGATGTGGAAGTCGATGCGACTGGTGGCGCAGAATTTTTTGTGCTTGAAGGTGGTTTTGACGAAGGTGGCGAAAGCCTTCAAAAGCACTCTTGGCTGCGTGTTCCTGTGAATACTCTAGTAAACGCAAAGGCAGGCACAAGTGGCGCAAAAGTGTGGATTAAAACTGGACACTTGAAAGACTTGAATTAGCGCGCCTGCTAGAACCGCAAACTCTGCAGCTTAAAGACCTAATAGGCATCAAAGGTTGCATTGTTTATTAAATTAAAAATTGAGCTTACTTTAAAAAGCTCGTCTATTCGATCGTGTAGAAATCGTACTCGACACCATTACCTAAAGAGAAAAAATTATGATTGGATATACAACTATCGGCACCACAGACCTTGAAAAGTCTTTGGCTTTTTATGATGCCTTGCTCGAATTGGTGGGTGGCAAGCAGTTGATGGGCCTAGAGCGTATTAAGTTCTACGGTACGGATGCTGGTGGCGCTATGCTAGCCGTTTGCCTACCGGCAGATGGAGCTGATCAGAGTTGTGGCAATGGCCAAATGGTTGCGATCCCTGGTGGATCCCCTGAAGGCGCCGCTGAGCTATATAACAAAGCAATCGAGCTTGGTGCAACGGATGAGGGTGCTCCAGGGCAACGTGTCGATTTTTTCTACGGTGCTTACGTTCGTGATCTGGATGGCAACAAGCTGTGCTTTTTTCATATGACGCCAGTTTAGTAAAAAGCTGGCTCAGATATTTCATCATCGCCGAAGTCATAGCGCATGGTGAAATATCCGGGCTGGGGTTGCATGGCTGCCTGGTAGTCTGACTGATCCGCTTTTAGGGCCGCAAGAGAGTGACTTTCCTGCGGCTTTTTTTTAAGACGACATCTCCGCTTAGGCTGACTCATCAACGGACCATCCGGGAACTGAGCCAATTTGCTCGATGACAAATTGCACAAATAACTGCACTTTGCGTGACAGGTGTCGATTGCGAGGGTAGATAGCACAGAGCATCGCGTGGCGTGGTTTAAACTCTGGCAGCACTTCTCTTAGTTTTCCGCTTTCCAGTGCATCGACCGCCAAAAAGCGTGGGATCAAAACGATTCCGCCAGCTTCAATGGCCGCATCTCTAAGAATCTCTCCATTATTAGAACGCATGGCGCAGGCGATGGGTACGGAAATTTCGCCGTTACTGTCATGCAGTTGCCAGTGGCTACCGCTGTTGCTGTATCCATAGTGCAAGCAACGATGATGAAATAATTCTCTAGGGTGTTGTGGCTGGCCTGCGGTTTTAATGTATTCGGGGCTGGCGCATATCAAGTGTTCTGTCTGCGCGATTTCCTTTGTGATCAAGCTTGTAGAAACTTGCGGCTCGCTTATTCTGATCGAGATATCAAAGCCTTCTTCAATGGGGTCGATCATGCGGTCATCCAGTTTTACCTCGATGTGCAGAGAGGGGTGTAACCGCATAAATTTTGCCACGATCGGAGACAAGTGCAGCGTGCCAAAAGACATGGGGGCATTGATGCGCAGTCGGCCCTGTGGGTTATCTTGCAGCTGCGAAATTGCGGCGCTTGCTTCGTCGAAATCGCTTAGTAATGTGATGCACTTGTCGTAAAAAGCCAGACCCGTTTCTGAAGGGCGAACTGTGCGTGTATTGCGCACTAATAGCTGCGTATTGAGCTCACTCTCTAGATGAGAGACATACTTGCTGGCCGTCGATCGACTCAATCCCATGGCTCTTGCTGCAGCAGCATATCCGCCGTGCTCTACAACGAGCTTAAAGGCGCGCATGCAATCTAGTTTGTCCATGTTATAAGCCTATTGTTTGCGATTTGAAGACAGTATGTTTCTTCATGGTCTCATTGTTTCTATATAGAATACTATTTATCCAATAAAGTTCGACGAAGTTGACCACATTGAGTTTCCCCAATTTGTTATGTTGGTAAGGGTGCTCAGATCAAGTCATGCTCGTACCGTCGACGCGATAAATTCGGCCCAGCCGCGCTGCAAATCTAGCCAATAGCACCATCATTGCCGTCGATTCGCGCCTTGTTGGGTCAAATTTATTCACGTCGACGTCACTGACTGGACTTAATCTGAGGTTATTAAATTTAAGCTAGGAATTTGTTTCGCGGGCAGGTTGTGATTTTTAAAAGAAAGAGTGAGGAAAAACATGTCTATCAAGTCAGTCGTCTCCGTCAGTCAAGCGGTAGCCGCCATGGAAGGTGCTGGCGTGAAATTGCATCGCGCTTTCGGTTTTCAAAACCCTGAACAGTTTGATCCCTTTTTACTGTTTGACGACTTTCGCAACGAACGACCCGAGGATTACGTCGCCGGATTTCCCTGGCACCCACACCGAGGTATCGAAACCATTACTTACGTGCTGAACGGCACAGTTGAACACGGTGATAGCTTGGGCAATACCGGGTCACTGGGTGCAGGTGATGTGCAGTGGATGACAGCTGGGTCCGGCATCATGCATCAAGAGATGCCGCAGGGAAACGCGCAAGGGCAGATGCACGGTTTTCAGCTTTGGGCCAATCTTCCGGGCGCGTTGAAAATGACCGCGCCTAGATATCAGGATGTACAGGGCAAAGAAATTCCCGAGGTGATCGACGACGACGGTACCCGAGTAAAAGTCATTGTTGGGGATTTCTGGGGTGCACGTGGCCCCGTTGATGGCATCGCGGCAGACCCACAGTATTTGGATATCTATGTGCCTGCAGGCCTGCGAAAGACATTCAAAATGGACACATACAGGCGCACTTTTGCCTATGTGTTTGACGGTGCTGGCCAGTTCAGAGATGCGTCGACGCCGCAGGGTGTGTTGCTTGAAAAAGAGGTGCGGGGTCAGGAGGTGAACATTCGCGACATGAGCGGTGACCGTACGTTGGTGCAATTTGGGACGGGTGATGAGTTAACTGTTCAAGCGGGCCCAGATGGTCTGCGTTTTCTGTTGGTTTCTGGTGCGCCGATAGAAGAACCCATTGCTTGGCATGGTCCGATTGTGATGAACACACAACAAGAAATCAGGCAGGCGATGCATGACCTGCAGAATAATCAATTTATCCGTCCTCAACATTGACGGCAGGTCTTTAGTGTTTGGTTTTGCTGTTTGACAGCCAATAATAATTTTAGGAATAGTTATGAAAGGTGAATTTGTCAGGAAGACTTCTAGTTTTAGAAACTGGATTACCGCTGATGGCAGTGCTGGGCCAAGCGGAGAGGATGGATTTTTAGCTGAATCACGGCGCTATCATTTGTACATATCACATGCCTGTCCCTGGGCGCATCGTGCCATGATATTTCGTGCACTAAAAGGATTGGAAGACGCGATAACGGTTTCTGTTGTACATCCACTGATGCCTGCGACGAGTTGGGTGTTTGGTGAATACCCTGGCTCTACCCCCGACGTCGTCAATGGCATGCACACCATGGCTGAAGTGTACAAACTCGCCGACCCCCATTTTGATGGTGTGGTGACTGTGCCTGTGCTGTGGGACAAGCAGCGCCAAACCATCGTCAACAATGAGTCATCTGAAATTATTCGGATGTTTAACAGTGCCTTCGATAACATTGGCAATCCCGACGTGGATTTCTATCCTGAGGCACTGCGTGCTGAAATAGATGAAATCAATGAAGTGATATACGAGAACGTCAACAACGGCGTGTATCGTTCGGGATTCGCGTCATCGCAAGAGGCTTACGAGGAAGCGTTTGATCGGTTGTTCCAGACGCTTGAGTTGCTGGAAGAACGACTGAGTAAGCAACGCTTTTTGGTGGGCGGGCAAATCACCGAAGCTGATTGGCGTTTGTTCACCACTCTAGTGCGTTTTGACGCGGTTTATCACGGCCATTTTAAGTGTAACAAGCGTCTTTTGAGCAGCTACCCGAATCTCTGGGGCTACACGCTTGAGCTCTATCAAGTACCGGGTGTTGCCCAGACGGTTGATATGCAGCAGATCAAATACCACTATTACGCTAGTCACCAATCGGTAAACCCAACAGGTGTCGTGCCAAAAGGGCCTGAATTAGATTTCATGGCGCCTCATCAGCGGCAACTCTTAGGCTAACAAGTTACTTCGCTTTTGTAGATCAGCTCGCTACACTGGTGGGCTGATTTAACTCGGAAAGAAGACCTTGAAGAACAAGCGCAACGACCCGTGTTCCTGCGGCAGCGGTAAGAAGTTCAAAAAATGCTGCATGCAAAATGAATTAGGGTTGACCGGTCAAGACTTGTTGAGCGTACTGAGACAGTTGCGCCCCGCGTTAGAAAGCGCGGGCAAACAGCGCTATGGCGTATCCGTCGTCAATGCCGCATGGAAAGACTTCAGCCGCTGGGGCCGAGGGGCCATTGCCCGCGAAGAACACGCGTACCAGTCAGCTTTTTCCGCCTGGCAACTGTTTGCTTGGCTGCCAGACGACACGTCACTAGATGGCGAAACATTCGATTCAACGCCGTCTGATCACTCAATCGCCTTTGACTATTTAAAAGCAAACAGGGATGAACTCAGCCCGGTAGAGCAGGGTGTGATCGAAGTGGCCAGCACAGCACCCTACAGCTTTTATACCGTTCGCGCGGTTGCTGCAGAGCAACGACTTCATTTGCGTGAAATTTACACGGGGCAGGATATTGTAGTGGAAGGGGTTGCAACCCAATCCTATGTGGAAGGTGAAGTGCTTTTTACTGCTGTGTTGAGTGTGAATGGCGTCTCGGTGTTACTGGGCTGTATGCCCAACCCGCTCAGTGCCGGCAATCGCACTATCATTGAAGGTCATCGCGAGAAGTGGCGCGTCGAAGAGGGTAAGCCTATTGATCGCCGCCTCTTGTACTTGCATGACACCGAGCTGCGACGCTTTTATTTCCTCTTGCTTTCGAAAGTACAGCGGGCTGGTCTGCATTAGCTCGTGCGCTGAACAATAAGGCGATTGAACTCGACTGTACCTACCAGATCGCATCCGCAACAGGTGCTTGTGTTGGGCTTCTCTGCGGGTGCATTTTCGTCTTACTGGCCTAAGCCGGGCTCTGCCATTGCGCCTTTCAGTGTGCAAACAGGCGTTATTCCTTGGTTTTCTGAAGCGTGAGTGCAACCTTTATAGATAAGTCTATCGCTCTGATTTATAAGATTTTTCTAGATTTTATTCGCTACACGTGTTGTCTCACTTGCGCTCGAACTTCCTGTTGCCCTAGATCTTAGTGATTGTGTGCTGCTCAAAAATATTATGCCTTATACTTTGCAATACAAAGTATTATGTGTATTATTGATTCATGGAAAATTCTACGACTTACCAAAAATGGCTGGCGCAATCGCGCAAGGGGTATCTAGAGCTTTGTGTGCTTTTGGTGCTGCGACAGAAAAAATCTTCGTACGGATTAGAAGTGCTGCAAACGCTTGAGCGAGCGGGGTTATCGATCAATGAAGGTACTTTGTATCCCTTACTCAACCGCATGTTTAAAAACGGTTGGCTGACATCCCAATGGGTCACCCCGTCAGACGGTGGACATCCGAGGCGCCACTATGAGCTCAGCGAAGAGGGCTTAGTGCTTCTACCTCAGATGATAGATACCTATAAAAATAACCAAGAATCGCTGGAAATCTTGAAGGAACTGAAATGAACAACGATCAATTTATTGCTGCGTTTAAAAAGGCACTTGCGGGTTTAGACAAATCCTCTCAGAAAGATATCGTTCAGGAGATCAAGAGCCATGCTGCTGAATCTGGCGATCCGCTGTTTGAACGATTCGGATCACCTGAAGATCTGGCCAGACAATATTTAGACGGTGAAAAGATTGCTGTTCCATTGGGCGAAAAAATTTGGGGTATCAGCAAGAAGCTATTTATTGGAATAGGCATGGCAGCTGTGGCACTTGCTATAGTGGTTTCAATTATTGTCTGGTGGTGGACACGTGATCCATTTAATTACGCCGACGAATCAGCTGAAGAGCTGGGTGTTAACAAAGCGGCTTGGCAGAGTTTCGCGTGGTCAGATGACTTGCACCTGGATGTAGAGCGCGCGTCTGTTGTTATCTATTGGCACGACGAACTGTTAGTGAGATCTAACTGTAAGATTCAAGATCCGCCAAAAGTTGAAGGTGCCAAGGTATCGATTACCCGCGGAAAGTGTTTAGTGTATTTACCAAAAGTAGTGACCCAAATTACGGCAGAACAGGCTGAAATTGTACTCGTCAGGCCACAGGTATCTTTGGACATGGAAATCAAGCAGACGGAACTTAGGGTGGCTGCAAACGGAGAGCGGTATCGCTACATCATCGACGGGTCTCGCACCAAAATAGACGATCTGCCATCGCACGAAGATGCCGCGCTAGAGCTGAGAATAAAATCTTCTGAAACGAGAATTTCTGCCTACAGCTACTGACACCATTCAGAATTTATCAACATAGTTGGAGCATCTAGATGGATATTAATCCGGCCGAGAGTCACATGCGGGGCGACGCGGGCGCTTACGTAATTTTTCAATGGTTTTTATTCTCAGCCATAGCAGCAGTGCTCTCCGTTGCAATACATGAGCTCAGTCACACCTTATTTGCCACCAAAAACACGGACAGCCTGAGCCGTGTCTTCTACTTGCAATAGGTGCTCACGGCGTGTTTTCCGTTCTAAGCAGCTCTCTCGCAGCAGTGGTATATCTAAGCTCGCGACCCCTTTGAATCGGGTGATTTTGACGTTAGTCATGCCTTTTTGTTCAAAGTGATCGCTGATATTTTGTCGGTGTTTTTCTGAATAGGCGTACACAGGAGCAGACTGACCCGGTACTACAAGCCTGAAAAGAGGGGCTCTTATGGCTGTTACCTTTTTTGCGTGCAGCAGCTCTGCCATTCGAAGATGCATGAATATCTGCACCAGAGCACCGCAGTGAATACCGTCAGCATCGGGATCAAACAATAAATTTATTCGCCGGTAACGAAGGTTGGAGAGGGTGAGGTCGTTGTCGAGACCACAGCCCAAAGCTTGTGTCAGCGCTTGCAATTGTTCGTCTTTGTCCACTCTGCCTGGATTGGCTTTGGCAGCGTTGACAGGCTTACCCTGCAAAGCGAGTACAGCTTGAGTATTGGCGTCTCGGCCACGTCGCACATTGGCGGCGGCCGATAGCCCTTCAACGACAAATATTTCGTTACAAGCATCGGCACCGTGGTGGTTACAATCGAGCAGGTTCATTGCTCTTGAGTCTCTAAACTATTTGATGCTCAGTATATGCTCGACTACCGTGTTAACAACCTTTTTGCGATCTTCGTCGATCATCAAGAGGTGATCGACTTCAGGGTAGTAGACTTCACGCATGTGCGGGTTGTTGGCTAGGGCAGGGGCCGCATCAGCCAACTGGCCGCGGTAGCTGTATTCGTCGATGACTCCACCTGTAAATAGGCATAGCAGGGAGACCTCACGCGAAAGAAGTTGAGTGAACTGCTCCAAAATTTTTTCCGGTGGTTTACTTTCTAAGAATAAACTCTCGGTTGCTACTTGGAGGTCGACCTGTTCGGGTTGCCTTTTGTCCGTTTCAGCGCGACCCAATTTTTGATTAAGTAGGTCAATAGCTTTCAACCATGAGCGTTTTTGAAGTAGCCTGGGCAAAACTAATCTTTTGAACCAATGTAATTTGTACCATTTACTCTCCAAAGAGTAACCATCAAGCGAGACCACACCAACCACGCGATCGTCTTGAGCTGCTATTTCTATCGCATCGTAAGCACCCGAGCACAGTCCGACTAATACAAAACGATCGATGCCCTTTTGTTGGCTAAGCGTGTCAATGACTTCTTGCACTTCCGCTAGAGTGTTTTCTTCTAGTTCTGCATTATTCGGCCGTTCTACTGAGTCACCAATTCCGGCGAGATCAAAACGCAGTGAACTGACACCTCGTGAAACGAGTTGGCGCGCGCACTCGACGTAGAGCCGATTGGGGCCATGGCTTCGCAGTAATCCGGCACTGAGAAAAAGAACCGCCGGTAGATCTTTGTTGTCTGCCCCAGACCACATACCGTTGAGAGACCATGGTTGGCTTATAGAAAAAACCTCTTCCACTTATATTCTCCTTTCCATAAAGGCGGATAGTACATATCGCCTCATGTCGAAACTGTCTATGTCGGTGCTCGAGCAAGCGAGCGTGTCGTACCAGTTTAGATTGTCTGCGGTATCTATGATATTTGCTGACCCATAGTCGCGCGTGGTCGAGTCACTTGACAGCAGAACGTGAAAGCGTTTATCGAGTTTCGAAGGGTCGAGTTTGAAGGCGTCAATATCGGCCCGGAGCTGAGTATTGATGCTTAGTCCCGGTGTTTGCAGTCCTTTTGGATCGGAAACTATTCGCGGTTTTAAGTAATAGAACCCGCTAGTGGTCATGTCTCTGTAGAGCTTTAATCGGGCTTGCCACCAGCGCTCACCAGATACGATGGGATCCCACAAGAAAGCTTGTTCTAGTTCGATACTCTCGAAGAGCTCATTGTCCAAAAGACTGGCCGTAAAACGGCCAGCCAGTACTGAAATAGTCGAGCATCCAGACTGCTCCAAAAGCACTTTGGCCGCGCACCGTATGTCGCTGCGCCATTGTCTCAATGAATTGACGTCAGTGCTGGCTAGGGAAGAGTTACCTGTACCCGATAAGTCCAATCGCATACTGTGCACATTCTGCTTGGCAAGTTCAATCGCCAGTGATCGATAACTCCTGTCGGTTCGGCTCTGCTCGTATCCGTGGCTAGCCACCATTAACAAGGCATTGTGGTTTTTCTGCCGGTGTCGAACGTGGGTGCAAAACAACTGCAACGCACCATTGGTGATGTTTTGCACAGAAATTTCAGGTTGGGCGTTACTGTCGATCTGACTTAGATCTACCGATGAATCGCTTGTCGGATCCAAGCGTGTAGCCACTTGGCTGAGACTGCCCATGATCAATGTTCGCATGGGCAACTTAGACCCATAGTGGTTTTCAACCCAGTGAATAAATTTTGTCGCGACAAGCGAATGCCCGCCTAACCGGAAGAAGTTGCTTGAAGGGACAATGTCAGTTGCACCGATTAGTTTCTGCCACTGCAAGGCAATCTCTTGCTGTGTCTCAGTTTCGAGAGGGGCTGGTTCTTTGGAGGGCATAGGCAATGAGGGTGCCGGCAGTGCCTTTCGATCAAGTTTCCCATTGGGGGTTAGCGGCATGCTTGGCACAGGAACAAACTGCTGCGGAATCATGTATGCCGGAAGCTTTTTGGCCAAATGTTGCTGAAAACGCTCGTCGACAGCGACAGTTGTTGCATTGTCGTTTGCTACCCAATATGCAACGAGACGTTTATTCCCAGGCATGTCTTCACGAACCATGACCGCGCACTGTGCAACTTCTTCATGGCTGCTAAACACGGATTCTATCTCGCCTAATTCAATGCGATAGCCATTGAGTTTTACCAGATTGTCCAGACGGCCCAGATAAATCAAATTGCCATCACCCTGCCAGCGGGCTAGGTCACCTGTACGATAGAGACGCGCATCTTTTTCTTTGCAGAAGGGATCTGTAAGGAATTGTGTTGTGTTTAGATCCTCGCGATTACTGTACCCGAGGCTGACACCGTCACCGGCGATACATAACTCTCCAGATGTTCCCAGTGGGCAAAGTTGCAGTTGATCATTGAGAATGTAGACGCGGGTGTTAGCGATCGGCTTGCCAATACTGACAGTGCCTGTCGCGTCAGTAATTTGGTGGCAGGTAGACCATACCGTCGTCTCGGTTGGGCCATACATGTTCCACAACGTACAAAGCTTGGGCAGCAGTCGGGGTAGCAAGTCAGTTGGCATCGCTTCACCCCCCATCAAGCCAGTTAGTTCAGGGCGACCCGCCCAACCAGACTCGAGTAACAGCCGCCATGTTGTGGGTGTTGCTTGTAACACGGTGATTTTTTCTTGATCCAAGAAACTCGCCAATCGCTGCCCATCACTGGCCAATTCGCGACTGGCGATGACCACCTGCGCCCCTGTGATAAGGGGTAAAAAAAGCTCTAATACAGATATATCAAAGGACAGTGTCGTGACCGCTAGCAGTTTGTCGTCCGGTGTTAGTCCTGGCTTGTGCTGCATTGAAAGTAAGAAATTTAGGACGTTCAATTGGGTCAGTTGAACGCCTTTAGGCTTGCCTGTCGATCCTGAGGTGTAAATCACATAAGCGAGATCATGCATTTTCGCACAAGCTGAATCGTCAAGTGTTTTTCCTGCTAGAGCCGCCTTACTTGTAGACAGCCAATCTGACTCTAAACAAATAACATTGGCATCGGTGCTTGGCAGCGTGTCCTTTAAGGACTGCTCCGTAATTAATATCGGTGCACTCGCGTCATGCAGAATATATTGCACACGCTCTGCTGGGTAAGTTGGATCCATCGGCAGGTAAGCACTGCCGGAACGAAGTATGCCCAGCAGAGCCACCAACATGGATGCAGAACGGTTGACTGAAAGTGCTACTAAAACACCAGGCCCTGCACCCAGTTGTTGTAAATGTATCGCTAGTTTTTCTGCTTGGCGCGTGAGCTGCCGAAAACTTAGCTCTCCGGACGCGTCGTCGCGCACCGCTATTGTGTCGGGGTGTTGCTGCGCTTGCTGCCAAATTAGGTCAGCAAGGTTTTTTGAGGTATCGATGCGGGTCGGTGCGGGATTCAATTCAGAGATCAGCACTTGCTCTTCTCTTTGGCTGAGAATTTGAAGTTGCGAAATCGGTGTATTCGGTTGCGATAACCCTTGGTCTAAAAGACGTTGGTATTGCTCGCAGAATCTTCTGATAGAGTTATTTTGGTAAAGCTCGTCGCTGTAAACGAAACGCCCCCGATAACTTCGACCGTCGGTTTCACGAGCAGATTTTATTTCCAGAAGAAGATCATGTTCGCTAGTCTTTGTTGCAACATCGATTGAAAGCCACTGCATATTCTCCAATTCTTTTTCTAGTTCCTGATCCTCTCTCATAGAAAAGCAGTAGGGAGAGAACGGTAATTGGTCAGGTACACGTGGCGGTTTTATGCGCTGTACTATTTCGTCAAAAGAGACATCGCTGTTATTGATAGCGTCTTCAAGTGTTTTAGTCACCTGAATGATCAGTGAGCGAAAGCTCAGGCTCGTATCCAATTGAGTGCGAATTGGCAGAATACCCTCAAACGCGCCAACGGTATCTTTGAATAGGCAATTGTTGCGCCCATGAACCGTAGTTGCAATAGCGATGTCGTGGCTTCGCGTATTTAGTTGTAGCAGAAACAGGTATCCCGCCAAGAGAACAGCGTGTGCTGTGCTGTTCATCTCTTTTGCCAGAGCAATGACCCGGCTGTGAGATTTTTCGTTCAACTCAAACTCAATCTGCGCGGCGCTAAAATTTCGTGATGTAGGGGGTTTGAAATCTAGATTTAGCTCAGCGGGTTCAATGTCAGCAAGTTGGGCATGCCAGTAGTCGAGTTGATTTTTGTATTGCCTAGCCGTTCTTGCTTTATTGTCGGCTAATGCAAATTCGACAAATGGATGTGGAGACTGTATCAGCGATTTTCCCGCATACACAGCCAAGACTTCACGAACCACTATGTTCAATGACAGATAGTCTGCGGCTAAGCGGTGGGCGACTAAGACTAACAGGTGGGCTTCAGTGATTGTTTTTGCTAGATGTGTGCGGATCAGTGGGCCTGTTTTTAAGTCGAACTGGGGTGAGTCTGCACAACTCTCCACATACTGTTGTTCGGATTGTCCAGCCGCTATTAGGTCCTCTGAGACGAGGGGCTTAATGGCATTAACCAAGCACATTGAGGGACCAGAAACATGGTGGTCTAAGTGCATGGTTAAAATACGGTGACGTTCCAGAACTTCGTATAGCCCATTGATCAAACGTGAGGTATCTAATTCACCGTTGATGCGAAC
The DNA here is from genome assembly GCA_937965695.1 of uncultured Granulosicoccaceae bacterium. Classification (GTDB taxonomy): domain Bacteria; phylum Pseudomonadota; class Gammaproteobacteria; order CALCKW01; family CALCKW01; genus CALCKW01. The sequence continues at coordinate 50,394 of CALCKW010000004.1, forward strand.
CGCGTAGGTCACGTGATTTATGCTGGTGTCGCGGTCGGCGTTCTGAGATAGCAGCCAATGCCGCAGTTGACTGGCAGCCAGTGGTGTTTTTGTTGTTTGTTCTGTCAGTCCTAGCTGTTCCAAAGTGTCATCTCAGTATTTGCTAAATCTCAATCAATGTGCTTTTAACCTTTCTTCTTCTCCCCGTTACGTTCAACGGATCTGAGAAATGACGCTGACGACAAAGTGAATTGATATTAGGTTCGACTTTGTTTACGCCCGTGTCTTGACCCCGTTAATCGCTTTTAAAGTCAGAGCAAATTCGGTTTTATAAAGTCTTGATAGATACAACCGTTTTGTAGGACAGGTTGTATCGATATTGATTCAATTGAAAAGTGAGACCAAAATGCTGCTTCTGACTTCCGTGACTATACGGTTGTCATTGGACATTTAGTATTGTGGAAAATACCAATGTCGCATTTTTTAGAAAGCTGAAGTTGGCGTTGTGTGGCGCTTTTGCCAATACCAAAGGGATTCATCGACGGTTTGTAATGTTGTCGATTATCTGGTTTTTTTTCGGAAAATATTAAATATTAATTATGTGCCGATACACATATTGAAAAAACAGAATATGCTTTTGCGTAGGTGATTAAAACTTTTGAGTTCAATTTCGTAAAACAATATCGCTGCACGAGAAATACAAGCGAGGGTACTAGGAGCCTCAGATCACGTCATGCTCACACCGTCGACGCGCGCTAAAATGGCCCAGCTGCGTTGCAAATCTAGCCAATATCACCGCTATTGCCGTCGATTTGGCCTCTTAGTCAAGGCTGGGAATTCTGAGCTTTATTTAAAAATTGGCTGCCTGTTATCGCCGTAGGATTAAGCTCTCTAACAGGGATCTATAGTGTTCAAAATCGGGGTGTGGCAGCGCAGGGTCTTTGCCGGCTTCGTCCCATTTTCTCACCCGAATGCAGGCATCTAGATGTGGGTTGCGCTCAAAGACGGTGACTTCGTCATCAGTCATTGGCCCACCTTGTAGATTAAGCGTGTGAACCGGTGCTGGTGAAAGCTTGTCAAAGTAGGCAGGATCCACCGCACAGAGGTAGCGTTTGCTCGCCACGTGTTGACGCACGGGTTCTACCACCTCTGCGGGGAAAAATCGCGCCAGAAATTCGGCACCGGCAACCTCGTGGTAGGCGTCTTGGCCATGCTCTGCTACGCCTGCGTCTATGTCATTGACGAAGTGGCCCACGTCATGTAGAAGTGCCGCGGCAATTTCTGCGTCGCTACCATCTTGCTGCTCGGCAAACATCGCTGCCTGCAGCATGTGTGTCGCCATTGTTACTTGCTCGCCTAGGTACTCTTGATCTCCTTGGCTGGCAAAAAGCTCAGCGAGGTAGCTAACAATGTCGCGGATGTTGTAATGATCAGGTGCATTCATGCGGTTTCTCGGCGCTGTAGCAAACGCAGTTGGCTGTAGAGACCATCGAGATCACTGTATGCACCTTGCACATGACGTTGACCACCTGTGGAAAAGCTCGTGCGCGCGTGCATCACCCGGGTGTTGTCAAAAACCATGCAGTCGCCGGTGTTCAGCCTAAATGTTGTCGCGAGTTCAGACCGTTTTAGGATTTTTGCAAAGTGTTGGTAGGCGGCATAGAAATCTAAGACATCATCCTGTGGTAGGTTGATGGTGTCGATGGATCGGTTGTTGTAGCGAACGCAGATCACGCGAATTTTTTCATCTGTTTCGATCAGCGGTACACGCGATCGAAGATCGGCTTTATTGTCGCTGAATCGAAAATGCAAGCGAGTGTCGCGCAGCGTGTCGAAATGTTCAACGTTTTCGCGTCGCAGTATGTCTGCTGCCATAAAACCATCTAGCAGCAGGGATTCCCCACCTTCGACGGTATTCTCCACGCAGTGAAGCGCTTGAATGGTTGGCACCGGTTCGCGGTATGGGTTGTCGGTGTGTGCGCCAAGACCTGCATTGGTGTAGGCGAGATTGTTGGCATTGATGGTTGCGCGCACTTCAAAAAGGTTGCCGTAGTTAGTGTCACGCAAGTGGCCAAATGAATCCACAATTTTTAAGACTTGGTTTTCTTCCGCCGGGCTGTTTGATAAGACAAAGTAGCCCAACTGTGCAAAGGAACTAAGCGCTGCAAGTCGTACGGTTTGATCGTCATTGTAAGCAGCCCAATCGAAGCACGTTTTGTGTGCGTTGACTGTGTTGCTGTCCCAGAGTGTTTTATGCGACTCGCAACGATCGTGTGTCTGCTTCTCTACATTGTGCAGGTAGTCTTGTAGGCGTTTAGCACTAAATATGCTCTTGTGACCATCGGGCGAAAAACTGAGCAATAGCTTGCCTTGCTTGTCGATGTCTGTACGGTCAATGCTAAGGTCAACTGACAGGTCGCTTACATCCAAGAAGCGTTGGCCGTTTTGGGCATTGCGACACTTGTCACAGTGGCAGTGGTCGCGTAGTCACAATGCGTGAAAACACTGCCTCGATCCGTCCTGCCAGTGTAAGTCGAGTGTTGCACCGTTATTGTGGACAGACTTCAACCCGTTTGACATAGGCCTATTTTCCGCTGAGATTGTATTTTCACGACCATTATATTAAGTGCTTCTAAGGCTTCACAAAAAGATGACGAGGATAGTCGCACAGAGTCTTGGCACCTGATTCGGTAATCAATATGCTCTCTGTGGTTTCTATGCCCCAGTCGTCCATCCATAGCCCCGGCATAAAGTGGAAGGTCATGCCGGGTTCGAGGATAGTTTGGTCCGTGTCGCGCAGGCTCATCGTGCGTTCACCCCAATCAGGTGGATAGCTGATTCCGATGGGGTAGCCACAGCGTGCTCCGCCTCGATCAAAGCCATGTTCGGCCATGGTGCTGTTTAGCGCTATTGCTAAGTCTGCGCAACGATTACCAGGTTTAGCGACAGCTAATCCAGCTTCAAGGCCTGCTATCAGTGCGGCTTCGGCGCGCCGGAAATCGTCGTTGGGTGTGCCTAAGTAGATACTGCGGGAAAGCGGGCAGTGGTAGCGTTTGTGGCACCCAGCCAGTTCTAGGAAGGTTCCCTCGTTGTTTTTAAGCGGGCGTTCGTCCCATGTTAAATGCGGTGCCGATGCATCGGCGCCAGAGGGCAACATGGGCACTATTGCTGGGTAATCGCCAAAGTGACCTTCGTGCCCTTGAATCGCGATTTTATAGATTTCGGCCACCAGTTGGTTTTTAGCCATACCAGGTTCGATCATTTCAAAAGCGGCGCGATGCATGTTTTCGACAATACGTGCAGCGATTCGCATGTAGTCGATTTCCTGCTCGGATTTGATGGCTCTACACCAATTTACAAGCCCAGTCGCGTCAATCAACGAGGCGTCGGACAAACTGTTCTGCAGTGCCAAAAAGGCAGTTGCGCTGAAGTAGTAGTTGTCCATTTCTACACCTACACTGCCTGACTGCCAGCCTCGTTCAGGCAATGTCACGCTGCCGAGGTGTTGCATAGCGTGGCTAGGTGGGTTCATGACGTAGTGATCAGGGTAACCGATGATGTTTTCGGGTTGCAGATACACCGTACGCCTTGCGCCGTTTGCGTCCATATTGCGGCCGAACCACAGAGGTTCGCCGGTGGCACCCACGACGACGGCTTGTGGTGTGTAAAAGGACCAACCGTCGTAGCCAGTCAACCAGGCCATGTTGGACGGGTCGTGCACGATGAGTGTGTCAATACCATGCTCGGCCATGCTGGCACGCACTTTTGTCAGTCTCTGTGCGTATTCTTCGCGGGTAAATTGCAATCTGATATCGCTCATGACGGGTACCTTGGTCGTGTATACAACTATGTAAAGAAAGTATCAATCTTGTTCAGTTTTGCATGCTGTTATGCGACAGTTGTGCGGCATCTATCGGTCACTAGCTTGCTTGTATCTTCGGCAAAAAATGGCAGGCGAATTACTGCCTGAAGCAATTAGCCGGCTAAGAAAATCTCTTTGCAGAACGGGCTTTAGCCTTCTGCATTTCGGTGTCGCGGTCTCGTGCCGGTGCGCTGGTTTTAAGTGTTGAGAGCAATTTGGCAGCGATGGCTTCGACGTTGTCTACGGCCAGATCAAAAGCAGCTTCGTTGGTTTTTGATGGTTTTGTTGTGCCGCTAATTTTACGTACAAACTGCAGCGCCGACGCTCTGATTTCAGCATCTGACGCGGGTGGTTCGAAGTTGGCAAGATTTTTTATATTTCGGCACATGTCGATGCGTCTCCCGGTTTAGCCTGTTTTAGTGTGTTTAATAACGTGGCATTTTGTCTGCAAATTGTTTTTCAAAAAGTAGCTTTTCACCATCCCAAGCTTGCAGTTTCTGCTTGACTGTAAAGTGTGTTTTGTCACCGCTGAGGTGGGTAGTCAGCTTTGAGCTCACCTCCCAGTCATCGCGGCCAAAAGATTTATCCCAAATGATTTCGCACCGCGCAGACGCGGGATCATTGTGTTTGATTTGCCACTTCTCTTCGACCTTGCTTCCAGTGACGATGCCGCTGACAAGGTCTTCACTGATGCCGTCATCCCCGATGATGTGCAAGCAGGCTTCATCGTCCTGCTGCGAGAAGTGCTTTTTTTCAACAATGGGTGTGCGCTGGTGTTTTTTGCGCGCAGCCGGGCTGTAAGGGGGGGCAAATGACCACTCATCTCCGTGGCTGTTTGGGCGTTGCGGCAAGCTTAGGTGGCCAGAAGTAATGGTCAGTTGAAAAGCTGTGCTCTCTGGCCAGCTGTAGGGCCAATAGCTGTTGGATAAAGCCAGTCGAAGCTTGTTTCCGGCGGGTAGTCGATATGCGCTTTGGTCTAGCGTCAATTCAATGTCTATCTCTTCTCCGGGCGTTAGATCTTGGGGAAACTCAAAGCTATCGCGATGCCGTAAATTGAGCAAACCTAGGCATATCAACAGGGAGCTGCCATCGGGCTTCACATCACAAAGACGCACAACAATTTGAGCGTGTGGGCTGTCACTGCTCAAGCGGAGCCTAAGTGTGGGTGCGCCGAGTAGATGAATGTCTTCGCTCAGCGGTTGAGTATCAAAGCAACAGGCGCTTTGGTCGTCTTGTTGTTGGTCGTCGGGAAGCTCGCCTGGGCCAAACCCAAATGGAAAAAACTCGCCGCATTTTTGACCCACTTCTAAGGCTTGGCCTATGATGGATTTAAAACCCTCGGCATCTCCTAAAGTACCATTGCCCAAAGAAAAATCTTTCTTTTGAATGGTGGAGGATGGCCAGTGTTGCTCTGCAACCCAACGACCTGTGCGCTCCGTCATATTTTGGCTTGGTGTGTCGCTCTCCATCATAAAAGCACGGTATGCGGGGTCGTTTTGCACGCCGTTGTCTTCGCCTTTTAACCAATGATCCCACCAGCGCATAGCTTCTTGCAGGTATCCAATAGCGGGATCAATGTTACTGATGTGCGGGTACTTGTGGTTCCAGGGCCCTGCAATGCCTTTGACAGGGGAATCTAGATTCTCTACGAGATGCGCCATGGCGTTTCGATAGCCGTCGTGCAAACCACCAATGCCAAGCACGGCTGCTTTTATGCTGCTGTAGTCTTCACAAACTGAGCCGTGTTTCCAGTAGTCGTCTCGATTGGGGTGGCGCAGCCAGGTGCTTGCGAGGAACGGCGTATTCTCCAGACGATGCAGCCACATTTGCCGCCAGTTTTCGCCAACGATGGCTGGGTCAGGGGGCATGGAGAACCAGGCCATCGCTGTGGCGGCCCAGCCGATATTTTCACTCAACTGGACTCCACCCTTGTAGTGTATGTCATCCGCATAGCGATCGACGGTTGTACCGATTGAGATTACAGCTTTAAGCGGTTCAGGCGCACGCGCAGCTATTTGCAAGCCGTTAAATCCGCCCCAAGAAATGCCCTGCATACCCAACTTACCGTTGCACCAAGGCTGCTTGGCTATCCAATGAATGATGTCGACGCCGTCTTGTAGCTCCTGCTCGCTGTATTCATCGTCAAAAAGTCCTTCGCTGTCGCCGCAACCGCGGGCGTCTACTCTAAGGCAGGCATAGCCACGTTCAGCGAAGTAGGGGTGCATAACGTCGTCGCGGGCGGCGGTGCCGTCTGATTTTCGATACGGAAGATATTCTAGAATAGCCGGGACAGGTCGAGACTCTGCACCGCTTGGTATCCACACGCGAGCCGACAGGCGTGTGCCATCGGGTAATGTGATACCTAAGTCGGTATTTTCATCGACGGTGAGCAATTGGTCGACCATTGATTATCTCCGGTTAACAGTAGCGATAAGCCCATGGTATCGCGGGACTTATCGATTAGTCATTTTTATTGAGGGCGACTCGACTTTCAGATACAGATTGTGTCGATTGACAGCCGTGTGCGCTGATTGGATACTCTGTGAAGCATTCGGCTTAAGGTCAAACTAATCGATATTGTGGAGTTATAACTTGGTTGCGCAAAAGACTGGATTGCAAGAATTACAGGCGATAGTTGAAGGCGAGATTTCACCCCCGCCAATGGCGCTGACGATGGGCCTAGAGTTCTCCGAGATCGAAGGCGATACGATGTTGATGTACGCAACGGCTGACGAACGACACCTAAATCCCATGGGTGGTGTGCACGGCGGTTTTGCGGCAACGGTGTTAGATTCAGTAACTGGATGCGTTGTGCATGCTGCACTCGCCGCCGGTGAAAGCTATGGCACCATTGATCTCGCCGTGAAAATGATGCGGCCAATCCCGGTCAATCAGCGAATGCGCGTCGAAGGTAAGCTTCTCAATATGTCAAAATCGTTGGGGGTATCTGAAGGTCGCATTGTCGACGATAATGGCAAGCTGTTTGCGCACGCCACCTGTACCTGCAAAATTAATCGGGTAATGTAGGCAAGGTTTTGTGTCGGGTATCTATCTGGTTAGCCCAAAGTCGATGGCGTATTTGACCAGCTCAGGCGTGTTGTTGATGTCAAGCTTTTGTCTGATGTTGCGCCTATGCACTTCGACGGTGCGAACGCTTATTCCTAACTCTCGTGCCATTGCTTTGCTGCTGTTACCTTTGGCGAGCAGGCTGACAATAGTCTGCTCTCGGTTTGTCAGGGGCACGGTATTAGTTGGTTGTTGTAACAGTATCTCAGCGATCTCAGGACTGTAGAAAGTACCGCCGTTATGAACTGCAAGGATGGCATTGATCATTTCTCGAGCGGTGGCATTTTTTAGCAAATAGCCTTTAGCGCCAGCGCGTGCAGCATCGAGTATGTATTCTCGATCGTCGTGTACACTTAGAATGATCAATGCGATTTTCGATTGACCTTCGGCAAGGATTTCTGCAGCTTCTATACCGTTCAAACGGGGCATATTGATGTCCATTAACACGACATCTGGCTTGTACAATTCTGCTGCTTCTAGGGCCTCTTGGCCATTTGTAGCCAGCGCAATAATCTCTATATGCTCGCTGCGTTGTAGACGGGCTTTTAAACCATCTAAAACCAAGCTGTGGTCATCGGCGAGCAGAACACGAATTTTGTCACTCATGCTTGTTCAAACTCCCGATATGATCGTCGTAGCATTGCCTTCGGAACTCCTGCAAAAACAGTTGTACCAGATGGTGAGCTTTTGATCTTACACACGCCGTCAAAGTAGTCAAAGCGCTCGCTGATATTGCGTAATCCAATTCCCCTTTGATCTAGCTTGCCTTGTCCAAGTTTGTCTACATCAAAACCGCAGCCATTATCTACGACAGTGACGCCAAACCAGTTATCTTGAATACTGAATCTGACCGACACTTCGCTTGCGTTGGCGTGACGTTCGATGTTGGTTAGCGCCTCTTGTACCACTCGATATAGTGCTGTGCGTGCTTCGCCAGGGAGTAGGTTGCGGACTTTTACATTTTCAAATGAAACTGCGATGGAAGTGCGCTCGCTAAAGCTACCGATCAGCGCATCGACGGCGGCCATTAGTCCAATGTCGTCTAGTATGCTGGGGTGTAAGTCACGAGAGATTCTTCTTACTTCGTGCAGGGTGCTGTCCAAGTGAGTCAAGCTTAAATCCAGCTGCGGATTGCTTTGTGGACTCTGTTCGTTGTGGTTGAGCTGCACCTCTTCTAGTAGGTATTTCACTCCGATCAAAGACTGGCTAATGCTGTCGTGTAGTTCTCTTGATACTCTTCGACGTTCTTCGTCTTGCGTCAGCACGATGCGTCTCGTTAGTTCACGCAATTTTCCATCGGCCATTTTCTTTTCATTCATTTGTAGCATCAATCCACAGCCAAATACCGTAGCGATGGCGGCCACCGCAATCATGGCGCCAGTGTGGAAGGTCTCTCTTATATGTGGAGCCATGGCCGCTTGCACAGACTCAACCTGTTTCTCTATGTCGTCTACGTAAGCGCCTGTGCCAATCATCCAGCCCCAATTACCCAACAACTCCGAGTAGCCAATTTTTGTTGCGACTTTGTTTATTGATGGTTTTTCCCACCGATATTCCGTATAGCCTCCACCCAGTTGGGCTTGATCGATCAAACTGCGTATCACGGGTTTTCCGTTTTCATCCTTGAGATCGAACCAGTTTTTGCCAATGCGAAAAGGTTGTTTTGGGTGGACTAGATTGACGCCATTTGCATCGTAAACATAAAAGTACCCATCCTCTGGGTATTCGATTTTGCTGAGTATGCTAAACAGTTCAGCGGTTGTTTTTTTGTCTTCTTCCTCAGATAACGTAGGGGCGAGGTGTTCAACTGCCGCTTGCACAATTTTCACGTAATCTCGTAGTTGTGCCTTGCGCATATCAATGATTGCGCTTTCAAATTCTTCAGCCTGTTGCTGCGAGAAGTCTTCGGTTTGTAACGAAACCCAAGTGACGATCGTTCCCATGGCTAAGACCATAGGTAATATCGTCAACAACACAATCTTCTGGTTGAACTTCATTGCGGCAAGCTCCCTAGCTTAAATCGCGGCGCGAGAAATGGATACGCGAGCTCAGAACCCTACCACAGTGCAGGTTGGTCTTGCTGCATGCCGTAGAACTCTGGAAAGAACAACAAACTCAGCAAGACCGCCAGCTGTATAGCGATGAATGGCAAAACGCCCCGGTAGATCTGCCGTGTTTGCACAGAGGGTGGTGCTACTCCCTTGAGGTAAAACAAAGCGAAGCCAAATGGCGGTGTCAAGAACGATGTCTGCAGGTTCATAGCGACTAAAATAGCGAACCACGTCAAATTGATATTCAGAGTTTCCACTACAACCAAAATTAGTGGCAATACGATATATGAGATTTCGATGTAGTCGATAAAAAAACCGAGCAGAGTTATCAAGACCATTGTGAATATTAGGAATCCCCAGCGATCACCGGGCATTGACAACAGAAGCTCTTCTATTTGTTCCTCACCACCGGTGTACGAAAAACCCATCGAGAACACTGACGCTCCAATCAATACAGCAAAAACCATTGCGGTGATTTTTATTGATTCATGTGCGCTCTCCCACAATAAGCGGAACGAGAACTTGCGATAAATAATCGATAGAAATACAGCGCCTACGCACCCGAGAGCTGACGATTCCGTTGGTGTCGCTAGACCTGTGAATATCGAACCCAGCACAACGAGTATTAGTACCAGCGGTGGTATGACGGCAATAAGTGCTTCAATGACTATGGCTCGTCGGCTTTGGCTTTCGTCGAGCAGAGGGACGGGGGGTGCTAATGAGGGTTTTAGTTTTGTGATAATTAATATGTAAGTGATGTAGCTCACTATCAGCACAAAACCTGGCGCTAAAGCGGCCCGAAAAAGATCACCTACTGGGATGTTAAGTACGTCGCCCAGTATGATTAGAACAATGGAAGGAGGGATCAGTTGGCCGAGCGTACCTGAGGCTGCAATCGTCCCAGTGGCTAAAGGAATGTCATAGCCATAGCGCTGCATGACTGGAAGAGAGATTAATCCCATCGCCACAACACTGGCACCGACGACTCCGGTAGATGCCGCCAGCAGAGAACCGACTAAGACAGTTGAAATAGCCAGCCCACCTTTGACGGAGCCAAACAGGCGACCCATGGATTCGAGCAGCTGCTCCGCTAGTTTGGTTCGTTGCAGAATCAAGCCCATAAATATAAACAGCGGGATAGCCATCAGAACGAGGCCTTCTCCATTGTCGCCCATGTTCGCGTAGATACGGTAGGGTATCTGTGACAGCTGGCTAGGCTCGGCAAATAGACAAACAAAAATAATTCCGATACCTGCAAATGTGAAGGCAACGGGAAAACCAAAAAGCAACGCTAACAGCGCGACGATAAAAATTGCGACACCTGTCATGCTTTGCTCTCCGGTGGATTAGGGTTAGCTAACTGGATTATTTTTTGAACCTGTGCGAGGGCATGAGAAATAGTAGCGAGCAACAGCAGAAAAAAGGAGAATGGGATTACGCCTTTGACAAACCAACGATTCAGCAGACCGCCTGGGTCTTGGGATTTTTCACCGATGCCTGTCGTCAGCATTTGCTGAAACAGAGGATAAATCTCGCTGGGTCTTTCACCAAACCCCCATGCATCGAGCGTGAATCGCCAGCCTGAAACAATCACGACGAGGCAAAGCGGGAGCAAAAAAAACGCACAGCCTAACAAGTCAATAACGGCTTTTTTCTTGTCGCTAAAATTTTCAAACAGCAGATCAACACGGACATGAGAAGCAGTTTTTAGGGCGTAAGGTATTCCGAGTAGAAAAACGGCAGAGTAAAAATGCCACGCGAGTTCTTCGAGTCCAATGGATGACGCTTTGAATGCATAGCGTGCTATGACGTTGTACGAAATGACCCCTACTAAAGCAATGAGTACTGCACTGGCCAGTGCACCCGTCAAATCCATTATTTTGTCTATCAGGCTTATTATTTTATTAATCATTAAATAACACTTAAAAAAAAGGCAGATGGTGTATCTGCCTTGTTCTGCAAAGGAATTGAGGGAAGCTATCCCCCGCGTTATTCGGAGACAGAATCCAAATAGAGCTTGTCGCCTATAACCGTCCAAGCGCGTGCTTTTTCGAGGTAGGCTTTCTGAGACGCCACGATACGTGCTGCTATTTCACTGCGTTCTGATTCTGCAGTGATCAATTTTTCGTTCGACTCACGTAGTGCAGCGATGACGCTAGCGGGGAATTGTTTGATCTGCACATCAGGGAACTGCTGGCTGATCTGAGACCAATTCTCTGCACTGGCGTGGAATGTCTCCGTGGTCATGTTGTGAGCTGTTAACTTAGCGGCGTTACGCAATATTGATTGCGCCCACTCAGGTAGTGACTGCATTTTTTCTTGATTAAAAAAGTACATCAGTTCTGTGCTTGGCTCATGCCAGCCACTGTAATAAAAAGGTGCGACCTTATGAAAACCCATACGTAAATCTAAAGATGGTCCAACCCACTCTAGTGCGTCTATCGTGCCGCGTTCAAGTGCCTGAAATAATTCACCTGCGGGGATATTTGTAGGAATAGCTCCAACGCCGGCCATGACTTTTCCACCGAAGCCCGGGATCCGCATTTTAAGTCCCTTTAGGTCATCTACGGAGTTGATCTCTTTGCGAAACCATCCGCCCATCTGCATGCCAGTGTTTCCTGCAGGCATAACCTCTATGCCGTGTTTTCCGTAAACCTCGTTGGCTAGATCCAATCCGCCACCTTCATAGAACCAAGCGGTCTGCTCAGCTGAAGTCATACCAAATGGCATGGTGGTAAAGAATAGGGTGTCTGGATCTTTACCTCCGTAGTAGTAAGAAGCGGATTGACCGATGTCGTATTGACCAGATTTTACAAAGTCAAAAATGCCAAAAGCTGATTTGTGTTTATTGCGACTATCGACTTTTACTTCGATACGTCCGTCGGATAGCTCTTTGACCAACTCTGCGTATTCGTCAACGGATGTTCCAAAAAGTGGGAATCCTTTAGGCCAAGTGTGGGCCAGTTTGAGTTCAATATCTGCAGCTTGGACTGCGACACTACCAAACAGCGCAGAACTGGCAAGCACGGCTAGCATCAGCTTCTTCATAAAAATATAACTCACAATGTTTTAAGAAGATGCAGAATAATGTTTTTGCACGATTTATATAATCGGTACAAATTGGTAGGCGAGCTAAGTAAAAGTACTTAGAAATTGGACATGAAGGGTCGGAAAAAGGCGAGTTCGTCCCCGATTGTCATCGTTATTTTTTAGTTATTGAAAGAGCTTGCTACAAGCAAGAAACATAGGAATTTGTATCAGTTGTAGCTGTCACCAAATAGGCCTTAATTGCTTACGCCGTATGGCTTAACTTAATTTTCTGCTACAACTCGAAAATTGTATGGTCCTTTTGGGTTATCACCCACCCGTGTACGTGCTAGCTGGAATCTCTAATCGAAAGCTGTTGATAACACCTAAGTTATTCCAGTCGGAGTTAAAATAGGCGCGTAGACCGTCCCTGCTCAACGTGCCGTGCGGCTCTGCGTAGTAACCCTTGCCGGAGCTGTGCGTGCTTGTGACATCGATGATACGGGGGTTGGCTTTTAATTCGACCAGAGTTAAGCGGTTACACTTTGCGGAGCTCTTGGATTCGACACAATTATAAGTAGACATTAATGCCCAACCCGGACGGTTGAGTGCGCGACCCGACAAATGAAGAGATGTATTGCCTGTTCTGAATATGTTGAATAACCGTGTTTTATGGCCCGTTGTTAAATCGGTTACAAAGACCCAGCCGTAGTTTGCATTGCTCGCGTCATTAAACGAAACGGTTATATAACAATCATTGCCGCTTGCGTTGACACAAAGGTCTGAGTGTTGGGTCTCGTTTAAGAGAATTCGCTCTGCAGAAAAATCAACCGGATGAGCTGTTGTTTTTTCATGGGCGGAGATGACGACGTATTCGCCTGAAGGTGAAATGCTTAGATGGTCGTGCTCGCGTCCATCGTAGTCAAAGGTTCCCAGTACTTCACCGCCGTTCCGCACGTCAAAAGTAACAAAGCCGACGGTGTTTTCTGCGTTGTTTAGTCCTGATTCAATCGACCATGCCATGCGGTTGCCGTCCGCACTAAAAGTGCCCTCCAGCCCTGTTGAGCCATATAGACTTGGCCCCCAGTCTGCGGGGAGTTTTCCGGTTAGATCAGAAAGCACCGACACTTCGTTAGTGGCGATGTTGTACTCGAATACTTTGAGGCTACCAATATAAGAGTTTGACCCTTGTATGAATCTGATTATATTGGCGTCAGTGGGGTGCCAGCGGGCTTCTGTTTCGTCATGCAGTGTGGATTGACCGGAAACATTTCCGTCGGGCAAGTTAATTAAGTGGATGTCGCCACCTGTTGGTGCGAGTAGCGCGTATTGCAGCAGGCCCTGTGAGTTCACGCCATGCACTAGCAACAAGCTGCCGTCGGCGTTTTCAGGTTGTACTCGCGAGTACTCAATACGCGTGATAAATCCGCCGGTGGTTTGCTCGCCTGACGAGCTATCGCTGAGGCGAGTAATCAGGCCACCAATGCCGGGGTTGGCAACCAACTCACCGAGAGCCGGTAGTGGCTGATTGTCTGCCGAAGTGTCTAGGTCACCAGATAGTCCACATCCCATCAAGGAGATGCATAGCGCCAAGCTAGTGATCAGCTGGATTTTAGGGCAGTGCATTGGTTGGCCAATTCCTTTGATACGCGCTTTCTGAGACGCAGCGAAAAAGCGCTATCGATAAATGTCGGTGTTTTAGTCTAGCCGGTCCGCTAAACCAGCTTTATTCATGAGAATATCACAGGAACGTATTCTGATGGATGAGTGACAATTTAATGCTCATCTATTCGAGAATTGCTGAAATTATTTTTACTAAGCGTCCCAAAAACAATACGTCTGCGACGCGTTTTGTGACGCACGTCACACCTCTCTGCCGCTGCCACTGAACGGGCTCCATCCGAGGGATCTTTGAATTTCGTATTCTCGCCCATGAAAACGTTTGCTTTTTAAATTGGTATAATGGCTGTTCAAAAGGTGAGCATTGGGTACATCAACTTGTTGTTATTGGATAAACTCGCCGAGAGAAAAATTGAGGAACACATCGCATCTTGCGACTGTGCACAAAATAGCTTTGCTGGCGAAGCGCTAGATTTGAACATCGATGCACTTGTCCCCGTGCAGGTACGGGCACTTTATCGCGTGCTCAAACACAACGGGTATCTTCCCGCTGAAGTGGTGTTGCGCAACGAGATTAACTCTCTCAACCAACTGATGCATTCAATCACCTGTGTACAGGAACGTGGATACGCGGCTAAACGGTTGCAGTTGTTAAATACTCAACTTGAATCGCAGGGTCGTGCCCTTTCACCGAAGCCAATAGCTGACTACCAACAGCAGCTGCTAGAGCGCATGCACGAGTCAAGTGCAGGTGGATCCAGATGATCTTCGGCGGATGTCTTTGTGGTCTGGTCCGTTATCAGTACGCTGGAGAACTGATTGAAGTGGTCGCTTGCCACTGTCAAATGTGTAAACGTGCTCAAGGTGGAGCCTTTGCGCTAAATGCGCCAATTCCTGTCAACCTATTTAGGTTTGAATCCGGTGAAGAATCGCTGAAAGAATACCGGCACACCGAACACAAGAGACGAGTGTTTTGCGGTCGTTGCGCAAGCCCAATATTTAGTCAGCGCGACGATGCACCCGAGATCATCAGGCTGCGACTTGGTTCTCTTGATAACCAATGGCTACCTGAACCGACGGTTCACATACATCATGATAAGGCTGCCGTGTGGGTCCAGTTTGATGATTCACATGATCTTTATGGTGCGGACAAAAAAGACAGTGGTTGACCGTTAAAGCGGTACTAAAAAATGTTTTAGGCAGACGTTGAATATCTTCGCGAAATGCAGTGAAGAGCCCTCGATATTTATTTTTTATTTGAAAGGCAGAGACGATATGGAGTATGAGCAATTAGCGTGGTTGCACTTCGTTACTATTTTTCCGGCTTTTCTGGTGGGCACTTGGTTGATGCTGCGCCGAAAGGGCACACCTGTTCACCGATTGCTCGGCAAAGGCTACATGATTGTTGTGTTCTTTAGTGCTGGGTTAACGCTTTTGATGTCTGCGCAAATTGGCCCAACTCTTTTTGGTCACTTCGGGTTGATTCACATCTTGAGCGTTTGGTCACTCATCACGATTGTCGTTGCTTGGAGAGCTGTAAAGGCAAAGAAAATAGCGAAGCATCGAAATGCAATGATTGGGCTTTACGTTGGCGGGATGTTAATAGCGGGCAGCTTTACCTTGATGCCCGGGCGTATGTTACACACGATGATATTCGGCTAGCCCTGTAATCAGAGGTCGCTGGCGGCGAAGTGCCGCACAGCGTTTAGTCGTCGAATTAGTAAGGCAGCGGGTTTGCCTTATGGGCGAGCTCAATTTCCTCTATGATTTCATCGGATAATTTAACATCAGCGGCAGACAGTGCCATGGCCAATTGTGCAGGGGTGGTACTGCCAAAAATCACAGATGCCATAAAAGGTCGTGTGATGCTCCAGGCTAACGCTAAGTGTACGGGTTCGATACCGTGTTTATTCGCAATATCGATGTAGGCTTGCACAGCAGCGTCAGTTCGAGGCGTGCAGCGTTCGTTCAAGTTGGGGTTATGTGTCATGCGAGATTTTTCAGGGCATGCGCCGTTTAGGTATTTCCCCGTGAGCAGGCCAGTTGCCAGCGGCGAATAGGCCAGCAGGCCTACATCTTCGTTCACTGATAACTCGGCCATGTCGGTGTCGTATAGACGGCACATCAACGAGTATTCGTTTTGCATGCTGTGCAGCCGAGGGAGGTTTTTGTCTTCGCTGATGCGCAACCATTGAGAGGTGCCCCATGCAGACTCGTTCGATAAACCCATATAGCGTACTTTGCCATCTCGCACGAGTTTGTCCGCGGCTTCCAAAACGGATTCCATGTGCGCGAGCGTGGCGTCGCGATTTAGAGCAACTGGGTCATAGCGCCAATTTTGTCGAAAGTGATAAGAGCCTCGTTCGGGCCAGTGCAGTTGATAGAGATCAATGACGTCTGTTTGCAAGCGCTTTAAGGATGCTTCGCAGGCGCGGATCATTGAGTCGGCGTTGATGCCTTCGCCGTCCCGAACAAACTTGCCAGGGTTTGTGCCCGTTATTTTAGTGGCTAAAACGACGTCATTGCGGCGACCGGATTTTGCAAACCATTCTCCAATGACACTCTCGCTATCACCGCAGGTTTCGGCGGCGATAGGGTTGACGGGATACATTTCGGCGGTGTCGATGATGTTCACACCAGCATCGAGCGCTTGCTCTATTTGAGCGTGGCCTTCGGCAGTCGTGTTTTGCGTTCCCCAGGTCATAGAACCGAGGCAGAGAGCCGATACCTTGAGGTCGGTACGGCCAATCCTATTGTATTGCATGCGAAAGCTCTCTCTGTTGTACGTATTATTCCATTGTAGCGAGTAAATCGGTGCGGTTGCACTTGAAGATTGCAACCAGCGCACGGTGCAGGTTTAATGTGGCTAACTCAGAACTATACGAGAGAATTTATGGCACGCACGCCTTCCACCATGTTGCCCCTGGGCACATCACTCCCTCTGTTTGAATTGCCTGAGCCGCGCACCGGCTCAATGATCAGCAGCGAAGATTTTAAAGGCCAGCCGCTGTTGTTGGGCTTTGTGTGCAATCATTGTCCCTTTGTTGTGCACATTTGGGATCAGTTTGTTGATTTCTCGGCTGAGTTTGCTGAAAAAGGGGTGCAGACGGTGGCGATAAGCAGCAACGACGTCGACAACTACCCTGCAGATTCGCCGGAAAAAATGGCGCAGCTTGCACACGAGTCTGGTGCAAGCTTTCCCTACCTTTACGATGAGTCTCAGCAAGTAGCCAAAGACTTTAGCGCCGCTTGCACACCTGATTTTTATCTCTTTGATGCCGCTGGTGTGTTGGTTTATCGCGGTCAATTTGACGGTGCGCGACCAGGCAATGGCGTACCCGTGGACGGAACCGACATGCGCGTGGCTATTGAAGCATTGATGTCTGGTGAAGCAATACCTACAGAGCAGAAGCCGAGCATGGGCTGCGGCATTAAGTGGAAGTAGAAACTCGGTGTGAACCTGCGTTGAAGAACACTTGAAAACGGATCGTCGCCTGGGGTGGGGGTTGGCTGCGTTGGGGATGTTGCTGGTCTCTACCGATGCTGTCTTTGCGCGTATTTCCGGCACGGATACGTTTCACCTTGCGTGGATGTTGTCCTTATTTTCATTGCCGGTTTGCTTGTTGATGAACCGACATTACGAAACTAAGAGACCTATGGAGGTCTTGCGAGCTGAGCCTGTAGCGCTGTTATCTATCGCTGCGCTTTTCGCGATCACCCAAATATCTTTCTTAACGGCGGTGAATCACACGCAGATAGCCAATGTAGTTGCGATAGTGGCGGCAGGTCCCGTTTTTGTGGCGGTCGGCGCTGGTATTTTTTTGGGTGAAAAAACTCGCGCGCAAGTTTGGCTCGGTATCGGCATCAGCCTGCTTGGTATTGCTCTTATCGTTTTACCTGCCATAGGTGGTGGGCAGATGTTCGGTAACGGATTGGCACTGTTTACTATTGTTGGCTTTTCCGCAGGTTTATTGTTGTTGCGGCGTCACCCTGAGATGAGCCGTTATGTCGTTTTTAGTGCTAGTTCGGCGTTGGTGTTAGTTGTGTTGGCACCTTGGATGCAACCCCTACAACAGCCTACTAGCGCTTGGCTCAGTGCAGCCGCCATGGGGTTGTGTTTCAACACCGCAGGGCGTATTGCTTACGCCAATGCACCGCGTTTTGCGCCCAGCAGTGAAGTGGCTTTATTTAATCCCGTAGAGACGATCGCAGCGACTTGTTGGGGGGTGTTGTTGTTTTCGGAAATTCCCTCATGGCAAACAGTGGCTGGCGCTTCGATTGTTCTTGTCGGTGTTTTTGTTGGCACGATGGGCCGTCATTAGTTGAGTTAGCCAACCGTTTTTGGCAGTCGCTTACACGAGTGCAATACGTTCCCAGGTCAAATATAAGCCAATGCCGGCGATCAGCAGAGAGCTGGGAATAACGATTAAACGCCGATACCAAACTCGATCGCCAAACCACTTAGACAGCAATAAGTACCCTGTTAGCAGTATGGCCAATTGGCCTATCTCGACACCAATGTTAAAGCCGACCAGTGCGCTGAGAAATCTATCGTTGGGCATGCCGAAATCGGCTAAAACACTCGCAAAACCTAATCCGTGTAGCAGCCCAAACGCGAACACTACGACCAGCCGCATGCGGTTCAGGCCGCGATTAATTATATTTTCTACGGCAACCCAAGCTATAGACAAGGCGATCAGGGGTTCAACAAGTCTGGCAGGCAGGCTGAAAATTTCTGCCATGCCCAGACCCAATGTGATGGTGTGTGCCAAGGTGAACATCGTCACCTGCCAAATTAAAGGTTTGAGTCTGTTGCTCAATAAAAACAAGCCGAGAATAAACAGAATGTGGTCTAAGCCCCATGGAATAATATGTTTAAAGCCGATACTGATGTAGTCGGCAATGACTGTCAGTGCAGGTCGTTGGGTAAACACCTCTGTCAGAGAATAGGGTGCGGTTGGCTCGTCGTCTCGTATCCACTGCCATTCGGACCAGTGCCATTGCTCGTCAACCGCATTGACTTGTCTAACTCGCACCGCGCTTTCACCGAATGCAGTGGGGTAATAGAGCTGCAGTGATTCAGCGCTGCGTTCTAGAGATCCACTGAGATGCAACACACTAATTCGAGGGACTTTCACATAACCGGCCGCGGGAATTTCTACTGTCCCTAGCTTCAGCTGGACCGGCTGTGTGTCAGCGTGTAACCAGATTGAATCCAATAGCTGTGGGACAAAGCTGTTTAACCTAAGCTGCAATTCTTCCGACGGCAGTTTGCGTAATTCATCGTATTCATCCGCGTTAGGGGCTTCAGTCGTGTTTTTGTAGCGGCCGTTGATGCCTGTTAAAAGGGCTTCTACGCTAGCGCGGATCTCTAGCGAAACTGTGCCATCTACGTTGGCACTGATTTCGATCAGTGCAGGCTTGACCACGTCTGCATTTGCAGTGCTGACGCACAGGATCAATCCAATGATAAAGGCATACACTAAGCTGAATTTGCTTGTAGGAGGAGAGGTGTTTTTGAGCAAAAGAGAGCCTGCAAGTCATTGAGTTAGAATCGATAAATGATGCATCAATGCGTTGATCTTGACCAGCTGGCCAATTTGGTGGCAAAACACCGGATTTTGGTATTGCCTTATGACAGAGCTCAACGCAGAATATAAACATATTCAAATAACAAACAATGTAGAATTGTTTTCTTGAGCTTACAGCGTGAGAGGAAAAGGGACAATGGCGACAATAAGCAGACGTGCTTTGTTAAAGATGATGGCGGCCACTGGTGCGGGCGCCGCGGGCCTAGGTATTGGCCGTGTAGCTTTTGGCGAAAGCCACAGTGCAATGCCGAATCCTGAAACATTCTACGACGCACCCATGAAAGGGGATGCACGTATTATTCACCTCACCGATGTGCATGGCCAGCTCAAGCCTATTTATTTTCGGGAGCCCAATGTCAATCT
Source organism: uncultured Granulosicoccaceae bacterium (assembly GCA_937965695.1). Taxonomy (GTDB): domain Bacteria; phylum Pseudomonadota; class Gammaproteobacteria; order CALCKW01; family CALCKW01; genus CALCKW01. The sequence continues at coordinate 69,953 of CALCKW010000004.1, forward strand.
CGGTATTGCCGACGCTTATGGTCGCGCTCCGCACCTTGTGGGACGAAAATTCCTTGAAGCGATGGGGATAGAAGAAGGTTCTCCTGAAGCCTATGCCTACACTTATCTCAACTTTGAAAAAGCGGCCAAGAAATACGGCCGAATGGGCGGCTTCTCGCATATCAAAACGCTGGTTGACCAGTTGCGTGAGCAGGCAGGCGGCGTCGACAGGACACTGACCCTTGATGGCGGAGACACATGGCAGGGCTCAGGCACTAGCCTGTGGACGCGAGGGGTAGACATGGTAGAGGCGTGCAATATTCTGGGTGTCGATGTCATGGTCGGTCACTGGGAGTTCACCTACCCAGAGGCCGAAGTTCTCAATAATGTCGCGCTCTTCAAAGGTGATTTCATTGGTCAGAATGTGCGGGTGACTGAAGATGCTCTGTTCAGCGATGAATACCCTGAGATGGTAGAGAAATACGACGGTAACGGGCTCTTTGATGAAGACAGTGGTCACGCCTTTCAGCCTTACGTAATCAAAAACGTCAACGGCAAAAAAATCGCTGTGATGGGGCAGGCCTTTCCGCGAACTGCCAATGCAAATCCACCTGAATTTTTTCCTGACTGGTCATTTGGGCTACGCACAGGCGACATGCGTGATCTTGCCAAGACAATTCGCGAAGAACACAACCCTGATGCTGTCGTTTTGGTGTCGCATTCGGGCATGGATGTGGACATCAAGATGGCCCAAGAGATACCCGGCCTAGATGCCGTATTCGGCGGTCACACGCACGATGGTGTACCTAAACCACTCGAGATAAAAAATGGTGATGGGGGCACATGTTTTGTCACTAACGCAGGCTGCTCGGGAAAATTCATTGGTGTGATGGATTTTGCTTTCGACGATGGTAAATTAGCCAATGTCGATTATAAGATGTTTCCCGTCTTTCAAGATATGCTGCCAGCTGACCCAGAGATGGAAGCCTTCCTGACGCAACTTGATAACACGATTTATGATGAGAATGTGGTAGAGAGTCGCGCGGAGGATCGCAAAAACAGTGCGGCGCGTCTAGGTAAAACATTTGGCGAAATCACGGGTGAAGAATTGGCCATTGCCGGTGAAACACTTTATCGCCGAAGCAATTTTATGGGCACTTGGGATCAAGTCATATGCAACGCATTGCGAGAAGAATTCTCTGCCGATGTCGCTATGTCCGCAGGCGTGCGTTGGGGTACCACGGTGCCCGAAGGTGAAATGATCACCATGGATGAAGTGCTAAACCAGTGTTCGATGACTTATGGTGAAACCTATAGTAACGAGATGACCGGAAAGCAGTTGCTGGATGTATTAGAACAAGTTGCCGACAACTTGCTTGATCCAGATCCGTATTTGCAATCCGGTGGAGACATGGTTCGTGTTGGTGGCTTGGACTACACCATCGATCCGACTCAGGCACTGTATAGTAGAATCACGGATGCTCGCCTTGACGACGGCAGTGCCATCGAACCGGACAAAACATATAAAGTAGCTGGATGGGCGGTGGTTAGTAACACACCAGATGGCCCAATGATTTGGGATGTTATTCGTAACTACATCATCAAAAATCGTGACAATAACAAAGTGCTTTTTTTACCAAAAGTAAACTACCCGAAGCTTGTTGGAGTGGGCGATAATCCTGGTGTTGCCGACTATCCTGGTGAGTTAGCTTAACGTGTAATAACAAAGCAGTCTTTATTGAGGCTGCTTTTTTTAATTAAAAACTCCTTCTCCTCCAATATTTCCTTTTGCCTCCACTTCGGCAACCGCTCCCACGACTTCGCCAATATATTTGTCAGCACTAAAATAAAAATTTTTGTATGTAACTGGTTTTTGATCAATATTAGATTTGTATGCCCAACAAACAGTATTCCATACTTGTCATATAGACTTTAAGTCTGGACTTGGCTCGCCGATATTAGCATAAGAATAAGGACTATTTGATTCTCGCTATTCAGAAAACTTTATTCTAAGCGGGTTAATGTTAAAGAGTTTGAGTCAGGCGAAAACTGCTATGTACGGAATGATTAATCGGGCAATAGAAGACTTAGTCGTCGCGACAGACGGTCGCGAGACATGGGATGAAATTCTAGACAAAGCCGATATCAATGTGGGCGAATTTAATGACTGTGAAAGTTATGATGACGCTTTGACTTTCAAACTTGTTGCGGCTGCGAGTGAAGTCACTGGACAGTCTTCTGATTCAATCTTACACGCATTTGGTCGTCACTGGATTCTATACACTGGCCGGGAAGGATGGGGAGCTGTGTTTGACTCAGCCGGCAATAACTTTATCGATTTTATTCGTGGACTTGATGCTATGCATTCGCGTGTTCAGCTTGCAATGCCGCATCTAAAAATGCCCAGCTTCTCAGTGATTCCTACAGAAATTGACGGCCAGTTTACAATCGGATATCGCTCTGATAGAGAAGGATTCTCACCCATGGTTGTAGGCTTACTCACCGGTCTCGCGGAGCAATTCAATGAGCGTTGGGACATCGAACAGACTGGATGGCGTTCGGAAAATGGATTTGACAGCTTCACGGTCAGAGACGTCTCAATAGATTGCGCTCAAGAGAGGGCTATCAGTGCAGGCTAAAGACCAACAACCGTTGCAGCTCAAGCAGCTTTTCCCTTTCTTTGTTCAATTTCAAGCGGGCCCTGCCGGTAAAATTATTTCCTGTGGATCGGCTATTGGGAAAATATTTGATCGCTCTTTGACCGATCAAAATTTTAGTGAACACTTTGAAATCACCCGCCCGGCAAATGCAAGTAACAGTCACCGTTTTTTTCAACAGCAATCTGCAAGTGTTTTGTTTATAAATTGCTTGAATACATCTGCACGATTGCGTGGGCAAGTGGTGCGCTACGATGAAAAAAGTTATATTTTTATTGGTTCGTTACTAGTATCTGAAGCGACAACCATTGAAAAAAATGGTCTCAAAATAACTGATTTTGCTTTACACGATACTACCCCCGATGTTGTCATACTCCATCGATTCAGAGAAATGCAGTTAGCCGGCCTTGGGCGGAAGTCCGCCGCTTTGCAAGCGGCGCTTAATGAACGAGATTTGTACAGTGAAAAAGCAGCAACCGATCCTTTAACTGGATTGCTCAATCGCCGTGCTTTTTGGGAACAGTGCGAACCCATTTTAAGTAAAACTGATGCGGAATATCCTGCAGTTGTTTTGGCGCTGGATCTAGACGGTTTTAAACAAATAAACGATGAGCATGGCCATCGCGCAGGTGATAGGGTCTTGGTGGAGGTCAGTAAACGCCTTATTCGTTCAGTCCGTGCAAGTGATGTTGTTGCCCGAGTGGGAGGTGATGAATTTGCGGTTCTTTTGGCTGGATCTCCAGATGTTGAAATTAGTGGCTTGATTGAACGCTTGCATAAAGTGCTTTCTGGGCCACTGATCCACGGAGGTGTGTCCTATAAAGTTAGTGCCAGCATTGGCGCCGTAGCCGCTGTGAATGCAGAAAGCCTCGATCAACTTGTGTCTGATGCTGATATTGCTATGTACAACGGCAGAGTTGATCGGACGAACAGTGCCACTTGGTTTACCGCAGAAATGCGTACAAAACACAGAGAACAAAAAGAGTTAACTCAGGACTTATATACCGCTTTAAAAGAAGGAGGAATCCAACAGGCATACCAGCCGATCGTCGATTATGACAAAAGAAACATATCGGCTTTTGAGGTTCTGGCTCGCTGGCAGCACCCGACACATGGCAATATTGGCCCTGACAAGTTTATAGACTTTGCTCAGCAAGCGGGGATTGTTCCAATGCTTGATAGAGCCATGCTCTCAGCTGCGCTAGAAACACTTCAGGACTGGCATAAAATAGGACACCGCGTTGGCATGCAAGTGAATCTTTCAGGGCTCTCTGTCACACCAGACTTGCCGGAGTTTGTCGCTGAGCAGATGAGAAAAAATGCTGTGCCGGCCAGGTATCTTACCTTGGAACTGACTGAAACGTGGCTTGTACAGAACGAGAAAGAGTTGGGGATCATCCTAGGTGAATTATCTGAGTTAGGCGTGAATTTACATTTAGATGATTTTGGTACTGGATTTTCCTCACTGTCGCATTTGCAATCGATGCCTATCAATGGAATAAAGATAGACCGTTCTTTTGTAGCACTGGCACTTGAAGACGACCGTTCCCGGCAATTGATTGAAGCGACGCTTGCAATATCTCGGTTACTGAATCTTGAAGTTGTCGCTGAGGGCATTGAAAACGAAAAGCAATCTCAACTGATCCAGCGATTGGGTTGTGATTTTGGTCAGGGGTATTTGTATTCAAAGCCATTGAATCGTGATCGAGCAACATCGTTATTAGCTTCAAATTTTAAGCTTGCTGCTTGAATAGGAAATACTTCAATTCGCGATGAATTAACCAGGGAGCCTCAGATTAAGTCTGTTCAGTGATGTCGACGTGGAAAATATGGACCCAGAAAGGCGCGAATCGACGGCAAGTGAGGCGCTATTATTGTCTAGATGCGCGACGCGGCTGGGCCAAATTTAGCGCGTCGATGGAGCGAGCCTGACTTGATCTGATCTGATCTGATCTGATCTGAGGTTCCCTAACTCTCTACAGGCAGGGCAAATACAATTAGCACTGCATAGTCCTTCTTGTTGCAACCTGTTACCGACGGAGGGCTCTCGCCCGGTGCAAGTGGAAATACCGACTGAGCCGCTTTATCTGGCGTGCATGTGCCCGTAGCCGATTCAGGGGTGTATCGTGCAGACCTACAAGGGCCATGTGTTACGTCGGCGATTGTCTTGCCACTGTCTAGATACCAGCTTTGTTTACCTTGTGTGTCTGGCGATTTTACGGTTAACAAGGAGATGTTTTCTTCGCCATTGGTCACTAGGTATTGACCCGCTGGCATAGGGAACTCTGGTGCTTTCATAATCAACCCGTTTTCGTCGAGCCACCAATCATCTATGTCGAACTGCCATCCCGTAGGTCCTATACCTCCTTCTTTTTTGAATGCCTTGTATTGCTTTAACCAAACTCCAATGGGTCCCGGGTCATTACGCCAGAGGCCCCAAGTTTCAGCGCCGGTGCCGGATGTCGCGCCTTCAGGGGCGAGGACAGCTATATATTGGTAGGGAATACGTCTGAACTTCCCTGCAAAAGCGGGTAAGGAGAAGACGACTGATAGAGAGGCTATTGCCTTTAGCCAGCCGCGTCTAGTGAGTTTTGTATTTGTCATTTTTAGAACTCTTTGTTCAGTCTTAATCGTCGAACCGAGATCGTTGAAAGTATCCAATGATATAATCAGGGTCAAGACCTTGCGAATGTTAAACACTTAGCTATAGATTGAAACAGGAATTGCTCGTTGCTTAGAAGCCCGCTGGTCTATCTAAAAAAATATCTAAAACTCAGTTCTGAACGGTCTTGCCATTCTAATTCTAGAGATTTCCGTTGCTGCAGACTAAATGCAATACTGCTATTTTTTGCAAGTCGATAGTTTGCATTAAGCGCTATAGAACTGACCGGCGTGTCTCCATTAAAATGATGCAGAGCCTCTGCATGTAAACTGATCGGATCGACTGTGGCGAGTATTCCAACTTTGGGTCCAGCCGCAATGGCAAATTTGCCATCGCGGTGATTGAATTCACTGTGTATATCCAGTAATCCATACAGGCCGATACGATCAGAGAGTGCGCGACTATAACCTACGCCACCGCCGAGCTGCGCAACTGTTTTGTCCGATTCTCCCAGCTGCATCGGTGAAAATCCCAGTTTAACTTTCCACGCGACGTGTGGAAAATACCTTCGGCTAGGCACCAGTGAGGCAATATCGATTAGGTCAAGTTTATTCAGTTCAACTTCATCTTCTTCAATGCGCAACTGCAAGTCCAGCATATTTATTTGTGCACCTGCCAGGTAACCAGGGCTATTGTCATCGAGACTATGAAAGGCCATTCGGCCCGAGATAAGCCAACTGTTTTGCCTCTCGGTTTGTTGATAACTGAGTTGAAGGCGGCGGGAATAATGCCCGTCTTCGGGTGCCGAAGGGGTCGAATCGCCTGAAACATTTTGTAGCATCTCACGTGCTTCAGACGGCAAAGAGCTGATACGGCGCAAGAGTTTGATGCGATTTGCGGCCGCTTGCCTATTACCGGTGGTATCTTTAAAGCGTGTGTACCCATAGGCCGCTTGAAGCAATTTGGCTCGCGTCAGCTCGGGTAGTCGTTGAAAATCATCGCCCATTGCCCGATCTGGGTTATCTCGTAAAAGTGGCATCCAGTCGTGAAGATTTGAATCAATTTTTTCCAACAGATTATGTAGTTGACGCTCCTGAGATGGTCTAAATTTTCGTGTGATAATCAAGTTTTGATCGGCCAACTCCCGAATAGTGTCCACGGGTATTGCAGTTAGTTCAAATGTCTGGGTGAGTTCAAGCGTTGGTCTCGCGACTTCCAAAAGCTCTAACAGACGATACGAACAGTTTTGATCAAAAAAATAATAGCCAAACTCAATACCACGCAGTTCCCAGAGGTGGGTCACCATCCAGTCAGTTTCGGCTTCGCTAAAATCCAGTTCGTATTCCCAGATATCACGGTTTTCTGTATGGCCGTACTCTTTTATTTTTTGAAAATACGGCATGACGGCAAAGCTGCCTGAGTAACCTCCTGAAATTCCTTTAAACGCGTAGGCCGCAGAGCCATCTTGATCTGTGTTAACCGCTCCAAAATTTACGGCTTGTGATAACCAAGTTGCGTGGTTGTCTGTGTCCACTGGGTCAACCCTTAAAAGGGTGTGGCCAAACATCGACGACGGGCTATTTAGTTGGTATGAAGGGAATATCAATACCAACTTACCTGCAGGCATCTGTTCACGCCATTGTTGGTACTCGTCACAAGCAGTGAGGCCCTCATTGTCCACAATATCAAATAGGTGAGACAACCACGTATACCGAGCAGGAAATCGGCAACGAAGCATTCGTTGCGTAGGGTCTTGAGACCAAAATGCTAGTTTATTCGCGTGAAATTCTGACGCCGGGTTTGAGTGCCCGTCCTCTGCCAAAAAAAAATCGGCGTCTCTGACCATACTGATGCCAGTTGAATTTTTTGATGTATGGAGTAGACGTTGCCAGATGACACTTTTCCATGGCTTTTCGTGGACAGTAAAACGGGACAAAATAGAGTTGCTGGCGGCGTGCGAGAGCAAGGGAGTTCCGCTAAGGGCCAACAGCAAAAGGCTAAGCAGAATTTTCAAGTGAGTGCCGTCTTGAAGGGGGATAAAAGCACCGCTGAAGTCAGCGATGCTTGACTGATCAAACCCGTTTAGGCCACATAGGCCGAGAGTTTGGCATCAGATTTAAGCAGATCATAGAGGTTTTGAGAAACCTGCTCAGCTGTCACGTCGGCAGACGGAAACAGCGTTTCGAAGTTGTTGTGGGTCAGATTTGCAAAAACAGCTACATCTTCAGCGTTTTTGATTCCGTACATGCCGGCTACTGCTGTAACTGCTTCACCTTGGCCAATAGCAACGTCTTCAGAAAAATCATCCAAAACGCCAGACAGATCAACCATTGCTTGCCCGTCATACGTCAAAATAGCACCTGCATCACAACCGTTTGTACCAAAAGTCAGTCCAAAAGACGCGTTGCCAGAAGTACCGTTTGTGGTTGCTGCAAAAATGTGAGGTCCTAAGCCACTCTGACCTTGAAACAACATATTGCCCCAGCCGCATCCTGGTCCACCTGGGGCTGCCGCGCCAGCTATTCCAGAACATGCGAGTAACGTTGATACCGCAATTATTTTTTTCATAGGATGTCCGATAGGGTTGAAGGTTGGCAGACAAATTCTAAGTTGAGTAATAGTACTTAGTCAGCGCTGTCGTCTAAGCATAGATAGTTCTGAAAGTTTTTTCAACGGCTTAACGTGGGACTAGAAATTGTCCAAATATCTAGTATCTGTTGTTGTGTACCGGCGCGCTTGTCACTCGCGTGACATAAGTGATTGCTCATTCATGAGAGTAACAAGACGCAGACCGATTTATGCACAGAGATACTTTTAGAGATATCCCCATAACAGGGCCGCAGCAAATACGATCATTGCTATTCCCACCATTGATGCGCTGCCCGCGTCTCTGACGAGATATCCGTTACTGAATTGTCGACCAAGCCATACGCCGGCTAGGCTTGTCACTTGGTCAATGGATTCTTTCACCCGATCGACAAGAGAAAAACTGTAGTTCAACACGGGAGTGAGTGCTCGCGGAATAAGACGGCGGTAGACCCAGTCCGTGTCTAGGTTGGTGCTGCGAATCTCTGGAGGATAGAGACCGGTTCGAAACAATACAACGAATGCCAGTGCTGAGAAAAAGAGCAGTTGCAGTTGTGCAACCACATGATCACTGGTGTAGGGGTTGTATTGCATAGCCAACTCTGGGTTTGGCAGTAAGGCGTAAAGAGGGGCGGGGTAAACGCCAATAGCGACGCATAAGAATGCGGTGATTCCCATGGCCCAAAGCATGTTAGTGGGTGCTTCCTCTACTTTATGACCTTGATCATGCGCAAAAAAAGTAAAGAACGGAATCTTAATGCCCGAGTGGTCCATAACGCCAGCAGAAGCCATCAACAGTACACACCACACAACCCACATATGTTCCTCGGCCGCGGCGGTGAGAATCATCGATTTGGAAACAAAACCTGAGAACATGGGGAAAGCCGATATCGACATCGCACCAATGATGCAGAAGAAAGTCGTCAGCGGCATAGATTTGTACAGGCCCCCAAGCTCGGATGCTTTCATAGTGCCTACGCGGTGCAAGACCGCACCCATCGACATAAATAATAGAGCCTTATATAGGATATGACAGAAGGCGTGGGCGGCTGCACCGTTGATGGCGAGGTCCGTTCCTATACCGACACCAACCACCATAAAACCGAGTTGGTTGTTTAGGCTATAGGCGAGAACACGACGCAGATCGTTCTCGATGACGGCAAAGAATATAGGGAAGGCGGTCATTGTCGCGCCTATCCAGATTAATATTTCTTCACCGGCAAAGCCGCGGGCCAATGCGTAGACAGCGAGCTTGGTGGTGAACGCTGATAGTACAACAGTGCCTGTTGGGGTTGCTTGAGGATAAGAGTCTTGCAGCCAGTTGTGCAGCAGTGGGAATGCGCACTTGATGCCAAAGGCCAAGAAAATGAGTTTGCCACCCGTGGTTTCTAGTCCGATGTGGTCAAATGCAATGCTTCCTGTGGTGTTGAGCAGCAACAATGCGCCGGCGAGCAGCAGTACGCCAGAGCCCACTTGTATAATTAAATAGCGGATACCGGTTTGAATCGCCTTCTCAGTTCGACTGGCCCAGATTAAAAACACTGACGCAATGGCAGTCAATTCCCAATAGACGAATAGTGTGATGAGATCACCCGCCAATACGGCACCAACACCGGCACCTGCGTAGATCAAACCGGAAGCGTCTTGCAGTCGACCCATCTCGGCACCTTGGCGCAAGTGTTGGGAATAGAGACTGTTTATACAGGCGGCAATACAAAAGATAAGCGCCCAGATGAACGACAGACTATCCACCCGTACGGTGACGAGTTGGTGCCCAAAGAGTTCCCACAACACGTGGTTGCCAGGTGTCATGAGACACAGTTGCGTCAATGCGGCTATTGGCGCACCGAACAACACAATATTACGGCCATTGCGGGGCAGTAGCGGCATCAGCGCACCGCCGAAGATAAGTATTAGCGCGGGGCTGAGATCATCAATCATAATAATTTTCGTCGCGTTTCAGGATGCGTCGCAGTTGCTTGGCGCTAAGCACAATGAAGCAGTAGGCAACAAAGCCGTAAACTGCGTAGAAAGCTGGTATTTCCTCAAAGCTAAAGTGGCCATGTCTCGACCAGACGAAATCGGCTAATACCGATAAAATGCAAGCAGCGACCAAAAGGTAAACCAGTTTGCTGACATTTTTCGGGTTGTCCAGCCAGCGCTTTTCGTCCCCGTCTTTTTTTTGATTAGACATCGGTTTATCTCAAATTAACGCAGCGGAATCAGCTGCACAAAACTGTAAATGGCATCGCCAAACAAAAACGCGAGAAGGCACATGCTGGCAGTCACGCAAAGCGGAATCACCATCATCAGGGGTGCTTCATCTATGCCTTGTTTTTCGTTGTCTTCGCTGGGTCGAAAAAATCCGTTGGCGACAATTGGCAAAAGGTAAGCAATATTGAGCAAAGAGCTTATGATCAACACGGCTGCCATTATCCAATGACCGGTGTCAAAGGAGGCTGTGATGAGAAACCACTTACTCCAGGCCCCACCCAAGGGGGGAAGGCCAATAATACAAAGGGCCGCGACAAAAAATGCACCGAAGGTAAAGGGCATTTTTCGACCGAGACCATTGAGCTCGCTGATTTTGGTCTTTTTGGTGTGCACGTAGATAGCACCGGCACAGAAAAAGAGTGTTATTTTTCCGACGGCGTGCATCACGATATGCATGGCGGCGCCATAAACACCTGCCGCCACAGCAAGCATGGCTCCCAGCACCACATAGCTGAGTTGACCAATTGTGGAATAGGCCAAGCGGGCTTTGAGGTTGTCTTGGCGCATGGCGATTATTGATGCGGCCGTTAGTGTAAATGCCGCAACCCACATCATTGCTTCACCAGCGCCTGTCTCGGCAAGGAAATCCACACCGATCACGTAAACAACGACTTTGGTGATCGTGAATACGCCTGCCTTAACAACCGCCACCGCGTGCAGTAAGGCACTCACGGGGGTGGGGGCGACCATTGCACCGGGTAACCAGCGGTGAAAAGGCATCAGTGCGGCCTTTCCAACACCAAAGGCAAACAGAGCGACCAACCAAGGAAGATAAACGGGATCTAAATTGCCCTGCAAAATGCCACCCGCTTTAAAATCGAGTGTTCCGGTAACGCCCCAAGTGATGATGATTGCTGGCAGTAGAAAACCAATCGAAGTGGTCAATAAAAGAGACAAATAGGTTCTGCCACCTCGTTGTGCATCTTCGGTGCCTTTGTGCGTCACCAGCGGGTAGGTGGCGAGCGTCAGCATTTCGTAGAAAATAAATAGAGTGAGTAGATTGCCGGCTAATGCGATGCCCATCGTTGCGCCAATGGAAACAGCAAAACAAAAGAAAAACTGCGTGTGATGTTCTTCTTTGTTTTTGCGCATATAGCCGATGGCGTAAAGTGTCGTCGGAATCCAGAGTACGGCCGCTACCGTGGCAAACAACAGACCCAACGGTTCAACCGTGAGTCGAATAGCAATGTCTTCAATAGGCGCCAGTAATACCCAGTCTAAGTTTTCCCCGCGCAACGTGGCGGGGTAGAGTACGATCGTGCAAATTAAAGTGAGGATTGTGCCTACGATGCTGACACCGTCTCGCACATTGGCGCGTGACATATTGGCAGCGCCTAACAGGGCGACAAAAACCGGCACCGCGATAAGCAGAGCGGGTGCAATACTTTCGATTGTCATGGTGTCGCTCCCAGTAGTGCTTGAACTACGCGATCAGCGGCGCCCAAGGTGACACCTGTGTCTATGCCGAAATATATACAAGTGAAGCTGAGAAGAGCTGCAGGTATAAGAATAGTTCTCGGTGGCCGGGCACCATGTGCAGCGACCTTTTCTGACATGGGTTTGAACCAAAGGTAGTCGAGCACGCGCCAGACATAAGCCACCGCCATGAGAGAGGAGATGACGAGCACCATTGCCAGCGGCCACCAACCATACTCGATGACCGCCAAAATAAGGTACCACTTAGTGATAAACCCAGCGGTTAAAGGCACTCCCACTAGGCTGATGCCAGCGACAGCAAAGGCCGCTACGGTCCAGGGCATACGTTTGGCTGCGCCGGACAAGTCTTCGAGCTTGGAGGAGCCAACGCTGTACACCATAGCGGCAACGCACAAAAACAAAGCGCTTTTAACCAATCCGTGGTTAAAAATATGTACCACGCTTGCAGTGAGACTGGTCTCGCTGGCTATTGATATACCAAGGACAATGTACGACAACTGCGCGACTGATGAATAAGCGAGCACACGTTTGATGTCGTCTTGATAAATGGCAGCCATTGAGCCAACCAAGATGCCTGCGACAGCCATAGGCATCAGGACATGTTGTACTTGTATTACTTCAAAAGAAAAGTCTACACCGAATATGCCGAAGATAAATCGCAGCATGACATATAGGGAAACTTTGGTTGCAGTACCTGCTAAGAAAGCACTGACGACTGATGGGGCATAGGTGTATCCATTCGGAAGCCAGTAGTGCAAGGGATAAAGCGCAACTTTAATACTGACACCCAAAATAAAAAAGCCAAAGGCTGCCTGCATGACACGGTTACCGTGCAGCGCAGGTAGACGCTCAGCGAGATCTGCCATATTGAGCGTGCCTGTTAGCTGGTAGAGCAAACCGATACTGATCAATATAAAAGTAGCGCCGATGGTACCCATGATTAGATAGCGAAAAGTTGCTATCAGAGCTCTCCGATCGCGACCCATTGCAATTAGCGCATAGGTGCTCAAAGAGGAAATTTCTAGAAAGACAAATACATTAAAAGCATCGCCGGTGATACAGATGCCGATCATTGAGGCGAGCAACAACAAGTAAGCTGTGTAGTAGAGCGGAATTTTTTCTTCGTCGATCTCTTTACGGATGCTCTCACGTGCGGCCGTTATCACGACGGCTGCTATGCCTGTGATCAGCAGCAATAGCATCGCATTTAAACTGTCTATGCGGAGCTCAATGCCCCAAGGTGGCGCCCAGCCACCGAGTTGGTAGCTGATTGGGCTTTGTTCCAACACCTGGGAGTTGAGTACAATAGCCACCACTAGTGCACCCCAAGTAATAATTGCAGCCAAAGCCCAAGCGAATTTTTCGCGGGTGACCAAGGCGCACAAAGGCGCGGCTATTAGAGGTAAAAGTATTTGTATGACGGGCCACTGATTCATGGTTGAGCCTCGTCTTCTGCTTGTATGTCACTTTCTTCAATGGAACTGTAGGACTCGCGGATACGGATGACGAGAGCCAGTGCCAAGGCGGTCGTTGCAACGCTGACAACGATTGCCGTGAGAATCAAAACATGCGGTAAAGGGTTGCTATAAAGTGTGTATTGGCTATCAGCGATCGGAGCGGTGCCGCCTCCAACCTTACCCATGGTGATGAATAAGAAGAATACGGATGTCTGAAATATATTCAGGCCCACGACTTTCTTGACAAGATTGTCACTAGCGATGGTGGCATAGAGCCCCAAGAGCATAAGCGCAAATACAGCCCAATAGTTAAAATAGGCACTCATGTGTTTCGTCCTCCGCCAACAAAGGAGTAAAACAATAAAATCATCACACTGGCTACGGTGATACCTACACCCAGCTCTATGCTGAGTATGCCGTAGTGTTGGCCGTGCAAAGGGTCGTGCACCAAGGCACTGTAATTTAGAAACTCCGCACCTCGCCACATAGAGATCACCCCAGTCATCAGATAGAGCATCCATCCGATCACCGCGCCGATGCGAACTGCATCTGGGCTAATCATGCGTTGGGTGGCACGCACGCCAAAGATCAAGCCGTGGGCTATTATTCCAACCGCGAATATAACGCCAGCTTGAAAGCCACCACCAGGCCCATAGTCGCCGTGCCATTGCACGTACAATGCGAATAACAAAATGGGGGCCATCAGCAGCACCGTAACACCGCGAATAATCGGGTTGCCGACCAGTGAAGTTGGTTTATTCAGCATGTTTTTTTCCATCTTTTGGTGCGGGTAAGTCGCGGCGATATCGACGTCTCAATCCCGGACCGAGTAACAGCAAAACGCCTACACCTGCGGTAAACACGACGCCGGTCTCTCCGAGAGTGTCGTAACCCCGATAGCTGGCAAGCACCGACGTGACCATATTGGGAGGCCCAACTTCATTCGGTGATGTCTCTGTATAACGAGGCGCAACGTGCTGATGTACAGGTGCCAAAGGATCGCCGTAATCGGGCATATCAAAGCTGGCGTAGACTAAAAGAGCTGCAACAAGGCTGCACAGACCTATGGCAAACCAAGGTTTATTTTTTGGCTTTCGCTCTGTTCTTCCAACTTGAGACATAGTGGCGAGAAATAAAATTGTTGTGATGCCTGCACCAACCGCCGCCTCTGTGAAAGCGACATCTACCGCGTCTTGCAGCATGAAAAAACAGGCTGACAATAAACTGTAGATACCTGTCAGCATGGCAACTGCAAAAAGATCGCGAATCAGCACCAGTGCAAAACCTACTACGAGAAGCATGACGAGCAAGCTTGTATTGATCAGGAATTCGATGGGGAATCCTCCGAGTTGTCTTTAGAGGAGGGTAGCAAAGGGATGTCTCCACTATGCACCGCTGCCCTGGCAAGCGCGTGAATAGCGGCAGGCCCAGTCAGCAAAACAAATAGATAGATAAATAGCAGTTTAATAATGACTAGGTAGTCTGGCGCTTGTAGGGCCATACCAAAAAACAACATGCCCACGCCAAGGGAATCCATGATGCCGCCCGCATGCGTGCGGCTAAAAAAATCTGGCAACCGCAAAAGACCTAGACCGGCCGTGATGCAGAAAAAGCAGCCAGCCAATATAAATATCCAGCTGAGAAAATCGAGGAAAACACTCATGCTTCTTCCTCCTCGCCATCTTTGTCGCTGTAGCCTAAGCTGCCATATTTGAAAAACTTGAGCACAGCAATAGTACCTATGAAGTTGATTAGCGCGTAAACCAACGCAATATCGAGAAATTCGGGTCGATCTGTCAGGAAACCTAGCACAGCGATAAACAAGATAGAGGCAGTGCCAAAAGTATTAACCGCAAGGATACGGTCATACACGGATGGTCCCATCAGCGCGCGTGTTAATGCCATGATCATGGAAACTAAAACAGCTAGCATAGCGAAGCTAAACATTATTCAGGCTCCAGTGCGGTAACTCGCCGATCCATTTCTTGGAAGCCATCTTCTTCGAAACTGCTGGCTTCCAAAGCATGTACCAGGACAGAACCGTGCTTGGCATCGATGCTTAAAGTGCCTGGTGTAAGAGTGACGGAATTGGCATATACCACGAGACCGAGGCTGCTTTTCTGAGTTGCCGCTACATTTTCTACGGCAGGGCTTAGATTCATATCGCGGCGCCAAAGTATCTTGGCGACTGCTAGATTAGAGAGCACTATCTGCCATAAAAGCCAGGGCACATATTTTGGCATCTTCATGAAAATATGAAACGACTGAGGGTTTGTATTCACGACCTCAAGGCGAATCAGTAAGTAGTACACGAAAGCACAGGACAAAAGCCCAAAGCTGAGCATCAGAGGATCAAAATGGCCTGACCACAGGAGCCAGGTAATCACTAGTAGCGCTAGAGTTGCATGCTTCTTCATGACGTAAAAACTTTTCCTCTTTTTTCGGTGGCTGCTGCCTCAATGTCTTCTGGCAGCTGCTGCAAATCGAGTGAATAACTGTCCTATATTAATCTGAATCGGCTACAGGCTCCATCTTCAGAGAAGATTGTTTGCCTTGGCGTTATTCAAAATTGCGCGGGTATCGCGTGATTGAGACGTGGCATATTTCCTAGCCGTGTGTGCTGGGCTTCTACCAGCAAGCTAGAAGGCTTCAAACCCGGACACGCTGTCTCAATCAATCTTGTTTTTAGAGCAATAAGGCTTGCTTAATAATTGCAATAGTTGCGTTTGGCACTTTATTTCGTACGGAAAAACCGTAAGAGAAGCGCGGGAATAGCAAGGTTTGCTGCTTGGGCGTTCCTAGTTGGTCTTCCGAACCATCTGAAAGCTTGAGGTATAGCCTTATAGCGTTCCGTGCTTCGGCTTTTTGGTGGTTTTTCCAATAGCTGTAAATTCAGCAATAAACGTACCGAAGTGTGAGAGTTTTAGTCTCGTCGATATGACTGTTTTTTTAACGCGAAGAGGGGCTAGGGTCTCTAAACCCTAAATCATGGCGATGCGATGGTCATTCTGCTAGTGAGGAGTAGCTGCAATGGCGTTCAAACGGACAATTGTAGCTGCACGCCTA
This sequence comes from uncultured Granulosicoccaceae bacterium, assembly GCA_937965695.1. GTDB lineage: Bacteria > Pseudomonadota > Gammaproteobacteria > CALCKW01 > CALCKW01 > CALCKW01. Next base: position 86,011 of record CALCKW010000004.1, read on the forward strand.
GAAGGGTTTTCGTTAGTCGACAACGTTTCTGATGGCACTGGACCACATGTCGGCGATAACTTGCTCACCTTCTGCATTGGGGTGTAAGCCGTCATAAAGCTGCGACTGGGGATCCAAAGGCTGCTTAAACTCTGCCAGTAAAACGTGGCTGTCTGATGTGTGTAATCGGCTGACAATCTGCTTTAAACCTTGGTTTATCTTTGTTAGGCATTCGCTGCCTTTCCAGGTGGTTGGGCCCAAGGGCGAAAAGATGACATCGATATTTGGGTTGTCTTGACGTAACAGGGTGACTATTTGCTCAAGCTCTGCAAGGGTTTCTTCGACTGGCTGGTTCTTAAGGCAGTCATTGGTGCCTAAGTGAACAAGGCTGATATCAGCGCGGTAATGTTGTAACCACTGTGGCAGCTTTTCTAGTACCTCGTCTGTGCGCCAACCCCAGTGACCTTGATGGTTAAGATCAAAAGTGGGTGGGTAGTCGGGATTTCCTTCATGGTTGCTGTCTTGTGTACCGACAAAATCGGCGGCAATGTTTTGTTCTGCTAGATTATTCCAGAGCCAATATCGGTAGCTGAGGTTTTGATCATTGGCCTGAGTTATGGAGTCGCCCAGTGGCAGAATACGTATTGCTTTTGGGTTGTTACTGTTAACACCCGTTTGAGGGGCGGGGGAGTCACTGCAACCGAGGGTCGGCAGAAAAACGAGCAGAAAGCACAGTCCGATGATTTTTTTCATTCTACAAATTTAGCACAGCCCACCGTGTGTGGGCTGACCTTCGCATTGGCTTAGTGCGAAAGGATTTGACTGAGGAACTTCTGAGTCCGCTCAGACTTAGGGTTGTTAAAGAATTCTTCTGGTTCGTTCTCTTCGATGATTTGGCCTTCATCCATAAAGATGACCCTGTCTGCCACAGTGCGAGCAAATCCCATTTCGTGGGTAACGCAGATCATGGTCATTCCCGTGCTGGCGAGCTCGACCATAACATCCAGCACTTCTTTGATCATCTCGGGATCAAGAGCAGATGTTGGTTCGTCAAACAGCATGATTTGTGGGTTCATGCAGAGTGACCGCGCGATCGCTACACGCTGTTGTTGACCACCGGACAACTGACCTGGGTATTTAAATGCCTGATCGGGGATCTTTACGCGCTCTAAATACTCCATTGCAGAAGCCTCTGCTTCTTTGCGCGGAGTTTTGCGTACCCATATAGGTGCCAAGGTGCAGTTTTCCATCACCGTTAGGTGAGGGAAAAGGTTGAAGTGCTGAAAGCACATACCCACATCGCGGCGGATTGCTTCGATGTTTTTGAGGTCACCTGATAGCTCTGTTCCATTGACGGCGATAAGACCGTCTTGGTGTTCTTCCAAGCGATTGATACAACGTATGAGCGTTGACTTACCTGAGCCTGAAGGGCCGCAGATAACAATCCGTTCGCCTTGTTTGACATTCAAGTTGATGTCGCGCAGTACGTGGAATTGCCCGTACCATTTGTTCATGTTCTCGATTTTGATCACCGTCTCACCAGAGACTGCCGTGTTCTTATTTTCAGTAGTCATTTCATTAATCTCAGCGTTTGTGGCCAGTGTCGAGCTTGCGTTCTAGATGCAGCGAATAGCGCGACATGGAGAAGCAGAAGGCCCAGAACATCGTGGCGGCTACTAAATAGCCCGTTGGGGACATGACCGGGGTGGCCCAGCCTGCATCGGTAAAGGTCGACTGAATTGTTCCAAGAAGATCGAACAAGCCGATGATCAATACCAGTGTGGTGTCTTTGAATAAACCTATAAAGGTGTTGACGATACCGGGAATGACTATTTTTAGTGCCTGCGGCAAAATGATCAAACGCGTCATCTGCGGGTAAGACAGTCCAAGCGCCATCGCACCTTCATATTGACCTTTTGGAATGGCCTGCAATCCACCGCGCACTACTTCCGCCATATAAGCCGCCGAGAATAACGCGACACCTATCAGTGCCCGTAACAGCTTGTCGAACTCGACCCCTTCGGGCAAGAACAACGGCAACATCACAGAAGACATAAACAGCACAGTGATCAGCGGTACACCACGCCAAAACTCTATAAAACCAATGCATAGATAACTGATTAAAGGCAATTTAGAGCGTCGACCTAAGGCCAGTACTATACCCAATGGCAGCGAGGCCACTATGCCGGTAATCGCAACGACCAGTGTGACCAGTAAACCGCCCCAGTTAGCTGTTTCCACATGCACAAGGCCTAGATCGAGACTGGTCACAAACATAGCAATCAACGCTGCCGCGACGAACATCCCGAATACGATAAAAAAGCCAGAAAGAGCAAACATTACCTCTCCCAGCAGATTTCTCGCGCCGACTAAACCGCCCCCTAAAAATATGACCGTCAGGGCTATAAAGGTGGTCCATGTGCCGCTGCTGTAATGTACGTTGCCGCCAGTCAGAAGAATGAATGCAGCCAACGGGAACACCGTTAGCATTAAAATACCGACTTGGCGACGGAAGGGCGCGCGTTCCCACACCATCCAGAGAATACCGACGGCGAGCCCAACAAACAGTGCATTGACACGCCAAAGCTCCATCTCAGGGTATCGGCCATAGATAATTAGCTTGCCTTTGGCTCCAATAAAAGGCCAACAAGCACCGACGTTGCCTTCGGCGACACCGCCTTGAGCTACAGTCGCACAGATGCCTCTTTTAAGAGTGTCGGGATCGGACCACACGGCATCGATCAATGCGAATTTAATTAACGACCAGATGACAGTGAGACCAAAATACAACAAGGTGACGGTCAGCAATATGATCAACACAGACCGAATGGCAGCACCAATGGAGCCGAAATTAGCCATGGAAGAGAACATGTTGTCCCAGAGCCATTTGCGCCAACCAACGTGCGACGATGGTGGTGGTAAGGACGGCGCGTCTTCGGTACGAATAAAAGCAATAGATTTAGACATTATGCAACCCTCCTAGCGCTCAACAATGCGCATTCTGTTGTTAAACCAATTCATGATCGCCGAGGTGCCTACGCTCAAGACCAGATAGACCAGCATCATCATAAATATCATTTCGATTTCCTGACCTACTTGATTGAGCGCTGTACCTGCGAACACAGAGACTATGTCCGGATAGGCAATCGCAACCGCAAGTGAGGAGTTCTTGGTCAAATTAAGGTACTGGGATGTCAGTGGTGGAATAATGACGCGCATGGCCTGTGGTATGACGACCAGCTGCAACGTGCTGCTTGCTTTTAGACCAAGTGCACTCGATGCTTCGGTTTGCCCGTGAGAAACGGCCAATATACCTGAGCGCACGTTTTCTGCGATAAAGGAAGCGGTATAAAGAGACAACGCCAGCCAGAGTGCAATCATTTCTGGCTTTATCACCATGCCAGATGCTTGAAAGCCTTGTCTAAGTTTTGGGCCAGTGTCTCTAAACTCGGGCATTTCCCAGAGCAGGGGTGACCCGTTGTACATATGGACTATCAGTGGAAGTCCGATCAAGGTTGCCGCAGATAGCCAAAAAACTGGCAGGCGCTTGCCGGTATTTTCCTGAAGCCTTTTTGCAAATTTTGCTAGTGCCCAGATGAGAAAGAAAGCCGCCAAAAGGGCGTACATTGTCCAGCGAAAACCCTCTTGCGGAATCGGCTCAGGGCCGTAAAGTCCTGTGATGTTTATCGCGAAATTCTCTGTGCCCAGCTCTAGCTTATCGCGCTTGTTTGGTAGAGCGCGCAACACAAAAAAGTACCAGAAAAATATCTGCAAAAGTAGCGGAACATTGCGCAGTATTTCTATATACACAGTGGCAAAACTGTTAAAAACCGCATTTTTCGATAGGCGCATTACACCCATCATGAAACCGATAATCGTCGCCATGATGATACCGGATATAGCCACCGCCAGCGTGTTGATGATGCCGATGATAAATACATCCCAATAGGTAGAAACACCGGCGGTGTAGTCGACCAAACTGGTGCCGAGCGAAGAAAGTATTTGAAAGCCTGCTGTTTGCCCGAGAAAACCAAATCCAGACTTTTTATCTTGTTCTTGGAGGTTATCGAGGGTGTTACCGACGATCCACCAAACAATTGAAATAAGGGCCACTGCCACAACAATCTGATAGACAATGCCACGAAACTTTTCATCATAAATTAGGGTGGACAGGGAACGTCTGCCCGTGCCGCTTGTATCTGCCATAAATTTCTTCCGGAGCGATCTTGTTGTTACTCAGCAAATCACCATCTGCCACTGGCTGGGCGGAGGGTCATTTTGCTTTGCACGCTGAGGGTCGCCATGCCGTTGATTAAAATAACAAAAAAGGGCGAGCCAATTTGACTCGCCCCATTGGGACTTAGTGCTTATCGCAAATTGCGGGTAGAACGCTGCTTCCTAACCCGGCTTGACTAGTCGTAGAGGTGTTGTACCTGATCTCCGAGTCATGCCGAGGAAAGTCGATATCGCCTCCTGCTGCAAAGTGTTTCAATATTAAAGCCCCGTGTACTCAGAGCAAGTAGCTCTTATCGTACAGGTGGTGCGTACATCAAGCCACCGTTGCTCCAAAGAGCATTGACGCCACGCTCAAGCTGTAGAGGGGTGTCTGGACCAACATTGCGGTTGTAGCTTTCTTCGTAGTTGCCTACCTGGCTGATGATGTTCATTGCCCAATCGTTGCTCAAGCCAAGCTCACTACCGAACTCGCCTTCAGTGCCCAAAAGGCGCTTGATAGCCGGGTTGTCAGAACCGCCCATTTCAGCTGCGTTTGCAGAATTAACACCTAGCTCTTCAGCGTTGATCATCGCATTGTGGGTCCACTTAACGATGTTGAACCACTGATCGTCGCCTTGACGAACAACAGGGCCTAGAGGCTCTTTAGAAATGATTTCTGGCAAAACGATATGCGCATCAGGATCGGTCATGCGGAGACGCTGTGCAGCAAGGCCTGAACGGTCAGTCGTGTAGATGTCACAACGGCCGGAATCATAAGCAGCAACAACTTCGTCAGCTTTTTCAAAAGCGACCAACTCGAAAGTCATGTTATTTGTGCGGAAAAAGTCAGTGATGTTCAGCTCAGTTGTAGTACCTGTGTTGGTGCAAACTGAAGCGCCGTCAAGCTCAGTGGCCGAAGTGACTTCCAATGCTTTAGGAATCATCATGCCCTGACCGTCGTAGTAGTTGACGCCAGCGAAGTTTAGTCCCAGCTGAGTGTCACGGGTCATTGTCCACGTTGTGTTACGTGAAAGAATGTCGATCTCACCAGAAGAAAGAGCTGTGAAACGCTCTTTAGCTGATAGCGGGGTGAATTTTACAGCGCTAGAATCGCCAAAAACAGCAGCGGCAACGGCTTGGCAAAGCTCGACATCAAGACCAGTCCATGCACCTTTGTCATCTGGGTTTGAAAAACCAGCCAGGCCCTGACTTACGCCGCACTGGACGTGGCCGCGGCCCTTGACTGTTTCAAGGGTAGTCGCGGCTTGAGCCTGACCTGCCATGAGGCCAGTCATTGCTGCAGCCAGCGCGAATTTTTGAATAGATTTCATTTAATACTCCAAACTAACGGACAAGAGGCTCAGAAACGAGCCGTAGGGATTAGCCTCTGCCTAGAGACTGTCAACGTGAAAATTACCACATATGAGATGTGGACTGAAAGAAAAAATAGGCACTATTCTTGTGTATCTGCGACACGCCTGAAGGCACAATAATAGTTATTGTGCAGTGCAATAATTATTTATGGAGTTAATGAAGGGAGCTGGCTGCTGTTAGCTAGAAATTATTTGTGCGGCGCAGCAGTTTTTTCGTTGCAAAAATTTTATGTGGAACGAGTAGGTTGCGATGTTGCAATATAGTACTTAGCTAAATTGAGGCCTAATTCTCGGACTTAATTGCTCAGCGCGGCTGCACGTGGTGTTGATTGCAGCGGTATTACTCGAGCGAGTTCACCGGTTTCTTTTGAGAACGCTGCCACACCGCTACCATGCATGCTCCTGAGCGCGTAATAGTCGAACTTGATATCTGCTTTTTTGCCTATTTTAGCCAACAGCGTTTCTTCGCTGAGCTTTGAGTTCGCTAGTGTAGCTGCCGCTTCATCTAAACTTTGGTATCTATCTGCCCTGTGAACTAGTTCCAAGCCACTGTTAAGAACTGACTCAAGGTATTTGCCAAACTCTTCTGCTGAGAAGGGCTCTGCAACGACAACTGGAGGTAAGTTTTGATCGAGAACTGCCGGATTTTTGGCGTTAAGTTTATCAGCCGCTAATTTTATCTTTGCTTCACGATAATCTACTGGTGTGAGTGTATTTAGTTGACCTTCTGCCAGTATAAGAGCTTGCGGGTGTTGAGAATATACGGCATAGACACCAAAGCTTAGTGCGGCCAGTTGCACGCAGGCGATTGCGCTTAGATCAATGACTGCACTTTTTTTGCCAGGCTTGTAAAATAAAAAGGTTAAGACAGGGCCGAGTACCATATCGATGGGCAGTAAGATTTTAAGCCCATCCCAGCCACCTGCAATTCCAAATAGACCTTTGGGGTACCACCAAAGCAACATCACACTCAACAACACCAGCATGATTGTTGTGCTGAGTGCTATGTGGACAAGCATGACTTTGGACTTCGGGGTTTGCATGGAGGACCTATTGGTGATGTTCGTTGGCGATTATCATAGGTCAAGCAAAATAGTTGCCAGCCAGCTAGGCATCGATATCACATCAAAGGCTTGTTTTGGTCCGGCTTTATAGTTGGACATGCATGCGCTGATTGCCCGACTATGCGTGCAGTAGAAACTCCACTAGGGCTTTTTGCGCGTGAAGTCGATTGCCCGCTTGTTCCCAGACAATACTGCGATCGCCATCTATCACAGAAGCTGACACCTCCTCCCCGCGGTGGGCTGGCAGGCAGTGCATGAACAGAGAGTCTTTTTTAGATTCGTTCATCACGTTGTCATCAACACAGAAGCTTGCTAGCGCCAAATTTCGTGCTTTTGCATCGTCTTCTTGGCCCATGCTGGCCCAGACATCGGTCGCAATGAGGTCAGCACCTTGAGCCGCTTCTCGCGGGTCCCGAACGACTCGAATGCGGTTGCCATCGCTCTCACGTCGCTCGGCCGGTTCAAATCCCTCAGGGCAGGCGATTACCAGATTAAAATCCAGAAGGCGTGCTGCTCTGATATAAGAATTGCACATATTATTTCCGTCACCAACCCAAGCGACCGTGGCACCTTGGATATCTCCTCGGTTGTCGAACCACGTCTGCATATCAGCCAGCAGTTGGCAGGGATGGAATTCATCCGTCAGCCCATTAATCACAGGGATGGTTCCCGTTTCAGCCATTGTCTCAACGGTGCGATGCGCGAAGGTTCGGATCATCACAATGTCCACCATTTCGCTGAGCACGCGGGCGGTGTCTTCGACAGGTTCACCTCGCCCCAATTGCGTGTCGCGTGAGCTGAGGTAGAGCGCATGACCTCCTAGCTGGAACATGCCAGTTTCGAAGGAAATGCGCGTGCGGGTCGATGATTTCTCGAACACCATTGCCATTGCCTTGCCCGCACAGGTGTGATGCAAAGCTCCGTTCTTTTGCAGTTTTTTTAGTTCAGCTGCACGCGCTAATAGTTGTTTGTATTCTGCTGCTGACAGGTCGTCATCAGCTAAAAAGTGTCTCGTCGTCACTTAAAAACTCCCTCAGGTGTGTACGGCGCTCAGCGCCTCGGCGAGTTTGTCTACCAGCGCGTCGGCATCGTCGTCACTGAGAATATAAGGTGGCAAAAGGCGGATCACATTGCCAGCAGCCGTCGTGACTAGTGCGCCGCGTTTGGCCGCAGCGTCGCGCACAGGGTTGGGGTCGCGATCTAGTTCTATACCGATCATCAAGCCTTGGCCACGTACTTCGACAACGCCAGGGATTTCATCTAGAGCGTCTCGCAGGCGACCGACCATGCGCTCACCCAAATCTGAAGCGCGCGCAGGTAGGTTTTGTTCGTGCATCACAGCGATGACTTCAGTGGCGACACGGCAGCTAAGCGGGTTTCCTCCGAAAGTGGTTCCGTGGTGGCCCGGCTGCATCAGTTCGGCTGCTGCACCACGTGCCAAGCTGGCGCCAATGGGTACACCATTGCCCAGTGCTTTGGCCACGGAAACCACATCGGGCAGGGCACTGGTGTGTTGATAGGCGAACCACTTACCCGTGCGGCCCATTCCGCATTGAATTTCATCCAACATGAGTAACCAATTATGTTGGTCGCAGAGTGATCTCAGGCCTTCAAGGTACGCCGGCGCCGGAACGTGAATTCCGCCTTCCCCCTGGATAGGTTCTACTAAGATCGCAACGATATCTCGGTGTTCTTTGGCCGCTGCTTCAATGGCTTGCAAGTCATTGAAGGGGACTCGAACAAAGCCATCAACAAGGGGTTCAAATCCCGCATGAACTTTGGGATTACCTGTAGCGGATAGAGTTGCGATGGTGCGACCGTGGAATGAGTTTTCCATCACCAGCACTTTGGGTAAGGCGATATCGCGCTTGCGCGCGTGCAGGCGAGCTAATTTCAGCGCGGCTTCATTGGCCTCCGCCCCTGAATTACAGAAAAAAGCCTTGTCCATATTGGCAATGTCACAGAGTGCTTTGCCAGCTGTTTTCTGAGCCGAAATGTTAAAAATATTTGAGCTATGAATGAGCTTATGGGCCTGCTCAGCGATAGCGCGCGTAATGCGTGGGTGTGCATGGCCAAGCGCGGTTACCGCGATGCCACCAAAGCCGTCCAAGTATCGGTTGCCGTCTTCGTCCCAAACCCAAGCGCCTTCGCCATGGCTGAGAGAAATGGGGAGCGGGCTATAGGTAGTCATCAAGGCACTCATATCTTTTTCCTTTAACTTATGGACAGCAGATGTCGCAAAGGAGTGCTTCACTATGCGACAGGCAATCTATCAGTGTATCTCTTGAATGACCTAAAGCAAAGAAGGGCTGAAAAGAGGTTTCCCTGGTGTTGATTTCCATCACTGCACACACCATGTAGAATGAGTGGACTGCCGCTCGAACTGAGAGTTGGCATTTATTAGACAATTTCCAAACACAGTTCAATTTTTATAGGTATGCCAATATGTCCTTTGAATTCCCGGATTTGCCCTATGACTTCTCTGCACTTGAGCAGTCTATCGATGCTCAGACGATGGAGATTCACTACGATCGCCATCATCGTGCATACCACACCAACTTTATGGGAGCGATCAAAGACACTCCTTTAGCAGACCAATCTTTAGAGCAAATCTTGGCAGCCGCTGGAACTCACGCTCCTGCCGTTCGTAACAACGGTGGTGGATTCTACAACCACATCATCTATTGGAACTCCATGTGTAATGGTGGCAGCGCACCGAGTAGCGATTTGGCCTCTGCTATTGACGCTGAATTCGGTTCACTGGACGCACTTCAGGAGAAACTAACGGTTGCGGGGATGACCCGGTTTGGTTCTGGCTTTGCTTGGTTGATCAAGAAAGATGGCAAACTTGTTGTCACCTCAACGCCTAATCAAGACAATCCTTTGATGGATTGCGCTGAAGTACAGGGTGCACCGCTGTTAGGGATGGATGTTTGGGAACACGCTTATTATTTGCGCTACCAGAACAAACGCCCTGACTACATCAAAGCTTGGTGGGACGTGGTCGATTGGGCCAAAGTATCAGAGCGTTTCACTGCCTCTTAATTTGAACACCGCGTGGTCGTTTTAAACGACTGAGCGATTGACGGGCTGCCCTATAGAGCAGCCCGTTTTTGGGTGTTTTTTCGGTTTATTGTTGAAAAGTTTGTGCTTGTTGCTGCTTAGGTATTTGTTTGTTCCAGTAGCTGTTGTGCAGACTAGTGAGATTGCTTTAGATGTGTGGAATTTGCGGCGAATTGCGATTAGACGGGAGCCGGCCCGATACCAGCGTGGTGACACGCATGTTGCCCGCTATTGAGCGCCGTGGTCCTGATGCCGCCGGACAACACACGGATGGCCCTATGCAAATGGGTCATCGCCGATTGTCGATCATTGATCTTTCAGATCGAGCTGCGCAGCCTATGCGTGACAAGCACAATGGCAATACCATCGTATTTAATGGTTCTATTTACAATTACCCAGAGCTTCGTAAAGAGCTTCAAGCACTTGGGCACGAATTCAACTCGACCGGTGATACCGAAGTCATCTTGCGCGCCTATGGCCAATGGGGCGAAAATTTTGTATCGCGTTTGTCTGGCATGTTCGCCTTTGCCATTTGGGATGCCCATGACCGCTCAGTTTTACTGGTGCGTGATCGCATGGGGATCAAGCCACTCTATTACAGTCTGACGGGCGAATCTCTGCGTTGGGCCTCGAACACACAAGCCTTGTTGGCTAGCGGTGGTATCGACACCCGTATTGATCCCGTCGCTGTGCATCATCAGTTGACATTGCATGCCTCAGTACCCGCACCGCATACGTTAATGATGGGTATCCGCAAGTTGGAACCGGGTCATAGCTTACGTATCAAAGCAGGCAGAGAGCCTAACAAAAGACGTTATTGGCAATTGACTGCGGCGCCTGGTACCGCACGCAGTGACGAAGAATGGCGTGAGGCGACACTTGCTGCGTTGCGCTTAGCCGTCAAACGTCGTTTGGATATTGCAGACGTCCCCGTCGGTGTCTTGCTTTCAGGTGGACTCGACTCCAGTATCCTAGTTGGGTTGCTGGCTGAAGCGGGAGCGACAAATCTTCAGACATTCACCGTGGGTTTTGAGGATCAACCTGAAGAACGTGGTGACGAATTCGAATTTGCCGATATGGTCGCCGAAAAGTACGGCACGCAGCACCATCAGTTCTCGGTTCCCAATGAAGACCTGATGAGGCGACTCCCTGAGGCGGTAGCTGCCATGGCTGAGCCCATGGTCGGGCAAGACGCAGCAGCATTTTATTTGCTGTCCGAACGTGTCTCGCAAGAAGTCAAAGTGGTGCAGAGTGGGCAAGGCGCTGACGAAGTGTTCGGCGGCTATTTCTGGTACCCCGAAATGCACAAGGCAAATGGTGAGCCGGACCTGTTGCGCTTTAGCAGCAGATATTTTGATCGCGATCACAGTGAGTGGTTGCAGATGATTGATCCGGCCTACCATACTGATAGAGATGTCAGCAGCGCCTATGTTTCTGGACTGCTGTCGTTATACGGTGAGGGTGAGTACGTCAATCGGGTGTTAGCCATGGACGTTGGCTCTTTGATTGTCGATGATCCGGTTAAGCGAGTCGACAACATGACCATGGCTTTTGGGCTTGAGGCACGTGTGCCTTTTCTCGACCATGAACTGGTCGAGCTTGTCGCAGGAATGCCATCACGACTCAAATTGGCTCAAGGTGGTAAAGGCATTTTAAAAGATGTATCGCGAGGGTTAGTGCCCGACGCGATCATCGATCGGCCCAAGGCCTATTTTCCTGTCCCTGCGCTGAAGTTTGTGCGTGGAGAAGTTTTAGATTTTATGCGCGATATACTCAACGCTGACGCCTGTCGGCACCGCGGGTTATTCAATCGCGCTTATGTGGATAAGTTGTTGGCGGAACCAGACCAGCACTTTACCCGTTTACAAGGCAGCAAGCTGTGGCACTTAGCTCTACTTGAACTTTGGATGCAGCAGCACATTTAATAAATAATAAAAGCACTGACGATATTCGATGGTGCAATTTTTTGGAGAAATCGATGGAAGTTTTAGAGAAAATCAAAGAGCAGGTTGAAAGTAACCCGGTCATTATTTACATGAAAGGTACGCCTGCAATGCCGATGTGTGGTTTTTCCTCACGCACCGCTGAAGTGTTAAAAAAATGCGAGCGTGAGTTTGCCTTTGTTAATGTCATTGCCAACCCTGACATTTTTGAGCACCTTCCTAGCTATGCAGATTGGCCGACTTTTCCACAGGTGTATGTAGGCGGCGAGTTGATCGGCGGCTGCGACATCACTGTTGAAATGTTCGACAAAGGTGAGCTTGCGCCAATGGTACAAGCGGCCGTTGATTCTGCAAAATCCGCTGAGTGAATAAACATTGTGTAGCTAAGGTTGAATCTACAGTTTCCCTATTGCTGATCCTGCTTTAGCTACGCTTTTCTTTTTTTGTTTTAAAGCAAGAGTGGCATTTGTATCGCATGCCCAAAAGTAGCACTTTCTGATACCAGCAATCAGCCTTTACGTGCAACCCATTGCTGGCTGATCGTGAGTTTATTCAGGCTACAATAATCCTCAGATCGGTTTTTGCCCACTGCATTGATCCCCTCAAGTGCTGTTGCTTTCGGATGGTACTTCGTTTCTGATCCAAAAATTAAATGCTACCAATCAAGCCTAAACACTATAGGGCGAGTCTAGGTGTGGACCGACAACGCTGGTGTCTGACAATTAGCCGCTTCACCGCCTTTTCATCGAGCGGGCAGCAGTTGCTTTAGTGATGAGTGTAAAAGGTTCAGGGTTCCCAGCAAGAGTTGCGCGATTCAAGCGCTTATTGAACCTAAACGATGCAGTCAATGGTTTAAGCGAGTCAAAAACGCAGTATCTTGATTTTACATGTTGAGGGTAAAACCAGCGCACTGAGCAGTGAAATACTGTGATCAACTCGCCATAGCTCGTTTTACCAGTTCTTTTTACCCTTCTTGCGCCGTGCAATGCGTGCCTCCTTCTTTGCCGCGCGTTCAGCTTCAAGTCGTTCTGTTTCAATCATCTCGACACGGACCATCTCAGGTGTTTCAAGGGTCAATCGTCCGAGTTTGCCACTGCGAAAATCTGTGAAAAGCACTTTAGCAACCTTGTCGAAATTGACGTCGCCACCGCTGCCCAAACAACCACGCCTGGCCCCGATGGCCTGTAATAGATCGATTTCTTGCTCGGGTAACTGTTCCAGCTCGTAACGCACTTTCAAAGCTTCTGGGTAGAGTGAACTCAAGGCCGCGGCTGCAAAGTAGGCGACGTCGCCATGATCTAGGGCGGTGTCCTTGATCGCACCGGTGAGGGCTAGTCGATAGCCGCTGGATTCGTTACGTACTTTGGCCCAGAGCATACCGGGCGTGTCTAAAAGCTGGAAGCCGTCGGCCAAGCCAACCCTTTGCTGGCTTTGAGTGACAGCTGGCTCATTGCCCGTTTTAGCGACGGTACGGCCCGCTAGGCGGTTGATGAGGGTGGACTTCCCCACGTTTGGAATACCCGCTATTAGTGCTGTTGGCGCAGGCTTGTTATTCCGCTGTGGTAGGAGTGCATAACACCGTTCGATAATCTTTTTCTGTAAATCTGAGCTGTCTAGCTGGATCGCGATCGCGTCTTGGCCCGCTCTGCGTTTTATTTCTGACAGCCACAAATCGGTCGTGGTGCTGTCAGCCATGTCTGCCTTGTTTAGTATCTTAAGACTTGGCTTTTCGCCCCGTATCTCCGCGATCATGGGGTTTTCGCTGCTGAACGGGATGCGGGCATCCAGCACCTCGATAATGACATCGACTTGCGGCAGCACCTCCTCTATTTGCTTCCGAGCTTTATGCATATGGCCTGGAAACCACTGAATCGCCATGTCAAACACTTACCTGTCTTGGAAATTGAATAGGGTAGCACCGTCGGCGTTGTTAGGGGCTTTTTAGCTATGGTGGCATGGTTCCTGCGGACTCTGAGATGATTAAAGACACGAATAACGTCTGGTTTACATCCTCGAAAATACTCATAAGTATTCTGATTATTGGTTGATCCGGCGTGAGGATTGCTAAAAGTTTGGAAATAGCTCCGGCTTGATGGCTAGACAGTCGGTAGCAAAAACAGTGGTTTACGTTGGATCGAAGAGGTAAAAATTTTGTCGATTGATATAGATATATGGTTGCGGCTGCTCGCTGAGAAAGATGGCTCAGATTTGTATTTGAGTACTGGCGCTCCGCCTTGTATGAAAGTTGACGGCGAGCTCAAGACTATAAGTTCTGAGAAATTGGCACCTGGTGAGATCATGGAAATCGCGCAGTCTGTTCTGGACGAAGAGCAGCGAGAAGCGTTTCACAACGATCTGGAAATGAACTTGGCGCGAACGATCAATAAAGTGGGTCGTTTTCGTATTAACATTTTCCAGCAGCGCAATGAAGTATCGATTGTCGCTCGAAATATTAAGATGGACATACCTTCTGCAGACGATCTCAAATTGCCCGAAGTCTTGCGCAAACTGGTGATGGTAAAGCGTGGCTTAGTATTGTTTGTCGGTGGCACTGGTACAGGTAAATCAACTTCGCTAGCGGCGCTGATCGATCTGCGCAATGCCACCACTGCCGGTCATATCATCACGATAGAGGATCCGGTGGAGTTTGTGCATAACCACAAAAAATGTATCGTCAATCAACGGGAAGTAGGGGTGGACACACGCTCTTTCCACGCTGCTCTAAAGAACACCTTGCGTCAGGCTCCCGATGTTATTTTGATCGGTGAAATTCGTGATCGCGAAACGATGGAACATGCGCTCGCTTTTGCAGAAACGGGTCACTTGTGTATTTCGACGTTGCACGCGAATAGCGCGAACCAAGCACTTGACCGCGTCATAAACTTTTTCCCCGAAGAGCGACGACCACAGTTGCTTTCTGATTTAGCCAATAATTTACAGGGTTTTGTCTCTCAGCGACTCATTCCGACTGTGGACGGAAGCCGTGCAGCAGCATTTGAAATTATGTTGGGGTCACGCACGATCAAAGACAAAATTCAGCGCGGTGATCTCTATAGCATTAAAGAGATCATGGAAAAATCTAATAATTTGGGCATGCAGACATTTGATCAGCATTTATTCAGATTGGTTAAAGAAGGAAAAGTTAGCGAAGATACGGCAGTTTCGTTCTCTGACTCTCCGAACAATTTGAGACTGAAATTCAAATTAGATAATCCAGATGCCGTTGCCAATGATGAAGAAGCAAACTCGTTGTCCTTGAGCTCTATTGACGGTGAAGAACCAGATGAGCCTATTGAAGTCGCGTTTGCTCCACCGGCTCCACCAGCAGAGGCGCCCCCCGTATCAGTCGCGCCAATGAATCTTGAATTACAACCGACAGACCAAGACATGGGTTCTCAACTTGGTGGAAAGTTAGGTAACGGTTAATAGTGTCCGGTAAAGAGCTGTTTAAACAGCAGCTCTGCCTATCTTAACTATCTCACGGGCGGCGCTAAGCATTCTTGGCTCAGTGCAGCGAGAAAACCATTCAACGCTTTTTATCACGATTATCAGGCAGTGCAGGAATCACCTCGACGGTTGAATCCATTTCTGCTTCGTCCGCCTTGACCCAGTCTCGCGCTAGACGTTTTTGATTATTTCTTCTCTCTTGTTTCAGCCTCATCAGATAACCAGCCAATCCTCCGCCGGCTGTGCTGATCATCAATATGCCCAGTGCAAACATCTGCGCCGCTATTAGCGCAACACCGCCGACTACCGCGATGACTGCGATCAGACCTATCTTTGTATTGGCACGAGCGCTAGCTCTGGCTGCTTCACGCGAAACCAATTTGTGAGTGTCACGGACCATGTTGAGCTTTTCTTGCTCAGCTTGAACTTTTATACGCTCTCGCTCGCTTAAAAATTTCTCTCGCTCATTAGCGACGACATCTTTGACTCGAATGTCACTCAGTAATTTAAGCCAATAAGAAAAAATAAAACTGCTGACCACTAAATAGATACCCGCGGCAATCCAGGCGTCTTGTGTGCCCAAATTGAAAACAGCTAGTGTGACAGCCGTCGCTGCCACTTGCACAAAGACACAGAACACAAATGAACGCATCATCGGCTTCTTAACCGGTGGTCTGTCTCATTACTTTTTAAGCGCCTATCAATCAGTTTTTTCATTAAGGTCGATAATACCAGACTGGAAGTGGGGAAAATCCTAGCAGGCTAATCTCTTGAACACTAGTTACCCTTTTGAATCAACTCTCATTTCTAGTTTGTGTCGTTGACTGAATTTCATTTACTTTCTCAAAGGCCAAAAAAAACCCTGATGCAATCAGGGCTTTTTTTATTTAACTAAGTTTTTTCAGGGACATTTATTCAGTTTGCCGCTGCCTTTCAATGCGTCAAACCAGACCGTCGCCATCTTTTCATATCCACCCGTGGTAGGGTGAAGACCGACTGAATCATTTGCCAAAGGTGTAAGATCTACTTCATTGTCAATGACACTGTATTGATCAACCAGCGAAACTGACGGCCAGCTGTTGTAGAGCAATTCAGCTAAATTACTGTTGAACTCTTCGACGGTATCTTCGAAAAAAGTGTCAGGACGCTGATCGACAATTGTAGCCAACAGCGTCTTTAAACCACCGTTATTAGCCGACCAATTGTTGAGGTTGTTCAGCATGGAGTTGATACCATCCGTTGTGACCTGATGGTCATTCGTACCGACATGTGCCAGGACCACATCTGATGGATTGGTGTCCAGCCAGTCTGTGATCGCATCCGAGATCTGCCAGCTTGTCCAGCCAGGCATCCCCTGATGATCTGGATCTGCAAGCCCCGCTTTACTGCCTGCTTGTTGATCACCAACAAAATCGACCATATAGCCCTCAGAGACAAGGCTTTCATAGAGAGATTGACGGTACCCGACTGCAAAGTCAGCACTGGGTTGATCACCTGTTGCACTGGTGTAACCCGTTACGCCGTAGGTGATGGAGTTTCCTAATGGCATTATTCGTAGCGCACCGTAAACCAAGTCCACAGTGCCTTCCGCGATTCCTCCATTGAGATCATCAACTTTGTAGGTGAATGAATCTTTGTAACCGCGTGATTCAACGGTTGGAAGGTAGTTGAAATCGCCCGTGGAGAGGTCCAACTGAACGCTGCCGCGAGCGGGTGCTTGAGTGACCGTAAAGTTGAACACGGTATTGTCCGCATCGTTGATCTGACCGGCGACGGAGCCGTTTAAGCCAAGAACACTGCCCGGATTCGATACACAAAGAGCTGCAGCCGTTGGGATTGCATTGCTAACAGCGGTGTCGTCTGGCGTGTTGCCGTTGTCGTTAGCTGATCCACCGCCACCTTGGTTGTTTTGTTCGCCAGCATCTAAAGTATTGCTGTCTGCAGATAGGACGCTGGTCTGATTGCAACCCACAAGTGTAGTTGCGGTTAACATAGCAAAGCCGGCTGCTCGCAGAGTAGATAAAGTCATGTTGTCTGGCCGTCATCAAAGGCAAACCCAAGTTCGGTTCGCGTAGTAAAGGGTGAGGCAACTCAGTCAAATGACTGGGCTTCCGTCGGCAGAGCGCATGATTTCTTCATATGCTTTTGCCATTGTTTATCTGACAAAGCAGTTAAAATGCCTAGAGCGTGTTATTTCCATGGCTTTTAGGTAATTAATTCTTTTATTGGTTTAGGAGGTGCTTCTTTGCGTTGGAAACCCGCTGGTCCGCGGTCGTCCGCTTACATCACACCTACCGGATATGCAGCCCTTGAGCGCGAGGTTGTCAGCCTGTGGGCGCGTAGGGCAGAGACCACGCTTGCGATCACTGCAGCAGCGGCGGAGGGTGATCGTTCTGAAAACGCCGAATATATTTACCGCAAGAAAGAATTGCGCGAATTAGATCGACGCATCCGCTATCTGCAAAAACGCATGCCTGATCTCACCGTAGTACGAGAAGTAGGTGACGTTAAACGCGTGTTTTTTGGCGCTAGAATTCAGCTGGAGAAAGAGAACGGAGACTTGGTGCAATACCGTATTGTCGGAGCTGATGAGCTCAATCCTTCGGCGGGCACAATCAGCATTGATTCGCCATTGGCTAAAGCATTGCTCAAAAAATCAGTAGACGATGAAGTTGAGCTGGTACTGGGTGATGCCAAGCAATTGTTTGTCATCGATAAAATCGAATACGACTGATTCATTGTAAAAAAAGCCCTCCACTTGGAGGGCTATTTTTCAACTGTTCAATTGTTCAGCTGATCTTAATCACATTTGGACAGTTCGCCCGACGCTGTAAGAGCGGTGTACCAGGTGCTAGCCATCTTTGCGTAGCCACCGGTGTTTGGGTGGAGGCCAACCGTGTCGATAGTTATATTCGTCAAATCAGAACCGGCATCAAGCGCACTGTAGTGGTCAACAATCTCAACCTGGAAGTCGGGGTTGAGAGAATTGTCAAAACTCGCGTTTAAACTGCTTTCCATTTCACTGTTAAATGTGTTGATCGTCGCTAGAGCCAGCGAGGAGTCTCCTGAAGTTCCATGGTAGGAAGGGATTATCTTCGCGACGAGCACACTCAACGGTTGAGAATTAGTAGTTTGCCAGCTGCTCATGTTTGCGACTAGATTATTGACATTTGCTGCAGCAGTTGCCGTAGCAATAGATTGGTATAAATCGTTGGTACCAGAATGAGATAGGATCAAATCGGGTGTGGCAGCATTAAGATTTGTGTTTATCTGGCTTGCCAATTCATCCGTTCTAAAGCCTGGGTGACCCTGGTGTGCTGTTGCGGTGTCTGCCAGTCCTGCATCTGCGCCTGCTTCTTCAGAACCAACAAAGTCCACAATATAGCCGTCGTTAGTGAGTTGGTCATATAGCGCTTTTCTATAACCAATCGCCTGCGCAGCTCCAGGTTGGTTACCTGTTGGACCACTAAAACGTGTTACGCCATACGTGATGGAGTCACCAAGAGGCATGATGCGTTTCGCGCCGTATATCAGCGATACTTCAGCTGTATCGACCTGCATACCGTTTTCTAGCACAGCATAGGTGAAAGATGTTGAGTAGCCCTGTGCGCCGTTGGTATCAGCGCTGTAAGTGTAGTCGCCAGTGCTTTCGTTCATTGTCACCGAGCCGCGATTGGGCTGCGAAACGATACTGTATTGAAAGGTGCTACCGCTGGTGTCAGAGACTAGATCGGAAACCGTGCCAGCGTAAGTTCGAGCGGCTTCTGCAGCAACGAACGAGCAAAAGTCGCTGGCCGTTGGAGACCCGCCGCCGCCAGCATCTTCGTCACCACTGTCGCAGGCAGACACAAGGACTGAGGTGGTTACTATGAGTGCCGCTTTTGAAAGTCTGTTATAAAATGACATTATTTTGACGAATCCCTTTTTAAGTCTGATCTAACAAACTCTTGAATAAATGTTAGTTGTCTATGAAAGACAAAAATGCACGTAATCGTGCCCTAGGACATTCATAGCAAATGTCGATCCGCAGACAGCCTGTGTCTTTGAACAAGTATTACACCGTGTGTAACATCGTATTTTGAATGATTTGCTGAACGCAATCACTGTCAACCAAGTCCAAAGTTTAGTGGATAAGCGGCCGCCATCGACGAAACTGCAAAAAATATTGTAGAAAGCTAGGGAACCTCAGGTTTGCAACGTGGCCGGGCTGAATGAAGGCGCTTCAACAGCGCGAATATGACTCGATCTGAGATTCCTAAGGCTTATGCGTTCGATAGACTTGTTTTACATAGTTTTTGTATTATTAATTTAATTTTATGTTTTGCCCCAGCACAATCCAGACTTAATACAATTAAGTTAATCCTTTGCAACGTAGCTCAATAACCAGACGTCATTTGTGCCACTCTAACTCTAACTTTGAATAGGTTCAGTATAGAGAGCGACACAGTCTTGTAAAAATCGATTGAATGCTCTTCAAAGCTTATTGTCAGCGACTTGTACGTTAGCTTGGATGTAGGCCTCCTGCAGTCGTGCTGTTACAGGTCCGCGTTTCCCGTCACCAATACTTTCTCCATCAATGCTTGTCACTGGAAGTGCAAAACAAGAGGCTGAACTGATAAATGCTTCACGCGCATTTTTTGCTTCGCTAAGGGTGAAAGGGCGCTCTTCAAATTTCATTTGCATTGATTCAGCGCAGAGCTTTAGCGCAGCTCGGGTTGTGCCGTGCAATATATCGTTGCTCAGTGGACGCGTGACAATCGTTCCGTCTGCAGTGACGATAAACGCATTGTTGCTGGTGCCTTCTGTAACATATCCGTCTTGGACTAACCAAGCGTCTGATGCGCCCTGTGCTTTAGCTTGCATTTTTACCATCGATGGGTACAACAGTTGTACTGTTTTGATATCACGTCGACCCCAGCGCTTGTCTTCTGCGCTAATTATTTTGATGCCTTCTTCCAGTTTGGCGTAGTTTAGCGCTTCTTGTTGTTGGGTAAATGCAACCAGTGTTGCAGGGGTGTCGGCACTTGGATATAAAAAATTGCGATCTGCTTCGCCGCGGCTCACTTGCAAGTAGACCAATCCTTGATCGATATTATTCCGCGCAATTAGTTCTAAGTGAAGTGCCAGTATTTCACTGTCATCCGCTGGGGATGGCATATCCAACTCATTGAGCGAACGACGCAGTCGCGTCAGGTGGCGATCAAAACTAACTAGCTGGCCACCGACCACAGTGGTAACTTCATAGACGGCATCGGCGAACAAAAACCCTCGATCGAAGACTGAAACCTTAGCTTCGTTTTCCGGCAGGTAGTCGCCGTTTACATAGACAGTGCGCATTTCTATCCCCAGAGTTTTGTTGATGCGGGTGCTATTTTTGAGCCGGTATAGTGTAGCCCTTCCGGACGATCTTCAGCTAACAATAACGGGCCATCTAAATCGACGTAGCGTGTTCCCTCCGCAACCAACATTGCAGGTGCCATTGCCAATGAACTCGCAACCATACATCCCACCATTATGCCAAGATTGGATCGCTGCGCGGCGTCGCGCAGAGCGAGTGCTTCTGTCAGGCCACCAGTTTTATCGAGCTTTATATTGATAAAATCGTATTTGCCTTGCAGATCGACTAAAGACGCCCGGTCATGGCAGGATTCATCAGCACAGAGCGGCACGGGTCTGTCTATACCCAGAAGCGCTTGGTCCTTAGCTGCGGGCAATGGCTGCTCCACAAGATCAACACCCAGTTTGATTAAATGAGGAGCTAGTGATTGATACAGCGCTAAATCCCAACCTTCATTGGCGTCGACAATGAGTCTCGCAGTGGGAGCCCCTTTGCGCACCGCTTCGAGGCGAGCCATGTCTTCTTCACCACCTAATTTAATCTTTAGCAAGGGGCGGTGTGCTTCACGCGTTGCCTTTGCTTGCATCGCTTCGGGTTGTTCCAAAGGCAAGGTGTAGGCGGTGGTCAATGGGGTTGGTGCTGGGAGACCGAGTAACTGCCAAACAGGCTGGCCACTGTGCTTGGCTTTTAAGTCCCAAAGCGCACAATCGACTGCATTTCTAGCGGCTCCAGGCGGGAGACGTTCTTGAAGTGTGTTGTTATCTAGATCTGCTAGACCGTTTTGCAGCGATTCAATTTGTTGCAACACGCTTTCGATTGATTCGCCGTAGCGAGCGTAAGGTAAGCATTCACCGCGCCCACAAAAACCATCGGCATGCAGCTCGACTTCGACGACGTGCGCTTCAGTACGAGATCCTCTAGAAATACTAAATACTTCTGCCAGTGGAAAAGTGAGCGCGCGTGCAGTTAGTTTGATCACTGCAGGGCATCCGCAAGCCTAGTTCCACCGTGGCGATAGGGGTCTATGGTTGGCAGCCCCATGCGTTGCTCAGTCTGCTCAAGATAATGACTGGCTGCGTCGTCATCCATCGCTGCGGTGTTAATAGAGATACCCACGACTTTGCAGGCTGGATTGACCACCTGCGCCAACGGCAAAGCGGTGTCTCGCAACTGTTCTAGAGTGGGTAGTTGATAGTGAGGCAGGCCGCGCATGTGTCCACGAGTGGGTTCATGACACAGAATCAGTGCGTCAGGGGCGGCACCGTGTATCAACGCCATAGTGACGCCGCTAAAAGAAGGGTGAAACAAACTGCCTTGGCCTTCAACCAGGTCCCAATGATCGGTGTCGTTCGGGGGAGTTATAGTCTCGACTGCACCCGCCATAAAATCGGCCACAACCGCATCCAATGGAACACCGCCACCGGTGATTAAAATTCCCGTCTGGCCAGTTGCGCGAAAGCTTGCTTTACGTCCCTGCGCGAGCATTTCTTTTTCCAAG
Source organism: uncultured Granulosicoccaceae bacterium (assembly GCA_937965695.1). Taxonomy (GTDB): domain Bacteria; phylum Pseudomonadota; class Gammaproteobacteria; order CALCKW01; family CALCKW01; genus CALCKW01. Next base: position 107,931 of record CALCKW010000004.1, read on the forward strand.
GCTAGCGCCGTGTACATTTTGCCTACTGAGCAATCCGTACCTACAGCGAGACATCTATTTCCTGCACGCAGTCGACCGTCAGCGATGGGGTAAGCTTCAGTGGCTTCACGCACGTCTAAAAGGCGCCGGCCATGCGTTTTTGCGGCTTCAACTAAGCGTGGTTGATCGCGCAGGAGGTTGTGTAGGCCGCTCGCGATGTCTAGACCACTCGCCAGAGCTTGCTCAAATACCGTTAACCAAGAATCACTAATGACACCGCCGCGATTAGCCACACCAACAATTAGTGTGCGAGCTCCTCTAGCTTGTGCTTCTTTAATGGTGAGATCGGCCAATCCTAGGTCTGCTTGGCAATCGGGTAGGCGAATCTGCCCGAGACAGCGGTCAGGTCGCCAATCGGCGATTCCGCGAGCCACTTTTGCCGCTAGTTGGTCGGCGGCATCACCGAGGAATAATAAATAAGGTGCTTCAATCACAGGCTGTCCTCTGCAAGGCTAGGCCCCATCGGCCCGTCAATGGAGATTATGGCACCGTCTGATCTTAGACAGGAAGTCTTTGCAGAGACTAGTGTGAGAAAAAATAGCGTGTTATCAGTGTTTTTTTCTCAACGGGGGGCGTGCAGACCACACTCTCTGCTCGACAATCCCTTGGTTGGGTCAAAATAATTGCTTTCGGCTGGCAAGTCTCGAGAGCTAAGGTAACCCTCCATTTCTGCTTCGCTGTAATTGAAAAACGGCGCTACCCGGATAAGGTTTTCGCGTGCTTCAGTGACGATTGAAAGTCGACGTCGGTGTGCCGTCTCGTCGCGACGAATACCCGTTAGCCAAATATCGGGTTGCAGCTCCTTCAGCGCTCTGTCAAATGGCTCTAGTTTCACCTGCGTGGCAAAGTGGTTGTGCTGCGGATCATCGAGATCTGGTACTCCGCCTAGCTGAGCCAATATCCAAGCACTGGACTGCTTAGGTGAATAGATATGCATCACGGGGTTGTAGCGTTTAATTAGGGCTTTGGCAAATCCGTAAGTAGCAGTGGTGTTGAACCCGTGATCAACCCACAAGACAGGCACCGTCGAATCAAGGCTAAGCACCGCATCCAATAGAACACCAGCGTGCGGGCCAAAGCTTGTTGTTAACAAGGGTTTTTTTGATGTATTTAATGCCCATTTAATGATCTGCTCTGGATTTGCAAGCGCGAGCTTTTGGCTATCAAGCTCGCATTGCGCTGACAAGGGCGATTGCTGAACTTGGCTCATGCTGAAACTTGCACGCGCAACTCCACCAAAGCTTTTTGCCAATCCGCTACATTGATATCTGCAGCGCACTCAAAACTGTCAATGCCCACCTGCGACATAAAGTCAATCTGATCACGGCGCACATCGCCAGTCGCAATTAACTCACCTTCAAATTGGTGTAACTGCCGCAGATGGCGTGCGTGACTATAGCCTCGTCCATCCGTAAATACGGGAAAGGCTATGCCTAGTTGCAATTGCGCAAGCAATTCGGCGGGGAACTGCTCGAGGTCATCATCGGGCTGGATAACAGCTAACCATGGACCTTTCAATTCCAACCATTGTTTGGGATCGCTCAGAAAATCTGAAAGTGCCACAAAGCGATCCGCTTGGGCCTTTTCGCCAGAGACATGTTGCACCCATTCCTGTTGTTCTAGTTTTCCATTACGCAGCAGTGGCATAAACTTTCTCCTGAAATACTTCGATGCCTACTCGGTCTAGGGTCTCTATAAAACTCTCTTCAGGTTCGCGTTGAGCGAGATAAACTGAAAGAATTTCATCGACCGTGTTTGCTACTTCGGTTTTGGCCACAGCTCGGCCAAGTCTTTTACCAATGCGTGCACCATCACCAGAGTGACCGCCGAGTGTAAGCTGATACCATTCGACGCCTTTTTTCTCGACACCGAGAACACCAATGTCAGCAACGTGATGATGCGCACATGCATTCATGCATCCCGATACGCGAATTTTAATTTCGCCCAAGTCATGTAGAAAATCTAGATTGCTAAAGCGCTCATTGATTTGGTCCCAGATAGCAATAGAGCTAGCATTCGCCAGTGAACAGTAATCCATACCGGGGCAGATGATCATATCAGCCATAGTGCCAATGTTGGCTTCTGCAAGGTCAACCGCTAGTAAATCCTTGTAGAGACTGGGCAGGTCTTCGGTAGGCACATGCGCCAAGACTAAATTTTGATCGTGGGTTGAGCGCAATTCACCTTGGCTGTGTCGATCTGCTAGATCAGCGAGTGCTAACATCTGCTCTGAAGTAATATCGCCTGCAGGTAAGCGGGGTGACTTCAAGGATACGTTGACCACGGTGTAGCCACTTTTTTTGTGTGGCTGTGTATTTTGTGACAACCAACCTTTGTACGTGTGGCTTTGCTCTGCAGCCACTTCTGGTTCACTGCTGCGCTCTGGGAGGTCTACTGCAAAATCCGCTTTTATTTCTGCGATGCGCGCCGGTTCCCAAGCGGGGGCAAACGCTCGGCTTTTAGCCCATTCAGCTTCCACTTGATCGCGAAACTTATCGATGCCGATGGCGTTGACCAGAATTTTGATACGCGCCTTGTATATGTTATCGCGACGTCCAGCCAAGTTATAGACTCGGAGGGTTGCTTCCAAATAACTCAACAAATGCTCTGGTGCGAGAGCTTCGTGCAACACTTGGGCAATGTGTGGGGTGCGGCCTAATCCTCCACCGACGAGAACCTTAAAGCGGACTTCACCGTCTTCGTTGTGGAAAATACGCAACCCAATATCATGCACAGCCACCGCTGCGCGATCTTTGGTCGCACCGCTGACGGCTATTTTAAATTTGCGTGGTAGCCAGTTGAACTCTGGCTGAAAGTTTGCCCACTGACGAATGTACTCACACCACGGTCGAGGGTCTTCAACTTCATCACCCGCTGCTCCCGCTAGGGGATCAGTGGTGACGTTGCGAATGCAGTTGCCACTGGTCTGGATCGCGTGCATATCGACATCGGCGAGCGTCTGCAGTACATCAGGGATATCGTCCATCTCGATCCAGTTGTACTGGATGTTTTGACGCGTGGTCATGTGTCCAAAACCGCGATCCCACTTTGAGCCTATCGTCGCGAGTGCGCGCAATTGTTTGCTACTAAACAATCCGTAGGGAATAGCTACCCGCAACATGGGGGCGTGGCGTTGAACATAAACGCCGTTGCGCAGGCGCAATTGCTTAAATTCGTCTTCATCGAGTTCACCCGCGCGAAATCGACCGAGTTGATCGCGGAACTGGTCGACGCGCTGCTGTACGAGGGCGCGGTCGACTGTTTGATATTGGTACACGGAGGAACTCCAGCAAAGTTAGTTTCAATGGAGTGTGCGGCGCGTCCGGCTGGAGTTGAAATACCGTTCGGATCTATGGTTATTCAGCTTTAAGTGGTGCGCGTTTAGTATTTGATTTAAAAGACAAAATAGACCATAGCCTCGAGTGGATACTCGCAATTTAGCGGGCTTCGGATTAAGTCATGCCCGCGCTGTCGACGCGCTATGTTTGGCCCGACCGCGCCCAACGTTAGCCAATAACATCAGTACTGGCGTTGATTAGCTCTTTCCTAGGTCCAAATTTTTCAAGCTGACGTCACTCAACGAACTTGATCTGAGGCTCACTAACTCTTTGTTTATTTTAGAGTTCGGCAGCCACTTCATCGAGTGATAGGGCCAACTTGTCGAAAAGCTCGTCAAGTTCTTGGGCTGTGATAATCAGCGGCGGGCAAATTGCGACTGAATCGCCAGGGGTCGGACGCAAAATAAGCCCATGGCTCTGGCATTTTGCAGCGACCTTAGCTGCCATCTTTTCTTCTGGCGGAAATTGCATTCTGCTTTCTTTGTTAGCGACTATTTCAATAGCGCCGATCAAGCCGACGCCTCGCGCTTGGCCAACAAGCGTTTTGACTTCTAACTCGGCTAGCCTTGCCATGAACTGAGGTTCTAACGCTTTGACGTGCTCGATTAAATTGCGTTCTTTATAGAGGTTGAGCGTTTCTATGGCGACCGCCGCAGAGACTGGATGGCCCCCATAAGTGTTGCCTGTACCAAAGACCCCAAACTGACCGCTGTACTCTTCAATTGCGTTATAAACACGGTCTGCGACCAAAACGGCACCGATAGGCAAATAGGCAGACGAGAGTTGCTTGGCAGTCGTCATCAAATCGGGCTTGATACCAAATCTGTCTGACCCGAACATTTCGCCAGTGCGGCCAAAGCCACAGATAACTTCATCGGCGATCATCAGAATGTCGTGTTTGCGCAGTATTTTTTGCACGCCTTCAAAATACCCATCCGGTGGGATCAGCACACCGCCTGCTCCCATGACAGGCTCGGCGATAAAAGCACCAACAGTCTCAGGACCTTCATGTTCGATCATTTGCTCCAATGATTCCACCAACCGCGAACTGTACTCAGCTTCGCTCTCACCAGGCAGGCTGTATCTGTAATAATGGGGGGCATCCGCATGCAACGAACCAGCCGCTGGTAGGTCGAATCCTCCATGTACATAAGGCAGACCAGTGAGTGATGCACCGGCAACGGTGACACCGTGATAGGCGCGCTGGCGAGCGATGATTTTCTTTTTGTTGCTGCGTCCAAGTGCATTGTTGTAGTAACTAACCAGCTTTATCGCTGTATCTACTGCCTCAGAGCCGGAATTGACAAAAAAGGCGCGATTGACGCCCTCGGGAGCCAACTCTGCAAGCATCGCGGACAAAACGATAGCGGGTTCGGTGGAACGATGAGCAAACATGTGAGAGTAGGGCAGTTTAGCAAACTGCTTCGCGGCGGCTTCCGCTAGTCGTGATTCGCTGAAACCCAGCCCGGCACACCAAAGACCCGCCATGCCCTCTATGTACCGCTGACCTTTGTCGTCGATGACATAGACACCGTCACCACCGGTGATTATGAAGGGGCCTTGCTGTTGGTGTGCAGACAAATTGGTGTATGGGTGGAGCGCAAAGTCCCTGTCAAGTTGATCAAGCTGAGTGGTGGACATGCGTGACTCCAAAAAAAGTGAGTTTAAAAGATGCTTGCAGTGTGCAAGTTTGGTGAGGAATTGGCAATGTTGAATCTCTTAAGTAGTTGCTGCAAGTGCCTCTTTCGACGGCAGTTTTCAAGATGATTTTGAGGTGGCCGCTAGGACTGCCAAGAGCCGTATTTTAAAGCTTAGATCTTTAAGTAATTCAATAATTTAGACACAACAAATGGACGGTACAAAAACGGTGTGACAAGGCGAAAATTTGTTCACCTATTAATTTGACCTAACCTTATGTTTGTATTGAATTTAATTCAATTTATTGCCTCCATCACTGTTTCTAAAGAGGCTACTTACCAGATGCTGGAACCTTGTGAAGTCGACCGACGAGAATATCGCCAGTGAACACGAACTGCACGCTCTAAAGGACGTGCGGCTAGTTTACCGTGGCTGTAGCTTAGCCTTTGCCGGTTGGCTGAATCAGGGCTCTGTTAGCGATGTTATCGGGCGAACTGACCAGCAGTTGTTGAACTCGACCTTTGCGCAACAGCTGAAGGCTGAAGAGTCCCTCGTTTTGCGGGATAGTGTACCGAGCGTTGCGACCGCTATTGTGCCGCCTGGCAGTTGCTTGTTGCGGCTCCCTTTGCGAGGTCGCAATCAGATTCAAGGTTTGGATCTGTTGCTGGTCGAAAATGAGCGCTTATATGACGTTTTGCTTCGACATTTCTTTCAGTCGGCTGAAGTCTGCTCGTCCTCCACGCCAAAAAATCTCAGTGTTTATAGTCTTGATGAGATTCTATATAACAGCAAGCTTGCAAGTGAGAACCAAAAGGATCCGGCCCGTTGGGAGAGTATTAAGCCTCAACTGCCCGACGAAATTTTGGGATGGCTCGATGCCGACGGGTCTCAGCCGGATGTTCGTAGCCGCGCTGGAGTTTTGCAACGCTCGGAGAATGTCCAACACACTGATCAAAACATTTGGTGGTGCCTATTGTATTGGGGTACTGAACCCGCAATTGCTGTTATAGAAAATCTTTCACTGAATGATGTGACCGTTGGCTCGCAATTGTGGAATCAGAAGCCCACTGTCGATGGATACCGCGGTTTAGTCGAGAAACATGCCGCTGGGTTGATACTTTTGAACAGTGGGCAGCCAGTGTTTGCAAATGCAAGTGCTGCTCTTATGCTTGGGTTTGCCGATGTCGAAACGCTGATTGAGCATGGAGACATCGTGGGTTTGGTGCCTCAAGAACTCAAAAACTATCTGTCGCTAGAAATCTTAGATTCGACTCAACAAGTACACCGGAGTGAAGGGGAATGGATTTCTCAGTCTGGTCGTAAAAGCTTTCTCATGTCGCATTGGCAGTCAATCGAATGGGCGAACCAATCTTGTATTTATCTGACCTTGACCGACATTAGCCACCGCCGTCGCGCCGAGCAGAGCCAACGCCGAAACCAACAGCGCTTTCAAGATTTCGCCGAGCTTGCAGCAGATTTTTTCTGGGAATTAGATACTTCATTGCGCTTCAATTTTGTATCTCGTCGATTTGAGAACATTCTGCAAATTGCACCCCAAAATGTCTTGGGCTTGTCGATCAGACAGTTTTACGAGCGCTATTTTCCTCAGCCCGCACCGCCTCAGTGGCGACGACATTTACAGGCTTTGTCTCAGCACAAGGCAGAACGAGAGTTTGAATACCGCTGGACCAGAGCTGATGGCAAAGAGCGGGTGATCGTGCACACTTGCCAGCCACTTTTTGATGCAGAAGGTAATTTTGAAGGTTATCGTGGTGTTGGCCGTGATGTGACACACGATCGAGCATTGGCTGCACAAGTCCAGTTCCATGCGACACATGACGCGCTGACTGGTCTTGTCAATCGCCGAGAATTTGAACGCCTATTGGAAGAGGCCTTACACGACTCAGACAACAGGCAAAGGCACGCCTTATGTTATGTAGATTTAGATAACTTCAAAATTGTCAACGACACCTGCGGGCATTCTGCAGGGGATGAATTGTTGCGCCAGCTTGGTGATTTATTCAGGGAGCGTGTACGTCAGAGCGATGTAGTCGGTCGCCTCGGTGGGGATGAGTTCGGTATTTTAATTTATTCCTGCAGCATGGAGCAGGCTCTGGATCTCGCAGAAAAAATTAGACTGAGTGTGATGCAGTTTGAATTTTTATGGGAAAACAAGCGTTTTTCTATTGGGGCTAGCATTGGTTTATCCGGTATTGTTCCAGATACCTCTTCAGCGAACGAAGTCATGCGGGCTGCGGATACGGCTTGTTATGCGTCCAAAGAAAGTGGGCGCAATCAAGTCACGACAGCTTCTGAGGAGATGGGGTTACGTCGCACCGACGCAGAACGCGTTTTTCAAGTGGGCAATTTGCTTGACGAAGGGCAGTTCCGACTTTGGCGGCAACCCATTCTCGCCCTCAATGACAAACACTACCGTGGTGATCACTTTGAAATTCTGATGCGCTTGGTCAAACCCGATGGCACTTTAATCCTGCCTGAGACGATCATGCCGGCAGTAGAGCGATACGGCCTTTGCCCAAAACTTGACCGTCTGGTGTTTGACCGTTGTCTCGCATGGATTGTCTCTGCACGTGATCAAATAGAACAACTAGCTGTTTGCAACATCAATCTGAGTGGTCCGAGTCTGCTAGATCAAAACCTTGTTGCTCACATGGAAACCGAAATAAAGCGCAGTGGAATTCCTCCGCAAAAACTTTGTTTTGAACTCTCTGAAACAGCGACGATAGCCAATCTGAGTAGTGCACGTGATGTGATCGCTAGGTTGGGAAAAGTGGGTTGTAAGTTCGCATTGGATGACTTTGGCAGTGGTGTCTCTTCATTTACATTCTTGCAAGGTTTGCCCATTGATTTCGTGAAAATTGATGGCAGTTTTGTCACACGCATGACGGACGACAAGGTGTGTGAAGAAATGGTGGATTCGATCAACCGCGTCAGCCATGTCCTGAGGTGCTCGACGGTGGCTAAATCAGTTGAGAATGCTCGCACGCTAGACGCCTTAGAGAGCCTAGGAGTAGACTTTGCGCAGGGCAATTATATCGGCCCACCAGAAGCCATAGACGAGCGCTTGGTTTAATCAGAGCGCGTTGTTGTCGAACTGCTGTCTCTCTATATTGTCTACAATTAGCGTTCGGGCAAACACTCCGACCAAATTAGCGATGGAAGTAAAAAATATGAAGAAATTTGCAATGGCCTTAAGCGCGACATTGGTGCTCAGTGGTTGCGCGAGCGAAGGCGGCATGACCAAAAGCCAGCAAGGCGCTATCCTAGGTGCTGTCGTAGGCGCCGCGGTGGGTAATCAAACGGGTGATAATTCCCGTGATCGCAAACGCGATCGATTGACAGGCGTGCTTGTCGGCGCCGCAGCGGGTGCAGGTGTTGGTCATGTTCTGGACAAACAAGAGCGTGAATTCAATGAGGCCTTAGCGCAAGAAAAGGCGAATAATCAAGTCGAAGTACAGCGCATCACCGATGAAATACTTCAATTGACTCTCTCCAGTGAAGTATCATTTGACATCGACAGTGCGACTATAAAAAGAAGTTTTAAGCCAAGTTTGGATAAGCTGGCGGATGTACTAGCGAGGTACACTGAGACTGATATTACGGTAGTCGGTCATACTGATTCATCGGGAAGTGAGGCACACAATCAACGGTTGTCGGTACGACGTGCACAGTCTGTCGTCAGCTACCTACGTCGCTACGGGGTTGATCGCGGAAGAATGCGCGCAGACGGAAAAGGTGAGTTAGAGCCACGTGAGAGCAACAGTACCCCAGCGGGCCGTCAGCTCAATCGACGTGTAGAGGTTTTTGTCCAGCAGCGATAAAACATCGATTAAAGTGCGCTTTATCTGGGCGCACTTTATGAGTCAGCCGATATGATTAAAAGTTTCGCGCTGCGTCCTTCCTTACTCGAGCGCCTCAGCCAGCATGTAGCCTCCGTAGCTGTGCTTTTCTAGCAGCGGGGGCAGTCCTGCAGTTTTGTGAATCGGCACAAAAACCCATTCACCGGCCAAAGGCCTACGCGAAGGAACATCGGCTTGTCTGTAAAAACCTAAGCTCGGCTTGTTGACTCTCCATTGGACTAGCTGAACATCTGCTTCAAGAGCTTTCTTAGCTGCTTTCTCAACCGAGCCCTGTTGGACCTCACCGACAACCGTTGCTAGGGTTGTTGCTATGAAGGCTGTCTGTACATAGGCGCCCAGCGTGAGGGCCTCAATTGGTTTAAATTTTTTGTTAAAGGCTAGCCAAACGCTGAGCAGCAAAAACAACCCTGCGGGCGCCCAGTAGTTGTCGTCAAATAAAACGATTCTGCCCAGCTCTACGATTGCGGTGTCAAACGACCTTTCACCCGGATCGTAGGTATGAAAAATTAGCGGTAGTGCGGCACAAACGAGCGCAAAAAGTAACAGCGGGAGCATTGTCAGCGCTCGGTTGCTGTAGTCTTCTCGAAATTTCGCCATCAACAAGAAGAGGGCGGTACAGCCGTAAAGCAAGTAATTGGGTTGCATTTTTCCGCCTGCAGAAAAGCTCACCAAAACAACGGAAAACCAGCACAACATAAACCTGTTGAAAGGGGTATTCCAAGTTTGTCCAGCGCGCCACAGAGCGACCATTGCTACCCAACTAAAAGGCAAAATAACAAGTGGCAGGGTATAGAGATAATAGAGCGGAGAGCTGTTTTGGTCATAGCTTCGGGTGAACTGAAAGACAAAGCCATCCAGAAAAAATGCTCTTATAAAGTCAAGGCCGTGCAGAGAGTATTGAAAAGCATACCAAGGCAGGGTAATGGCGAGTAACGCGAGCCAACCCGGCCAGTAAAGAAGCGTGTTGAGAAGGTCGCGCCAGCGATTGGCGCTGAGTAAATATACGCTCACTACAAGTGCGGGTATCACGAGTGCGAGTAGTCCCTTGCTGAGCACACCCAAGCCGGTCCATATAAATGCTTTAAATAAATGCCGCTTGCGCTCACCTTCGCACCAGCGGTAGAGATCAAACATACAGAGGGTTAACAGCAAATTGAACAGTGAGTCGGCTGACGCCGAGCGGCCAATAATGACGACGGCTAGCGAGCAACTCATCAGCGCGACAGCGTAGCAAGCTGTCAGCCAACCGACTCGGGCTGCGGCAAACTGATAGATAGCCAGCAGCCAGAGGCTGGCTGCCAGAGCAGACGGCAAACGCAGTGCGGCTTCAGTCATACCGAAAGCCCTTAAACTTAGACCCTGAAACCAGTGTATTAACGGCGCATCCGCGATCAATAACAGACCGTCTGAAAATGCCCACAAGGGATCACCACTTTGCAGCAGCGCTAAGCTAGCGACGGCGTAACTGCCTTCCTCAGTATCAAACAGCGGAGCTTTGCCCAGGTGCAAAAAAAAGCATAGCCAAATGCTGGCGCCTAGAAAAAGCCACCGCAGAGCTTTGTCGCTAAGACTCACGTGGCGTCACTCGTGCGGCGATTAGATTGGCTAGTTTTGGCATAGAACTGTAAGTTTAGCGGCAATTCTGGATCCTATCACGGGCTTTGACGTCGCGAACAAGCGACGAGGTTCTCTGGTCAGATCTTTGCGATGTGATCAATCATAAGTTGCAATGAGTCACGGCCACGCCAGTGGTTGATATCAAGCCGAAACACCGCTTCACAGCGTTGCATGCCGAGCTTGTCTGCTTGGCCAAAAGCTATGGCGTCCAAGCATAGGGAAGCGTCCTCAATTGGTGCTAGCGTGAGCTTGAGGTGCCGTTCCCCCACGATGCGCTCGGATTGCACCAAAAACTTGCCATCAAAAGTCGGCTCGGCAAAACCTTGGCCCCAAGGTGCAGCAAAGCGTAGCAGCTTGGCGAGCGGCAAGTTGAAATGCTCAGGTTCCAGCCCTCCGTCTGTGAGTAGCTCCCTTGTCGGCGGGTAGATGGCAAAATGTGCTTCCACGGCGTCCTGCATAGCTAGCCTGAATCGAGGCAGGGCGGATTCCTCAAGCGTCAAACCGGCGGCCATGGCATGGCCGCCAAATTTATCGATAAGTCCAGGCTGTGTAGCATCGATATTTGCCATGATGTCGCGTACGTGGAGGCCCGGAATTGAACGAGCAGACCCTCGTAATTTGCCGTCATCGGCTTTGGCAAACACCAGTGTTGGTCTGTGGTAGCGCTCTTTGAGCCGACCAGCAATAATGCCACAGACACCTTGGTGCCAGTGAGCTTCGTACAGGCACAGGACGGCGGGCACATGGCCGTCAAGCTTTAGCTGCAAGTGCTCTGCTGCTTCTATAGCCGTGGCATGCATATCGGATTCAATTTCTCGGCGAGCAATATTGAGCGCGTCTAAGTCGGCAGCTAAATCTCGTGCAGTGGCACTGTCTTGCGCACGAAGACAATCTACTCCGCGCTGCATATCATCCAGACGACCGGCGGCATTTAATCGGGGAGCGACCGCAAAAGCTAGATCACTGGCAACAACCGTTTCAAGCCTGCGTTTTCCAAGTTCAAGCAGAGCGTTAATTCCCGGACGTGCTTTGCCAGCGCGCATTCGGCGTAGGCCTTGTTCGACCAAAATACGATTATTGCGATCAAGTGGTACTAAATCAGCGACTGTACCGAGTGCAACTAGGTCTAGCCATTCGGCTGGATTGGGTCGCTCGATAGCACTATCATCAAAATAATTATTTTTCTCTAAATGCGTACAGACAGCATTCATCACGTAGAATATGACGCCAACACCGGCCATGTTTTTGCTCGGAAACGTGTCATTTGCTAAGTTTGGGTTAACGATAGCGTCTGCATCTGGAAGCTGCTGGCTGGGAAGATGGTGATCAGTAACGACTACCTGCAAGCCCAATTGTTTGGCGAGAGCAACACCTGAAATACTGCTGACGCCATTGTCAACGGTAATAATGAGCTCTGTACCAGCATCCGCGGCGAGTTTTACTAGTTCGGGTCCCAAGCCGTACCCCATATCGAAGCGATTGGGTATCAGAAAGTCTACGCATTGCGCGCCGCATGCTTCAAGCGCTGTAATAGCCAGTGATGTGCTGGTTGCACCATCTGTGTCGTAGTCACCAACAATCGTAATTTTACGTTGTTCGGTGATAGCTTTTGCAATAATAGCGCTGGCGTGATCAAGACCATTCAGGTCTTTTGAATTCAGCAGATCGCGCAACCGATGGTCATCAGGATCCGAAGGTTGAACGCCTCTAGCGCTCAGCACTCTACTGAGTACCGCATTGGGGTGCAGTGACCTGTCAATGTTAAAAGGTCGGCGCACGATTGTCGGTTGGGAACTGATCATGAAGATTGCATTGCCATTTGGATCACTCGGCTTTTCGAGAGACCGTATTAGGGTTGTTAAAATTGATGGATAGGAAAAAGCTGATTCTACTGGCCGTTGTGGTCGCTTTTATCGCTGTATTTTGGTTTTTTGATTTTGCGCGGTTTTTCAACTTCGAGTATATCAAGAGCCAGCAGCAAGCGTTGGCCGCTCAGGTGGCGCAAGCACCTGTGCTGTCCGCAGCGCTGTTTTTCTTAATCTACGTCGTCGTGACCGCGTTGTCGTTACCGGGTGCCGTCATCTTGACACTCTTGGGTGGGGCGTTGTTTGGCCTGTGGCAAGGATTGTTGCTCGTGTCTTTTGCTTCAAGCATCGGTGCGACGCTCGCCTTTTTGGTCTCTCGCTATCTTCTGCGTGACACTGTTAAATCGCGATTTGGTCGGCAGTTGGGGCCAATCGACGAGGGTATTGCTCGCGACGGACCGTTCTATTTATTTACGCTGCGTTTAGTGCCTGCTTTCCCCTTTTTCATTGTCAACTTGCTGATGGGTCTTACCTCTCTTGGTACGGGTGTTTTTTACCTGATCAGTCAGTTGGGTATGTTGCCCGGGACTTTTGTTTTCGTGAATGCTGGTACGCAGCTCGCGCAGTTGTCTTCACCGGGTGATGTTTTGTCGCCTGGATTGTTGTTTTCGTTTGCCCTGTTAGGCATTTTTCCTCTGATCGCCAAGTGGATCGTCGATATGTTTAAAGCTCGTAAAGTATATGAAGGCTGGGATAAGCCCAAAAAATTTGATCGCAACGTGATCGTTATAGGCGCTGGTTCCGGCGGTCTAGTGGCGTCTTATATTGCCGCTGCTGTCAAAGCAAAAGTGACACTTGTTGAAAAACATCAGATGGGTGGAGATTGCCTGAATACAGGCTGTGTACCCTCCAAAGCGTTAATTCGATCGGCCAAGTTTGTCAGTCATGTCAATCGACACAAAGAATTTGGTATGTCTAACGCGACCGTTGAAACTGATTTCGCTGCCACCATGGAACGAGTGCAGCGCGTTGTTGCCGATATCGCGCCACATGATTCAGTAGAGCGATTCACAGGGCTTGGTGTGGAATGTATTCAGGGGGAAGCCGTGATGGTCTCGCCTTGGGAAGTCAAAATAGGTGAGCGCAGCTTAACCGCGCGCACTATTGTGATTGCTACAGGCGCGTCACCCTTTGTGCCGCCGATTCCCGGCCTCGAAGAAACCGGCTACCTCACATCAGATAATGTGTGGGACCTACGTGAGCAGCCTAAGCGTCTTGTCGTGCTCGGTGGTGGACCGATTGGTTCAGAGCTGACCCAAGCGTTTGCTCGACTCGGCAGCCATGTGACTCAAGTGGAAATGCTCCCGCGCATTCTTATCCGTGAAGACGAAGATGTCGCCGTGCTGGTCCAGCAACAGTTGCAAGCAGAAGGTGTTGACGTCATGACAAACACCAAAGCTATGTCTGCCAAAGTCGTGGATGGGCAAAAGATCTTAGTGTGTGAGCGAGACGGCGAGACCTTAGAAGTGCCCTTTGATCAAATCTTAGTGGCTGTCGGCCGTAAACCTCGGACCAACGGTTCGGGCATCAGCGATCTGGGTGTTGAATTAACGCCGCGCGGCACTATTGCGGTGGATAAATATTTGCGCACCAACTTCCCTAATATCTTTGCCGTTGGTGACGTGGCAGGGCCTTATCAGTTTACGCATACGGCTTCGCATCAAGCGTGGTATGCAGCGGTCAATGGATTGTTCGGCACCTTTAAGAAGTTTGCTGTCGACTATCGCGTGATTCCATGGGCGACTTTTACCGAGCCAGAAGTTGCACGTGTCGGCCTCAATGAGACTGAGGCTAAAGAGCAGGGTATAGAGGTAGAAGTGACCCGCTATGGCATCGACGACTTAGACCGGGCTATTGCTGATGGTGAGGCACACGGGTTTATCAAAGTGCTTACTCCGCCGGGCAAAGACAAGATCCTCGGTGTTACGATCGTCGGCGAGCACGCAGGTGATCTGATCGCTGAATACGTCATGGCGATGAAGCATGGATTGGGGCTCAATAAAATCCTTGGCACCATCCATATTTACCCGACCTTGGCTGAAGCCAACAAGTACGCCGCTGGCGAGTGGAAGCGTGCTAATGCACCGGAAAAACTGCTCGAGTGGGTACAAAAATTCCACGATTGGCGTCGAGGCTAGATGAAAAGTTGATGGGTGGGCGCGTCGAGGGATGCGTTGCCCTTCAACACGGCGAGGTGCAGAATTTTCCTTGCGGTGTTTTTTACAGGTGACTGCAGCATTTCGTGTTGACCACTAGGTGTGATCCCGTTATAGTTCGTGGTTCGGCAGGCGCGTAGCTCAGTTGGTTAGAGCACTACCTTGACATGGTAGGGGTCGGTGGTTCGAGTCCACTCGTGCCTACCAAGATTCTCTCTCTGAGTGGAGGTTTCTTGGCAGCGAAACAAAATCAGGTCGTCCAAAGGAAACTTAGGACGGCCTTTTTTGTGGGCGTTACAAATCGATTTCTAACGCCAATTTGATACGGGCAATAAGCTGTTGTCAGACTGTTGCAACAACTCGTCGATAATGTGCAGCGAGTCTAAGACCACACCCGTGCCGCAGTCGCTTGGCACTGTCACGAGAGGATCTGCAGCGGCCAAAGGCTCTAGAAGATTTTGAGCGTGGCGAGCTGGTCCATAGGTGAGCAGTGGAGCACCGAAAAAATCTGGCTCACTGCTGCGCGGATAGTGAGACCAATCGAAGGTATAAACCATCACATCGCCGACTTCTTGAAACTGCCAGAAAGTGTCACGGCTGCCTGTTGCGTCAATGTACATTGGATCACCAAGATAAGGACACGAGATAAACATACTCGATAGTGGGCGTTGGAACAAAGGACTCACAGCGCGCTCGTCACCACTGTGCAGAGCAATCAGATTATCACTGTTTTGCCAGACGCGATCTGACTCTATGTTGTCTCCACTTAATGACCATCGTGCTTCAGCGATGTTAGTCCACGCGTTGGCTTCGGAGCCGTAGCCTGTGATTCGAACGTAGCGCGTCGTTACGCTTGCGTCCAAGCTGAAGAAGGTGCTTTCAGCTTGCGCTAGGTTCTGCGCACGGCGCCAACTCTGTTGCCACGTCAGCGCGTCGTCAGATTGTTCAATGGAAATCCACTCGGCACGTGCATAGCTCATCCAGAGATAAATGCCTTGTATGTATTGCGATGAACCAGCGTCGAGTACTAAGGTCTCCCCTTGATTCCCCGACCAACTAGAAGCGCTGTCAACGCAACCGTCTAGTGTAGCCGCAGGCGTAAAAAGAGGGTCTGATTGCTGCCCGGAAGCCGACTCGAACGCATGACCGAACTGAGCGGTATTTGCGCAAGTTGTTGGTTCCGCGGTTGTAATTTCCGGTTGCTCATCCAATTGCGCTTGTGTGTCATTTCCCGCACTTTCTGTCAATGAAACAGAAGAACTATTACAAGCGGTTAATGCAGCAAGCATAAATGCGGCTGTTGTCTTTTTGATCATTAGAGGGCTTCACCTTTGACGGAGATAGTGAACGCGACAGCGAGTGTGCCGGTATCGCGTTTTTTAAGTTCGTCGCAAGCCGTATGCCAAACGTTGGAAAGTGGTATTCTTCTACTTTTCTTTAGCAGGCTCTAAGAGATAAAGACTCTTGATGTAGTGACGAGCGCTATCAGTCCACAAGAAACGTGCGCGCCCCGCCGCTTGTTTGATTTGTTTCCAGTCTCGTTGTTTGCTGCGATGCATCTGTAAGATCCCGCGCGAAGAAAGCACTAGCTGGTCGGCTTTTTCGGTTAGATTGTCTCCGCTAAAAACAAAGCCGTTTTTACCGTGTTGCACGGTATCTATCAATCCTCCCACCGAATGAACAAGGCAAGGCTGGCTCTCGCGCATCGCCAGCATTTGGCTGAGACCGCAGGGCTCATAGCTCGAAGGCATCATAAAAAGGTCGCCATGATCGTAAAGTGCTTGGGCGAGTATTTCGGAGTAGCAATTCAAGAAAAGGAAGTTCGGATTCTGAGCCATCGCTTTTGTCAGCTCGTGTTCCATTTCTCGCTGGCCATTTCCGAGAAAAATATACAAACCATCGTTGCCGAGGGCTGACAGAACGCCTTTCAAAGCGCTCGTTCCCAGACTGTCGTCTTGTAGCAGTAAGCCTATTTTCTGGCCGCTGACTCGGCTGACGCTAGTCAGTAAACGCGAGGGTTGGTGTTCTCGTAGTCTGGCAATGCGTCTTGATGCAATAAAAAAAGTGCTGCGTAATTGTTCTTCTTCGGCGGCAGCTGCTAATAACGCTGATTCGGCTGCATCAAGAAAAGCGGCCCAGTTATGAATTTGTGTTTCTCGTCTTCGCTCACTATCAGTGGGGTAGTGGCATCCATTGAGAATGCCTAATAGGCGTCCCTCAGAAGAGGCTGCTTGTAAGGCTTCCTCTAAACCCTCGCCACCGTGGTAGCCGCGCACTTCTACATCGTTAGGTTTCTGGATCTCTTCGGCATAGGTAGGAGATACGGTGTGCACCAATGATGCCTCGCCAATGGCCATTAGCATTGGGTTGTAACAGTCTGGCCAACGCGGGTCTGCTATCGCTTTTTTGTCAAAAACTAGTTTAGGAAACCAACTCTCTAGCGAGGATGCATTTTTCTCGAAAGGTCTTACGCCTTGCAGTGCTAAGTTGTGAATGCTGTAGACACAGTGCAAATCTTTCAACGCACTGTATCTCGGATCATAGGCGCGCAGAAGTAACACGGCGGAGGCGTGCCAGTCGTGCAGATGTACAGCATCTGGCATCTGAGCTGGGTCATGCGTCAAGATTTCTGCAGCGGCTGCTCCAAACAGCGCAAATTTACTCGCGTCCGTCGCGAAGGGCTCGTGCGCATCGTCGTTATAGATACGGCCAGGTGAGCTGCCCGCAAATAAAGGGTGCTCCAAAACCCAATGGCGAATTTTTGTATTGTTGCCAACGGTTAAATCTATACGGTAGAGATCGACTGACTCAATCTCGTCACCAAACGAGACGTCAAAGCTGCTTTGTAGGGTTGATTGATGTTGCTTGTGCAGTGTGCCGTAACTTGGGGTCATCACTGTAACCATGCAGTTTTGAGCGACCAGAGCCGGCGGCAAATCACGCAGTACATCTCCAATTCCGCCGACCTTGCCACCGACTAGGGCGCCGTTCTCGGCGGCGATCATCACAATATGTCGAGCTTCGGTCATTACATTGGGCATCTTGTTTAAAAGTGTATTCTGCCTTGTGCGGCGGGGTGGCGGCAAGTGAGTGGCGCAAAGGAGGCTCATCAATGACTCGAATAAGCGCTACTGGATACCAAAGGCCTGAAAAACAGGCCCTGATTAGGATTTTTTTTTGATGGGCGAAAAAATAGCCTGAGCCGAGGAGAAAATCGAATGAAACTTGCTCGGACTCAGCGAGAAATCTCTCTCTGATTTTGGTCCAAATCAGCGTTGCTGGTGGCGATGTTCAAGTGATGACCGTAGGGGCGGATCGTCCCGTGAAACCTTTTATATCCGCTAATTCTGCGGCGGCTGCGATGACGTCGGCCAATTGGTCTTGCGGATCATTTAGCTGGAGTTCCGGCGCGGTTTCTAAACGCTCCATGTAGACCCGTATCGTCGCTCCTTCGGTGCCCGTACCCGATAGCCGATAGACGATGCGAGCGCCGTCATCGAGCCCGATACGGATACCCTGGTTTGTAGCAACAGAACCGTCTATCGGATCGGTGTAGCTGAAATTATCCGCTGAGGTCACCACAGCGTTGCCCAACGACGTGCCGACCAGATCTACTAACTTGCTTTCTAAGGCTGACATAAGATTGGCCGCAGACGTACTGTCAACCGCTTCATAATCGTGTCGGGTGTAGTAATCCCGCCCGTAAATGTTCCAGTGTTCTTCAACAATCTGCTTGACTGATTTGCCGCTTGCAGCGACCAAATTTAGCCAGAACAATACCGCCCAGAGACCGTCTTTTTCCCGCACGTGATTCGAACCTGTGCCAAAGCTCTCTTCACCACAAAGCGTGATTCGATCAGCGTCCAGCAGGTTTCCAAAAAATTTCCAACCGGTGGGCGTTTCAAAGGACTCGATGCCCAATTTTTGAGCGACGCGATCGGCTGCTCGGCTCGTCGGCATGGAGCGGGCGACACCTGATATGCCATTGCGTAAAGCGGGAATCGCAGTAGCGTTGGCCGCCATGATGGCCAAGCTATCACTCGGTGTCACATAACAGTGAGCGCCGTGAATTAAATTGCGATCCCCATCACCGTCAGAAGCCGCACCCATATCTGGCGCATCTGCTGCGTTCATGCGTTTCACCAACTCTGCAGCGTGCGCCAAATTTGGATCTGGATGGCCTCCACCGAAATCTGGCAGCGGTTCAGCCCGAATCACCGCGTCTGCCGGAGCCCCAAGCTGGTCAATTAATATGCGCTTAGCGTAGGGACCCGTCACAGCGCTCATAGCGTCGAAGCACAGGCTCAACTCACCGTTGGCTATTTTGGTGCGAATCAATTCGAAATCAAACTGTTCTCGCATCAAGTCCGCGTAGTCGTCGACGGGGTCGATGACTTCTACTCGCATCTGCTCGAGTTGATGAATTTTGGGTTGGCTTAGATCAATGTCAGCGCTTAACAGGGTGCGGTATTCGCTAATTCTTAGGCTCCAATCATACATCGCATCGGTAACGTTGGGGTTGGCTGGCCCGCCATTCGCGCCGTTAAACTTGATGCCAAAGTCTTCATCTGGTCCGCCTGGGTTATGGCTTGCAGATAATATTATTCCGCCTGCGGCACCGTGTTTGCGAATGATACAAGAGGCCGCTGGGGTAGATAATATGCCGTCCACACCCACTAGAACTCGCGCCACACCGTGAGCGGCTGCCATGCGCAATATGATTTGCACGGCCGCCTCGTTGTAGTAACGCCCGTCGCCACCGACAACCAAGGTTTTTCCAAGCAAACCATCGACAGAATTAAATATCGACTGAACGAAATTCTCGAGATAATGCGTTTGTTGAAAAACTTTTACCTTTTTACGCAGGCCACTGGTGCCTGGTTTTTGGTCACTAAACGGAGTGGTTTGAACAAGTGTCACTGCTTTTTGGCCTCACGGAGTAAATGTATTTCTTGACCGAGCATTTCGGGGGTAACTAAGGTGACGCCGTTTTCGGTGACGCGGAATCCTTTTGCTCTGTCAGCATCGGCATCGTAGCCTATCTCTGAATTTTCGAGAATATTACAACCTCGGTCTATGATTGCATTTTTAATCTTGCAACCACGAGCAATATCGACGTCAGGTAAAATCACAGATTTCTCTACAAGAGCACCCGTGTGTACATAGACGTGCGAGAAGAGAACTGATCCGCGTACTGTTGCACCAGAGACCACACAGCCGCCGGAAACCAGCGAGTCATACGCAACACCCTTGCGGTCTTTCTCCTCAAAGACAAACTTCGCTGGTGGTAATTGAGATTGGGCTGTCAACAGCGGCCAACTGTCATCATACAAGTCTAGTTGCGGTGTTACATCTGCCATTTCCAAGTTGGACCGCCAGAAGGCATCCAAGGTCCCGACATCTTGCCAGTAAGCGTCCCCACCGGTTTTGATGTCTTTGAAACGGTAGGCTTGTACCGTGTGCTCTTTGATCAGATTTGGAATGATGTCATGGCCAAAATCGTGGCTCGATTCTTTGTTGTCAGCATCGTCGCACAGTAATTGGTACAAAAACTCAGTGTTAAAAATGTAGTTACCCATTGAGGCGAGGGCACGTTCCGGATTACCCGGCACGTGTTGAGGCTCTTTAGGTTTCTCGTCAAATCCAATGACGCGATTGTCTTCATTGACGTTCATGACGCCAAAACTTGTTGCCTCTGGTAGGGGTACTTCGATACACGCAACCGTCATGTCGGCGTTTGTTCGTGCGTGCTCGGCGAGCATCAGGCCGTAATCCATTTTGTAGATATGATCGCCGGATAACACCAAAACGTATTTGGAGCCTTGATTACGGAGTATGTCAATATTTTGATAGATCGCATCTGCAGTTCCGACGTACCAATGCTCGCCAGTGCGCTGCGAAGCAGGCATGACTTCAACAAACTCGTCCAGCTCGTGCCTAAAACCACTCCATCCTCTATTTAAATGGCGGATTAGAGAGTGCGCTTTATATTGGGTCAATACGCCAATACGGCGGATACCTGAGTTTATACAATTCGAGAGAGGGAAATCGATGATGCGAAACTTGCCACCAAAAAATACGGCTGGCTTGGCGCGCCATTCAGTGAGCTCGTGTAATCTTGAGCCTCGACCTCCTGCGAGAATTAAGGCCACGGTGTCTTTAGTCAATTTACTGATATGTCGTTCTTGCATCTCGTTGCTCATAATCGCCCTCGTCGTGCCAAGGATATGTAAGCTTATTATTGCACGTTAACCGTGCTCGAAGGCACTATAGTGCCTGAAGGTTTTTGACTATTGTTCGATGCGTCGAGCTCTAATCGCGTCGAGCTGTTGTTGCGCAATGTCGGTGCTAAATAAATCTGCTGTTGCCCGTGGAAGCCGTTGCCTCCAATTAGGGTGTTCGTCGACAGTGCCTGGCAGATTGACTTGATTGTTCAGGACCAGCAGGTCTTCTACAGGCACTGCCAATAAACTACTCGGCGTGCTGGCTAAGAAGGCCTGCGCTGCCACCAAAACCTGTTCGTCTAGCGTGGTCTGTTGTGCATCAATGTTGTGATCGTGTGGCAATGTTCCAGCATCAACGAGTGCATCCAACAAACGCTGACGATCATAAGCACGTTGTTCGCGCTCGTGCACTTCCGCCTCAGCACTGTGAAAATGACCTAGCCTGGCCATATGATCCAATTCGCTTGCTTGCCACCAACCTGCCAGGGGTGGCAGGTCGTGTGTTGACACAGTGACTAAGGCGTCTTTGGGGTAGCAGTCCGCACGTTTGAACAAACCTTCTGGCCATCTTTCAAAGTACAGCACCTTATAAGACAGCATGCCCACAGACGCGAGTTTTTCTTCCATGCCCTCTGGCACAGTTCCCAAAGCCTCACCAATGATCACGCATTTAGAACGCTGGGATTCCAGCGCGATGATCTTTAGCAGTTCGTCGAAGGGTTGGTAAACATAGACACCTTGATTAGCGTGTTCTCCTTCGAGTACCCAAAACTGTCGCATCAGTCCTAAAACGTGGTCTATACGCAGAGCACCTGCGTATTGTGTACTGGCGCGCAGGGCTTGTATAAAGGGACGAAAAGCATTGCGCCGCAACGCGACTGGGTTGTAGGGGCTGAGGCCCCAAACTTGTCCTGCCGGACTTAATTTGTCTGGTGGTGCACCGACCGAGACACCCGGCACAAAACAATCGTTGTCCGCCCAGACGTCGGCGCCACTACCATCGCTGCCAACGGCGAGATCCAAGTACAAACCTATAGACATGCCGGCGTCAACGGTTGCTTCCGCACCCGCTTGCATCTGCAAGTGAGCCAGCCACTGAAGGTAGCGCCAAAAATCTAGGCTGTCGTAGTGACTTTCGGCGAAGCGAGCAACGGCGTCGCTGTCGGCTCGGTGGTATTCCACAGGCCAACTAGTCCAGCCAAAACTATTAGAGTCCTGCTCGCGAAAGTGTGCGAATAGTGCATCAAAGGTCGCTTGTCGTCTCAGGGGTTCTCCGCCGAGGGCACAATAGCGTCGATAAGCCGCACCGCGATCACTGTCTGCGTCTCGGTGATGAGCCGCGAAATGTTTGTGGAGCATTTTTAATACAGGTAGTTTACAAGCCCAAACAGCAGAATAATCGATGACCTCGCTTTTTCGCGCGCCCTCCAGTTGAGACTGAAACTCTTCACTCATCAGTAAGTTTTGCGCGGCGATGCACTCTTTCATTTCTGCAATGGCGTTGACGTCTAAATAACCCGTGTGCAAAAAACTACGACTGGTGGGTGAGTAAGGGCTTATATGATGCCCGTGACCTGTGAATGCAGAATGCAAGGGATTTAATCCCAGTAAGCTCGCTCCTTCATTGGCTGCAGCTTGTGCCAGAGGTGTAATATCACTGTAGTCACCCATGCCCCAGTTGTGCTGATCACGTAGAGAATACAATTGTGCGGCAACACCCCAAGGTCGTCCATCAGGGCAGGCGTCTTGTACACGATAGCATTGAGGCGGAGTTATGATTATTGTGCTTTCGGCTTGTTCAGCGCTTTCACCACTGAGGGCTAAATGTAGTTGGTGGTAACCTAGTGGCAAATGCTCAGGCAGTGGCAGTAAATATCTGCGCATTCTTTTGCCGTCAATGCTTTTCTCGTCCTGCTTTTCTAAACGAGAAAGTGGAAGCTCACCGCTGTGCTGTAAACCCGTCTCTTCTTCCAAACGCCAGCCGAGCAATGTCTTTTCATCATCGTCATTTACGACGACAGTGACACGCAGTGGTTGTTCTTTGCACAAAACGTAAACAGGTTCGAGGAGAGAATGCCAAAGTAGATTCTCTTGAGTATCGGCTGAAGCCTCTATCTGGCGATCGTCGGAGACATCAAACCCCATACGGTTAAGCAGGCGCAATTGAATGTTCTCGCTAACCTCATGGTAGTTCCCCCATATATCGTGGTAAGCCGTTTCTAAACCCGCGCTTTTGGCTAAGCGTTGCAGAGCATTCATGATGGCAACTCGGGTGATGGCAGAAGACTAAACACGGCGATGCTCATTCCGTGTAACCGCAAGTCGCACTTGCTTGAAGTGAAATCCTGCGGGTTCTCCAGCCACTGTTCATCGGTATGCAGTTCACAACGCCATTCGCGATCATTTAATGGTAAAACAATGGGGCGATCTTCATCGTATCCGTTAATAGCTATGTAAAGCGTATCGGCTTCTTCCGGATCGTTGTTCAACAAGAGCCCAACAAATCGTTTCTCAATCTGCCATTGCTCATCGTTCATTGGTGTGGCGTCTTGTTGCAGCCACTGAACATCTTGCAGCCCAGGGTCTGTACTTTGTCTGCCATGCAAAAATCTTTTTTGCCGAAGGCTAGGGTGGTCGTTACGCAGTGCTAGAGCGCGGCGCACAAAAGTGAGTTGTGTTCGGTCTGCATTTTCCCAATCAAGCCAAGTGGTTTCGTTGTCTTGACAGTAGGCATTGTTGTTGCCCTGTTGGCTGTGCCCCATCTCATCGCCAGCCAAGATCATGGGCGTGCCTTGAGCAATTAACTGAGTCAACATCAAGTTACGGCGCTGACGCGCACGTAGAGCGTTGATTGCTGGGTCGTCGCTAGGTCCTTCACAACCGTGATTGTTGCTGTGGTCGCTGCTGTGCCCGTCGCGGTTGTCTTCACCATTTGCGATATTGTGCTTGTCGTTGTAGCTGACCAAGTCACTCAAACCAAAGCCATCGTGGGCGGTGATAAAATTCACGCTTGCCCAAGGTTTTCTGCCGCTGTGATCGAAGTGATCTGCCGAGCCTAATAGTCTTCCAGCGAGCTCTGGTAAGACACCTGGGTCACCGGCCCAAAACTTTCGGCTGCAGTCTCTAAAACGATCATTCCATTCGGCCCAACCGCCGGGGAACGCTCCCAGTTGATAACCACCCGGCCCGATGTCCCAGGGCTCAGCAATCATTTTTACTTTATTTAGCACGGGGTCTTGCATCACTGCATCGAAAAAGCCTCCTTCCCGATCAAACCCCGCAGTCTCACGGCCCAAGATAGGCGCTAGATCGAACCGAAAGCCATCTATATGCATCACTTCAACCCAATAGCGCAAGCTATCCATCACCATCTGCAGGACGCGTGGGTGGGCGATGTTGACGGTGTTTCCGCAACCGGTGTCGTTGATGTAATAACGAGGGTTATCTGGCATCAATCGGTAGTAACTTGCGTTGTCTATACCCCTAAAGCTGAGGGTGGGGCCGAGTTCACTGCCTTCGCAGGTGTGGTTGTACACCACATCCAAAATCACCTCTAGACCGTTATCGTGATAACGCGCGATCATTTGTTTCATCTCACACAAATCATTGCTAGCTAAATAGCGAGATTCAGGCGAGAAAAAATTGAGAGTACTGTAGCCCCAGTAATTTCGTAGTCCTTTCTGTACTAAAAATCGGTCGTCAACAAAGGCGTGCACCGGCAGTAACTCTACAGCGGTGACCCCCAGAGATTTTATATGATCGATGACGTCTTGGTGACCCAGTGCTGCAAAACTGCCACGCATTGGTTTGTCGATCCCAGGGTGACGCATCGTGGCCCCACGTACATGGGTTTCGTAGATGCAACTGCGATCCCAAGGTACTTTTGGTGCACGATCGTCGCCCCACTGGTAGCTCGGATCTATAACAACACCGCGTGGCGTGTTAGAAGCTGAATCTCGGCGATCAAAGCTGAGGTCGAGTTGAGTGCTTTCGCTGCGATAACCCAAATGTGTGTTTGACCATTTGAGAGCGCCCAGCAATTGTTTGGCATAGGGGTCGATTAAAAGCTTATTGTGATTAAAGCGGTGGCCATTTTGTGGATCATAGGGGCCATACACGCGATAACCGTAGAGGGAGCCGGGCCTGAGTTCTGGCAGATAAACATGCCAAATTTGATGCGTATTCTCTCGCAGCTCTACACGATGGGCTTCCCGTCGGCCGTTGGCATCGAAAATACACAATTCAACTTTTTCTGCATGTGCAGAGAAGAGCGCAAAATTAACCCCTTTTCCGTCCCATGTAGCACCCAACGGGTAGGGAAGTCCGGGTTCTTGTCTCAGCATGCTTGTCAATCTCTAGTGGTCTGTCAGTGTGGTGAGCGCGGTTGCAGAGCAAACCTGCTGCTCTTGATCAAGGTGCATCCCGAGCTGCGCGGCCCGAAGGCATAGGCTTTTCTTTTTCAAGGGTTTGACCAACATTCAAGGTCGGCACGTGTGTTCCCGTCGGGCGACGCTCGAATGTTTCTCACCAAATTTCTAAAAAACTAATAGTCGCTACAATCCAATCTAATGTGCTGACTGGTCACTTGGTTGCAGTATCACGGTTGCCAATGGAGGCACGGATATTTCGATGGAATGCGCATGGCCTTGCCACGGGATAGCAAAGCTGGCGACGCCGCCTGCGTTGCCCGTGCCACTGCCTCCGTATTCTTGAGCATTGGTGTTCATCCGCTCCTGCCAAAATCCCTCCTTAGACACTCCAAAACGCATGCCATGCCTAGGAGTGGGGGTGAAATTGCAGACAACTACTACGGAATCGCCATTTTCGCTGAACCGTTCAAAGGCCAGTACTGACTCAGCGGCGTTATCATGGTCCAGCCAGCGGAAGCCGCTGTGACGACAATCTTGTTGATGTAGCGCTGGAATTTCTCGATAGAGGTGGTTGAGATCTCGTATAAGCCGCTGTATCCCTACGTGTTGGCCTTGTTCCAACAAGTGCCAATCCAGACTCTGCTCGAAATTCCACTCGGCAAGCTGCGCGAATTCGCAGCCTTGGAAAAGTAGTTTCTTGCCTGGATGCGCCCACATAAAACCGTAGTATGTGCGTAAATTGGCAAACTTTTGCCACTCGTCACCGGGCATCTTAGCGATCATCGAGCCTTTGCCGTGCACAACTTCATCGTGGCTGATAGGCAGGATAAAGTTCTCGTCAAAGGCGTAAACCAACCCAAAAGTGAGTTCATTGTGGTGATGGCGGCGGTGTATGGGGTCTCGCTCCATGTAACGCAGCGTGTCGTTCATCCAGCCCATGTTCCATTTAAAACCAAATCCCAAGCCGCCACTGTCTACAGGTTTGGAAACACCGGGCCAGGCGGTGGACTCCTCGGCTATCGTCATTGTGTCGGGGAAGTCGCCATAGAGTTCAATGTTTGTCTTTTGTAAAAGAGCGATGGCTTCTAGGTTTTGATTTCCACCGTGCTCATTGGGTATCCATTCTCCTTCCTTACGGGAATAGTCCAAGTAAAGCATACTGGCAACGGCGTCGACACGTAGCCCATCAAAGTGGTACCGATCCAACCAATGGCGAGCGCTGGCCGTTAGAAAGTTGCTGACCTCGGTGCGGCCAAAGTTGTATATAAGCGTGTTCCAGTCGGGGTGAAAGCCACGTCTTGGATCTGCATGCTCATAGAGAGCTGTGCCATCAAATTTTCCAAGCGCGTGGGCATCCTCAGGAAAATGCCCCGGCACCCAGTCGATCAATATGCCAAGCCCTGCCTGATGGCAGCAGTCGACCAAGTACTGTAATTCTTCGGGTGAACCAAATCGACAGCTCGGCGCAAACAGTCCCGTTTGTTGATACCCCCATGAACCGTCGAAAGGAAACTCACCCAGCGGCATCATTTGTATGTGCGTGAAGCCCATGTCGAGAACGTAGGAAACCAGTTGATCTGCCATTTCGACATAGCTGAGGAAGCGGTTGCCATCGTCAGCAACACGACGCCACGAGCCGGCGTGTACCTCATAGATACTGATAGGGGCGCTGTGACTGTTACGTTCTCCACGCTCTTGCATCCATTGTTGGTCTTGCCACTGATGTTTTTCTGGGTTACGTACCACCGAGGCTGTCTGTGGTCGCAGTTCTGCACCTTGTGCATAGGGGTCGGATTTTTGCGGCAAGACTGAATCGTCAGGGCCTACTATTTCAAACTTGTAGCGTTGGCCTTCGGCTAACGCTGGGATGAAAATCTCCCAGATACCCACTTCGTATCTCACTCGCATTGGGTTGCGCAGAGCATTCCAGTGGTTAAAGTCACCCAACACTGAAACGCGCTTTGCGTTTGGAGCCCAAACCGCAAAACGTACACCTTCGACATCTCCGTAACTCATTAGCTGGGCACCCATGACACGATAGAGCTCGCGATGATTCCCTTCCGTGATTAAATGGATGTCTAGCTCACCGAGCAAGGTGCCAAAGCTGTAGGGGTCATCGACTGTCTCGCTGTGACCGTCGTAGTGCATCGTCAGCCTGTAGTCGGGCCGAACATCGGTACTAATATCGGCGACAAAAAAACCGGCTTCGTGTACAAGTTGAAAATCGGCTAAGTTTTTATTGTCACTGCGAGCGATGGCTTCAATATGTTGGGCACCCGGCGCAAATACGCGTATTTGCCACTGCTCATTGGCAGGGTGTGGTCCGAGCAGGGCGAATGGCTCAGCATTTCTTCCGGCTAAAAGAGCGTTGATATCTGCTTGCAGATCTTGCATTCGGGTTGATCCTTGCCTAGCGTAATAGGGTGATTTTTAGAACCTCAGAAACAACAACGCCGGCACATGGCCGGCGTTGATTGAGCCTGCAATTGTGCTTTAACCAGCCTTACGTTGTGCTTCACTGTCTGCGGAGACAGGAGGCTCGAGTTTCCAGATGTTGTCTACATAGTCCTGGATTGAGCGGTCCGAGTTGAACTTGCCCACCAGTGCTGTATTGAGTATGGCCATTTTAGCCCAAGCTGCACGATCTCTGAATGCTTCATCGATTCGCTGCTGCGCATCGCAGTAGCCGCGAAAGTCTGCCAGACAAAGGTAGGGGTCGCCGTGGTCAAGCAAACTGTGCCGGATCGAGGCCAATGCACCCGGATGGCCCGGCGTAAAATAGTCGCCTTCCAACCAATCTAACACGGCTTTTAGTTCGCTGTCTTGATTGTAGTAATCCCAGGGGTTGTAACCTTCGGCGAGCTTGGCTTTGACTTCATCGACGGTCAATCCGAAGATGAAAATATTATCTTCACCCACCTCTTCTGCGATTTCTATATTGGCGCCGTCTAGGGTTCCGATTGTCACGGCACCGTTGAGAGCAAGTTTCATGTTTCCGGTGCCCGAGGCTTCTTTACCTGCGGTAGAAATCTGTTCTGAGACGTCGGCCGCTGGGATCATTTTCTCGGCCAGACTAACTCGGTAGTTGGGCAAGAACACGACTTTTAGTTTGTTGCTGATGCGCTCGTCGTTATTGACACGCTCAGCCACTTTGTTGATGGCATAGATAATATCTTTGGCCAGTTTATATCCAGGTGCCGCTTTAGCACCAAATATAAACACGCGCGGGTGCATATCTAACTCAGGGTTGTCCAGCAATCGCTTATACAGAGTCAGGATGTGCAGCAGATTTAAATGTTGGCGCTTGTATTCGTGCAGTCTTTTAATCTGAATATCAAAAATTGCTGCAGGGCTAATCTCAACGTCGCAGAGCTCTTTGACGACTTCACAAAGAGCCAGTTTATTCTGGTGTTTAATATCTAAGAATTGACGTTGAAAATTGCTATCGTCCGCTTTTGGCGCCAGCTGACGCAGTAACTCTAAATCTACAGGCCAACCTTCTCCCACCTCATCGTTCAGCAGTTTTGCTAGGCGCGGGTTGCAGGCCTTAAGCCAGCGACGCGGTGTCACGCCATTGGTGACGTTAGTTAGCTTGTTGGGCCACAGCGCATGGAACTCAGGGAAGAGGTCAGACTTGACCAATTCTGAGTGAATTTGTGCAACACCGTTAACCTTAAAAGCTGTGATCACGCAGAGGTTACCCATGCGCACTTTTCGATAATCGCCTTCTTCGATGATCGACAGTTTTGCTTTTATTTCGTCATTGCCTGGCCATTTGGTCTCAACCACTTCATTGAGAAACCAATCGTTGATCAAGTACAACATATCGAGGTGACGAGGGATGACTCGCTCAAATAAATACACTGGCCAAGTCTCGAGAGCTTCGGGCAATAGCGTGTGATTGGTGTAGGCGAAGACATCTTGGCAAATTTGCCAAGCTTGGTCCCAAGCCATGTCTTCTTCGTCGACCAAAAGGCGCAACATTTCTAATATCGCAACAGTTGGGTGCGTGTCATTTAGCTGGATGACAACCTGATTGGAGAACTCGCTCCAATCATTGCCATGGGCGCGCTTGTAGCGTCGAACGATATCTTTGATAGAACACGCGCTAAAAAAGTACTGCTGAATCAGACGAAGCTGTTTTCCAGCCTCTGTCTCGTCATTGGGGTAGAGCACTTTAGAGACTGTCTCAGCTTCTGTTTGTTCCGCTTGTGCATCGTTGTAAGCACCCGCGTTAAACGCATGCCAATCAAAATGCTGTGATGCGCGGCTCTCCCAGAGGCGAAGCACGTTGACGGTGTTTCCACCGTAACCAACCACGGGTATATCCCACGGTACACCGCGAATAATTTGACCAGGACACCACGTTTTAACGGGGCGACCTAGCTCATCGTGTTCAATCGTTACTTCACCAAAAAGGGGAACTTCCTGCACAGACTCGGGTCGGCAAATTTCCCAGGGACTGCCGTACTCACGCCATTCGTCAGGGCGCTCTATTTGCGCACCATCGTGAAATTCTTGGCGAAACAAACCGTGTTCATAGTGAATGCCGTAGCCAATGGCGGGGAAATCCAGCGTCGCGAGTGAGTCCAAGTAACAGGCAGCAAGGCGGCCCAATCCGCCGTTACCTAATGCCATATCAGGTTCTTCTTCGCATATATCGCTGATACTGTGTCCCAATTCGGCCAACGCTTGCTCGGCCGTCTCAAAGACGCCTAAGTTATGGAGGTTGTTGACCAGTAGGCGGCCCATCAAAAACTCTAACGAAAGATAGTTTACTGCGCGAGTATCTTGCTTGGCGTGGGTTTTATGGGTGGAACGAAGACGCTCAAAGACCAATTCATTCAACGCCATACAGGTAGCCGTCCACCAGGCCTTGTCCTGCGCCGTGTCAGCATCTGCACCCAAGGTGTAGTCTAAGTGCCGCACGATGCTTTCGCGCAGATCATTCACTGAGGGCATGGGTTTTTGCGTTAAAACAGTGGTCGCCATGGTGTTCCTTTAACTATTCAATTGTATTCGGTCTGACTGGCTTTGAGCGCGGCACAGACCTTTGGCCATACGGTACGGGTTGTGGGCGTTAGCTGCAAAAGCTGCGCCTACGAACAAGTAATTCATTTTTTTCGGTGTGACCGTTTGTGCACCTTTGTCCAAACCTATAAACGTCTAGTACCCGAGTGTAGTCAGTTCACTGAACATCGCCACACCTGAGGCTACGGCTTAAATTCGCGAGCCTTTAGCATGCATGTGATTAATACTTGTTTTTAGTAGAATTAAGGTATCGAGTGACAGTAAGCCGACAAAGGTTGTTATCGGTCGATATAAGAGATATCTATACAATCGTCTATTCTGGATCGATTAGGCAGACGGGTTTCAGCGAAACCTAACGCCTAAGGTGAGTGAAATGAGGGGTGGACTAGCGTTTGCTGAGGTTTTTGCTGCAGGTGAAGCATTTCTTTGGGCACCAAGGCACCACTAGAATTGAATGGATGCGTTGCACCGCGTTGTGGCAGTTGGGGCATTTTGAACCAGTACCCCAAAGCAAGTAGGTAATGGGTAGCGCGGCCAGAAGCATAAATTGAGCATTGTTTGAGGAGAAATAGATAGCTAACAGTGCAATGAAGGCCAAGTAGGGAACCATCGCTTTTTTCCAATACTGTAATCTGACCGTTTTTATCAACATGGCTCGAGCTTCGCTTTAATGGTTTATCCACAAGAATACCCTGTCATGAAATGCAATTTTTAAGCCCGATTACAGTTTCATTACTTTGTTTTCGCGCAGAACTCCTCGACCAAAAGCCGTTTCAGCAGTTTCCCTGTGGGGGTTCGAGGCAGGCTCTTTCTAAATTCGATGTGTTTGGGTGTTTTTATGGAGGACAATTGCCCACGGCAGTAGAGTAGCAGCCTCTCTTCTAAGGTGGCGTCTACCACTGGCCAATGTAGGGGTTGCACCACAGCGTGTACACGCTCACCTAGCTCGTCATCGGGTATACCAAAAACAGCTACATCGGCCACTGCCGAGTGCACGATAATTACGTCTTCGGTCTCTTGCGGGTAGACGTTCACTCCTCCGCTAATGATGGTATAGGCTCGACGATCGGTGAGGTATAAAAATCCGTCCTCATCCATCCAACCGATATCGCCCAATGTTGACCAACCATCGTCGGTGAAAGCGTTGGCGGTTTTAACGCTGTCACCGTGGTAACTAAATTTTTGTCCGGCGTTAAAATAGACATCGCCGATCGTGCCGGTAGGCAACGGCTGCTTATCGTCACCCAGAACAAGCACTTCTCCAATTAAAGCTTTGCCAACTGAGCCGGGGTGGTCGATCCATTGTTGTGTGTTACTCGCTGTCACACCGTTGCCTTCAGTGCCGGCATAAAATTCAATTAAAATGGGCCCCCACCATTCGATCATCTGCTGTTTGATTTTGATCGGGCAGGGAGCTGCCACATGAATTGCTGCGCATAGACTACTGACGTCAAAGCTATCGCGTACAACTTGCGGTAATTTGAGCAGTCGCACGAACATAGTCGGCACGACTTGCGTGTGTGTGATTTTCCACTGTTCTATCGCGTGCAAATAAGGGCGTTCTTCAAAACGCTCCATGATGACAGAGGTTGCTCCTAAGCCGGTTGCAATCATTGCAGTGGCCAAAGGTGCTGAATGATAAAGTGGTGCGGGCGAGAGATAGACTGAATCCGGCTGCATACCAGCCATTTTTTGACACACAGGCAAAACGACAGGGCTGAGCGAGTCGATACCTGTTTTCGGGTAGTCGCGGAGAATGCCCTTGGGTCGACCTGTTGTTCCAGACGAATACAACATGCTTGCACCGGCACACTGTTCACCAACTGGGGTTGCAGGCATCTTGGCACACAAAACGTCCCATCGACTAAAGCCAGCAAGCGTATGGTCGAGCATTTGGTAGCTTACAGTGTGTGTCAGTGATTGCTTGATTTGGCTGGCAACGTCAGCTAACTTCGCCGAACTGATAAACACCTTGGCGCCGCAATCCTCGACAATATAAGCGGCTTCCGCTGCGGTCAGGTATCGACTAACGGGTGTATAGATAACTCCTGAACGCTGAGCTGCCCATGCTAATACTAAGAGCTCTAAGCGGTTTTCCAGCAAAAACGCAATGTGCTCACCAATGCCAACGCCTAAGTGTTTTAACGCATGTGCCGCCCGATTAGAGGCGATGTCTAATTCTGCAAAGCTCATTGTTTCGCCACTGTGCAGCATTTGGTACGCAACTTTGTCCGGATAAACAGTCGCGTGGTACGCAGGGTGATTCATCGGCTTCATCGGTTTGGCATCCAGGGTTTTAGCTTCGGCGAATCTTTATATTTTTTTAGCGAAAGCGACACCTTCTAATTTTGCCGACGGCGCTGATGAAACAATATTTGGTGCGCAATGATTCCACTGATATAGAGTAATCCTGTAAACACCAAAATGCCTTCTATGTTCCAAGCAGCGGCCAGAGTTAACATCATGGGTGGGCCCAGCGTTGTCCCTAGGTTACCCGTTTGCGCCATCGCACCATTGGCCAGTGCCTGGCTTGCTCGTTCTGGATTGAGTTGTGGTACAGCAGCGAAACTAGCTCCCTGAACCAAGCCGAGCACGCCTGCTAAGGTGACACATAATAAGACGGTACTATGCGTTGCCCAGATAAAAATCAAAACAAACAGCGCCAGTGCTAAGCCCAGTTGTACACACCTAAAGGCGGGCATCCAGCGCAGCATCAACACACCAACGGTCATAGAGGTGAAGATACTGGCGAGAGGCAGTGCGCTTGCCGTGAATAGACGCTGCGTAGGTTCAACGTAACTTGGTAAAACGGTTAACAAAGCGACAAAGGTCGCTGTGTAAAACAACCAACCAATAGCCGGTGCTGACAGTGTGGGTGAACGATAGATCGACACATGTTGATGCACAATATTGTGCATCGAAAAATCCGTTTTTGGTTGAGTCTCCGGATGACTGCGCAGGCTGACAAAAAGCACCGCCGTTATAACCAGCATATAAATCGCATGGGCCAATAACAAACTTGCAAGGCCGTAGTTGCTAACAAGCGGGGTACCCAGTAGTGCGGTTACCGCGAAACCTATGCCAAAAAAGGTGCCCCAAAATGTCATGCTGATGCCGCGATTACGATCGCTGCTGGATTGGGCAATGAGTGTCGGCACGCAGACCACGATGGCCAAGTGCGATACCCCTTCGATTAACCGACTGACTAAAAATAGTGGTAAGGGGGGGAGAGTCGCTTGGTACAAAGAAGCCCCCGCACCCAATAACATGGCAGAACACAAAAGTGGTTTACTGGGGATTTGTGCGACGACAACCCCGGCGACAACGCCAAGTACAATGCCGACAAAACCCACAAGAGAAAGCGCAAATCCAAGCAGGTGTCCAGCATGGGGGTAGGCTTCAGCGAGGGTAGTCAGCACTACCGCCACCTTGGCAAACTGCGCCGCTGCTCCCAAGCCAGCCATCCACAAAATCAAAATCAGAGTGACGGAGCTCTCATTACTTTTCATAGAATTTGTGTTCAAAAAGAGCACTTCAGATGGTCAAAGGGAACCCTTAGTCTATCTGTTCTATCGATGTAACACATGACCTAGGGTATCTCAGATCAAGTCAAGCTCGCACCGTCGATGCGGTAATTGCAGCCCAGCCGCGTTGCAAATCTAGCCAACAGCACCACGATTGCCGTTGATTCGCGCCTAGCTGGGTTCATTTTTTTTAAGCCGAAGTCACTGAACAGTTTAAATCTGTAGATCCCTTCTGTGAGCTTTTACAAGCTTCAGAATATTCTACTAGCTAACCGATAGAGACCTATCGGGCAAACAACTTAACTTTAGTTGACATGATAGTGCGCTAAGACTGCTCCAGAAAGAGGGTGAAGCGCGAACGCCTGTCGTATACTGGTAGGCAAATTCATTTACGATTAACGTATGCCTTCGCAAAAAATTGCCTGTAGCACCTGTGATTTGTTAATAGATCTGCCGCATCTATTGGCAGGCGAAGAAGCACATTGCCCACAATGCGATCATATTGTTGCTTGGCAGGTAAGAGGCAGCTTACACACGTCATTGGCTTTTTTGATCGCCGCAGCGATGATGTTCATTCTCGCGGTCAATTTCCCTTTTCTATCCTTTGAAAGCAGAGGTCTGTCTCGGGAAATCACGCTCTGGCAGGTTGCTGCAGAATTTTTTGGCGAAGGTATGCCCGCTGTTGGGATTGGCGTTGGTGCGTTAGTTATCGCCATACCTGGTTTTCTATTGTTGAGCCATATTTATATTCTTGTGACAGTGTTGTTCAGTCGGACCCTGCTGCCGTCCAGTGTATTTCTGTTGCGAATGAGTAGCCACCTATCACCTTGGAACATGGTTGAAATATTCACCGTGGGTACTTTGGCCAGTCTGACCAAAATTGCCAGTTTAGCTACTGTTTATTTTGGTATATCCTTTTGGGCCTATCTGGCTTTTTCAATTGCTCTCACTGTGTCGCTGCTGCATTTTGATCGACGTCATCTGTGGTCGTTGGTTGACGTGCCAGCGCAGAAAAAGAATGACGTGAAACACGTGGAAATCCTTTTGTGAATCCATCGATGAAGAGCGCCTTAGAGGCGGGTTATCAGTCGTGTCATATCTGTGAGCTCTTGACACCATTACAGACTTCACATTGCGAGCGCTGCGGTGCGAAAGTCCATGCTCGCACCCCCAACAGTATTCAACGAACGATGGCGTTTTCTGTGACGGCCACTTTCTTCGCCATACCCGCCCATTTGTTGCCAGTCATGACCACGACAACACTGGGTAACTCAAACCCCAATACAATCCTTGGCGGAGTGCTTAAGTTATGGAGCTTGGGTTCACTACCTATTGCGCTCATTATTTTTCTTTTTAGTGTCGTTGTACCTCTATTTAAATTGTCCGCTTTGTTTTGGCTTTGTTGGGCCGCCTCTTATGGCCGTGACAATCATGAACGTGCAGATCGGCGCGTGTTGCTTTATCGTCTTACGGAAATGATCGGGCCCTGGTCCATGTTAGATATATTCGTCGTAGCGGTTTTGGTGGCACTGATTCAAATTACAGGGGTGATGGTAATTACCCCAGGGTGGGCCACTATATGTTTTGGATTAATGGTTATCTCAACCATGTTAGCTGCAGAGAGCTTCGATCCTCGTTTAATTTGGGACAAGGCTAAAAACCGATGACTGAACAAGGGGCTAAGCCCACAATTAGACGCCGTCGCGCATTGTCGGGTGTATGGCTCATTCCCATTTTTGCTCTGTTAGTCGGCGCTTGGTTTGTCTACTGGGATTGGCAGAACCGCGGATTTGGTGTCACTGTGCAGTTTGAAAATGCTGAAGGTTTAGTCGCCAGTAAAACAAAGCTGCGCTATCGCAACATCGACGTAGGAGAAATAGAACAAGTTGCGCTGAGCGAAGATTTACAGCGTGTGGTTGTACACTTGCGGGTACAACACACCATTAAAGACCTCGTGCGCGAAGACGCTCAGTTCTGGGTTGTCAGGCCGCGGATTAGCAGTGGTGGTGTCTCTGGTTTAGGTACGCTACTGAGCGGAGCCTATATCACCTTAGCCGCAGGTGACAGCTCACTTGATGAACGTATGAATTTCATTGGCTTGGAAGAGCCCCCCGTGACACCAGCCAGCATGCCAGGTAAACGCGTTCAACTACTCAGCGAAGAGGGTGACTCTCTAAGAGTTGGCCAAGCGGTGCATTACAACGGATTTAAAGTCGGTCAAATAGAACGCGTTAGCTTTGATACAGAATTAGGGCAGTTGCGTGCCCAGGCCTTTATTAACGCCCCTTACCATGAAATGCTGACCGTCGGCACGCGCTTCTGGCGAACGGGGGGATTTGGACTCGAAACGGGGAAGGGTGGGCTTGAATTGCGCACCGGTTCACTGGAATCCATGCTTTTTGGCGGCGTGTCTTTTGCGCTTCCTGAAGGTGTATATCCCGGTAAATTGGTGGAGGATAATCAAAGTTTCCAAGTTTTCCCTGACCGCAATAGTATTGAGATCAATCCCTATCAACACGCCTTGTATTATTTGATGCTCTATCCGGGCACCGTTCGCGGATTGCAGGTAGGGGCGGCGGTCGAATTTCGTGGAACCCGTGTAGGGAATGTAGAGCAAGTGTCTTTTGGTTTGCTCACTGAAAAGCAGCTCGCGTCGGTGAGCAATGCTGCTTTTCCGGTGCCCATCTTAATACGCATTGAGCCGGCCCGATTGATGGGCTTTGATACTGAAGAACAGCTAGAGGTTTCTCGTCTGGGGCTTGCAGATGCTGTGCAGCAAGGGCTACGAGCGACTGTTAGGCAGGGTAACCTTATAACCGGTGATCATTATGTGTCCTTGGAACCGCTTGCTAAGTCGGGCGAAGGTGAGGTACACGCTCTTGGCACTTACACGGTATTTCCATCGGCTGTCAGTGGCCTCGCAAAATTGACTGACAGTGCCACAGCTGCGTTTGACAAAATAGAGCGGTTGCCTATGGAAAAAACAGTTGAGCAACTTAACGCTTCACTCATTACCTTGCAGCGTACTTTGTGGCGTACCGATCAAGTGATGGCTGGTTTGGGCACTGACGCGCCGATGTATCAAGAAATGCAACAAACCATGAAACGACTGCGTGGCACACTTCAGAATATTGATCAGTTGACACGCACGTTGAAAAATAGACCCAGTGAGTTGCTGTTCTCATCGCAGCCAAAGGCAGACCCCATTCCAAGGAAAGACCCATGAAGTATGTCGTATTGGTGATGGTTGTTATGCAGTTACTCACTGCTTGCGCGACTACAAAAGAGCAGCCTCGGGTCAATTTTTATCAACTTCCGTCGCTGTCAGGCACTCAAGCTGAGGGCAGTGTCAGTCTGCCTCCCCAGAGGCTGAGTGTTGTTCGGGTCGGAACAACTGAAGTGCTGGCTCAAACAGGGATCGTTACCGCTAGTCGAGATGGTCGAGTGATCACAGCCAATTACCATCACTGGTCAGAACTTCCCGAATTTGCGCTACAACGCAGCTTAAACAGCTGTCTGCGCACACAAAAGGTTCGTCGTTCCGGCAAGATCAGCTTGGATGTTGATGCTTTTCACAGCGACGGCTCCGGCGCCTCGCAGTTTGCAGGAGTCTGGTACTTTGCTTCGGGTACCGCGAGCACCGATCAGCAATATCGGTTTTCGTATCGACAATCTCTGAGTCGAGATGGCTACACGGCACTAGTGGGTGCGCTGAGCAAATCAATCCAGCAATTGTGCGAAGACATTGGACTTCAATTGCGCTAGGGAGTCTCAGATTGAGTCTGAGGTTTTATCGCTTGCTCGGTGACTGTCTTGCCAAATTTATCGGTAGACAAAAACGACAGCTCAATTTATTTTTTAGACAGTAGTATGCTTATCCCAATACGGTGGTTCACGGTACACCAGCGCAAAGTAATCTATGAATGCTCTAACTTTGGGGGCCAGCAAGCGAGAGCTTGGATATACAACCCACAGTGCGGTATCGCTAACCAAGGGGTAGTCTTGTAATATTTGCTGCAGGACACCTGCTTGCAGCTGTTTATGGACGCTCCACGTTGAACCGATGGATATGCCCAATCCGCTCGCACAGGCGTCTCTGACTGCCTCGCCATTGTCTGTGCGAAATCTGCCTTTTACCTTGATGCTCTCGGTGCCATTTGGTGTCTCGAAAGTCCAAGTGTCGAGACCACTTAACGTAATGCAATCGAGTTCTTTCAAATCGCTTGGGTTGCTGGGGGTTCCGACTTTGGCAAGGTAGGCCGGTGAGGCGCAAACCACTCTTTTATCTACAGCCAATTTGCGAGCCACCAGCGTGGAGTCCTTAAGAGGTGAATTGCGGATGGCAATATCAAAGCCGCCGTCGACCAAGTCGACGATAGTGTCGGTTAAGCGCAGATCGAGATTCAAGCTTGGGTGTTCGGCTAAAAAATTTGCGAGCTCTGGCATTAGGTGCATGCGCCCAAAAGAAGCGGGAGCTGTCACGCGCAAGGTGCCAGTGGCCACCGTACTACCGGCCCCCACGGCAGCGCGCGCGGCTTCCACGCTTGCCAGCACATCTTCTGCGTGGACCAAAAAAGCGCTACCTTCTTCGGTTAGAGAGACCTTGCGCGTCGTGCGGTGCAGCAACCGAACCCCCAAACTGAGCTCTAGCTTAGCTATATGAGCGCTGGCCACCGCAGGTGATAAGCCGAGCTCTTGTCCTGCTAGGCTAATGTTATGCGTGTTTGCCAGTCGCACAAAGAGTTTGAGGTGATCAATATTCATCTTTCATTATCAACAAAAACAATAAACAGATAGCTATTAATACCTGATTATCAATTCGAAAACTAGTGATTATGATGTGCCATCACATCAATTTTTCTCTCTCTGTCAGGTATTAAGTCATGAAAGCGATGCTCGTTAAGCAATACGGTGAACCAGAAGTTTTTGAAGAAGCAGACTTACCCATGCCTGAACTCAAGGCTGGCCACGTGTTGGTCAAAGTTGCTGCGAGCAGCGTCAATACGGTGGATACGATGATCCGTCAATTGGGTGCAGATCTGCCGTTGTCACCGGCCTTGCCTGCGGTGCTGGGCATGGACTTCGCGGGTACGGTGGAAGCCTTAGGTGAAGGTGTCAGCGAATTTGCTGTAGGTGAAGAGGTCTATGGCTGTGCTGGTGGCCTCGCTGACTTGCAGGGTTCACTGGCCGAATACATGGTAGCCGATAGTCGCTTGATGGCACGTAAAGCAAAGAACCTCACGATGTGTGAAGCAGCAGCACTCCCGTTGGTCGGCATAACTGCATATGAAGGGCTTAAGCGTGCTGGTGTCTCCGAAGGCCAATCAGTATTGGTCCATGGGGGCGCGGGTGGGGTGGGTCATATAGCCCTGCAACTGGCGAAACACTTTGGTGGCAAGGTTTGCGCAACAGCGGGCAATGAAAAAAGCTTGGCGGTCGTAGAGCAGCTCGGCGCTGTAGCTATTAACTACAAGACTGATACTGTTGCTGACTACGTTGCTGAATATACTGAGGGTGCTGGTTTTGATATTGTTTTCGATTCCGTTGGTGGTGCCAACATGTTGAATTCATTTGAAGCCGCGGCGCTAAACGGTCAAGTGGCTTCCACTGTGGCGATGGTCGAGTTGGATTTATCTGCTGCTCACTTTAAAGGCTTGTCGTTGCATGTCGTTTTCATGTTGATACCTATGCTCCACGATGTTAATCGTGCAGAACACGGGCGCATACTCAGTGAGATTACTCGAATCGTAGAAGCTGGAGAGCTGCAAGTGGTGCTCGACGAAAGTCGTTTCACCCTGCAAGACATCGCTAAGGCCCACGTGAGATTAGCCAGCGGCCAGGCGGTTGGAAAAGTAGTCGTTAGCGTTTAATTTTTCCCCACTGCGTGCCTAGGAAACTTCAGGTCACCTCATGCTCGCACCGTCGACGCGCTAAACTCGGTCCAGCCGCGTTGCAAATCTAGCCAATAGCACCACTATTGCCGTCGATTCGCACCGTGTTAGGTCCAAATCTTCCACGCTGACGTTAGTGATCGGACTAAATCTAAGGCTCCCTAGTCAGGTATATTTCAATTGATAG
Organism: uncultured Granulosicoccaceae bacterium; assembly: GCA_937965695.1. Lineage (GTDB taxonomy): Bacteria > Pseudomonadota > Gammaproteobacteria > CALCKW01 > CALCKW01 > CALCKW01. The sequence goes on from CALCKW010000004.1 coordinate 147,692, forward strand.
GAATCAGAAAAATGGCTTTTTATTCAGTGTTAGCATTTACTCCCACAACCGATACGTAGGTAGCAGACTACATCGCAGCAGCGGGTCCTCTGGTTGCCAAACATGGTGGCAGATACATGGCCCGGACGGGAAGTCATTAGGTTCTAGAAGGAGCTGGCGATGGCGCTGCGCTACGTATTATTTTAGAGTGGCCATCTGCAGAGGCGGCAAAGGCGTTTATGGCAGACCCCGATTACGCTACGCATCTGCAAACGCGCATGGATGGCTCAGATAGTCATCACTTTTTGATCGAAGGAAAAGATGAACTCGCTTAGGGCTTATATTCGCACATGCTTGTAAATTAAAAGGACAACTCAGCCATGCAAAAAACCATTTTAATCACTGGCTCTACCGATGGTATCGGTTTGGCAACTGCCAAGATGTTGCTAGGACAAGGGCATAACGTGCTGTTGCATGGTCGCAGCGAAAAGAAACTGGCTGACGTGGAGAAAACACTCGCTGCCCTGCCGGGAGGCGGGCGTGTGCAAAGCTATAGAGCAGACCTGTCTCTTATGGCAGAAGTTTATCGCTTGGCCGAGACGATTTCCGAGCAACATCAAACGCTGGACGTGTTGATAAACAACGCTGGCGTCTACAAAGCAGACAATGTGCGCACCGCAGATGGTCTCGACCTTCGATTTGCCGTCAATACCTACGCACCTTTTGTGCTGTCTGAAAATCTTTCGGCCATTATGGGGAAAGGCAGTCGGGTGGTGAACCTTTCCTCAGCCGCACAAGCATCGGTGGACAGCGAAGCGATGGCAGGCCGTGGGGAACTCTCGGATATGGAGGCCTACTCGCAGAGCAAACTAGCCATAACCCTATTGACAATAGGTTTAGCAAAGTTTTATGGCGATACCGGCGCAATGCTCGTGGCTGTTAACCCAGGCTCATTGTTGGCTAGTAAAATGGTCAAAGAAGGGTTTGGTGTTGAGGGCAGCGATATCAATATAGGCGCAGATATTTTATGCCGTGCCGCTTTGTCGGATGAGTTTGCCGATGCCTCTGGCAAGTATTACGACAACGATTCAAAGCAGTTTGCCACGCCACATCCGGACGGGCTCGATGCTGAAAAAGTTGAAGAAGTGCTACAAACTTTAGAAACCGTGCTCTCATTGATCGCGTCAGAGTAGGGTGTTGTCAATAACCGCGCGCCCATGTGGGTATAAGCGGAATTTCACCCTGCTGAGCTGCAACGAGCTCTTTAATTAAACGACCTTTATCTCGCGGTAAGTTACCCGCCAAAGGCAGTGCGTTTGAGGCGTGGTTCGATCGAAAGATAACGGCTGATGGTGGAGAGCAAGCAGACAATAAGGTCTGCTGCTCTTGCAACATACCCAAGTCATCTTGTGGTTTAAAGTCTTTGGGGAATCGCTCAAGAAAACGCGTTTTTATCGCTGGGTCTAGGCCGAGCTGTAAGGTGGAGAGATAAGTGACCGGCGCTTCATTGATCAGCGCAGCCGTATCTCGGATATGTGCTTCCCAATAATCGGCACCACCTAACCCTAGAATAACGGTTGCCGAAACTTTCATCTTGGCATCAGCTGCTTTGTGCAATGACTTGACCATCATATTTGCGGTGGCACCTTTGCGAATAATACGCAATAAAGGATCGTGTCCCGACTCCATGCCGTAGTAGAGCATGCTCAAGCCTGCGTCTCGCAATTGGTGCAGTTCATCTGCTGATTTACGAATCAAGTTTGACGGCATCGCGTAGCTTGAAACTCTACTCAAACGCGGGAATTTACGTTTGAGTTCCGACAAAATCTGCAGTAAATCATTGGTTTCTCGTTTCAGCGCATCACCGTCTGCCAAGAATATTCGATCACCGTCTGGGTAGGCTTGGGCCAATTGTGCGATATCAGAAAAAACATCCGCGAGCGGACGTGCTTCAAATTCTTTGCTGACATACATAGAGCAAAAGGTGCAGCGATTGTGGCTGCAGCCCAAAGTGGCCTGCAAAATAATGTTGCGGCCTTCCGATGGTGGGCGGTAAAGCGGCATGTCATAGAAATTCATGGCGGGCTATTTCGGTGCGTGGAAGGTGACATTGCATCAGTTGATGAGCATAACTGCAAGTGGCCATTTGTCATTGACTTTCTCAAGCTAATTGATAAGCGATAAGACGCAATCGGAAACTCGACCAGCCGTCTGTTTTTCAGGTTAGGCTCGAATTAATTGATATAGTTACTTGTAAACGGTGAGCAATCATCGGCAACAAAATGACTGCGTGAAGCAGCGTTCGTTTCATTGTCACTAGTTCTTCTACGAGCCTTTTGAAAAATGGATCCTCTAGTAATCGTCATCGCTTTTTTATTGGGCTTAGTATCTCGTCGGTTAGGATACCCGCCACTCTTGGGCTACTTGGTGGCGGGTTTTGCCGCGAGTGAATTAGGCGTGGGTGATTCGGCGGTGATTTCTATCATTGCCGATTTGGGCGTCACGCTGCTGCTTTTTACTATTGGGCTAAAGCTCGATTTGAGAGAGTTGGCACAGCCGCCTGTTTGGGGCTCGGCGCTCGTGCACATGGTATTTGCGGTTCTACTAACTCTACCGATGATTCTATTCGTCGGGCAGCTCTTTCCGTCTTTGTCTCTGCCATCTTCGTCCAGCGCCTGGATACTCGCTTTTGCACTCTCTTTCTCCAGCACTGTTTTTGCCGTAAAGATGTTCGACGAGCGCGGTGAAAATGCAGCATTGCATGCAACCTTGGCCATCGGTATTTTGGTCATCCAAGATATATTTGCCGTAAGCTTTTTGGTGCTGTCCGCAGATTATCCGCCCAGCCCGTGGGCACTCGCGTTACTGGCCTTACCGCTGACTCGTCCCCTACTAAATGCCTTGCTCACGCGCGCAGGTCACGGAGAGCTGTTGGTTCTATTTGGTATTGCAGTGGCATTGGGCGCCTATGAGTTGTTCGAATCGCTGCACCTTAAGGGCGGATTGGGTGCGCTTGTAGCCGGTGTGCTGATTGGTCGTAGCAACAAGTCGAGCGAGCTATACAAAAGCCTCGTCTCGTTGAAAGATCTATTCTTATTGGGCTTTTTTCTACAGATTGGGTTCTATGGCCTGCCTACCGGCGAGATGCTAATCGTCGCGGTGTTGCTCACGGTGCTCGTGGTATTGCGTCCGCTCGTTTATTTCGGGCTGTTAGTAATGTTTCGTTTTCGCGCACGTACCGCTTTTATCAGTGGACTATCGCTTTTTAACTACTCAGAATTCGGCCTGATAGTTGGAGCTATTGCATTGAGTACGGGTTTATTATCACAAGCCTGGCTAACCACCGTGGCACTGGCAATGGTACTTTCATTCTTTGTTGCCACACCCTTCAATACGAGGATTCATCCTCTGTACGCACATTTTTCCGATCGCCTACAGCGGTTTGAGCGTCCTCGAAAACTGAGCAAAGAGCGCATCGCTGATCTGGGTGACGCATCAGTACTCGTTCTGGGAATGGGCCGAGTTGGACTGGGTGCGTACTACTCAGTGTCCGAACAGATGGGCGCAGTGGTGGTAGGGGTTGAAGAGAACATCGCTAAAGCACAGAAGTTGGCCGAGTCAGGCATCAACTGCGTCGCGGGCGATGCCTCCGACTACGATTTTTGGCTTGACACGAGGGTGGCTGATCGAGAACTACTCATGCTTTGTCTGTCTAATCACAGAGAAAACCTATATGTCATCAATCTAGTGCGAGAGCTGGGCTTTAAGGGGCAGATTGCGGTAGCCAGTCGCTTTGCCGATCAAGAACAGCAATTGCGTGACCTAGACTGCGTTACTTTCAATATCTATGCAGATGTTGGCCGTGGTTTTGCCGAGCATGTGATGGAGCAGGGTAGTCTGCCTACGACCAAAAAATCTTGAAAAAATTTATGGAAAGAGCAAACCGTCGACTCTGAAAAGCTTCGATTAAGCGGGTGATTAACTGATTCGGAGTTGTTTCTTCCTAGGTAAATTCAATTCATTAGAATTGTCGCTTCGATGCGTGGGTGGCCCCGGGACGCCTAGTCTCCATCGGCGTGTAAAGCTGTGCTTATACATGATGAAATAGGTTGACCCCTTTAGTTTTTTATGGATTTTTTGAAGATATATTCTGGGCCGGTGATTTATGGCTTCAAAACAAGGATGGTTGACACACCTTCAGAGGTGCAAGGCGCGACATAAAGATTTTGCAACCTAATAATGAATGGTTTGACAGCTAAGGGCCATATTTTTTGTTCCACAAAAGCGATCTCTCGCGAAGAGATGCAATCAATTCGGCTTGAGAGTTTTTCACTAGAGAATCTATATCGAAGATTCCTAATCCAACTGGATTCACTCCAATTATTTCAAGCTCCTCAATAATGCGAGCCTTTAAACCACTTGGAATGATAAACGTATTCATTTCTCCTGGGCTTAATGAAGTACGCTGGTTCCCGAACATCATGGCTATAGCCAGAGGCTCCAGAGCTGTTATATTTCTGATTAATCTGACGACGGACATCGGCTAAATGGCAACCCTGCGAGACATTTTTAAGAACTTTATAGCGCGACCTGAGACCGAGGATGGCATTTTCTCTGAGGACGAGGTCCGCTTGGCCAATCGTAATTCAGGTACTTTGCTTGAGACACTAAAGCACAATATCACGCCAACTGGGTTACATTATTTGTTGATCCACTTTGATGTGCCCAGCATAGATGCGCCGTCGCATAAGTTAGTATTTGGCAAAGGATTTAACGCGCCGTATGCACTAACGCTCGATGATATTCGTGCCTTGCCGCGACAGACGATGCCCGTCACGCTTGAGTGCGCAGGGAACGGTCGTACGGGCATGTCGCCTCGCACGCATTCGATGCCCTGGGGTGTGGAAGCCGTGGGCACCTCAGCGTGGACGGGTACTTTATTAGCACCGCTTATTGAGCGTGCCCAGCCTAAAAACGGCACCGTTGAAATCGTTTTTAGCGGCGCTGATCGCGGGTTTGATAAAGGTGTAGAGCACGCTTTTGGCCGCAGCTTGACCCTTCAACAATTAGCCGAGCTGGACGTTCTGCTTGTGCATGAGATGAACGGGCAACCACTCCTGCCTCAGCATGGAGCGCCGCTCAGAATTATCGTTCCCGGCTGGTACGGCATGGCCTCGGTCAAATGGCTGTCCACCATCGAAGCGACGGATACTCCCTACCAAGGTTACCAACAGGTGCGCACTTACCGTTATCGAGATCACAAGGACGATGAAGGGCGACCGGTGACAACCATGCGTGTGAAATCACTGATGGCCCCTCCAGGCATACCCGATTGGGTCACCCGGTTGCGCCATCTAAGAGCAGGTCCTGTGACCATCGCAGGACGAGCGTGGTCCGGTGGTGGCGTCGCGATCTCAAAAGTAGAATTCAATGATGGGCTGGGCTGGCAGGATGCAACATTGACCGCGCCAAAAGGGCAATATGATTGGACAGGCTGGACTATCGACTGGAATGCCACACCCGGCGAACACGTGTTGAGCTGTCGGGCGACAGACCTCAATGGCGAAATACAACCACTGGAACCTCGATGGGATGCCTCGGGCTTTGGCAACAACGCCGTGCAAAAAGTGCAGGTCTTCGTCGATAGCAATTAAGCGGTGACGCACAAAACCCGCCTAGGTTGAGTGACCAGCTTTATAGGCTTTACGAATTTTTTAAAAAGCGGTTTTTTCAGCTGATGCAGCGTTGCGGGCTTCTTTAGGGGAGATACCGTATATTTTTTTAAAGCACGTACTAAAGTGGCTGGTTGTGACAAAGCCGCTAGCCAGCGCTACATCGAGTATGTTTTTTTGACTTTGCATCAACAACTGTCTCGCGTAGTCCACTCGGATGCCAAGATAATATCTGGAGGGCGTCGTTCCAAAATGGTTTTGAAAGAGACGTTCGACTTGTCTTGTTGATAAATTAACTAGATGCGATATCTCCTTAAAATTTAAGGGTTCCTCAATATTGTTCCTCATCAGTTGCAGGATTTCTTTCAAAGAGGATGGCAGCGCATTGTTGTCGTTAAATTGCAATGGCGTTGAGTCTTGATGTTCAGGCTGCTTGTCGCAAGAGATAATTTCTCTGATAGCGCGGACAATATTTTCGCCTGCGTTTTGGCTGACAATACCCAACATCATTTCAATGGCACTAACCGGTCCAGCGCAGCTAGCTCGCTCTTCCGAGACATAAAAGTTGTTTTTTGACAGCATGACTTTTGGAAAAAACTCATTGATAAAAGCATGGTTCTCTGGATGAATGGCGCACTTGTGATCGTTGAGTAACCCGGCGTGAGCGAGGTGCACAGCACCATTCCATAGGGAGCAGAGCTGCACGCCTCGATTGTCAGCTGCTTTCAGATAGTCGGATAGAGCCGGCGCTTCTTGCAGTGAGCATCTATATCCGCCACAAACAACAAGGATTTGAAATTGCTGATCTGTGTTGTCCCGCACTGAAGTAGGCACGAGTTCAACATCAGTGGACACATCAATGCCCAGGTCGCTTTTCATGAGCTGCGAACCGACACCCACCGTCGAATAACGAAACAGATTGGGCAAGATTAAATTTGCCGTTATCAATGCGTCGACAGCACCGGCGAAAGACACCAGTGAGAAGTTTTGCAACAGCACAAACTGCACTTCAATGTGTTTTTGATCGTCACACCCGAACCCAGAGCTTTTAGGTGTTGGTGTTAAATGCAAAGTAGATATCCTCTTAATTTGTGTTTTGCACTAGCAAGTCGCCCCCTCACTAAGGGGGGCTCTTACATAGCGCCGCAATCGTACTGTAATCGACTCGTTGCGAACGTGCACGTGCCGGCCACTGGCCGTCAACGAGTCGGTTTTCTAATGACTTGACGCCGCCTCCGTTTTGAATCAACATAACTTATGTTTATTCAGCAAACAAATGTTTATGGCTGACAGAGAAAGCAGTGTTTTAGCGCTGGTCCGCGGTGACCCGATGATCTCGCAAGAAGCGATGGCGCAGAAATTGGGCATCAGTCGATCAGCGGTGGCGGGTTACATCATGAGCCTCACCAAAAAAGGTGTTATCGAGGGCCGCGGCTATGTACTAAGTGCGTCACCGTTCGCTGTAGTTGTTGGCGGCGCTAACGTCGATATTCACGGCGTACCGACGCATCAGCTCATCGAAGGTGATTCAAACGTGGGCACCGTGAGCACCTCGGCTGGGGGCGTCGCACGAAACATAGCCGAGAACCTGTCGCGGCTTGGCAGCAATGTTCGGTTGTTGGCTCCCATCGGGATGGATAGACACGGAGACTTTCTGCATCAACACAGCGTCGATGCCGGAATTGATATGTCGTTTGTACTGCGACACCCGAATCTCAGCACGTCGACGTATCTATCCATTCTCAACGAACAAGGCAGTATGCAAGTCGCCATCTCGGACATGGCGATCATGGACAGTTTGACGCCTGCGTACCTGCGAAGTCACGAAGCCATGCTCAGACAGGCGGAGTTGATTGTCATGGATTGCAATGTAAGTGAGCAGGTGCTCGACTATTTGCTGTCAAATTTCCCCGATCAAGCAAAGTTCGTGGACACGGTATCCACGCGAAAAGCGCTGAAGCTACGGTCCTATCTGAAAGGGATACATACCCTTAAGCCCAGCCTCGCGGAAGCTCAGGCGTTGGCCGGTATTCGCATCAGCAAATCGGATGAACTGCCGCGCCTAGCTGATTGGTTTCACGAGCAAGGGGTAGAACGTCTGGTGATCAGTTTGGGTGACGCAGGTGTTTTTTGCAGCACGCCACAAGAACATGTGACACAAGAGCCAATCAACGTTGCCAATCCGGTGAATACCGATGGCGCGGGCGACGCATTCGTCGCAGGCTTGGCTTACGCGTGGCTGCAACAGTGGGAAACAGAACACGGCATCGGTTTTGCTCAGGCCGCCGCGTCGGTAACAATCAGTGATACAAGCACCAACAACAATGCTTTGTCTATTCAACAAGTCGAACAGGTTTACAACAATAACTATGTCAACGCAACAGCACAATAACCCGTTATTTTTAGATATCGCGCCTGAAGTAGCCCGCGCGCTAGAGCAGGGCAAGGCTGTCGTGGCGCTGGAATCTACCATTATCAGCCACGGTATGCCTTACCCCTGGAATGTGGAAACCGCATTGACGGTGGAAAAAACCGTGCGAGACAACGGCGCTATTCCCGCCACAATCGCAATACTCAATGGGCGAATAAAAGTTGGTTTGAGCATTGAGGAACTAGAGCATCTGGGCAAATCCGGCAGCGATGTCATTAAGACTTCGCGACGTGACATCCCGTTTGTTGTAGCTCAGCAAAAAGATGGCGCTACAACGGTTGCTGCCACTATGATTGTGGCTGCTATGGCTGGCATATCAATCTTCGCAACGGGTGGAATAGGCGGTGTACATCGAGGTTTTGAGTCCACCATGGATGTCTCTGCTGATCTAGAAGAGCTGGCTCAAACGAGCATCGCGGTTGTGTGCGCCGGGGTAAAATCAATACTCGATATTGCACGCACACTTGAGTTTCTAGAGACAAAAGGTGTTCCAGTTGTCGGCTATCAAACCGATCAGCTGCCGGCTTTTTATGCGCGAAGCTCTCGCTTTGCCGTCGACTACCGAATTGACGACCCTGTTAGCTTGGCAAAAGCCATTCACACAAAATGGCGACTGGGTATGGCCGGTGGCCTGATTGTCGGAAACCCCGTCCCTGAGGCCGATGCTATACCGTCAGAAGAGATAGATCAGTTTATCGACGACGCGATAATTGAGATGGATAAAAAAGGCATAACGGGAAAGGAAACCACGCCTTTTCTACTGGCCCGCATTGCAGAGAAAACGGCAGGGCGCAGTTTGGACACCAATATTAAACTTGTTCTCAATAATGCAACGGTGGCAGCACAAACGGCTGTGGCCTACGCGGAATTGAATAGAGGTTGAATGACACGGGTGCTCCTCATGCACAATGAGAAGTACTGTAAGCGGTGTCTTGACCAAACAGAATCAGCAACGCACTCGCTGCCATTTTTTGCCGACGTTTCGTGCAGAACACGCTAGTTCCTGCGCGCTCTGATTTTAAACGTCCAACACCAGTTTCTTGGTTTTAGAGCGCGAACAACAAACGGTTATCTGTGCGTTCGATGCCTTTTCAATGTCGGTTTGCACGAGATCGCGGTGGTCGGGCATGCCGTCGACGACGCGGGTAAGGCAAGTGCCGCACACACCAGACTGACAAGAGACTTGTACTGCAATCCCGTTCTCTTCCAATTTTTGCGAAATAGTTTCACCGGGCTGCACCTCGAAGGTTTTGCCTGGTTTTTGCGCAACCACGGTGAACGGTGCTCCATCGGTGTTTAGCTCTGCACCAAAGCGTTCCAGATGCACACACGCCGGATGCCAGTTGTTGTTCTCTGCTGACTTTACAATGAAATCCATAAAGCCATTGGGCCCGCAAGCATACAGGTGCCGGTCGGCAGCTGCTGTTGCTAAAACGTGGTTGATGTCGAGAAGCTGATCCTTGTCACCCGTATCAACATGCAATTGCGCTCTCGCGCCAAAGCGGGTGAGTTCATCAGTGAACGCCAGTCGATCCGCCGTGCGGCCACAATAATGCAACTCCCACGAAGCGCCAGCAGCCTCTAACGCATAGGCCATGCTCAGCATCGGCGTGATGCCGATGCCCCCTGCAAACAAAAGGGTGTGAGCCACGTTTGGCTAAACGGGGAAATTGTTACGCAGTCGGCCAATGCGATTCTTTTGCTCGGTTTCTAACCGTTTATGAATGGCGGTTGAGCCACCGCGCGAGTTCGCATCGAGCAAGACACCCAAGCGGTATTTGGAACGATCTGCAGAGTCTCCCGTCAGTGAATATTGTCGAATCAAGCCGGACTTAACGTAGACATCTACGTGCGCGCTTGCTGCATAGGTGGGGCACTTTCAGCGGCCTGTGTTGGTGTTTAATGCAGACCCGTCTCTATCGGTCGCCAAGCAAGAATAGTTTGGCCCCATTTTGCCACTTGTGCCCTTTGAGAGAGAGGACGAGGCGATCGCGATGGCCAACGATGAGCCCTATGGATTGGCATCGTCCATCCGGACCGAAGACACGGATCGGGCTGTCGTTCTGGCGCGACGAATTGAGAGTGGCTATAGCTTCATCAATGCGCATGGGCCTTCAGCAATGGACAACAATGGCCACCTTTGGTGGGTTTAAGAAATCTGGCATCGGCCGGAATTTCGGGTACGAAGGCATTCTGCAGTTTCAGGGGTATCATTCCATTGCGGGCTCTCCCGGTAGCTTGGTTTAGCTTGGCGGCATACCGACATCTACCGAGAATAGACTTTTTGGCCTTTCCAAAAAGTTGCCTTCACTTCGATCTTTGAAATTGCTTCAGGGGTCATGATGTCCAGTGACTCATCGAGCACAATAAAGTCGGCCCATTTTCCAGGCGTCAGTGTTCCGGTTTCGCTTTCCATGCCAAGCGCACGCGCACCCTGAGTTGTAAAAAGCGGTAGCGCTTCATCTAGCGATATTGCTTCATCAGCGCCTACGGTACCTGGGTATAGTCCTGAATGATTCCGACGGCTGACCATACCCGCCAATCCAGTCCAAGGGTTAGCGTCCGGGGCAGCGGCTGGCCAATCCGAGCCATAAGTCATTTCTGCACCGGCTTTTAACATGCTCCTAAATGCGTGGCAGGTTTCAACTCGTTCTTTTCCTAAAACTCTTAACTGACCTGCAGTGCCCGCGTTTGGAAACCAGAGTTTTGGAGACATCTCTGCGACCGCTCCTAGATGTGCAAAGCGTCCGCGATCTTGCGTTGTTACAAATGGGCAGTGAGAGACTTCATGGCGTTTTCCACTTTCTCCATTAATTTTCCGTGTGTCTTCAATGGCGTCTAATGTTACTTGCACAGCGTAATCGCCCACGGCATGCGTTTTAACGGTGAATCCGCGTCTGTCTAGCTCTGTTATTGTCTGCGCCATGGTCTCTGTGTCAATCAACAGGACGGAGTCAGGGTCGTGGTGCTCAGCATCGTATCCAGAACTGGCAAGGTAAGGGTCTACAAATGCAGCGGTAAAACTGGGTGCTACACCATCCAAAAAAAGCTTGGCAAAGTCCGTGCGGATATTGTCGCTGCGGTATTGCTCACGCAGTCGTTCCATCTCTTCATAAGGTATGGCGTGTTGTGAGAAGGGCGATGATCGCACGATATGTGCAGCCATATGTAGCGTAAGTTCAGCGCGCTGATCAGCTGCTTTATAGGCTGCCAACTCGGCTTCAAAGGCCATCGGTTCTTTGAATGCCGTAAACCCAAGCGAATTAAAATAATGGACAAAGTACTTACAGGCTTGCGCTAATTGCTGCTCTGACCTTTGAGTGATAGCTGTCACGGGCACGCATGCAGTCTCTGCCAATATGCCGGTAGGTTCGCCGTTGGCATTGCGGTTTGTCACGCCGCCGGGGGTATCGGGTGAGGTGGCAGTGATACCAGCTGTTGCTAATGCAAGAGAATTGCACCAAAGGCTGTGTTGAGTAACATCCTGCAGGGCAACGGGGTTGTAGGGAGACACTTTATCCAATACTTTTCGTGGCTCATCTCCCATCTGGAGCAGCATATCCGGACGCCATGGCCCACCAACAATGAATGTTCCTGGCTCAACCTTCGACACTTGTAATTCAACAGCTTCAATGAGTTCGTCAAAGCTTGCTTCGTAACCCACATAAACATCAAATAGATCACGGCACGCTCCCCAAAGCGCATGGGTGTGACTCTCGACGAGCCCAGGCATGACAAATTTGCCGGCTAAATTGTTAGATATCGTCTCAGAGCCTGCGAGTTTTTGTATATCTGCATTTGAACCAAGGGCTATAAATCGGCCATTTTTAACAGCAAATGCTTCTGCACTTGGCTGTTCTGGGTTCATCGTTTTTACTGTGGCATGTGTCCAGATTTCATCAGCTGTTAAGTCGCTCATATGCAATCCTCTGAGTTGATTCTCTTGCAATCAATCGTCAATTATTAATTTCTAGCGGTGGCGGCTTAGATTTCTCATGACAGGCAAGATGGTCATCCATAAAAAATGCAGAAATAGATTTTGTTAGGTTACACGCTCTGTTTGCTGGGTGCATGTTCGAAGACTTTAGATCTCGACGGTGAAATTAGAGCGCCTCAGATTTAGGGCCAGTGTGCGCTGGCAAGCACCACTTACTTTTCATGCGATGTGGATTCACCTGTGATCCTCGGCAGCTCGGCCCTATAGCCAGGCGCAGCTCATTGCATCGACCTAAAAAGTGCAATTTAATGTTGCTCTTGCCATATATTGCACATGCTATTAGTATGACTTTCATTGCGTGATATCAGGAAGGCAAGAGCTTGCACGAGGCACTAATACCAGCAAAGCAAATTGATGACTTCATCATCCTTCGTGCGAGGGCTTTCACTAGTGCAGTGAGGCGTACTTTAACGGGCGAGGTTCTCAAGAATGAAAATCTCCCTGTACTGGAGTGGCAGTTGTTATTTTCAATTGCTCGCTTTGGAAGTTGTTATTTAGCCTATGTCACTCGACACACCTCTATTGATCCAGCGCACGGCAGCAGAGCAGCTGCGGCATTGGAAAAAAAGGGCTTGATCGAAAGAGTTGAAGACTCTGAAAACAAGCGCCGAAAATTGATGTCGCTGACGCCAAAAGGCATCGAAACGTTTGAACGTGTTTGGCCCAAAGCCCGAGACAATGTTGCCGAAAGAACCGGCCGGCTGAGCGCGAAGGAGACTGAAGAGCTAAAGCGATTATTGGATTTACTCTGCGATTCAGAGGCACTCAACGGTGATTCCCTTTGAGTGAGTCTGATCGGCAGCGCTGCTGCGAATCGTTTGAATCAATTAGATGCTTTAGTTTATTGCAAGTCAGATTTTAAACTGCTTTTCAAAGAATCTTACCGAGGAAAATAAGCTTCCCTTTGTGATTTTCACCAAGACGTTGTGCTGACAATTATCAATCCGGAGAAAGTAATGAAGCCGATTAAACTGGTGGCGGCTATCGCCACAATGCTAATAGGGTCGAGCGCGATAGCTCAGACTAATCTAACTGCTGAAACAGCTAGTCCCGGTGGAGCTACTTACTTGTCGCTTGCCCATCTCACGGAAGTGGCTGGTACTGAAGGTTTGGCGAGTATTCAACTTGCAGACGGTCAGACTCTCACCAACTCCATACAGAATGTTGCCGAAGGCAAGACTGACATCGCGGGAACACCTTATATACTGCCGTTTTTAATGAGCCGGGGTGTTGGACCGTATGGATCACTTGGCAAGGAAAAAGGCGCTGAGCTATCCGCCAATCTCAGAGCAATCAACCCATTTACTTTGGGGGTGTTTTTTCTCTTTGCCTATGATGCCAAAGGTGTCAATGGTTGGGATGATATTGCGGGTCGAAAGATCTACAACGGTCCTCCACGTGGCGGTGCACTGACTAATGCGCGCAGCATGATTCAAATTGTCACGGGTTTAAAAGACGGCGATGATTATGAAGGTCTTCAGGTCAATTGGGGCCAAGGTACAACCCTCGTCACTAGCGGCGAACCCGACGCTATTGTGCTACCAGAGTTGTTTCCTAGCAGCAGATTAACCGCTGTAACTGCCGCAGGTAAGATGACAGGTTGGTCCATGCCGAAAGAGTCTTATGAGGGCGATGCGATGCAAAAATATATGCAGGCCCCCGGTAGCGCACCATTCACATCGACAATTGCCGAACTGCAGTCGACGATGGGGCCAGACTGGACTTTCGTGTCTGAAGACGAGACATTCCGTGCTTTTGCCACTATTGGCGGAAACGTTGTGCACAAAGACATGGACCCAGACCTCGCCTACAGCCTTGTCAGCACTTATATAGCTTCACTTGACGCCCTGAAAGCCAAGGCACCGTTTGGTGAAACCGTTGGATACGATTTCCCTATGCAGGGCATGTGCGGGCAAAACCCACTTCAATACCACCCAGCTGCCGCTCGCGCATGGCGAGATGCAGGGTTTGAACTCGACGACTGCGCAGTTGCCCAGTAACAGCCCCGGTTGAAATTGAACCACGAACGCGGTCTCAGTTGACGCTAAGGGAACCTCTGATTGAATAGAATCTGTCCAAAAAGGACTAGAAGGGTTCAATCAGGGGATCCCGCCTTACTGGCGGTATCTATCAATTTACTATAGTTGTAAGAATCACGGTTGAGCGCCCAAGACGTGCAGTCTTTTTATAGGCCAGCTGAAGATTCTAAGTTCAATGGCAAGCATGCAATGACGGACGTATCAGAGCAAAGTGGGCGGCAACAATCGCTCTCAAATCGCGTGGTCTATTTCCTAGCCCTTGTCTTTGTAACTATGGGGGTGGTGAACAGTACGCCATTGATTCCTGGTTGGGATGATTTGTGGAGCACGCTCTCAGGAATTAAAAACCTGAAAACTCGGTCGTTCTCGACAGAGTGGTTTTATCCCCTCGTTTTTTTCATCATGATGCTAATAGTCGCGCTTAAACATTCTATGTGGCGCGAGTGGCGCGGTACTTCGCGTGCGTGGTTTGGCGCCTTTATGGATATTGCGCTAGTTTTTGCAGCCGCGACAGTTTCCTTCACTTATCTTATTGAAATAGACAGCGTCTGCTTGATAGATGCGTTCAACGGTGAACGCGCTCGCATCATTGCTGAAACACTACGGGCGGAAATTGAATTCGCACAAATGATGGGGCTACCCGCACCCGATACCGTTGAAGACCCCAAGTGTGTCAACACGACAGGTGTTTGGCTTGTCGTGATCATGGGATTGTCGATCCTTATTTTTCTCGGCTACAACATCAAGGTTTGGGGGCTTCCACTGGTTGCGGTAGCCATAGTTGTTGCCCTCTACACTATAGGCACTGTGTTCGTCTGGTATTTCCACGGTCCTGACGACATTAATAAATATCTAATGACGAAGCTGGGAGGCGAACCGCGTACTTTTCTAGACGGAATCCCTAACGTGCATGACGCACTTGTCAACAATGCGTCAGGTTTGCTCGGACGCTTTATGCACGTCATCATGAATTTGGTATTTCCCTACATCATTCTCGGTTCTCTCTTTGGTAAATCGGCCGGTGGGCAAACACTTATAAAACTTGCCTTTCGCTGGACTCGAAAACTGCGCGGCGGTCCGGCACATGCAGCCATCCTAAGCTCGGCCATGTTCGGCACCATTTCTGGTGGCCCAGTCGTCAATGTGCTTTCGACGGGTGTTCTCACAATCCCCATGATGATAAAGCGCGGCTTTTCCAAAGTGTTTGCTGGAGGCATGGAGGCGGCCGCATCTTCTGGGGGTTCGATCATGCCACCCGTTATGGGTGTCGCCGCTTTTATACTCGCTGCAATGGCTGGTGTGCCTTACCGAGATGTTATCGTCGCAGCTACTTTGCCGGCTATCGCCTACTTTTTATGTCTTTTTCTCAGTGCGTCGTTCCAGTCGCGAAAACAAGGCATTGAAGCCTATGGCGAACTCACGGAAGAGATGCGACTCAGTAGAGAAGACATCTTGCATTTGTTGCAGATCGTTTTGCCAATTGCATTGATCTTTCTTTTGCTACTGACTCCAAAAGACCTAGTTGGCTGTGGCCTTATCTCTGCAGCACTTGGTGCAGATGCCGTGATGCAGGGAGATCGCTGCGTTGTCACCTCGCTACCATGGATACTTCAGATATTTCAAAATGCCGCTGGTGACGCTAGCGCTACAGGCTGGTGGGCGACGGCGCTTGTGATGGTGTTGCTTTTCTTGGACAAAAAGTTCCGCGCTAAGCCACGTATGATTCTCGATGCACTTGCGGAAGCCGGAATCACCATTTCAACACTTTACTTGATGCTGCTAGCGGTCACGGTAATCGATGTTTGCCTAAACTTCACTGGGCTATCTAAATTTGTGGCTATCGACGTCTTGAGGTTTCTCCTAGCGATAGATCTTGGCAGCGGATCGGTGTGGTTTCAGTTTATTGCGCTCGTTATTACGATGCTGCTTGCGATACTGTTGGGCATGGGCATGCCTGCTGTTCCTGCCTATATTAATGTGGTGCTATTGATGGGCCCTCTACTAGTAGGGCTTGGCATAGCTACTTTTACTGCACACATGTTTATCTTTTATTTTGCCATCGCGTCGGCAATCACCCCACCGGTGGCCTTGGCCGCGTTTGCAGCTTCTACAATTACAAAAGCCGAACCCATGGCCACTGGATTTAGTGCCGTACGTTCCGGAATCGTGATGTTCATTATTCCTTTCGTCTTTGCATTCTATCCAGAGATACTGCTGATAGAGCAAGCCTTGATTGATCCATCTAGCCCATCTGGTGCACCTTTGTCTGGGTATGAGAACGGCGTTCAATTTAGCGCACTAATGTGGTTGTTGACTCGACTTGTACTGGCCTTGTATTTAATTGCCAGTGCTCTTGCTGCCTATGATGCAAAGGCTCTATCTCCCATAGAGATCGCACTTCGACTAGTGGCGGCTGCCACCGTACTGATGCGCCCAGAGCTCGTTCAATTCACGGCGATTGCTTTTGCCTTGGCACTTTTGGCTTGGCATCACTTGGGTGCTCGTCGCCCTGCGTTAATTTAAACTAAATATATTAGGCCCCTATGAGCACTCGACCAAATTTCTTGTTTCTGATCACTGACCAACAACGAGCAGACTGGTTGGGGTGCTATGGCCACCCGGTGGTGAAGACACCCCATATCGATTCCATTGCGGCGCGGGGCACAAGGTTCAATAATTTCCACACGGCGTCCCCTGTCTGTATGCCCAACCGGGCGTCGCTACTGACTGGTCGTTACCCGAGCCTGCATGGATTGCGCTACAACGGCTGTGTCTTACCGCCGAGTGCACGCACTTTTGTCGACGTATTAGCTGATGCGCAATACCATACGGCGGCTATTGGAAAAAGCCATCTTCAGCCATTTACAGGTATGGCTCCCATGGGGAAATCCATTGAGAGCGTTCATGAAGCACCGGATGCTTGGAAAACTGACCGGCCCAAACACTACGAAGAAGAGCCTGAGCATTATCGTGCTGAAGGCCGATACAAAATCCAGACGCCATACTACGGATATCAGCATGTAGACATGGTGACTTCCCACGGCGATCGCTGTGGGGGACACTATCAGCAATGGTTCCGCGAGAACGCACCCGATTGGGAATCGCTTTTAGACCGAGACAATCAACTGCCGCATAATTATTCATGCCCGCAGGCCTTTCGAACGCCAATCCCCGAAGAATATTATCCCACTGCCTATATTCGCGATCGTACCGTAGAGTATCTGGAGTCGCGAGCAGAACAAGACAATCCGTTCTTTGCTTTTGTCAGCTTCCCTGATCCGCACCATCCTTTTAATCCACCGGGTAAATACTGGGATATGTATAGCCCCGATGATTTTGAGGTATCGCTACCTTACGATGCGCACAAAAACCCGAACCCACCCATGCAATGGTTGCATGAAAATTGGAAGGGATCTGGCGGTCAGACCACACCGCAAACCGCTTTGATGCTGGACGATCAGCAAATCAAAGAAGCCATGGCACTGACAGCCGGTATGACCACATGTATTGACGATGCGGTAGGGGAGATACTCTCCTCGCT
The DNA here is from genome assembly GCA_937965695.1 of uncultured Granulosicoccaceae bacterium. Lineage (GTDB taxonomy): Bacteria > Pseudomonadota > Gammaproteobacteria > CALCKW01 > CALCKW01 > CALCKW01. Next base: position 165,351 of record CALCKW010000004.1, read on the forward strand.
TGAGAAATCTGGTCAACTGGACAATACGGTGATCTGTTACAACTCTGATCACGGCGACTACATGGGTGATTTCAATATGATGCTTAAAGGTGCGCTTCCTTTTCGCAGCATCACCCGCGTGCCGTTCATCTGGTCAGATCCAACGCGCAGAAGCTCTAGCGAGTCAGATGCGCTTTGCTCCACAGTAGACTTGGCTGCGTCCATCTTAGAGCGTGCGGACTTAACGCCGTTTAATGGCAATCAAGGTGTGAGCTTTCTGTCGGCTACACAGGGTGGAGATGGCCCACGTAGCGAGGCACTGATCGAATACAATGACGGAGGCAATCGTCTGGGCTTTGAGAAACCCGCACGCGTTCGTTCACTGATAACCGCTGAGTGGCGATACTCTGTCTACCGCGATCAAGATTGGGGTGAGCTCTACGATCTAAAACGCGACCCGAACGAGACAGAAAACCTGTGGGACAGCCATGAGCACCACGGTATTCGAGCAGAGTTAGCAGAGAGGCTTGTTCACCACCTTATTGCGCAAATGGACGAGAGCCCAGCGGCCGATCGAATTGCTTAAGAAAAAGTCTAGCTAAGAAAAGTTTGCTGAGTTACCCGCATAGGTGTGGATTCGCTGGCGCCTGTGCGGTTCAGTGTGTAGTTGCGAAACTCTTCTCTGAGTCAAACAACGTCAAATTCAATCGTGCTCCACGCAATTGCCTTTATAGGTCTTCTAGAGACATCCTATACTTTTGTGCTTAGTAAATACCAAACATTAGAGGACCAAAAAAGTGACTGACGTACCTACAGAAATCATTTTCCATAACTATCCGCAATCACCGGTTGCTGAGAAGGTGCGAGTGGTGTTTGGTATTAAGGGTATTACATGGCGTAACGTTGAGATTCCGCGTCTCGCACCCAAACCGTTGTTGACACCACTAACAGGTGGATACAGGCGGACGCCGGTCTTGCAAATTGGAGCAGACATATACTGTGATAGCCAATGCATTATTCGTGAATTAGAGCGTCGTCATCCTAAGCCTTCTCTGATGCCGACTGCCGAAGCGGGTTTAATGTGGTGTCTCAGTCGTTGGACAGACGGTGCGTTGTTCGATCTCGCTGTGAAGTTGGTGCTTGGTGCTGCGGGTGATGACTTACCCAAGGATTTTGCTGAAGACCGCGGCCGTCTTTATCTCGGTGAGGACTGGGCCGATGGACTCAAATTGGCCAACACGCAACTGCCGCATCTTGTCGCGCAGATGCGCGCACCGTTGTCGTGGCTGGAGGATCAGCTGAAAGATGGCAGGGCCTTTTTGCTGGGTTCAGCTCCGGCTGCGATTGACGCGCAAATGTATTATGTTGTCTGGTTTGTTCGCGGGCGTTGGGGTGGTGGTCCAGCTTTTCTCTCTGAATACCCTAACTTGGTTCGGTGGGAGGGCAACGTGCGTGCGCTGGGGCACGGAATCTCGAGCAGTATGCGTGCTGAGGATGCGCTAGCACGGGCAAAGAGTTCGCAGTCTATCGCCGAGTCAGGTGTGGCTCCCCACGATCCGCAAGGCCTCAAGGTGGGCGCCTCAGTGACCGTACAACCTGATGTTGATGGTGGTGAGCAACCCGTCGAAGGCATGCTGCGGTTCGCTGACGCAGAAACCATTACCCTAGAACACACGGCAGAAGAGGTAGGCGATGTCTGCGTGCATTTTCCCCGTGCAGGCTATCGCGTCGAACAAGCCTGACAACAAAGAGCGAGTGCTGTTTCATTGGCCAAGGTTGTCCCTTGAGAGTACACCGCCATAATTTTTTCCGATGGTTTTTTCCGGAGGGTAAGGCTTGTAGGGTGTTCTGCAAAAGGCAATTCACCTAAGTCGTCGAATTTTCAGTGTTGATGATCAAATGTTTGACCAAAAATCTCGTCAGTTGCGAGCAAGATATCGACCCAGTGAAGGTGTCTGGTCAGTTTGAATTGCGCCAATGCCAGAGCGCATAAGCTCACCCCAAACGGCGTCGGGATTCTTCAGCGCACGCTCGTCTGAAAAATCTAATGGATGTACCTCATCCAACGTATTTACCCAAAGCCGAATGCCGTGCTTTTGCATTTCCAGATGGGTTTCTTCCAGTTCCTTCAGCGATGTGAAAGAGATTTCAAGAATGTTCGCATCAAAAATCTGGGCGATATCTACTGCTTCTTTGGCCATTTTTCCCGGTTTTGGATCGAGTAGCACCGGCATAAAAGTCAAACTTTTATACCAGTTGGCGTCCAGAATACTTGTGTCAGGATTGGCTGGATCGATAACCATTTTAATCAGAACTTGATTTTGCATCTCCATGTCAAAGACCAGCTGTCCGACAGCTTCCAAGTCTCGGCGATGTTTGGTATCTATATTTAAATGCACACGCCCGCGGGCCGCTTCCAGTGCAGCACGCAAGGTGGGTACCTTGATATCTGTGACTGCCGCGTTTCGCCCGCCGTCTCGTTGGCGTAAAAAGAGAGTTTCAAATTCGTGTGTTTGCACTTCAATGGTGTCGCCAATTCGATTACTCATGCGATCAGTTGTGTCATCGTGCATGAGATACAACTCGCCTTGCGTTGTTTTTTGAACATCAATCTCAACCATGTCAGCCCCGGCATCGGCCGCTAGCAACATGGCTTCAATTGAGTTTTCTGGCGCGCTCGCCCATTCACCACGATGAGAAATAACCATCAATTCTTTGTTTGCAGGTGAGATTGTATCGTTAAGATCGAGGTTTTTATTCACGTGAGTCATCGGGTGAGAGTTGAGGGTT
>CALCKW010000005.1 GCA_937965695.1 uncultured Granulosicoccaceae bacterium
GTGATTTCGCCTATGTCCCATTTTTTGCGGTTGACGTACATGCGCAGGGTCATTGAGGTGCAGGAGCCCAGCGCCATTAGCAGTAGGTCGTAGGGGGTTGGTCCTTCGTCGCCACCGCCGTAGCTTTTTGGTTCGTCGGAGATGACGGTGTGTTTTGTGGTACTCATGGAGCGCAGGAATTTATTATCTAACTCTCCGATGCGCACGGTGCCTTCTTCCACAGTAGCTATGGCACTCTCGGGGAGGTATTGCTCTGCCCAAGCCGCGATCATTTGCCCCGCAAATTTGGCGTCGCTGGGTTTGCTTAGCATGTGGTCTGCTTGATCTAGTGATACAAAGCTCTTAGGGTGCTTTGCCGCAGAGAATATGGCCGTCGCTTCCGCGACGTTAACCACCCTGTCCAATGGTCCGTGCATCACCATGAGCGCGCGGCGCAAATTACCGATCTGTTCGGTGCTGGTGTAGTTGTCTAGGTCGCTCAACAAACCACTGCCAATGTTGACCTGACTCATCCCAATGGTGACGGCTGCACTGCCTTCACGTTTTATGGTGTCGGCGATGCCTGAGAACAAATGCTGCACGTGAGAGGCTACTGATGGTGCTGCAACGGTAGCTATCGCTTTGACGTCGGGCAATTGATGGGCGGCTGCCAGTACAGCGGCCCCACCGAGGCTGTGCCCCACCAGTAAAAAAGGGTTGGGGAAACCTGCGGGTAAATTGTTAGCCACGTCGACAAGGTCAGAAATGTTGCCGCTAAAATCTGTCTCTGAAAACTCGCCTTCGCTGCGGCCAATGCCCGTGAAGTCAAATCGGATTACCGCTATGCCGACGCGAGTGAGCGCTTGCGCCATCAAACGAGAGGCACGCAAATCTTTGCCGCAAGTAAAACAATGCGCAAACACGGCGCTGCCTAGCAGACCTTGAGAGGGCATGTCGATGGTGACAGCCAATGCCTGGTTGTGGCGGTTATTAATCTGCAGTTTCATTTATATCTCCGAGGCAAAGGCATCGCCCTTGTAATTACTGGCTCTGTTAGATGCAGCCATAAATATTTCAATTAGTTTTCGTGGCTACTCGCTGGTGGCCTATTGAGTTGTGTCGCCCTGCTCTTTAGATGCTTTGCTTTTGCTACCCATCAGTCGCACCAACGGCATGGCGCTTAGACCGTGCAACACAATAGAAAACATCACCGTCATTGAGACACAAGCCAAGAGTTCTTCCTCGTGAGGGATATCAAATTCGTCCATCATGATTAGGGTAAACAATATTGAAGCGAGCCCACGCGGACCAAACCACCCCAAAAAGATTTTTTCGCGAGGCGCTAAGCCCGTCCCCCTGAGCGATAGGTAGATGGGTAGCATGCGCACCACTGTGAGAAAGGCGAGCCCCAGTACCACTGGGCGCCAAGACAAGTGCAACAAACCTTCTGGCAATAAAAATGCGCCGAAGACAAAAAAGGAACTCATGGTAAAAAGCTGACCCGCACCTTCCATAAAGTCGCTGATGAAGTGAATATCATGGCGATAGCTATTGCCAAACACCATGCCCGCCACAAAGGCTGCTATAAAGCCGTTGCCACCAAAGTATTCAGCTAGAACAAACGCTGCAAAAGCTGCAGAGATAAATACAACGCCGGCGGCAGGTTCTGCCATTGAGTTGTAGTCTTGCGCCAAGTCCATCGCCTTGGCTAAACACCACCCCACAACTATACCGGCCAGTGGCCCAAGCGTGAGCTGCAAAAACACGCTCATCCCCAAAGTGTCAGTCCCTTCGTGGCTGGTGCCCATCCCAGTTGAGGCAAGTATGGCCCCCAACAGTACAAACGGCAGAACCAACCCGTCGTTAAGACCGCTCTCCACGTTAACGGTTTGGCTCAGGTGTGGCGGCACGTCGGGACTGGAGCAAACTGTTTGCCCAAGTGCTGCGTCTGTGGGCGTCAACACAGCTGCTGTAAGCAGTGCCATCGCTAGACCTGATGCTGGGTTGATCAGATAAGCCACCAGTGTGCCCAGCGCTATGCTTAATGGCATACCGATTAAAAGCATGCGGGCAGGGATTCGCCAGCTCTTGCGCAGCTGATGGAATCGCACGTGGCTAGCATCGGTAAATAAGATCAATACCAGGGTAATCTCAGCGAGTAGCCGTTTGCCTTCGTGGATAAGCTCGGGATCTGAATTGGCGTGCAGTGGGCCTGTCAGCAAATAGCCAATCACCATGAATATCATGGGCAAGGTGAGGACTGTTCGGTCTACCCACTTGCTGAGGAGCGAATAAACGACAAAGGCTGAAAGTACGATCAATAATATTTCGGCGTTCATTTGAAGCCCTTGTTAGTTTAATTTTGGGTTACCGCGTAGCTGCCTGCTTTAATAGTTTCGCCTTAGCGGGTACCGCTCAACAGCAACACCTAGGTCCCACAAAAAGTCGTGTAAGGTCCAAAGTCATCAGGTGCAGCAAGTTTGTATCGTTCCAAGCCTGTTCTTTCTTCAAACGGGTGAAGTAATACATCAAGGAGCGTGTCAAAAGCCAGCAAATTATCCGACAACGCGGCGTTTAGCGCTTCTTCGACGAGGTGGTTACGCGGAATATAAACAGGGTTAACATTATTCATAGCTGCTGCTATTTGATCGGGTGTATCCGCTTCTTGCTGTATACGTTGCTGGTAACTCTGTAGCCAATTTTTAAAGTCTGTTGCATCGGAAAAAAGTGCCACAGCTGCTTTATCATCTGCACGCACGACATCCGATAATGATCGGAATAAACGCGTGTAATCCACCTCTTGACCAACCATCGAAGCCAACAGGTCGTTGCATAAATCAAGGTCCGTATCGAGTTCTTGCGACAGGCCCAGTTTTTTTCGCATGTGTTTTAACCAAGCGCGCTGATAAATCTCTGGGTAGACAGTGAGCTCGTCAGTGGCCAATTGAACGGCGTGTTCAGGGTTGTCCGCATCAATCAATGGCAACAAGGTTTCGGCAAAACGCGCCAAGTTCCACTGGGTAATGTTGGGCTGATTGCCGTAGGCGTAGCGCCCGTCCCTGTCGATAGAACTAAACACGGTCGCGGGGTCGTAGGTATCTATAAATGCACAAGGCCCGTAATCGATGGTTTCACCGGAGATTGTCACGTTGTCCGTGTTCATCACGCCGTGTACAAAACCTAAGCACACCCAGTGGGCGACCAGTTCGGCCTGCGCATCCCGCACGCTGCGCAACAAACCAAGGTAGCGATCTTCGCTGAGCAATAAATCGGGGTAGTGACGCGCAATGGCGTAGTCTGCCAACTCGCGCAGCTTGTCGGTATCACCGCGGGCGGCGGCGTATTGAAAAGTCCCCACCCTGAGGTGCGAGCTGGCTACCCGTGCCAACACGGCACCGGGCTTGTATCCTTCACGCAGGATGTCTTCGCCAGTGCTCACCGCCGCCAGTGCTCGAGTGCTGGGTACGCCCAGCGCGTGCATGGCTTCGCCCAACAGGTATTCCCGCAAAACAGGTTGTACCGCTGCCTTGCCATCACCGTTTCTAGAGAAAGGTGTGCGGCCAGAGCCTTTGAGATGTAAGTCGTGTCGTTTGTTGTTCGGGTCAATCATTTCACCCACTAGAATCGCGCGCCCATCACCGAGCTGTGGCGAATACCCTCCAAATTGGTGACCCGCATATACCATTGCCAATGGCTGTGCGCCCGGTGGACTAACTGAACCCGACAGATAGTTAGCCCCCTGCTCGCTGTCGAGTTCTGCGGGGTCTAAGCCCAACTCTGCGGCCAATCGGTGATTCAGTCGCATGATTTTGGGCGCTGGCGCTTTGGCGCCGTCCATGGGTGCATACAACCCTTCCAGCTCGCGGAAGTACGAATTGTCAAAGTTAAATGACGTGTGTTGCATGACTGAATTCACCAAAGCCGGTAGAAAAGGTTTTAAAAAAATTCGGCAGAACGTTTTCCGCCGAACCTTTGCTTTAGAACGCTCTGCAACGTGAATCGCAGCGGTTCAGATTTGCTGGTATTTTTTAAGCAGTAGCTCGTTTAGGTAGAACCCAATCCCGACGAATAAAATGACAGGTGTAACCCTGCGGGAATTTTTCAAGGTAATCCTGATGTTCAGGCTCCGCCTCCCAAAAATCTCCCACAGCTTCTACCTCTGTCACCACTTTAGCCGGCCATAGGCCAGAGGCATCCACATCTGCAATGGTGTCTTCGGCGATTTGTTTTTGTTCTTCGTCCACGTAATAAATGGCTGAGCGATAACTCATGCCCTTGTCATTACCTTGTTGATTGAGCGTTGACGGATCGTGAATCTGGAAAAAGAACTCCAACAACCGGCGGTAGCTGATCACTTCGGGGTCAAAGAATATCTCAACCCCTTCCGCGTGCGTGCCATGATTGCGATAAGTGGCGTTGGGCACATCGCCACCGGTATAGCCAACGCTCATGGACTGCACACCCGGCAACTTGCGAATTAAATCCTGCATACCCCAAAAGCACCCACCTGCCAATACTGCTCGACTAGTCATATTCAGTTGCTCTCTACTTGGTTTTTAAATTCGCCGTACCCGGCTGCGTCCATATCCGCTAGAGCGACAAAACGCAGTGATGCCGAGTTGATGCAGTAACGCAATCCGCCTTGGTCAGCGGGCCCATCTGGGAAGACATGGCCCAGATGACTGTCGGCGTGTTTTGAGCGCACTTCGGTACGGACCATTCCCAAGGTTGTGTCACTTAGCTCTTCGACATGTGCCGCCACGATAGGTTTAGAGAACGCGGGCCATCCACAGCCAGCATCAAACTTGGTCGAGGAAGAAAACAGCGGTTCGCCCGAAACAATATCGACATAGATACCCGCTTCATAGTGCTTGTCGTATTCTCCCGTGAACGGGCGTTCGGTGCCGCTGTTTTGCGTCACCTGAAACTGTTCCGCCGTGAGTTCGGCAATGGCTTTTTCGTCTTTGCTGTATTGCATTTCAACACCCATAAGGTTGTTATAAATGGATTCACTAAACAGGAGTGTGGTGATGATTTAGGGATTCCCAAGTAAGTGAGAATACCCATACGCGCAGCATCGTCGATAACGCGCCATCGCACACAGGCTGCCAAGATGTAGGGTCAATATATCAGATCTATGCGGCGGCAAAATACGCACACGCACACGTTGATTTAATGCATTACAGAGGAGTTGTTAAGGCGATGCAAAACAGTCTTTGCGCTTTGAATGCCCGGAGCGGCGGTTCAAAGCGCAATAACTGCACTTAAGCTGTCAGTTGCTGCCGGCACTGCTCGACCAAGTCTTCTAGGCGCGTGCGCTGATCGGGACTGGGGTTGAGCGATAACCCGCGTTGCGCCAGTTGCAACGCCTGGGATGGGTTTTCGAGTAGCAGGTGATTGCGCGCCAACTCGTAGTAGGTCTCAGGGTCACGCGGAGAGATGCGCAATGCCCGCTCGAGCAGCGCTACAGCTGCCCGATATTCACCCTTTTCACCCTGAGCAGTGGCGAGTTGTCGCATGCGCTGCGCGGCGGGCAAGCTCGCCGGTGTTGGCTCCAGTTTGCTCGACTGAATTTGCCCTTCGGGCCGCTGCGGCACCACCAAGGCTTCTTGGGGTTCACTGTCGGGTTTTACTTGCTCGGAGGCTGGCGAGGTGGTTTGTACCTGATCGTAAGGAACGATGGTACAGGCGCTCAAGGCCAAAGCGGCGACTAGCGGCAGGCCGCGCGTTGCCAGTTGTTTCATCGACACCATACTTTTGACTCTTCAATGATTGCTAATGACGCTTGCTGATAAGGCAGTGCCACAACACTGCTGCATCGCTCTGGCAACAGTTTGCCGCGCTCCAAGTCCGTCCAATGGTAACTGATGCCTGCGGGCTCGCGCGACTGCAAACTCTGCTCGCCAACACCCGCCATGAAAGCCGACCAGATCTCCAGTGCGCCGCTACTGCCTGTGACGGGGGTTGCACCGTTGTCGTCTCGACCCATCCAAACCACGGCTAAGTGCTCCCCACCAAAGCCTGCAAACCAGCTGTCGCGCTGATCGTTGGTGGTGCCTGTTTTACCCGCAAGTGCTACTTCTGGTGGATTGTACCAGTAGGCACGCCGCCCTGTACCACTGCGCATTACCGTCTGCATAGCAAATTGCAGTTCAAAGATTGCGGCGGCGTCAAAGCGTTTTTCTAACTCCAGCGGGTAGCGCTTTAGCTGCTCACCGTTCAGTGCCTGTATGGAGCGGATAACTCGACGGGGCATTCTGTAGCCGTTGCCAGCAATGGTTTGGTACATGGCCAATACGTCGATGGGTGCCATCTCAATCGCTCCGAGCAATATCGAAGGCAACGGCGCAATCTCGCCTTCGTAGCCGAGTCGCTCAACCGTTTTGAGCACCTCTTCTACGCCTAATTCCATCCCTATATTGACGGTGGCCTGATTGAGCGATTTGCTCAGCGCGCGCAACAGACTCACTTCACCAAGGCTTTTTCCGGTGAAATTTTCAGGCTCCCAATACCCGCCGTCCGGTTGTTCGATAGAAACGGGTTCGTCCTTAACCCTTGAGGCCAAGTGATAACTCTCGGGTTGCTCCAAAGCGGTCAGAAAGACCGCTGGCTTAATCAACGAGCCGATAGCGCGCCGCGCGTCAAGCGCTCGGTTAAAACCGGCGTAGCGTGGCTCTCGAGCGCCAATCATGGCAACCACTTCACCGGTGTCTACCGAGGATACAACTGCCGCAGTCTCAAGTTCTTGCAGGCGTTCGTCGTCAACGAGCTGTTGAGTTTGAATACGCGGATATGCCGTCGCGACGGCTTCTTCTAATCGGCGCTGAACCAGTGGATCAAAATTCGTGTGGATGGCCAGGCCATTGCGTTGCAGGTCGTTGATATCGTATTCGTCGACCAGCTGGCGCCGCACGAGATCCAGATAGGCAGGCTGCTGCCTAACCGCCCCACCTTGAGCCAAACCGAGTGGTTCTTTTTTAGAGGCAGCTAGCTGCGCGTCATCGAGCACGTTGTGTTTGTGCATCAAAGTCAGCACTAGGTCACGACGGCGTTGCGCACGCTCCGGATGACGCAGCGGGTTGTAATAGCTTGGGCCTTTGAGTATGCCAACAAGCAGCGCGTACTCGTGGGTGCGCAGCTCACGCAGCGGGCGCGAGAAAAAATACAAACTGGCGAGACCAAAGCCATGCACGGCTCGTTTGCTGTCCTGCGCGAAAAACACTTCGTTGATATAGGCGAGCAGAATTTCATCTTTTTCGTAGCGATAGTCCAACAGCATCGCCATGGGCCATTCGGTCAATTTGCGCTTGAGGCTACGCTCCTCCGTGAGGAACAGGTTTTTTACCAACTGCTGCGTCAGCGTGCTGCCACCTTGCGCGTAGCGCCCCTCGCGGATATTGACCCAAACTGCTCGCAGAATGCCGCGAATCGAAATGCCGTAGTGGTCGTAAAAAGCGGGATCCTCCACCGACAACAAAGCCTGTTTCAGCCCTTCGGGCAGTTCATCGTCAGAGACCAGCAAACGGTCTTCACTTTGCGCCGGTGAGATACGGCCGATCAAAACGGGCTCGAGGCGTGCAATCGCCAACTCTTGGCCATCGGCGTCACGCATATCGCTGATGGTTTCACCATTCCAGCTCAGGGTCAGCCGGGTCGTCGGCTCGTTGCCGTCAGGGAATTTAAAACCGCGGGTGTGCACCGTAAAGCGGTCACCAAGTTCATCAAAGTGGCCCGGGCCAAACTGCTCGCTGCGGCGATAGCCCAACAAACCAAGCTCGTGCGCTAGGTCGTCACGGCTTAAGTTCTGACCCACATACAACTCGAGAGGACGTGCATAGACTCGCGCGGCGATGGACCACTTTTGGCCCTCAAACACTTCTTGAATGCGAGCGTCCATGCGCTGCAAGGTGCGCCAGGTAAAAAAGCCGATAACCAGTGCCACGACGATGAGAAGAATCAGCAGTGAACCAAGCCAATAACGCTTGCGAATACGCTTTCGCCAACCTTTTTTAGGTGATGGATCCTTGTGCGGTGGACGTGAAACGGGTGTCGCTTGTCTACTCATAGAGCTTGAAGTGCCTTCACATAAATAGTGCTAAAGTGTGCATATCCTACCCCCCCGAAAAGGAGCTTGCTATGAATACGTTAGAGCAATGGCTTTCCGCCTACGCGGAGTCTCATCAAGACCCCACTAACAAAAAGATACACAATATCTGCGTGCCCGTGATTTTCTTTGTACTGGTCGCCCTGTTATGGGAGATTTCATTCCTGCTGATGTTGTTGGTCGGTATCGGGGCCGCCTGGTTCTATTACAATCTTTCACCACAGCTCGGGCTGGCAGGTGGCGCTGCCATTCTCATCTGCGCACTGATTCAAGCGGTGTTTGGTTTCAGCGTTTACTTTTTGATACTGCTGTTTGTACTCGCTTGGGCCGGTCAGTTTTACGGCCATAAAATTGAAGGTAAACAACCCAGTTTTATGGAAGATCTGAAGTTTTTGCTGATTGGCCCCGTGTGGGTAGCAGAGCCTTTGCTGCGCAGTAAAGGCATAATTTCAGGCGACTAAAACGCCAAACGACACTGCCAAATTCAAAAACAGCGAGCGCTCTGCTCGCTGTTATGTTTGCTGCTTTCTTACTGCGTCACAACGCCCATCGCCTGCTTGTCGGCATGGTATGAACTGCGCACCATTGGTCCACTGGCCACATGACTAAAGCCCATTGCTCGCCCATCGACAGCTAGCTGATCAAACTCTTCCGGTGTGACAAAACGCTCAACCGCAAGGTGATCACGGCTTGGCTGTAAGTACTGACCCAAAGTGAGCATGTCCACATTGTGGGCGCGCAGGTCACGCATAACTTCGCGCACTTCGTCGAGCTCTTCACCCAAACCAAGCATGAGGCCTGATTTGGTCGGCACACTCGGGTGTTGCTTCTTGTGCTCTTCCAGGAGGTCAAGTGACCACTCATAGCTCGAGCCCGGGCGTGCAGCGCGGTACAAACGAGGAATGGTTTCTAAGTTGTGGTTGAAGACGTCTGGCGGGTTGTCTGCTAATGCTTCGAGTGCTCGGTCCATGCGGCCACGGAAATCGGGCACCAGCACTTCAATTTTGGTGTCGCCGCAATGCTCGCGCACCGCTGCAATACACTCGGCGAAATGCCCAGCACCGCCGTCGCGCAGGTCGTCTCGGTCAACCGAGGTGACCACCACATAACTGAGATCTAACTGAGCTATCGCTTTGGCGAGGTTCTGTGGTTCATCAGCGTCGAGCGCGTCAGGTCGGCCGTGTGCCACATCGCAAAAGGGGCAACGACGAGTACAAATGCCACCCATGATCATAAAAGTTGCAGTGCCGTGGCTAAAGCATTCACCCAGATTTGGGCAGCTTGCCTCTTCGCACACCGAATGCAAATCTAGCTCACGCATCATGCGTTTGATTTCTTGCACCTTGGGTGAGCTGTGCGCTTTGGCACGGATCCATTTAGGTTTGCGCACGACTGTTTCCGTACGCTGCACTTTCACCGGAATACGGCTCAATTTAACCGCACCTCGCTGAAATTTTTCCGGATCTTGCCGCGAGGGTGATGTGTAGTCAGTCATGATGTTCTCTGTGCCCGCTGATCGAAAAGCGGGTGTTATCTCAAATAAGTTGTAAGCCAGCAGCAAATTAAGTGGGTGCTGCGCCGCCGCTACAATAAAACGGATCTGTTCTAAACGGCCTCAGGTAAACCCTGTGCGAGTTGCTGTTCATTGTACTGCAATTGCGCCGCCAACTGCGTCGCTAGCGCAGCGCCTATCTCAGCCATATCGCCCGGTACGCCCAACAACGTTGTACTGGTGACTGGCTGCCCAGCGTATCCGCACGGGTTTATGCGCAAGTAAGGGGACAAATCCATATCGACATTGAGCGCCACCCCGTGATAACAACACCCTTTGCGCACCCTGAGACCAAGAGCCGCGACCTTAGCGCCTTGCACGTATACACCCGGTGCGCTGGGGTCAGCTGCTGCATCCACACCGTGTGTGGCTAACAACTGGATAACCGCCGTTTCCAACGCCGTGACCGCCGCACGAACTCCCCATCCATTTCGACGCAAATCCATCAAGGTGTAGAGCACCACTTGGCCTGGACCGTGATAGGTCACCTGCCCACCGCGATCACTTTGCACAACAGGAATATCTCCGGCATCTAGCAGGTGTTCGGCTTTGCCGGCTTGCCCTTGGGTAAACACGGAAGAGTGCTCAACCAGCCAAAATTCGTCGAGGGTTGTTGGCAGCCGCGTGTCGGTGAACTGGCGCTGCGCGCTAAACACCGTTTGGTAATCGAGCAGCCCGAGCTGGCGAAGCACATAGGGCTTGCCATCGGCAGGTGAGCGATGCTCATTCAAAGTGCGTAAAGGATCCGTGGATCGTCCACCAAAGTTTGGTAGACAGCGTCCAACTGTTCTTTACTCTGCGCCACAAAGCCCACCGTGACCGACAAGTAGGTGCCGCTTTTGCTGGGTGAAATGCGCAGCGCTTTATCACCTAACTCTGGTACTTTTAGGCGAACCAAAGACAACACCAATTGCTCAAAATCATCAGCCGCCTTTCCCATGGCTTTGACCTCAAAGTCACAGGGAAAGGTCATGAGTGGTTGTTTCTCTTCTTCGCTCATGTCAGGCCTTCACTCACTCGAAGTATTGCAAGATCGCGTCGCGCACGGTGGGAACGATGCCCCCAGCAGGCACTTCACGCAAGGCAACTAGCGCTTCATCAGCGATGATGTCGTCGCCTGACACAACGCGTAAACGACCGACCTCTGCGCCTTCATCCAGCGGTGCCTGCACACCGCGGTTGAGTTCTATGCGCGTCGTGAGCTGGTCCTCTTGGCCCCGTGGAAAAGCCACGGACAAGGGTTTTACTAGCCCAACTGGTACAGTCTTTTCCGCACCGCTCCAGACACGCAAATTATCGATAGCCGTTCCCTCAGCGTAGAGCTCGCGGGAGCCGAAAAATCGAAAGCCATAACTCAGCAGTTTAGCGGTGGCCGACAAACGGGCATTGGCGCTGTTGGTTCCCATGACGACCGCGATCAGCCGCATGTCTTCACGCACGGCCGAGGCGACCAAACCAAAACCAGCACTTTCAGTGTGACCGGTCTTCATGCCGTCAACGGTGTCATCACTCCAGAGCAAACCGTTACGGTTTTTTTGCTTGATGCCATTGTGTTCAAATTCTTTGATCGAATAAATTTTGTAGTCTTCGGGGAAGTCTCGAATCAGTGCACGCGACAAGACGGCCATATCTTGTGCACTGCTGAGGTGCTCTTTATCCGGCATGCCCGTGGCGTTGCGAAACGCCGTGTTTGTCATGCCCAAGTGCTTGGCGTACTGGTTCATCAGCTCGACAAAAGTCTCTTCACTGCCGGCAACAGTTTCCGCCAACTGCACACTGGCGTCGTTACCCGACTGAATCACCATGCCTTTGATCAGGTCGCTGACTTTGACCTTTTTGCCGACCTCGATAAACATCTTGGAGCCGCCCATTTTCCAAGCTTTCTCGGAGATGGTGACCTCTTCATCAGGGTTCAATGTACCTTTGGCCAACTCGTCACTGACGATATAGTCCGTCATGATTTTGGTCAGACTTGCCGGCTCAAAAGCTTTATCCGCATTGTGCTCAACCAGCACGCGACCAGAGCTGTATTCCATCAATACATAAGCCTTGGCGGCAAGCTGTGGTGGCGCAGGTACGGGTTTGACAATCTCTAGCGCGGAGACGGCTGGCGCCACGGCCAATAACAAAACGGCTGTACAACGTCGAAGGGCGGATATGAGCATCAGTGACAAATGTTCCCAGAATAATTAAACAAAAAAAGGGCGCCGCAAGCGGCGCCCCTTCACTTAAGGCATTGCTGTTGGCAGGATTCTACCGACAACCGGCCACGCAGTCACCGCCACCTTGCATCGGCAGCACTCTAGAGTCGGTAATTCCACCTTTAGCAAGTGCCAATGACGCTTCATCAATTAGCTCTTTGGTGTTCACCGGCCCAACGCGTACTCGGTATATCGATTTACCGTTACTCTCACCTCGCAGTACAAAAGCGGGAATAGCCGGTACCAACGCCTGCGCTTGATCCATCGTCGCAATAGCGCCGTCTATCTTGGAGAAGGCCCCTAGCTGCAATGCAAGGTCGCGCCCGCTGATGGTATCTGCAGCAGGGGTCGCAGTGGCAGTGGGTGTTTCACTCACGGCAAGCGTTGGCTCTGCAGGAGCAACTTCTGTTACCACTTCGACCGCGTCTTCTGCCGCTTGCGCCACGTTCTCTGTATTCTCTGACACTGCAGCTGCAGAAGCGTTCGCCACTTCGGTGGCTGTTTTAACCGTTTCATTGGATACGTCTTCAGCAGCACCCGCGACGCTTGCAACCTCTATCACTGGCTGCAGGTCTGTCGCCGGCAGTGCATCGTTAGCACTTCCCGCCTGGACGCGAGCAGCCGCGCCATCTTCTTCAATCTGTCGGCGTGCATCAGCGATGTCATTGCCAGTGACTGCCCGAACTTCAACGGGTGCATTGCCCTTTTCCATCATGCCCAGCTTTACAGCGGCGGCATAAGACAGATCCAGCAAACGATCGTCAACGTAAGGACCACGATCGTTAACTTTAACGATGGCTACTTTACCGTTGTCGAGGTTGGTGACTTCTAGATAGGTAGGCAGCGGCAAATTGCGGTGCGCGGCTGTCATCGCGTACATATCAAAATCTTCGCCGCTGGAGGTTTTGCGGCCATGGAATTTGTTCCCATACCAAGACGCTTTTCCGCGAGCACGGTAGTGGGTTGGGTCTTCCATCACATAGTAAAAGCGGCCGTTGACCGAGTACGGGCTTTTGTTACCCAACTCTGAAAAGGGTTCGCCCTGCCCTGCGTCGTCACTGGGTTGCATAATACGACCGGGTCCGTCTTCTAGGGCGTCGTACTGCTTTACACCTGGCAGCATGCTGCAGCCTGCCAAATAGACCGCTGCCAGTGCAGAGGCTACTAATACTTTGCGCATAAGTTTTACCTGATTAAATCGGTTTCATGACTAGCGATCGCGAATCAACCGCACAAAAAAATTGCGTTAATCTGCTTGTGCCAACCCTTCTTTTATAGACTGTGCCAGCTGAAAAACAGCCATTGCGTATAAAGGACTGTGGTTATAGCGGGTGATAACGTAGAAGTTTTTATACCCAATCCAATACTCAAGCCCTTGATTTCCCTCAAGTTCAATCAATGCAGCACGCTGTTTTGGGCTTAAATTAATATCCACTCCCAGCGTTTTAAAATCTGCCGCTGTGAGCTGGGGTTTGCTGCCTTTTTTGACCAGTGCTGTAGCATCCCCTTGTATCTGGACCTGCTCTGTCACGGTTTCACCCGTGCGCCATCCGTGCCGTACAAAATAATTGGCGACACTCGCCGTGATGTCCTCAAGGGACCCAAACAAATCGCGTTTCCCGTCTCCGTCACCGTCGACGGCATAAGCTCGATAACTACTGCTGATAAACTGCGGCATACCCATCGCAGCAGCGTAGGATCCCTTAACCGCCATGGGTTCAAAGTTCTCTTCGCGCGACAGCAACAAGAATTCTTTTAACTCTCTGCGAAAAAACTTCGCCCTTTTTGGGTAGTCAAAGGCCAACGTGGCGAGCGATTGTAAAGCGGGGTGTTTGCCTTTGTATTTGCCGTACCAGCTCTCCACCCCAATGATCGCCACAATGATCTCGCGCGGCACGCCGTACTTTTCTTCCACACGGTCGAGCAAATTCGCGTTGCTGCGCGCAAATTCCAGCGCCGAATCAATACGGGCGTCTTTGATAAAAATGGGACGGTACTGCGCCCAGGTGAGTGTTTTTTCAGCAGGCTTTGACATGGCTTCAATAACCGCATCGTATCGCGTGGTGCTGCCCAACCAATAGTTCAGGTCATCGCGGTTGAAGTCGTGCTCCCGCGCCATCTCATCGATAAAGGCTTTGCCCTTCTCGGTGGCAGCATAGCCAGACGCAGCTGACGCTTGTTCACTGCTGAGCGCCATCCCTGCAAGCGTTGTTGCCAGTAGGCCGGGCCCAATTAACCGTTTGAGTTTTTGCTTCACACTACCGACCTTGCTGATTTAGCGCTGCACGCGCAACGACTCTTCTTCTGAGATAAATAGCATAGTAGAAGCACATACAGCTGGCAGACATCAGCGAGTGGTTTTTTTGCGTTTAGTTTGTCTTTTGGCCCGTTTGCGCTTCACCGGTGGCGCGGCAATTTTATGCGCGATAATTTGCCCTGCCAGTATAGAAACCAAACAATATGCGCTAAACCAATACAGCCCCGGCTCTACTGATGCGTTTAGCATCAAAACACCATCGAGCGCACTTGTCGCGTTAAACGCTAAGAAGCTCACAAAAAGTGCCACCAAGAAGACATCTGCCATTGACCACTTGCCGATCAACTGGGCACAGTTGATCAACCATTGGCCAATGCGGGTCTGCGGCGCGACCACAGCCAGCAACAACATGGCATTTTTAATAACTGGCACAATGATACTGAACAGCGCCACTAAACCTGCCACGACCGGATAACCTTTACCCAACAACGTGTTGATGGTTTCCAAAACGCTGCTGCTCTTGCGATAAACTTCGACCCGGCCCGAGATTTCATCGAGATCCATGATATTGGACAGCAATCGCACTGTGCGGCCTTTTTTATGGCGCAGTTTCTCGACATCACCGTCTGGGTTTTTCGTCAGTGCTTTTTGCACACGGGCTTCGATGATTGCCTGCTGGCCAATATCGACCATACCCGCTTGATCAAGCGTGCCGACCACCGTCATGACAGGCAGGCTAATACCAGGATATAAAAGTGCGAGCGATAAGACGACGAGCACTAGGGACAATAGTTTGTCCTTGATAGCCATGCAGGGCTTCCACAAAATCTTAGTACGGAGCGCGAATTGTAGATGCCTTGGGCAAGGATCGCATGCTCTCGCAGAAAAGTTTGCCGCTCAAAGCGCGCTCTCTGTGCGAAAATCGGCGCGCGAAGCTGAAGCTAGTCAAGCGTCTTGGGCAGCGCCCAGTCCACAGCACCAAGGCCTTTTTCTTCGAGCCATGCATTAGCTTTCGAAAAATGCCGGCAACCCAAGAACCCCCGATAAGCAGACAGTGGCGATGGGTGGGGCGAGCGCAGAACACAGTGCTTGCTGCGATCAATAAACTGACCCTTTTTGTGTGCGTAACTGCCCCAGAGCATAAAGACGATACCTTCGCGCTGTTCAGCCAATGCTCGCACGGCGGCGTCGGTAAAACGCTCCCAGCCTTTTCCTTGGTGCGCACCTGCGTTTCCGTTTTCTACCGTTAAAACGCTGTTGAGCAAAAACACTCCCTGCTCAGCCCAAGCCTGAAGATGGCCGTGGTCGGGTGCCTCGAACGCCAAATCGGTACCGAGCTCGGCGTAGATGTTGCGCAGCGACGGTGGAATGGGAACACCCGCTTGTACAGAAAAACACAGACCGTGCGCCTGCCCTGCTCCGTGATAGGGGTCTTGCCCTAGGATCACTACTTTGACTTGATCAAAGGGTGTTGCATTGAACGCATTAAACATCTGATCTCGAGGTGGGTAGATGATCGCGTCTGCTTTTTTGCGCTGGCTAAGGAATGCACGCAGCTCTTGCATGTAGGGTTGTTCAAACTCGGGAAGCATTTGTTTCTTCCAACCGGGCTCTAACTTTATACGATCTTGGGCGGCGACTGACATTGCTTCTCACGGGGACGCTCTAGGTAGACTACATTCTACCCTTTGCGCACCCGTTTTAAGAGCCACGGGATCAACACCGGAGATTTCGAAGATCAAAGCTGCCGTCCACGCTAAATTGCCGCGTATAACGCTTTACGCGCTAATGGCCCTGCCCTCTCTGGGTCAGGCTGCTGGAGCGTGCTACACCAATACCCTATCCAAACCTCAGCTGACAGCTCTACCTGACGAAGCGTTGCAGGCAACGGCTGATGTCATTAAAGGCTCTCCAACGGGAATAGTGACGCTTGAGGGCGATGTTTTTCTGCAATACGAAGAAACGGCGATGCAGGCAGAAAAAGCTATTTTGGATACGGAGACCATGCAGGTGCTGACCGATGGTGGCGCCACCTTATTTACTGAGCAGCTCAATCTGAGTGCTGAACAGTTCACCGCGTCTATGCGCGGAGATCGCATGGCGGTTAAAGATTCCAGCTTTGAATTTTTTGGCGGCACAAATTACCTGCGTGGCAGCTCTGAATATTTTCAAACCTTGTCCAAAGAAGCTTTTGCTTTGCAAGGTGCCAGCATCACAAGTTGCGCCGAAGATAATGAAGCCTGGCAGCTGCGCGCTTCTAACATCACCATTGACAATGAGACGGGGCGCGGTGAAGCGAAAGATGTTCGCTTTGAGATTGGCGGCGTGCCACTGCTCTACTTGCCTTGGCTAAGCTGGCCTTTAAACGACAATCGCCAAACCGGATTGCTCTACCCGCAAGTGTCTTTCTCAGACAGCAGCGGTTGGGAAGTTCGCCAGCCGTGGTACTGGAACATCGCCCCCAATGCGGACGCAACTTTTACACCGCGTCTTATGGAAAAACGCGGTTTACAACTGCAGTCAGAGCTTCGCTACCTGACGGCCAATTCCAATTGGCAGCTCGACTACGAATATCTGAATGACGGCGAGCTAGACGAGCGTCGCGAATTTATCAGGTTATCTGAAAGGAGCGCCTTTGCCAGACACTGGAGCACTCGGATTTCCATCGCCAATGCGAGCGACGGTGACTACTTTAAAGACTTGGGTAATCCTTTTGATATCGCCAATGTCATTCACTTAGACCGACGTATTGATCTGCGATTTAACGACGGGACAAGCCGCGGTCTATTCCGACTCCAAGCCTATCAAACGCTCGACGAAAGTTTGGCGACAGAAGATCGTCCCTACCAGCGTTTGCCGCAAATATTATGGAACTCCACCCCGTGGGATCCCGAAGGACCGCTTTCGATCAGCCTAGAAGGCGAAGCGGTTCAGCTAACACGCGACAACTCGGTCAAGACATGGCGCTTTGATCTGCGCCCACGCATACAGGTTGAACGCTCTGCTAGCTGGGGCTTTTTTAAAGGCGCTGCAACGCTCGCAGGCACGCGCTATCTGTTTTCGAACGAGGAAGAAGGGCAAGATAACACCTCAAACCGTATCGTGCCGATTCTGTCGCTCGATGTGGGTACGCGACTGCGCCGCAACTTGGCAAACAACGCAACACAAACCTTGGAACCTCGATTCTTTTATCTTTTTGTCCCCGAAAAAGAGCAGTCGGCGCTGCCGTTGTTCGACACCGCTGAGCTGGATTTCAGTTACGACCAGCTGTTTCGAGAAAATCGTTTTTCCGGACGTGATCGTATCGGTGATGCCAATCAGATATCACTGGCCTTGAGCACCCGCTACCTCGATCAAACGGGTGGAGAAATCTGGCGTGCGAGCGTGGGAAGCGCCTTCTATTTGGATGACCAGAACGTCAGTTTGTCCGATGACGACCCTGAAAGTGGTCGCTCGGATATCGTCGGTGAAGCGATGTACAGTGGCCAACGCAACTGGCAGCTGCGCGCAATTGCGCAGTTTGGTGCCGATGGCGCGGAACTAGAACGCTCCGGCATTGATCTACGTTATCGCAAAGGCGCTAAAATATTGAACATCGGGCACCGCCTGCAGCGAGACCGTCTGGAACACCTCGATGTTTCTTTTTCGTGGCCGCTGATAAATGGCTTTACGGTGCTTGGCCGAACCCAGCAGTCATTGCGAGACAACCGCTCCATTGAGCAGTTCTTGGGTTATAGCTGGGACGGCTGCTGCTGGACACTGCGAGGTGGTGCGCGGCGCTACCTCAATAGCGACGATGAATACGACAAAGACTTCACCGTAGAGGTGATTTTTAAAGGCCTAGGTGGTATCGGCAACAGCGTAGGCACCCAGTTTAACCGTGCTATTCTTGGCTATCGAGATAATCAATGAACAATGCTCTAAAAATGACATCTTTGGCCCCCAATCTAAAAACCTTGCTCGGTGTTTGCGCCTTCACCTGTTTAGTCGGTGTATCTAATCCCTCTTACGCGGCGCAACAGATAGTGGATCGTGTTCGTGTGTTGGTCAATGACTCAGCGATCACTGAAGCTGAGCTTCGAAACACGATCGAAATTTTGCGAGCTCGAAACGCGAATGCCTCAGCTGAGCAGCTGCGCAAAACAGCCTTAGAAGAGCTGATTCTAATCAGCCTACAAGAGCAAGAAGCTCGGCGCTTGGGGCTGAGTGTGGACAATGCCACACTGGACCGCGCGATGCAGAATCTCGCCAAACAAAACAAGCTAAGCTTGACCAACTTCCGCAAACAAGCTGCATCACAAGGTGTCGATTGGAACAAATTACGCGAGTCAGTCCGTCAGCAAATATTGGTAGAACGGCTCCGCGACCGTGAAGTTTTGCGACGAATCAATGTCAGCGAGCAAGAAGTCGATGATTTTCTAGCTGCGGCAGACGTGGCTGCCGGCCAACCGCAATACCAGCTTGAGCACTTTGTCGTTCCACTGCCCGTCGCTGCCAACGATGAGGCAAAACGTCGAGCAGAAGCGGCGGTCAATCAATTACAAAGAGCATTGGCAGACAAACGTTCCGCGCAACAAATTGTCAACACGTTTAAAGCGCGTAACATTCCGCTAGAAGGAGGTTCGTTGGGCTGGCGCAATGCACGTGACTTGCCCCAACCCATGAACGAAATTGTGCCCAAGTTAATGACCAACGAGGCCAGTGAGCCAGTTGTCGATGGTCAGGGTATACACATATTGCGTTTGCTCGCGGTACGTCAGACTAAATCAAGTGCGGTAGAGCAAAGCAATGCACGGCACATATTGTTGAAGCTCAACCCTTTGCGAGACGCGGAGAGTGCTAAAGCTGAACTGGACAGCGTACGTAAACAAGTACTGAATGGTGAAGATTTCGCAGCTCTGGCACACAAGCTCTCTGAGGACTACGCCAGTGGAGTCAGTGGTGGAGACTTAGGCTGGTTTGGTCCCGGCGCGATGGTGCCCGTTTTTGAAGAGAATCTGAAACTGCTTGCACCTGGCCAAATCAGTCAACCGTTTGAATCCCCTTTTGGCTGGCATTTGGTCAAACTAGAAGGCAGACGACAAGCACAGGCTCCAATCAGTGAACGTCGACTAAAAGCCAAGGCCGCAATCGCTGAGACCAAGCGCGATCAGACAACGGTGCGTTGGTTACAACAACTGCGGGATCAAGCGTACTTAGAATACCCGGATGAGAAGTAGCAGCCTGCCGGTTCTCGCCATTTGCAGTGGTGAGCCAGGAGGAATAGGCCCTGAACTGTGCACACGTCTACCTGCTATCGACGGTGTTCGTCAGGTCATTATTGCAGACCCCGAGCTTCTCCTTCAGCGCGCTGAAAACAACTCCACCGCCCTACCTCTGTATCGCGCTAACGCGGCAGATCCCCTAAGCGTATTACCCGTGCCGTTGCCAGTGGAATCCGTCGCCGGTAGCTTGAACACCGCTAACTCATCTTATGTGTTGGAGATACTGAACCTTGCTGCGCGAGGCTGTTTAAGCGGTGAGTTCTCAGCGGTGGTGACGGCTCCTGTGCACAAAGGCGTGATCAACGATGCAGGTATACCCTTTAGTGGACATACCGAATACTTTGCTGAAATATGCCAAGCCATACCCGTCATGCTTTTGGTCGCCGATGATCTGCGGGTAGCACTAGCGACAACACATGTGCCCTTGTCTGAAGTTGCTAAAACACTCACTTACGATGGGCTTGCCGTACGGCTCCGCATATTGCACAGCGATTTACAATCAAAATACGGCATTGCACAACCACGGATATTGGTCGCTGGCCTCAACCCGCATGCCGGTGAAAGCGGTCATCTAGGACGTGAAGAAATTGAGCTGATCGAACCCTGCTTAGAGGCCCTGCGTGCAGAGGGATTGCATCTGACTGGGCCGCTGCCCGCTGACACTTTATTTACCCCACCCCATCTAGAGCAAGCGGATGCTGTCATGGCCATGTTTCACGACCAAGGGTTGCCCGTGTTGAAATTTGCTGGATTTGGCCGGGCCGTCAATGTCACCTTGGGTCTGCCCATTGTTAGAACATCAGTGGACCACGGGACTGCGCTTGATCTCGCGGGAACAGGAAAGGCAAGGGTGGGCAGTCTGATCGCTGCCGTGCACGAAGCGCTGCGTATTGTGCAGAGCTAAAGATCTCCCTGCACGCAGCGGCGCATTTGAACACGAGTATGATCAAAACGGTGTTTCAACGCCCTCGCACGATTCACGTCAGCAACGGCTATTACCTTAAAGCACCTTTTGGTCTGGTGGGCATATCTTCGACATAAATTTTAACAATGGGTCAGAACTGTCATGGAACCGCGACGTCCAAATCTCGTCGATTAACTTTAAATGACGTGCAATGAAACGTTTGATCTTTATCTTTTCAATGCTCATCGCCTCGCACCTCGCGCAGGCACTGGAGGAGTTAGAGCCTCTAGACAACCTTGCCCCAATGGCGGGCCCAGATAAACGCCGCATTGGTTGGGAATGGCACTTCAACGATGAAAAGGGCAAGCCAGGTTTTATGCGAAAAATCGCGGGCGACGATGCGGTCGCTCGGTATGAGAGGTCAGACGGCTGTCAATGGACACGATCCACCCGAGGTTTTGCTCCAGCGACTCTTTGGTCAAACTGCCCTAGTAGTGGAGAGTCGTCCGTCGAGATGAT
This sequence comes from uncultured Granulosicoccaceae bacterium, assembly GCA_937965695.1. Lineage (GTDB taxonomy): Bacteria > Pseudomonadota > Gammaproteobacteria > CALCKW01 > CALCKW01 > CALCKW01. Next base: position 20,781 of record CALCKW010000005.1, read on the forward strand.
CAGTGATTCCTTGTGGCCCTTAGCCATCGGCAACAAAATCGTTTACCAGATAAACGGCACCAGCTCGCTTTTTGCAAAAGCATGGGGTTCTAAGCGAAGTTGTGAGGTCGTAGGAGCGGTTAAGATAAGAACGGTTTCAGGCATTTACGACACGTTTAAGGTTGTTTGCACGGAACGTTGGGGTACGCGTTCTTGGTGGCTGGCGCCCTCTGTCGGAACCGCTGTCGCCTACCGTCAAAAAACTCGTCATGACGGATTGACCCTACAAGAGATGACGAAAATAAAGCCTTAGATTTAGCGCGCTCTTAACCTTGCTAGTGGACATGCACGTTACAATCTGTCGAACGCATCCAGCGTTTACGCACTCACGTAACCTTATGCATGGAAAACACTCAACCAGGGGAAAACGCTGGAAGATTTTAATGAGCCGAACGCTGAGTCAGCGTCATTAGGCTTGGCTTATCACTTGCTCATCTTGATAAGTCAGCAATGAAGAAGCACGGATATTGAGCCTAGCTCTAAAAGCAATCGCACAAGAGAATGGCACGACAATAATTAAAACGAAGAAATACTGACTTAGCAATTGGGCCACGGATTGCTGCTCAAAGCCCAGATTAAAAGCAAACAAAATAAGGAAACACCATGACACGAGAGAAACAGCTAAGCAGATAGCAAACAGTGCAGTCTCATTGGCGTTTGAATTGGCGAGTACGTTTCGAGCGCGATACTTCCAAACAATCGGGAGAGCTTTGCGATGAATCACAACGCTGTCTAGCGTCAATATAACCACCACAATCATTTTCGCTTGCAGTACCGAACTTTGTAGTTTTTCGGGTGAGTTGACGAAGTAATAAAACACCAAACTCAAACCCGTCAACCAAAGCATGTACAGACCAATACGAACCAGTCGTGTGAAAGTCTGGCAAAATGCCATACCGCTGTAAGGCCATTTGATAGTCAAATATCCGTTAATCAAAACGACATCTATACACAATACAGCGCCAAAACCTATCACCAGGCCGAGCAGGTGCCCTGCCGTCAATAGATCAAGCAAATTCAGTGTCTGTAGCGCATCTAACATTGGGCATTCCTGGGGCATTCCTGAGAGAACAATTTCTAATAACTGAGACCTATTTTTAAGCATTTAGGCCGCCGCAATCGTGAACTGGTTCAACATCACCGACTTGGAAGCCCACTGGCCTTCTGCTTTGTCGAGTTGATCAAACTTTTACAATTAAAAACTAATTTTAAAGAGAACCTAAGTGCATAAGTCGCTGCCCAGATTCTGCAAAATTACCGTAAAGATCGTTCTCTTTTCACGAAATTAGGCCTTACATGCACGACAGGCGCAGGCGTACCTTTATCAACCTCACAAAAACCTTAAAATCTGACGTGAAATCGCGCTAATTTCAGCGCTAGTTCGATCTGCGGGGTTAGCGATATACAATGCTTATCTATGCAGCACGCAAATACGCTGCGACCTATATTGATTAACAAGGAGCCAGGAATGATCGATGTCAACGAATACTTCGAAGGGAAAGTAAAGTCCATCGCGTTTAGCGGTGGTGAGCTGCCAGCCACGGTAGGTGTGATGGACATCGGAGAGTTTGTCTTTAGCACCAGTCAACACGAAGTCATGACAGTGGTCGACGGACTTTTGCGTGTTCGCTTGCCAGGTGAGCCAGATTACCGCGATTACGCCAGCGGCACATCATTCGAAGTCCCAGCAAACGCGAGCTTTGACGTGATTGTTGCGCAGCAGACTGCTTATCACTGCACCTATCAGTAAACCGCTAAAATCGCATATGCGGTCGATGCAACGTAGTCAATCTTGGGAACCTCAGATCACGTCATGCGAACCAACCCCACGGGCTGTGACGCATTGCCGTGCCCGCCATTTGTGTGACGACAGCTACAGCGCCTCCAAAAAATAGCCATCGCCGCGCTGTGGTTTGGCCGCGTTTTAGAGCCAGTGCACCGAAGCCTATATAGAACAGCAGTAAAAACAACTTCACACCAAGCCATGCATCAACCCAGGGATATTGTTGCGACATCAACACCAGCGACAAACCCGCCAAGAGCAACAAGGTGTCAATCACATGGGGTAGCGTTCTGGTCAGCTTATGATCCATGAGAGCTGAGTCCCGAACTGTGCCTACAAAACGAATCACAAAGCCCGACACGCTCAAGGCAGCTAACGCCATATGTAGAGTTTTTAGCTGAGGATAGTGTTCAATCATGCAGATCGACTCATTGAGAACAAATTGCGTTGCCAGGTACGGCATTCTACCAGTGTGCGATAGCTGTGCATCGCCGTGAAGGCACTGCCCTAAAGACACGAAGACCTTGACAGTAAAGGCCATGCTTTGGCCATACGTTGCAAAGCGCAAACACGTACAATAATCACCTCACCCGCAACACGACGCAGGACAAACAATCTTGGAACACCGCGCAAGAAAACGCTTTGGGCAAAACTTTCTACACGATCAATCGGTTATCGAGCGAATCGTGCGCACGATTAATCCCGCGGCTGAAGACAATTTAGTGGAGATTGGCCCGGGCTTAGGTGCGCTAACCCTGCCGTTACTCAAAGCAGCGGGCACCATGACCGCCATCGAGTTAGACCGTGATCTGATCCCCAAGATTGAAGCAGCAGCCGAAGGTGTTGGTGATCTGACGGTACGCAGCGGCGATGCGATGAAAATAGATTTTACAGCGCTGTCTGAAGAGATAGGTGGTCCGCTTCGAGTTATCGGTAACCTGCCCTACAACATCTCGACCCCTTTGTTGTTCCATCTGTTTAAACATAAGGCTGTCATCACCGACATGCACTTCATGTTGCAAAAAGAAGTGGTGCAACGCATGGCTTCTGCGGCGGGTGAAGGTCACTATGGCCGTTTGAGTGTAACAACCCAATATCACTGCCGCGTGGTGCAACGCTTTTTGGTTCCGCCCGGAAGCTTTACTCCTGCACCAAAGGTCGACAGCGCCATCGTGTCACTTTTCCCACACGTCTCTCCTCCCGTTGACTGCGGTTCTGAAAAGTCGCTCTCGACCGTTGTATCATCTGCTTTCTCTCAGCGCCGCAAGACACTACGTAACAGTCTGCGTGATCTACTCGATGAAAAGACGATTGAGGCCTGCGACATAGATCCGAGTATTCGTCCAGAACGCGTCACTCTGGAAAACTTTGCTGCACTTTCGCGACAGCTACACCTGAAGGAAACACAGTCGTAAATTTTTAGTGGCCGCTAAAGGTCACAAACGCTGAAAAATTCCATACAATACCAACCCAGCATTCGATACTCATTCCAAGATGGCGCAGGAAGCAGGAACAATGACAATTGAACTCAGCGATGGCATCCAAGTCGATATTGACACGATCTATGTCGAGTCAGAATCCAGCCCAGATGAAGATCGATACGTCTTCGCTTACACGGTTACTATCCGCAACGAAGGTGAAGTGCCCGCTCGCTTGACCAATCGCCACTGGAAGATCGTCGACGCCAACGGCAAGGTGCAAGACGTTCGCGGTGAAGGTGTTGTCGGTGAAAAGCCACACCTGAAACCCGGTGAGGGCTTTCAATACACCAGTGGCACGATGCTAGAAACCCCAATGGGCACCATGGGTGGCTCGTACCTGATGGTGACTGACGACGGCAAAGAGTTTGACGCCAATATCCCCGACTTCCTTCTGACGACCCCTCGCATTCTGCACTAAGATAAGGATGAGCCAAACCTAGGGGTTTGTGCGCCTGATCTCGACGTTCATCGCACCACTGTAGATCACGAATGCTCCTTATTCACTTTTGAGAACGCCTCATTTTTATGGGTTTAAAATCCAGCTATACCCTGCTTGCCCCTCTGTACGATCCTTTGATCAAAAGAGCGACTCGCCACGCGAGAGCGCGAAGCCTAAAGCGTTTACAGGGTTTTGAAGGCCAACTACTCATGCCAGGCTTCGGCACGGGCCTCGATCTAGATTTTCTGCCGCCTAACGCGAAAATAAGTGCTCTTGATTTAACCCCTGCCATGCTCAAACGCGCTCAAACCCGCGCGGCTGAAGGCTCTCTCGATATTGAATGGCACGTAGGCGATGCGCAGGCATTACCTTTCGACGACAACCAATTTGACGCCGTCGCCATGCACTTAATACTCGCTGTTGTACCAGAGCCCCGACTCGCGTTGAGTGAAGCAGCACGAGTGCTCAAACCCGGTGGGCGGCTGTTAATTCTCGACAAGTTTATTCGTCAAGGCAGCAAGGCACCGCTGCGCCGAGCAATAAGCCCAGTACTAGGTATGATCGCCACACGCACTGACGTGGTTTTTGAGGAACTCCTCACCCAAGTGCCCGAACTGGATGTCACTGAAAACACCGCCGCTGGATTTGGTGGTTGGTTTAGACAAATCGAAGCACTGAAACAGGAAGCAAAGTAACCATGACAACTTACGTCATCGGCGATTTGCATGGATGTGCCGACGAACTCAGTCGGCTGCTCAAGAAATTAAAATTTAATCAAAAGAAAGACCGCCTTTGGCTCACGGGCGATCTCATCAATCGCGGCCCTAAATCGCTCGAAGCCATTCGGCTTGTGCGTGATCTAGGTCACGCCGCTGTCACTGTGCTGGGCAACCACGATTTGCATCTTCTTGGGTGCTGGACAGGTGTGCGCACTGCTCGTGCGGGAGATACAGTCGATGAAATCCTCAAGGCACACGACGGCGACGAGTTATGCGAATGGTTACGCCAGCAACCGCTTATGGTGCGTGAAAAACAGCATGTATTAGTGCACGCAGGTCTTTACCCAGGCTGGAGCATTGAGACCTGCGAAAAACGTGCACGAAAATTAGAAGCACAACTCTCGGGTGATAACTACCGCGAAACTTTAGAAAATATTTTTGACGGCAAAACACCGCTACAAGACAGTAAAGTGTTGCAGCGTCACGAGCGACAGAGGTTCACTGCCGCCGCTTTTACTCGAATGCGTTTTGTAAACCCAGACAGCTTGGCGCTTAACATGAGTGAAAAAGGCGGTCCGAGCTCACCCAGCAGTCACGCTCTGCCCTGGTTCGAAGCAGCTGGAAATGAATTTGCTGAGCTCAACGTTTTTACGGGACACTGGGCTGCACTGGGTCACCAACAACATCAATGGCTAACTGCACTCGACAGCGGCTGCGTTTGGGGTGGTGGGCTGACGGCCGTCGAACGAGATAAACCGACGGTCAGTTGCTGTGAGGACTGCTCGCACTTGAGGTGAGGCATAAGAATAATAAAACTACATGCTAAATCTAATTATTTCAACACGCCAAAAGTTTTTGGGTTCAACCTTGTATTCTGCGTGCAATGCCCTCAACAACCTCTCCAACAACCCCACTCAAATCAGCCGACTCCATATAGATGCCATCGATTGAGAGTCGACACAATCCATGGATAGCCGCCCAGTTAGCCTGCGCAATGCGCAGACAACGCAACTTTGGCACCCCAGGTTGTACCGATAAAATAGTCCTTTCTGTCCACTTGTTGTAACGGGCAAAACACGCGTAAGCAACAGCCTTTAGCTCGGCAGTCGCTCCTTCCACTTTCCAGATTTTGCGCCCGAACATTAGCTCATATAGCTCAGGCTGGGTGGTGGCGAAGTCCACATACTCGAACACAAAGTGCTGCATCTCAGCGCCAACGCCTGTGCCTGACTTCGTCGCAGCTTGCTCAATCATTTGCTGCAGTTGCCCAAAGCCTTGGGCTGCAACGGCACAGACAAGATCATTTTTACTGGCAAAGTGATGATAAGCACCCGTTCGCGAGACACCGACTTTATCAGCCAGCTTACGCAATGTCAGTTGCTCGATGCCCTGCTCTGCCAGTTGAAGTGCGGCCGCATCTAAAAGCGCTTGGCGCAAATCACCATGGTGGTAGCGTACAGCCATATTTTTTTAGTTATCCTGTATCAAAAAACACCAAGTGCTTGTGCCTACATTAAGCACCGCTCAGTGATGATTTTTCGGGTCCACGGCTTGATCAGCTAGCTGACTGATCTTTCAATCTTGACAGCGTCAAGTTACACCCTTAGAGTTGATGATTCAACACCAATGGATACCCGTGTTATGCCCGCCTCCTACCCTCAGCTAACCGCACCGCTAAAAATCGGCTCGCACACGCTACGCAACCGCATGATCATGGGTTCGATGCACACTGGCTTGGAGGATCGTTTCTGGCACCGGGATAAACTGGCCGCCTTCTATGCCGAGCGGGCACGAGGTGGTATTGGCCTGATCATCACCGGTGGATTTAGTCCAAACATTCGAGGATGGCTCTTCCCCTTTGCCAGCGCTATGCTCACCCCTTTTGATGCCTACTCGCACCGAAAAGTGACGCGAGCTGTACACGAAGCAGACGGCAAAATATGTCTGCAACTGTTGCACGCCGGCCGCTATGCTTACCATCCTTTTTCGCGTTCATCTAGCGCAAGCAAGGCACCGATTAATCCGTTTAAATCCAAGGCACTCAGTACCAGCGCCGTTCGCAAGACAATCAAGCACTTTGCACGTGCGGCAAAGCTCGCCAAATCAGCAGGCTACGATGGTGTAGAAATCATGGGTAGCGAAGGCTACCTTATCAATCAGTTTACGGCGCCCGCAACCAACAAGCGCACTGACGAATACGGTGGCAGCATTGAGAACCGCCACCGATTTCCGGTTGAAATTGTCGCGGCTGTTCGAGAGGCCTGCGGCCCTGACTTTATGATTATCTACCGGATCTCAGTTGTTGATCTAGTGCCTAATGGATCTACCGCCAGTGAGATTTTGCAGTTAGCAAAAGCCGTCGAGACCGCTGGCGCCAATATGTTTAATTCGGGCATCGGCTGGCACGAAGCGCGTGTACCAACGATTGTGACGTCAGTGCCCCGCGCGGCTTTTAGCGAAGCAACTGCTGCCGTTAAAGCGGCAGTGGCTATTCCAGTGGCCGCTTCCAATCGTATTAATACACCTGAAATTGCAGAAGATATTCTTAAGTGTGGTCAAGCAGACCTAGTTGCCATGGCGAGGCCCTTGCTAGCAGACGCGCAGTTTGCAAATAAAGCCATTGAGGGCCGCAGTGACGAGATCAATATTTGTATCGCCTGCAACCAAGCCTGTCTGGACCATACATTTACAAACAAGCGCGCTACGTGCATGGTAAATCCGCAAGCCTGTCACGAGACTGAGTTGCTTTACCCAAAAGCGGAAAAATCAAAGCGAGTGGCTGTTGTAGGTGCAGGTCCCGCAGGAATGTCTTGCGCTATTACCGCAGCCCAGCGCGGCCACAAGGTCAGCCTATTCGAACGCAGAGCTCGCATTGGCGGGCAATTTGCGCTTGCATCTCAGGTGCCTGGCAAAGAAGAGTTCGTTCACAGCATCGCTTACTACGAACGTCAACTGCACATCTGTGGCATCAACGTGCAACTCAACACAGAAGCCAATTTAGAATCACTAAAAGGTCATTACGACGAAATCGTCATCGCCACTGGTGTTGCGCCACGCATTCCAAATATTCCAGGTATTGATCACCCTAAAGCCATTACCTATGCACAACTTCTCAATGGCTCCGCCACCGCCGGAGAACGAGTAGCAATCATAGGTGCCGGTGGAATTGGCTTTGATGTCGCCACCTACTTGAGTGAAGCAAAGCCCTCTGCCACCGAAGACAAAGACAGATGGTTACAACACTGGGGCGTAGATTTAACGGGCGAAACACGGGGCGCGCTGACAGAGCCCGAGCCTGAGCCTGTAGAGCGGCGGATCTGGTTGCTACAGCGCAAGGAAGGCAAACTGGGCAGAGGCCTTGGGAAAACAACCGGCTGGGTCCACAGAGAACACATCAAACGGCGCGGAGTGGAGCAGTACGACAACTGCGAATACACAAAGATCGACGATCAAGGCTTGCACATTCTGCGTGACGGTGTGGCTGAAATTCTAGAAGTCGATACCGTGGTGATATGCGCCGGACAAGAGTCGCAGAGAAGCCTCTTTGATCAAAACAATCCAGAACAACAACCCCATTGGCACATTGTCGGTGGAGCAAAGCTGGCGGGGGAGCTGGATGCAAAACGCGCTATTCGCGAAGGCGCGGTGCTAGCCGCGACTTTATAGCTTGGCACGAGACGCCACCCTGCATAAGTACCAGTTCGGATTCTCGGAGGCATTGTGCCTCCGAAGCTTTATACCGTCTTGAGGTATTTCTAGCTAAGTACTTTGGCGGGCATAGCACTGACCCACTGCGGCTTACCAAGCTCGTCCTCGATCAAACGCACCTGAAAAGCCGAAGGCTGCACAGCAATAACATCCATATTCGCCGAACTGTCTGATGCCTGCACGCCCTGCTTCGGCTTCTGCATCGTCTGCGCAGTTGACGGCAATGCGGAACTCCGCTCAGCCAAATTGTTATCTAAAGGTTTAGGGCTACTCTGACCGCGCTTTTTTCTAAAGCTCTCTAATTGCATTTGAATCAGCTGTAATTGTTGAGTCACTAATGCTAACTGTTGATGCAACAGCTCTTCATAGTCTTCACTCATTTCTACTGCTGGATTTATTTGGCTGGTAGATGTAGAAACGGGCTGTGCTGTTGCTAGCGCCGCTGAAGGTTGGTCAACTTGTGCAACCGGAATCGCAGGCGCTGCAGGGATTAGCGATTCGGGCATCTCTTCCAATAAGTGTTTCGAAAGAGCATTTATGGTGCTTTCGTTCTCCAGTAGGCGTCTATAGCCCACCTCTACACCAAAAGTCTTTTTTAGCGAATTACTGACCCGTATCAAAAACAACGAGTCCATACCAAGCGATATAAAAGTCTCATTGAATTCACTGTCACTGATGTCCAATCCAGAGGACTCACACAACAAAGAATGTAGAGCGACTTTAAGCCTTTCCAGCGGGCTTGTAATTTCTGCCACAACCGTTGCTTGGATCGGTTCCGAAGCCTGTAGCTGTAACTCTGGGGCAACTTCAACCAACCCTTCTTGTCGTACAGCATGTGCTGCAAGCCAATGGCGGTGTTTGTCAAAAACGTAGCCAGGCAAACTGATCACTTGTCTCGAAGATGGCGATTGAATAGTTTTCCAATCCAATGACACACCAGCTTGCCATAGACGCCCAAGCGTGCTCAATACAGCCTGAACCTCACGCTGATTTTCCGCTGTATCTGCAAGACTAGCGAGTGCTATTTGCTTATTGCGATCAGTCGCCTGCTGCTTAGCCAATGTGCTAAGAGTAGCGCGAGGCCCCAACTCGAGTAACAGATAATTTTTGTTTTCCCACAGACTGGAAACGCTTTCTGCAAAGCGTACAGGGTTGCGTAACTGTTCTGTCCAGTAGTTAGGATCAGCCACTCGGCTGTTACTGAGCCAATCACAATCGGCCGTGGACATCATAGGAACAGTGCCGGCTTGCCGACTGACGGAGCCCACCAACTCAGCAAACGACTCAACCATTGGGTCCATCATAGGCGAATGAAAGGCATGTGAAGTGTGCAGCTGGCGACAATCAATACTCTGCGCCTGGCAAACCTCGGTAAAGGCTGCGATGGCGCCATCGGTTCCTGCAACGACTAACGCTTTGGCACCATTGATCGCTGCGATCGTAACGCCATTAGATGCTAGCGCGTGAAATTCATCCACCGTGCATCGAATACTCAGCATAGAGCCACTAGCTAATGCTTGCATCATAGCGCCACGTCGGGCCACAAGCATCAGCGCATCTTGCAAGCTAAAAACACCTGCTAGATGTGCGGCAGCAAACTCGCCAATGCTATGACCGATTACGGCTGCCGGTTTCAAACCCCAAGATTGCCACAACTCTCCCAGCGCATAAGCAGTCACAAAAAGCGACGGCTGAGTGTAGCGGGTTTCATCAATCAGAGCCTGCGCTCGTGGCAGCTCATCGCCGGTGGCCAGAAGCAATTGACGGATATCCATACCCAACTCCGGCAACAGCAGATCAGCACATCGATCGACCGCCTGTTTGTAAACCGGCTCCTCAGCATAGAGATTACTTCCCATACCAGCATATTGACTACCCTGCCCCGGGTACATAAAGGCCACCCCTTCAGGTGCTTCTTTTAACTGGGTGGTAGCACTGTGTTGGGCTTGCAGCTCGGACATTCTTAGGCCTGCATCGTCTTGGCTGGCAACAACAAAACGGCGCCATCCAAAGTGCTTGCGCCCATTCAACAAGGTGTGGGCTACATCGCGCAAGCGAGGCTTTTCCTCTCTTAGGTGTTGCGCCAGTGCCTCTGTCGTAGCATTCAAAGCTTCTTCTGACTTAGCCGACACCAACAGCAGCTCATGCGACCGGGAATCATCCACAACGGAATCAGCGGCTATGAACTCTTCCAATAGGGTGTGAGCGTTAGTACCACCAACCCCAAAGGAGCTAACACCTGCGCGTCGCGGGTGATCAGTCTCTGTCCAAGCCTGTCGCTCAAGTGCCGGATAAAACGGTGTCTTCTCAAAATTGATGGCAGGGTTGATCGACTTGCAATGCAAGGTAGGCACGATTTCTCGGTGATACAAACTCAAGGCAGCCTTGATCACACCAGCCACACCGGCGGCAGCCGTTAGATGTCCCATGTTGCTCTTTATCGAGCCTATCGCACAAAACTGCTTTTTATCGGTGAACTGATCAAAGGCCTTCTTTAAACCCTCAACTTCGATAGGGTCACCTACAGGTGTTGCAGTTCCGTGTGCTTCAAGATAGCAGACTGTCTCTGCAGGCACGCCACTTTGGCGCAGCGCCGCTTCTACAACTGCCGATTGACCAACGCTCGACGGTGCCATGAAGCTCATTTTTCCGCCACCGTCGTTATTGGTGGCCGCTGCTTTGATAACAGCGTAGATGCGATCACCATCCGCAATAGCGCCTTCAACACGCTTGAGTACAACAGCACCTACACCGTCACTAAATGCTGTCCCGGTCGCATCGGCAGAAAAGGTTCTTGTGCTGCCATCGCGGCTAAAGACACCTCCCTCTTGATACTGCTCACCACTAAGAACCGGTGAAGTTATCGAGGCAGCGCCGGCCACAGCAACATCACAATGCCCCAATTGCAAAGCAGCTGTCGCCTGCGCAATCGCAACCATCGAAGTCGAACATGCTGTGTGGACTGAAATTGCTGGCCCTCTAAGATTAAATTTATAAGCGACACGCGTGGCAACATAGTCTTTCTCACTGGCCACTTTTAACTGCAAATCACCCATGTTTTCCATCAGACGGTTGTGAGCCATCACGTTGTTGGTGTGGTAGGTGTTGTAGTAAGTGCCCGCGTAAACGCCGACTAAGCCATCGATTTGATCAGGCACCATGCCTGCGTCTTCAAAAGCATGCCATGAGGTTTGTAGAAACAAACGCTGCTGCGGATCAGTGATAGCCGCTTCGTTGGGATTCATACCAAAAAATGTGTGATCAAAGCAGTCGAAATTTTCAACAATACCGCGTGCTCTCACGTAGCTCGGATCGTCGATCAAATGGGCCGGTATTGACGCCGCCAATTCTTCCCGGCTAAAACGACTGATGGATTCCACACCATTCTGTAGGTTACTCCAGAATTTAGTTAAATCGTTGGCGCCAGGCATGTGCACGGCCATGCCAACAATAGCGATATCTTGCCCGCTCCTGTTTTTAGAACTTGAAGCAGAGCTCTGTGTCCCAGCTACATCATGCACTTTATTCTCAACGAAGTCAGACCATGCTTGCAAATTAGAGTTTGCAAAAAAATCGACTATATTGTGCGATGAGCCCTGAGCCGCATTAAAACGCTCGACATATTGCAGCGCCAGCATGGAGGTGCCGCCCTGCTCAAAAAAACTAACGGTGGGGTCGCAGTCAGGCAGGCTAAGCAATTGCAACCAAATGTTCTTGGCCGCTTCGCGCGAATTTTCAGATGACGCACTAGCGCTCTTAGTCGAGATTGCATCCTTATCACGCAGTCCAGATACAATAGGCGGTAGCGCCTTGCGATCCAGTTTACCGTTAGGATTTAGAGGCACGGAGTCTAGCTCAGTCCACGCAACAGGGACCATGTAAGCCGGTAATTTGTCTGACATATGTGCTTTCAGCGCTACAATGTCTAACGCTTTAGAGTCTTTCATCAAACACCAAGCGGCGAGCATTTTTCCACCGTCGCTTGTCTCGTGCACGCCGACCACTCCACGCTGAACATCTTCACAGGTAGACAACACTGCCTCAACTTCACCCAATTCGATGCGATAGCCGTTTACCTTGACCTGCCCATCAAGGCGCGAGAAATATTCTAGATTTCCATCGACCTGAAGGCGAACAGCATCGCCTGTGCGGTAGAAATTCACGCCGTCTTCTTCAATAAATTGAACTGTATTGAGATCTTCGCGATTATTGTATCCGCGTGTAACACCTGGCCCGCCTATCCACAATTCTCCAGTGACCCCTGTCGGTACGGGTCGACCAAGCGCATTGCGCACACTGACGCGGTAGTTTGGCAGCGGACGACCGATGTGAATAAATTCATTGGCGTCTGTCAATTGGCAGCAGGTCGCATAGACCGTGGTCTCTGTAGGGCCATAAAAATTCCACAGCTCCCTGACCCGCTCAAGCATTGGGCCCAACAACTGACGCGGGAACGGCTCGCCTGCCGTTATTGCAAGTAGGTCTTGCCCCTCCCAGCCCGACTCTACAAGCAGGCGCCAAGTAGACGGCGTCGCGTGCATCATCCCTATATTTTCACGTTTAATTAGCGCAGCCAACGCAACGGGGTTTGTCGCCTCAGCACGACTGGCCACAACAACACAGCCACCTTCCAATAGCGCACAGTAGATTTCAGCACTAGAAACGTCAAAACACATCGACGCGAGCGTCAGCGCTCGAGTGGATTTGTCCACTTTCAACGCATCAATCTGGCTGTGCATATAGAGTGAAACGTTGCGATGATTTACCAAAACACCTTTTGGTTTTCCAGTGCTGCCAGAGGTGTATATGAGATAGATGTCGTCTTCAGCAGAAACTTCTACGGGTAGCGCGTCGGATTTTTCCTGCTGCAATTGCTCGTCGAGTGAATCAATGAGGATTGGCTGAATAGAATTGCCCTCAATGATCGGCAACAACTTGCTCTCACTGATAACTAGTGCAACGTGAGAGTCATCGACAATATATTGGATACGATCCGCAGGATAACTGGGGTCAAGTGGAATGTAGGCAGCGCCAGTTTTCATGACACCTAACATGGCAAGCACCATGCGCTCGCTTCGTTCAACAAAGATACCCACACGCTGCCCTTTGCGCGCTCCTTTTTCACTCAAATAGTGAGCAAATTGGTTAGTGCGTTCATCCAGTTCACGATAGCTTAAAACGACATCACCAAACCTAAGCGCTTCAGCATCAGGGGTTCTTGCTGCTTGCTCTGTAAATTGTTGATGAATGGGCTTTTGCCCATAGTACTCAACGTTCAGCGTATTTATTTTTGCCATGTGATCCGCATCGGCCTGCGAATACATACTATGTTCACTCACGGCTCCAGCTGGGGCGAGACGTGAAGACGCAGCTAGCGCAGCAAACGAACGCAGACGGTAATCGGCCCCAACGGCATCAAAATGATGTTGAGAAAAACTGGCGAGCAAAGCACCATGCTGACTGCGGCCAACAAAAAAAATGAAATCCAAGCCCTCTGTGGATAGTGCTTCTGGCGCTACATCATCCAGGACAACAGCAAAGCTCAAACCAGGCGCATCGACGCTGCTGGGTTCAGGCAAGCTCACTTGTTCAATCTGATCGAAAGCAAGTTCAGGTGAGATATGGAATGCGCAGGGCAGCCAAACACCGTTTTCATAACAATGAATCACAGGCTGCCAATCACCACTGCACAGAGCGACGTATAGCGCAACCAACGCAGGCATATTCGGATGTGCTGCATCAAGGGGTAGTTCAATCTGACCCCAGCTGCTAAGCACGGGCAACGTCTGCCCTACCCTGAGCTTGTCAGAAGGCATATCGACGACGTAACGCTTGGACTTAGTCATATTCATTGGTTTGACGTATCTCAAAAACAGATTTTCACGTTGAATTCCGGTGGAAACAAACCCTTAGGTAAATTGAAAACAGCTAATCCTAAGAATGGTGCCAGTGCCATTAGTCGAACAAAACCAATGGCTAGGCCGTGAATTGTGCACTAATTGCTTGGACCAGAACCGAATACAGCGCACATATCAATCGCCCAACGCATTTTAACAGGGCTTGAATTGACAAACGCACGAACAATTTAGGAAGAAACAAGTTGCAGAGTGGTTGGATGTACAGAGAAAACCAGCGCGAGAAAAGCGGGCGTGTAACATAAACGATACAAATGAAAACGGCCCCAGATAGGGGCCGTAGAGAAGCATCATTACTTTAAATATTTTTTGATAACATCAGCCACCTAACCGGTGTTTCCAAAAACGTAAGCAGACCACTTTAGATTCCGTGTGGCTCTAATCACTGAGGCCGTATACTTCCATTGAAGTACTTGACGCCTGAAGTACTTGATGCCGTCTAGGTTTAATGTCTTCCAAAATCGTAAATCCATTCTTTACGTTCTGGAACTGGTTGACCTGCAATATGCGACTCAAACAAGGCCAAACGTTTGTGAATGGAAATCAGATCGATAATGACCGGCCAAGAATTGGCAAGGAACTGCAAAGACCCTTCCACTTTTCCAAAGGCCTGACTAACCTGCTGAAATAGACCAAATGTTACTGCTCCTGCGATAATGGTCGGCCCCAATGCAATTAAGGTCAGAAAGTTGGAGAACTGAAGGTAGCCAAAGCGAAAGACGCCAAAATACAAGTAATGGAAATACAGACGGAAGTAGTTTTTACGCAGACCATGGTATAGGTCTTGGATTGTCGGCGGATCACTCCTCTCCGCTTCATCCTCACCATAAACAAGCTCTTTTCTAAAAGATGCTTCTACTTTTTGGTTGTTGAATTCTAAGCCGGGCAATTTGATTCCGACTATCGCCATCAAAACAGTACCAAACACGGCAGAACCGATGGCCACATAAACCAAGGCCCCATCGACGGCACCAAAAAAAGGTAATGCGGTTACGCGTTCTGACAACTCCAGCAGCAATGGCAAGAAGGCAATCAACGTCATGATGGCATCGATCAAACCCTCTCCGAGAGACTCCATAATGCGAGCAAATCGCTGGGTGTCCTCTTGAACCCGTTGAGCAGCACCCTCTACTTTTCGCAGTGGTTGCCAGTAGTGCATGTAATAGTTAGTCATAGCAGTGCGCCAACGAAACAAGTAGTGTTTAGTAAAAAAACTGACCAAAACTAAAACACTGATATTGACCATCAACACGGGTAAAACCGTTGTTAGCTGACTCCAGTACTCGTCTGCAGTGATTGAACCGGGCTCCGTCAGCGCCTTCTGAATCAAATCGTAAAAGCCGCCATACCAGTCGTTCATGAAGACCGACACTTGCACCGTAAAATAAGAAATAACGACAATCAATGTCGTGCCGCAGACCGCCCAGCGATACCAGCCATTACGTCCGTGCACAATCCACAGAAAAGGGAAGATCACACCAGCGCCTAAAATATACAGGTAGACCCATAGCTTCTCAGGCTTAAGAAAGGGTGGCCTCTCTCCTTCGACAATAGCCGGTGTGTATTGTGCAGCCCAGTCGAGCCCCGGCTGCCAACTCTCCACGCCTAGTCCAAACCACACGAACATCGCGAGCCCAGACCAAGCTGCAGCTGATAGAAAAAACCACTTAGGGTGTGGAAAAAATGATCGGAACACGTTGAACCTCTGAATTTGGCCGGCACCTACCAACCCCGCCACTGACGGAGTGCAGCGCCTTCATTGGAAGACATACATCACGCTTGCAAGTCCACGGCCATATGGACACATATAGTCATGAACACACTTCTCAACTTTGAACAACTAAGAGTGTAGACAGGTTGCGCCGTGAAAGTGCTCCAGTGCCAAGAGAAAACAACCGGCCCAGTGACGGCCAACAATCATTCTGAATCACTATGGTACTACCTCTTATGTATAGCCTATGAGTCTCTGAAAAAACCGAGGCATTTAAGGAGCTATCTCTTGGAGAAAATAATTGTGGATAACGCATAAAAAATGGATTTTTTTTGGTTAATCCACTCAACGCCAAAAACACATCGAAGAGTTCGCCGGAACTCGCTTTGATAACGGGGAGAACCTGAACTCAACGACACTGGCGCAATTAAGCAAATGCTACGGGCGCCGATTTCCTAAGGGTCAGAATCTGCTTCCCGCATCAGCATTTTATTAAACCCAACTATTGAGGGTTTAGAGGCCATTGACCCTAAGAAAAATACATACTCATTGATTGCCCTATCGTTGCTTATGCAGCTATCGATAATTTTTTCAGCGGCTTTTATTCTTGAGCAATACACCAAAGAGCAAATGCTAGCAGCTGAACGCAGCGAGTTGCTAAACATTGCTGTTGCCACAGAAACAACCCTTCCTAGCTTTAAACCCAGTGCGGATATTGACGAACAAATATACCGATCTGACACCGCTATCCAAGGTCTATCCGACGCGCTGGATGCGCGCACCACTCTGGTAAACGACGAGGGAAAAGTCATCGCAGACAGCGAGGTGGAAACGTCGCTCATTCATACAATTGACAACCACGCGGACAGGCCTGAGATCAAAGAGGCACTAAAAACTGGAACTGGCTACTCCGTGCGCTATAGCGACACCGAACAACACGATGTTATGTATGTAGCCATACGTTTAGATGCAGCACCATCCGAGATGAAAAACCCAACGCAGCCTGGTGCATCAATCATTCGGATATCTAGGGCTCAAGGGTTAATCGCACGCGCTATCAGCGACTTCCAACTCGAGCTCCTAAAAATAGGTTTCGCCATCACTCTGCTCTCGATAGTCATCAGCGTGGTGGGAGTGACTTATCTGAGCAGGAAAATCAAAAAAGACAGCGACTCGCTCGAAGCCCGAGTAGAGAACCGAACTGAAGAAATTGTGATGTTACAAATGTTGAGCTCGCTGCTAAACACCTGTGAGTCCCTAGACGAAGCGTCAACAGTGATGGCAGAACTCGTGCCCAAATTACTTCCGGGGTGCAGCGGCGGTATTTCCATTTTCAAGGCTTCGCGAAATCGCCTTGATCTCCTGAGCCATTGGGGCGAAGACTTCAACAGCCGTAGCAGTCTGAACCCTCATGATTGCTGGGCCCTCAAGAAAGGCCATCAACACTATGCTACAGCTCGAGGCGTGGTTCTGCCCTGTGAGCATTGGCTAAATACGGCGAACAATACGCTGTGCATACCACTATTAGCACAAGGTGAAACGGTGGGAGTTCTTCATCTCGACTACCACCATTGTGATATTGAGTCAGACTCTTCGCATATTAGAGAATCTATTGCAGAACAGACGGGTCTCACCTTGGCAAATATTCAATTGAGACAACAATTGAGAGAACAAGCACAGCGAGATCCAATGACAGGCTTGTACAATAGAATTTTCCTCTCTGACAGCATGGACAATTTTATGCACGCTGAAGACAACCGTGAAAAAACTTGCGCTGTCTTGATGATAGATGCAGACAATTTTAAACGTTTTAACGATAATTTTGGACACGATGCGGGTGATTTGGTACTCAAAGCTATCGCCGGTGAAATACAACGTAATTGCGGGGACAAAGGCCTGCCCTGCCGCTACGGTGGAGAAGAGTTCTGCGTTTTTCTGCCTGAAGTCGACAAAGAGGCCGCGCTAGTCCGTGCTGAGGTCATGCGACAGAGCATCGCTAGTCTAAATCTCAGTATTAACAATCTGCCACTAGGCAATATCACCGTTTCTATCGGCATAGCCTTAGCGCCCGAACATACCAAAGAACAAAAAACACTTATCAGCCAAGCGGACAAAGCGCTTTACCAAGCAAAAGAAGCTGGACGAGATCAGATTGTTGTTTTCGAAGCCCCTAGCTCTGCAGCGATCGATTACTTAAAAACCGCCAGCTAAAAAACCAGGCGTCACTTAATTTGATGGGAAGCAACTCTGCGTAAACCAGCACATGACGCATAAATATCCACCCTTGCAATTAAACCCCGTATTCACGTTCGACCTTGCTCACTCTCACTCGGTATTCGCTATACCATTCTCGACGGCATCGTATTTGTGCTTCATGATGTTCGACAACGGATTTCCAGTCTTTTATGGATTGTAGATCCGCCCAATAGGACACCGTGATTCCAGGCAGCTCCACAATGAAATACAACCAGCAATTATCCTAAAAAAGGTAATATAGATGCTTTAGTTGCTACCCAATGGTAAGCAGAGCACCCCTTCACGCTCAATAAAAGTCACAATAGTCTCCAGACCCTCGCATTCCTTCATGTTGGTAAAAACATAAGGGCGATCACCGCGCATACGTTTCGTATCCGACTCCATGACTTCTAGCGAAGCCCCGACGTAGGGTGCCAAGTCTGTTTTATTGATGATTAACAAATCTGATTTAGTGATACCAGGCCCGCCTTTGCGCGGGATCTTTTCCCCTTCCGCAACATCAATGACGTAAATAGTAAGGTCGACCAGTTCGGGGCTAAAAGTAGCGGAAAGATTATCGCCCCCACTCTCGACAAAGATCACATCTAAATCCGGATGCACCTGCATCATGTCCTCGATTGCCGCTAGGTTCATCGATGCATCCTCGCGAATCGCAGTATGCGGACATCCCCCTGTCTCAACACCAACAATTCTGTCAGCTTCCAACGCTTCAGCTTGGGTGAGAATTTTTGCGTCTTCTTGTGTGTAAATATCGTTAGTCACGACCGCGAGTTCGTAGCTATCGCGCATCGTTTTACACAACACTTCCAACAACGCGGTCTTACCGGAGCCCACCGGCCCTCCGATTCCGACCCGCAGGGGCGCTCTATTTTCAATATTCATTTAGTGTTTTCCTTGCTCTTATTTTACGACCGGTACAGCCGTGTGTATTGAGTTTCATGGGCGCAACTGGCATAAGTAACTGCTGGTGCAGAAAAACCAATGTCTTTTTCTTTTACATCCAACGCCTTGGCGACGACATCAGGGATGTCTTCACACAGCTTAAACAAAACCTTTTGCCCACTACTCTGTCCCAGAGGCACAATTTTTACAGCAGCGAGAACAGCATTTTCTAGCCAGCTCCACGCGAACCCTCGCAGTCCGTCGGCCAGTGGAATGGCCCAGTTCACACAGGCCCAAGCAAAACCTGCGTGTTGACATTGTTGCAAAATATGACGATTTTCTTTGGCTTTAGCGACACCTAATGACATCAAAACTTGGCACATTGCCCGCCCACGATTGAACTCTTCCGCTCGCAGCTCTGATGTCTCCCGAAAAGCCAATAACTCATTGTTCCAGTATTGTGTTTTGCCAAAATCCGTATTTTCGCTAGCTCGATAAAATTGCACCAACAAAGGAAGCTCTTGCTGCTGCATCTGACCTTGCAGCTGATCTCGCAGCCACTGAAAGAGAGTCGCTTCATCGTTCACCCAGCCACATTCCACCGCCCATTCCAAACCTTGCGAATAACTAAATGCGCCCAACGGCAAATTTGGGCTAATTAATTGGTGTAGCCTGAGCTGCGCTAGCGGTGAAGTGCTTTCAGTGAGCATGTGAATGGGAGTGGTTCGAACCGTGTTTGCTGTAGGCTCCATTCTCGGGATGGAAGCTAGCACTGCAATTGTGAACATCTAAACCAAAACCACGCAACATGTCATCCAGCACATGGTCGTGTTGGTAGCTCAGTTCTCCCGCATGAATTTGCAAGGGTACATGGCGATTACCCAGATGATAGCAAGCACGCGCAAACATCAATGGGTCTTCCACCGCACACACAGAGAGACTCTCGTCAGCTGCTACGACCTGCACTTGTAATCCACACGCGCTGCGCAAAATGTCTTTATCTTTTAGCACGGTGCCACGAGGCAGAAATATTGCAACCTCGCGGCCATCTTCAAGTAGTGCGCGCAATCGGCATTTCACCCGCTGGTCGAAATCCAACCGTAAGCTACCGTCCATTGCCGTGCCAGACGGATTGTCACTTGTTATAAGAAAGTTAAGTTCTATCATCAGAATAAATAGTACCTTTGCGCCAACGGAAGTTCAGTGGCGGGCTCGCAATGGAGAAGCTCTCCGTCGGCTCGCACTTGATATGTTTGAGAATCGACAGAGATGTCGGGAAGATAATCGTTGTTGATCATGTGTTTTTTACGCACTTGTCGCGTGTTCTTGACAGCCACAGATAAGCTCTGCAATTTCAGTTTTTGTGCAACACCTGCCGACTGCGCCGCCTGTGAAAGAAACGTCACTGAAGTCGCCTGACTGGCAGCGCCTAGCGCACCAAACATTGGCCGGTAGTGCACAGGTTGGGGTGTTGGTATGGAAGCATTTGGGTCTCCCATTGGCGCTTGAGCTATCGCACCTCCCTTAATGACCAAGGATGGCTTGCTTCCAAAAAATGCAGGTTTCCAAAGCACTAAGTCGGCGAGCTTGCCGACTTCAATTGACCCAACCTCATGCGAGATACCATGCGCAATAGCTGGGTTTATCGTGTACTTCGCGATATAGCGCTTCGCTCGTTCGTTGTCACTGTCACTCGGATCACCACTCAGTGGACCGCGCTGCACACGCATTTTGTGCGCAGTTTGCCAAGTGCGACACACCACTTCTCCCACACGTCCCATCGCTTGCGAATCCGAGGCTATCATGGAAAAAGCGCCAAGGTCTTGCAGAATATCTTCAGCAGCGATGGTTTCACGACGAATGCGCGATTCAGCAAAAGCGACGTCTTCCGCAATAGCAGGTGACAGATGGTGGCAAACCATCAGCATATCCAAATGCTCATCTATGGTATTAACGGTGTACGGTCTTGTTGGATTTGTGGAGGACGGCAACACATTCTCCTGCCCACAGGCGCGGATGATGTCCGGGGCATGGCCTCCCCCCGCACCTTCCGTGTGGTAGGTATGTATGGTCCTGCCTTTCATGGCATTCAGCGAATCTTCTACAAAACCCGACTCGTTCAACGTGTCGGTGTGGATCGCCACCTGCACGTCCATTTCTTCAGCAACTGTCAAGCAGCAATCGATAGATGCAGGCGTGGTACCCCAGTCTTCATGCAGTTTCAGCCCTATCGCACCTGCAGTCACCTGTTCTTTGATCGCAAGCGGTTGGCTGGTATTGCCTTTACCAAGGAAACCGATGTTCATTGGCAGCGTGTCAGCGGCCAATAGCATTTGCTGCATATGCCAAATACCCGGTGTACAAGTCGTTGCATTCGTTCCTGTGGCAGGGCCCGTGCCACCGCCCAACATAGTAGTCACACCAGAACACAATGCCTCTTCTACTTGTTGGGGACAAATAAAATGGATGTGCGCATCCACACCACCGGCCGTGAGTATTTGTCCTTCCCCTGCAATCACTTCAGTGCCCGGCCCAACAGCGAATTCAACGCCCGCCTGTGTATCGGGGTTGCCACCTTTGCCGATGGCAACAATGCGGCCTTTGTTAATCCCTACGTCGGCTTTGACCACACCCCAGTGATCAAGAATTAGCGCATTCGTGATGACGGTATCCACAACTTCGTCATCGCCCAACTGGCACTGCCCCATGCCATCACGAATGACTTTACCACCGCCAAACTTTATTTCATCACCATAAACGGTATGGTCTTTCTCTACTTTTAGCCAAAGTGCCGTATCGGCCAAACGCACACGATCACCTGTTGTCGGACCGTACATCTCAGCATAACTTTGTCGGTCAATCACTCGCATGTTTTGTCTCCGTCCAATGCACCCATAACTGCACCTGTAAAACCAAATATTCGACGTGCACCGGCGAACGCAACCAAAGTCACCTCCCGGCTCTGTCCCGGCTCAAAACGCACTGCGGTGCCTGCGGGGATATCTAATCGAAACCCTCGGGTCAGCTCTCGCTCAAACACCAAAGCACGGTTCGCTTCGAAGAAGTGATAATGCGATCCAATTTGAATTGGCCGGTCACCCGAGTTCGCCACATTGAGCGTGACCATCTCTCGATCGACATTGAGCTCTATCTCACCGCTGCCGGGTACGATTGCTCCCGGAGCATGCTCTGCCGCTTTACCCGAAACAACGGGCTGATGCACCGTGACGAGCTTGGTGCCATCGGGGAATGTCGCTTCGACCTGAACGTCGTGGATCAACTCCGCCACACCCTCCATCACATCCTCGGGGTCCAAAAGCTCGCGCCCGGCTTGCATGAGTTCCGAGACACTTCGACCGTCACGGGCACCTTCTAGTATCGCCATGCTGATATAAGCAACCGTTTCGGGATAGTTGAGTTTGAGCCCGCGCGCCTTACGCCGCTCCGCAACCAAGCCCGCGGTGTACAGCATTAATTTGTCTTTTTCTCTCGGTGTCAGTTCCATCTTTTTGCTCTTATCGTCATGTCGCCCAAATGCGCGGTGAACACGCTGGCAACTGATGAACCTCAGGTCGGAGCAGCTGCCACAACCCATTAAATATCCTTCTTGCTTGTTGCGCTGACGGCCCTAAATATCGAGCAATCAGTACATCATCAATTAAGGTGAGAACAGCATGATGGTCTTTCTCTTTTTCAAGCGATGTCAACCACCCTCGCGCCGACGCCAATACTTCGGTTGTCACAGGAGTTGCGACGAGGGTCGCGCAGATCGGCGCACCTCTCAACCCGCAACTGGAATCCGTAAACCGCTCGCCACCAACCCAAAGGCGCTCCCGGAGCAGCGGCTTGCCTTCCCGCTCTATGCGTTGTTTTATACACACTTGACCTGATTGGAATTTTTCATTCGCTGCGGGTCGACCAAAACAGTGTAGGTCCCAGCCGATGAACGATGAGCTTCGATCCAAGCTGACGAGAGTATCGAGCTCAGCAATAGCTCCATCAAAATAAATGTTCTCTTGCGGAAGCCAGTCCATACGCGCTCCAACCAGAGAAACATGTTGAACTAGGGTCGATAGCTCACCCCCAGAGCGATAGAACTGCGTGGCCCCAGGGGTTGTCACCAAGGCAGCGCTATGGGGAGTGGACTGTACACGTACTTGTAGTTCATCTCCTCCTACAATGCCTGCAGGTGGATGCACCAAGTAGACATGGCATACCGGCCCTTCAGGGTAGAAAGGGCGCTGCACACGTAGAGGACCAGAGTGCGTGTGATCGAGAACTGTGCGTTGTTCTAATTGACGGAATTCCAACGCTAGATCCGCACGCCATCCAGACGTTGTTTGTACCGTAGGTTTGGCCGGCATGCGACTAATCTGGGTTTCCACGACGAGCTCGCTTACGCAACACATGCCAAACGGCCCACAGGGCCAATGGCACAGCACCCAACCAAACATGTTCAACACCATGAGCTAGACCATGACTGGTACTTGAATGGGCAAGAGCTTCTTTTGTCACGAGAAGCGCGGCAACAAAAATACTGGTTGAAATTATTATACTCAATGGTTTTTCCTCTAGACGGTTAGATATTGATTAATGAGTTGTTCATCCAATTCATCCATCTCTCCGGCAGCAACACCACGGCCTCTGTCGAGAATGAAAAACTGATCGGCTACTTTGCGGGCGAATGGGAGCTTCTGCTCAACAAGGATGACGGTTAACCGATGCTCTTCCACAAGCCGACAAATGATTCCCCCTATGTCTTGAACGATGCTTGGTTGAATACCTTCAGTGGGCTCGTCGAGAATGAGCAACGAAGGCTCCAGCATCATCGCCCGCGCGATCGCCAGCTGCTGTTGCTGCCCACCGGAGAGATCCCCGCCACGTCGACGCTGCATATCTTTTAATACTGGAAATAAATCAAAGATGTGCTCTGGCACACTGGTCTTGTTGGAACTACGGGTCGCATAAAGTCCGGTAAGCAGATTTTCCAATACGGTCAACTGCGGAAAAATCTGTCTCCCCTGAGGCACGTAAGCGAGCCCTGAAGCGGCTCGTTTTTCGGTAGGAAGTTTCGTCAGGTTTTGATCACCCACCAAGATTTTTCCAGATTCGCAAGGCTCCAACCCCATCAAGCATTGCATCAACGTAGTTTTACCCACTCCGTTTCGACCCATGACACAAGTACAATGCCCTGTTTTGGCGACGAAGCTGACGTCCCACAGTGTGTGGCTCTGCCCGTAGTAATGATTGAGATCGACTGTTTCTAACATGCCTTACTCTCCCAAGTACACGCGCCGAACCTCGGCATTATTTTGAACCTGATCCATTGTGCCTTCAGCCAACACTGACCCTTGATGCAACACCGTCACCTTGTTTGCGATAGAACGGACAAAGTCCATGTCGTGCTCTACGACGACTACTGTGTGTTCTCCTGCGAGTTTTTTGAGCAACTCCCCTGTTCTTTCCATCTCTTGATGCGTCATGCCAGCTACTGGTTCATCGACTAAAAGCAATTTTGGCTTTTGCATCAGCAACATTCCAATCTCCAACCATTGCTTCTGCCCGTGCGATAGCTGACCTGCCAGTTGTTTAGTACTGGATTCTAGTCCGATGGTTTTAAGTACAGAAGATATTGTATCGAGTTGTTCATCAATGAGCGATGCTCTGAATGCACGCCATGTTCCACGAGGGCCTGCCATGGATAGCTCAAGATTCTCGAATACCGTCAGTGCTTCAAATACCGTTGGTCTTTGAAACTTTCGACCTACGCCTGCGTTTGCTATCTGCGGTTCATCCATTTCCAATAAGTCCATCGACTGACCAAACCAGACTTGACCCGAGTCTGGTCGAGTTTTACCAGTGATAATATCCATCATGGTGGTTTTTCCAGCACCATTTGGCCCTATTATGCACCGCAGCTCGCCTGCATCCACGTAGAGGTTTAAATCGTTTATCGCTTTAAAACCATCAAAACTAACGTTCAACTGTTCAATATACAAAACGATGCTGTGAGAGGTATCGAGTGTTGGTCTGCCTCGAGGCATCATAAAACCAAAGACTTGATCACGCCGCATGCCATCGCGTACTCGCTCAAGTGCTCTCATTGGGAGTGCCTCCGTCGAAACAACGACACCAACCCTTGAGGCAGATACAAAGTCACGAGTACAAATAATGCTCCCAACACAAACAACCAGCTGTCTGGCAGAACCCCTGTCAATACGGTCTTACCGTAGTTGACGAAGACAGCGCCAATCACAGCGCCATAAAGGGTACCGCGGCCACCTACTGCCACCCAGATGACTAACTCAATAGAATTGAGCGGTGAAAATTCACCAGGGTTTATTATGCCAACTTGCGGCACATAAAGCGCTCCGGCAACCCCAGCGAGAGCAGCCGATACCACAAACAACCACAGTTTTGTCTTGTCGACATCATACCCAATAAACCGCACTCGGCTTTCTTCGTCCCGAATTGCACAACTTAAACGGCCTAGCCGAGTACTCATCATCCACCGGCATAGTATGTAAGTAACGGCAAGCATAAAAGCACTGAGTGAAAATAAGGCGATACGGGTCGTGTCTTCTCTCAAACTAAATCCAGCTATATCTTTAAAATCCGTGAGCCCGTTGTTGCCACCGAACCCCATCTCATTCCTGAAAAACGCGAGCATCAAGGCGTAGGTCATCGCTTGAGTAATAATGGATAAGTAGACCCCTGTGACCCGACTTCTAAAAGCCAGTGCACCCACGACAAATGCCAATGCAGCAGGTGCAAGAACGACCATGATTAGAGCCACAGGAAGCCAATCCATGCCCAACCAATACCAAGGTAACTCTTGCCAGTCCAGAAAGACCATAAAATCGGGGAGTTCTGGGTTTCCGTAAACACCACGGTCACCGATCTGTCGCATCAGATACATACCCATTGCGTAACCACCTAGAGCAAAAAAAGCTCCATGCCCCAAACTCAGGATACCGAGATAACCCCAGACCAAATCGACCGTGATGGCGAGTATGGCAAAGCAGAGATATTTCCCAAGCAATGCTGCACTGAATACACCGAGTTGCAAAGGATGCTCAACCGGCAACACCAAGGTCGCAACCGGCACGTATATCAACAAGATAAGTAAAACGAGCAGTAACACCTGTCCTGGCTTGTCTTCGCGTATCGCTTGATAACAATTCACTTCAAGCCTCCGATGCTCGACCGCGCTGTGGGAACAGTCCACGCGGTCGTTTTTGAATAAACAGAATGACACCAACTAAGATCAGTACTTTCGCCATCACCGCACCGAGTGACGGTTCCAGTAACTTAGTCCCAATGCCCAGAGAAAGTCCGCCAATCAACGTGCCGAACAAGTTTCCAACGCCTCCAAACACCACAACCAAAAACGAATCGATAATATACGCTTGGCCCAGATTAGGTCCCACGTTACTGATCTGGCTAAGTGCCACGCCTGCTAAACCAGCCACACCCGCACCCAACCCAAAAGTGAGAGAATCGATACGGGCAGAAGGAATTCCCATCGCTCTCGCCATGCGCCGATTCTGTGCGACCGCGCGCAATCTCAATCCAAACGACGAATACCGAAGCACATAAAGCAATACGACAAATACCAGCATCGCGAAGATAATAATAAATAGACGATTGTAAGTCAGAGACAACAAGGGATTAACTTCCCATGCTCCAGACATCCATTGAGGATTTTCTACTATTACATTCTGTGGTGAGACAAGTGTGCGAACCGCCTGTTGTAACAACAAACTAATTCCGAATGTGGCGAGCAGTGTCTCCAATGGTCTGCCATAGAGATGGCGAATGACCAATCTCTCTATTATCACCCCTGTCGAACCCGCGACCAAGAACGCCGCCGGTAATGCAATCAACAAGGAATACTCTATCCATGCTGGCATTAGCTGTTGTACGAAATAAGTGGTGTAGGCACCGAGCATCATTAACTCGCCATGTGCCATGTTGATGACTCCCATCACACCAAAGGTAATGGCCAATCCTATCGCACACATCACGAGAATAGATCCGGTACTTAATCCAAAAAAAACAGTCTCTATCTTCGCATAGTAGTTTGCGCTCCGCTCAATGTTCGCGAGTGCATTTTCTGCACGAGACACCAGCTCTGCGTTACTTCCGTCACGTGTAAAGTCCTTTAAAGCGCTGCGCGTTTCGGGCGAAAAACTAAGACTCAAGATGTCTATAGCTGCCTTCACCTTGGTGTCGTCTAAGGTGCGAAGACTAACGATAGCCAGAGCAGTGTTGGCAATCTCTCTAATTTCTTGGCTGCTGTCACTGCGCGCCATTTCTGCTATACGCGCTTGAATGGTCGCATTCTCGCTACTCAAAAGGCGTTTTATCGCCGCTAGACGCACATCTGAATTTTCTGCTGATAGATCTAGCCCAGCTAAAGTGTTGTGCAGGTGATTACGCAATTTGTTGTTAATTTTTAGCTTACGCAGTTTTCGTTTCTTTACTGTTCCGAGGTCCTTTCCGGTCGATACTGAAGTAATCGACAGTTGCGATTTCGCACCAGTGGCAAACACAAGTTCATTGTCTGATTTCCGCTGGTATAACTCCCCGACTAGCAATGCCTCTAACCATCGTCTCTTTTCAGGAGAATCGCTCCGACTGATATTGTCGATCGCTTGAAGTTTGTCGTTATTACTTTTGCTTAGCAGTAGTTCGAGGTTGTCCTTTAGTATCGCAGTATGACTGGAAGCCATCGCTACACCGCCGGTCAATGAAAGCAAAAGCAGCAGCCATAGAAAGGTACTCTTTCTAACGAATGTGTGAAAAATGAAATACAACATTGGAGGCCTCTATGGAGCCAATCTCGTGTCGAGAAACGCCGCAGCACTGAAGTGCTGTGGCGAACCCTACTCAAATAGCATCTTCTGCTTTGATTAAGCGAAGACAACACTCGTGTTACTCGAAGTTTTGTCCCGAACATGTAGAAGTGGTGACGTTGTAGTTGCCGCATGAAAGTGGCGCGCGCCAATCTGATATCAGATCTTTAGAACCGGGCAAGAAGTCAGACCATGCATCTCCAGCGACCAATCCAGGTGTCTGGGAAACCACGTCAAACTGACCGTCGTCTTGTATTTCTCCAATCAAGACAGGCTTGGTAATGTGGTGATTGGGCATCATCGCAGAATATCCACCAGTCAAGTTAGGTACGCTGATTCCGATTAGAGCATCTTGAACTAAGGCAGGGTCTGTACTACCAACCTTTTCAACAGCTTTCACCCACATATTGAATCCAATATAGTGAGCTTCCATCGGATCATTCGTAACACGATCTTCGCTTCCGATGTAGGCTTGCCAGCTGTCGATAAAATCATCATTGACTTCTTCATCCACACTCATGAAGTAGTTCCATGCCGCAAGATGTCCGACCAAAGGTTTGGTATCAATACCCGAGAGTTCTTCTTCACCAACAGAAAATGCGACCACTGGAATATCTTCTGCCGAGACGCCCTGGTTGCCCAGCTCCTTATAAAAAGGCACATTCGCGTCACCATTGATGGTGGACACAACCGCGGTTTTCTTGCCTGCATCACCAAACTTACGAATATCCGAAACTATGGATTGCCAATCAGAGTGGCCAAAAGGTGTGTAGTTGATCATGATGTCCTCTGCCGCTACACCTTTATCCAGAAGGTAAGATTCTAAGATTTTATTCGTGGTGCGTGGGTAAACATAATCCGTCCCGGCAAGAACCCAGCGTTCGACACCTACTTCATCCATGAGGTATTCAACAGCAGGTATTGCTTGCTGGTTCGGCGCAGCACCCGTGTAAAAAACATTTTTCGAAGATTCTTCCCCTTCATATTGCACAGGGTAGAATAAGATACTATTGAGTTCCTCAAAAACTGGCAGCACTGACTTACGGGAGACAGAAGTCCAAGCGCCGAAGACTGCTTCTACCTTACTTTGCTCAATTAACTCTCGTGCTTTTTCGGCAAACAATGGCCAATCGGAAGCGGGGTCAACAACCACCGCTTCAAGCTGCTTTCCTAATAAACCTCCTTCTTCATTCTGCTTATCGATCAGCATTAGCATTGTGTCTTTGAGCGTCGTCTCAGAAATAGCCATCGTGCCCGACAAGGAATGCAGAACACCAACCTTGATGGTGTCGTTTGCAGAAGCAACACCACACAGACTTAGTGTAAGAGCCGCAGCGAGTGAATGTAGTTTATGAGTTCTATTTCCAGACTTGTCTTTCATGGTTTCTCCTAAAATCACTTGTGAAGTGCACAGAGAATTACACCATTTGTGCCAGCCGAATAACTGCAAAACAAATTCTTATCTTTCATGCACTTAGATAAAGTCAAGTAAAAAATAAAAATTAAAACCGCACCACCAACGATCAATCAGGAGAAAATACTGCACCACTATGATTCGATTTAGAAAACACAGCTCCAATAAGAACCATTGCCTATGAACACCAATATATTACAAGCATGGTTTTCTGTATAAAAGGATTTCTAGAATCACTCAACGTGCTGCATTGAGAATATTACACTTCCGTCGCACAGCGCAGAAAGACTAAAGGGTTAATTGAGCTTTTCCCCAGATCAACTGTGATCATAGAATTCTGTTAAACAATTAACGCAGTTCATCAACCGTACTTTGGCTTGCTAGAAGACATTCGTTGGGTATAACAATAAATTGAAGACAGGCTTACCTGAATTCACACCCCGTATTCACGTTCGACCTTGCTCACTCTCACTCGGTATTCGCTATACCATTCTCGACGGCCTCGTATTTGTGCTTCATGATGTTCGACATCGGCTTTCCAGTCTTTTATGGACTGTAGATCCGCCCAATAGGATACCGTGATTCCCAGCTGCTCTCGCGCGGATTCAATACCAAGAAACCCCGTCTGTTTACTGGCCAGCTCAACCATCCGGTCTGACGTAGAGGAATAATCGTTGTCACCTTTTGTACGCAGAGAAGTGAAGATGACGGCGTAATAGGGAGGCTTCGGTGTATCTGCAATAGGCATTACTTTTAAACTCCTTGATTGAGATCAGAAAAAACGGGGATGACAAAAACCCCTGAGGCTATACTTCGATATCCCCAACCATACTAACCCGCGTGCCCGAATCCGAATAATCAAGCACACTAAACGAGCAGTTATCAATCAAGGGTTCAACCCACATCTGTTTCAGCGGCCAGCCCAGGTAGTGCAAGACCGTGGCTTTTATAATGGCACCGTGACTCACAACCAATACGCGCTGGCCAGCGTGCGATGCAACGATATCGGTTAAAGCACTCACACCGCGCTGCTGCAACTCAGCAAATGTCTCTGAGCCTTCTAACTCAAATAATTCAGGGTTTTCAAAGAAATTCTTCTGCTGCTCGGGGTGTGTTTTGTCGATATCGTCTCGCAGTTCGCCTTCCCAAACACCCATCAACATTTCACGCAGGTTGTCTTGATAGTGCACGCTATCCACCTGCCCTTCGAGTAAGCCATGCACCGTTTGTCTCGTGCGTTGGCTACTACTGCAATAGACCGCATCAAAGTCTAGCTCTACTATTCGCTTCGAGCGCTCCATCGCTTGGGCGACACCACGCTCGCTGAGCTTCGACTCCTTTTGCCCTTGCACGCGACGCTCCGCGTTCCAATCTGTCTCTCCATGACGTACCAAATACAGCTGTGTATTGTGCATTTCTCAAAATCTCGCAAACAATGGCTAAAACCTGATGAAATTGTGGCACAAAAAAAGGGCCGCAGAATATTCTGCAGCCCTTTTTACCGTTCGCTAACTCGCGCTAGAACAAGCCTTCAACCAGACCTTCATCGTTGAGGAAAATCTTATTGGCACTCGGAACACGTGGTAACCCTGGCATGGTCATGATGTCGCCACACACCACAACGATAAACCCTGCACCGGCGGACAGCCGTACTTCACGCACGGGAACCACATGGCCCGAAGGCGCTCCCTTAAGGTTTGGATCAGTGGAGAAGCTGTACTGAGTCTTGGCCATACAAACGGGGAAGTCCCCGTATCCCAAGTCTGTAAACTGACGCAACTGATCACGCACTTTCTTGTCGGCGACCACCTCGCTGGCACCGTAGAGCTTTGTGGCAACGGTGCTGATTTTATCCCAGAGTGGCATGCTGTCATCGTAGATTGGAGCGAACTGAGACGTGCCGCTCTCCACCATTTCAACGACGTGTGTCGCCAATTCTTCAGTCCCGACCCCACCCTCAGCCCAATGGTTAGCCAATATCGCTTTAACACCCAACTCTTCGGCAGCAGCAGCAACGGCAGCAACTTCGGCGTCGCTATCCGCGCTGAAACGGTTTATCGCAACGACGACCGGAACGCCAAAACTCTTCACGTTTCGCACGTGACGAGCGAGGTTCTCACAGCCAGCTGTTACAGCAGCGACGTTCTCTTTACCTAGGTCTGCTTTATCGACACCACCGTGCATTTTCAATGCACGAACGGTTGCAACGATAACCGCCGCTGAAGGCGACAAACCCGCTTTGCGGCATTTGATATCGAAGAATTTTTCAGCGCCCAGATCTGCGCCGAAGCCAGCCTCCGTCACCACATATTCGGCCATTTTTAAAGCGGCGCGTGTGGCGATAACCGTATTGCAACCGTGTGCAATATTGGCAAACGGACCACCGTGGATAAACGCTGGGTTGTTCTCCAGTGTCTGCACCAAGTTGGGCGCAAGTGCGTCTTTTAGCAGTACCGTCATCGCGCCATCCGCTTGGATGTCTTTAGCGGTGATTGGCTGACGATCGCGTGTTTCCGCAACGACAATACGACCGATACGCTCTTGCAAGTCTTTCAGGTCTTTAGCCAAGCAAAAGATGGCCATGATCTCAGAGGCAACCGTGATATCAAATCCGTCTTCACGCGGATAGCCGTTGGCCACGCCACCGAGACTGTTGGTGATGCTGCGCAAGGCGCGGTCATTCATGTCGACCACCCGGCGCCAAGCAACACGGCGGGAATCGATGCGCAGTTCATTGCCCCAATAAATGTGATTGTCGACCATCGCTGACAGCAAGTTATGTGCAGCCCCGATAGCGTGGAAGTCACCCGTAAAGTGCAAATTGATGTCTTCCATGGGAACAACTTGAGCGTAGCCCCCACCTGCAGCTCCACCTTTGACACCAAAACAAGGGCCAAGCGAAGGCTCTCGCAGGCACATCATGGTTTTTTTGCCGATGCGGTTCAGGCCGTCCCCGAGACCGACCGTTGTGGTGGTTTTGCCTTCACCCGCTGGCGTCGGGCTGATTGCGGTCACTAGGATCAGCTTGCCGTCGGGGCGATCCTCCAAGCCCGAGATGTAGTCCAGTGCCACTTTTGCCTTATAGTGGCCATAAGGCTGTAAAGCGTCATCAGGGATTTTAAGGCCCTCGGCGATAGCGCCGACACGTTTCATGGACGCTTCGCGAGCGATTTCAATATCTGTTTTGACCGACATAGGGCCTCCGCTTAACTTAAAAGCATAAGTGCAAATGGGAAACAAACCAGTGTGTAGAACACTAATTTTTATATAAAACCTGCTTAAGGTTTTTTGGGTTCTGATCTCAGCCCGAAAATGTACACAGCCTCAGTGCCACTCCCGATTCCCTGAGCGACTCCACAACCAAAGAAAACGACAAAGATTAGGAAATGCGTCAAAAGCCATACCTAATTGATAAAAATCATGCTCTAGTCTTTTAGCGATAAGTCGGAAGGAGCAAGAATTCATGTGCCAGAATTCGTCAGAACAAAACGGCCAGCAGACTTTAACCTATGCAGCCTAATGATCGTCAGCCGCCAATGGATGGCACAGATGAACCGCATCGCATCGCTGTGGTGCTGCTACCTGACTTCCCTTTGATGGCTTTTAGTAACATCACAGAGCCGCTGCGTGCGGCCAACAGGCTCAGCGGACAAGCACTTTACCAATGGAATTGCCTGTCGCTGGACGGAGAGGCAGTCAGCTGCAGCAGCGGTATATCACTGGGTTGCACGGGTAAGTTAAAAGACCCTGACAAATACAACACAGTGTTTGTCTGCTCAGGTTTGCCTGTCAATCAAGATGCCCATAAACCCTACCACCACAGCTTATGGCAACACGCCAACCGCGGTAGCACGCTCGGCGGCGTCAGCTCCGGATCATTGGTGCTGGCGAGCGCGGGACTGCTGGATGATCACCAATGCACTGTGCACTGGGAATACATCGTCAGCTTTGCCGAAAGCTACCCCCACTTGGACATCGTTGATCAGTTGTTTGTGATGGACCGAAAACGCTTTAGCTGTTCTGGTGGTACTGCGGCGATGGACATGATGCTGGCGATGATTGCACAGGAGCACGGCAACGCGTTAGCGGCTGAAGTTGCCAGCCAGTTTATCCACGACCGCAGCCGCAGCGCGGGTGAACACCAACGCTTAGCAGAAGACGCGCTCAACGCTCGTCAATCAGTAAAAATGGCCGCGGCCATCAACTTGATGCGCAAAAACTTGGATGAACCCCTAGCCCCCCATTCTCTTGCCAAGCGAGTAAATTTGTCCCTGAGGCAACTAGAACGGCTGTTTAAGAAACACAAAGAAAGTACCCCACAGCACTACTACCTTGCAATGCGCCTAGATCAAGCGAGGCGCTATGTCACACAGACTGGCCGCCCGCTCTACGATATTGCAGTAGCTGTTGGTTTTGTCTCACAATCACATTTCAGCAAATGTTACCGCGAGCGCTTTGGTATGACACCGATGCAAGACCGCAACAACACTTCCAGTAATTAATTAGCATAAACAGACAGGCGAAGAAATGAGTCTTTTGATCTACACACCTAACGAGCGCAACTACCTTGAGTGGCAAGAAGAGTTTTATCGTGCATCTCCAGACTTGCAAATAAGGTGTGGAATTGAAAGCGCTAGCGACGACACAAAATACGTGCTCGCCTGGAAACCACCTCAAGGCTTTTTACAAACCCTACCCCAACTGCGCGCGGTATTCTCAATGGGTGCGGGTGTTGACCATATAACCTCAGACCCCGACTTCCCAGACGTACCACTAATCAGACAACGCGATGCAGGCATGGGCGCACAAATGGCTGAATACGCTCTCTACGCCGCACTGCACTACCAGCGAGATTTCGATCTGATGCGCGTGAACCAGCAATTGGGGAAATGGGACACCCCTGTTAGCCGTGTTCGTCGCCGAGCGAAAATAGGGATCCTAGGTCTCGGCACGCTCGGCAGCGTGGTCGCACAAACGCTGCTCGCCAACGGCTTTCCTGTCAGTGGTTGGTCGCGCACTGACAAATCAATGGAGGGAGTCAACTGTTATTCAGGCGATAATCAACTATCCGCCTTCTTGGCTGATGCTGAGCTGTTGATTTGCCTGCTGCCAGATACCCCGAAAACGAGGGGCATCGTTAATGCTGATGTGTTGCGCCAACTACCCACAGGCGCTGTGCTAGTTAATGTGGCACGCGGGCCATTGATCGTCGATGAAGACTTAGTCAACGCATTGGATTCGGGCCAGCTGCGTGGTGCCATGCTGGACGTTTTCCACCGGGAACCACTAGCGATCGAACACCCGTTTTGGGCGCATCCTAAAGTGATATTGACACCACACATTGCCGCTGAGACCGTGTTCAGTGCTTCAGCGCATCAGGTGGTTTCAGAGATAGCGCGGATGGAGGCTGGGTTATCACCCAGCGAAGTCGTCGATTTGGAACGAGGCTACTGACCTAATTCAAGATTTTACAGCTATCTCTGAACGCTCTCGCCAATAGCGAAATGCCCGCTCCTCGCACACCCGCAAGCGACGACTAAATTCGCGCGCGATGTTCATATAAAAAAGGGTGAATTGTTCAGCGTCAAAGCTTTGTAACGCTGAAAATGCATCGGCACCCACTGCCAGAGCCACACAGTCTTCGCGAGCGTGCACACTGTAGCCACGCGGCTGTAAATCGATGCCAGCGGCTTCACCAAAGGAGTCACCCCTCAAGAACTCACGCAACACAAAACTGCTGCATTCGTCCTCAAGCGACGCAACAGCTCGGCCCTCTAACAACACAAACATGCCTTGCCCATCTTGGCCGGCCCTAAAAAAACTGTCGCCCGCACGGATACGAATATCAGCGGTGTGCAACAACAAGTTGTCCAATGCCTGCTCACTCAATCCGCCAAAAACAGGCATTTCTTGCAGCTGATCAATGTTTATCTGTTGTGCATTCTTTAGATGTGATGGACTAGAGTTCAAACTATTGCATTCCTATGTCGTCAAGAAGACGGGGGCAGTCTCTCCTTAGCAAGGGTCGAACCTACCCCGGCCCGAGAATAGCATTCAATTTATATCACCTGCTTTAAGAGCCAAAGGTCCCCTGTATGTCTATCAGTGTATTTGATTTGTTTAAGATCGGCATCGGCCCTTCTAGCTCCCATACGGTGGGCCCCATGCGAGCGGCCAACAGCTTTATCGCCGATCTGCAATCGTCAGGGAAAATTGAGCAAACCAACGCTGTGCGCTGCGAGCTCTATGGCTCTCTGGGTGCCACAGGACGTGGGCACGGTTCAGATAAAGCGGTGTTGCTGGGTTTGATGGGCGAGCGGCCTGAGAGCACGGACACCAATAAGGTCAACGAATTGGTGCGCCAAGTGCGCGAGAGCAGCCAATTGGTGCTCGCCGGCGGCACTGTTTGCCAGTTCGACGAAAAAAAGCACCTCATTTTGCACCGCCGTAAGACCCTGCCCTACCACGCAAATGGGATGCGCTTTGTTGCATTTGATAAGCAAGAAGAAACGCTGCACGAAGCGATTTACTACTCGGTTGGCGGAGGCTTTGTCGTCGACGAACACGCTGCTGAGGGCGACGACCCCCTGATTGTTGACGAAACACCAACAGCCTATCCGTTTACTACTGCAGACCGTCTGCTGGAGCTCTGTGTTGAGCACGGCATGTCCATCAGCAGCATTATGTTGGCCAACGAAAAAGCCTGGCGCACTGAAGATGAAATCCGCTCTGGCTTGCTCAACATCTGGGGCGTCATGAAAGAGTGCGTCACCAACGGCATCGCCAACGAAGGCGTATTGCCCGGTGGGCTGAAAGTTAAACGCCGTGCCAGAGACTTACATCGCAAACTGATGTGCGATGAAGACAACCAATCAGCCCTAGCCCCGATGGATTGGGTCAATCTCTACGCCTTGGCAGTCAACGAAGAAAATGCCGCCGGTGGCCGCGTCGTGACAGCGCCCACCAACGGCGCAGCAGGCATTATCCCAGCCGTCATGCACTTTTACGTCAATCACTGCAAGGGAGTCAGCGACGACAACATCGTGCGCTTTCTGCTGACAGCTGGTGCTATTGGCATCCTATTTAAAGAGAACGCCTCTATTTCAGGGGCGGAAGTCGGTTGTCAGGGAGAAGTCGGTTCTGCCTGTTCGATGGCTGCTGGCGCACTGACCGAAGTACTCGGCGGCACCCCGCAACAAGTTGAAAATGCAGCTGAAATTGGTATGGAACACAACCTCGGCCTGACCTGCGATCCCATCGGCGGACTTGTGCAGGTGCCCTGTATCGAGCGTAACGCAATGGCCTCTGTGAAAGCGATCAATGCCAGTCGCATGTCGCTCCGCGGCGATGGCACCCACTTTGTATCACTCGACAGCGTGATCAAAACCATGCGCGAAACGGGCAAAGATATGTCCCATAAGTACAAAGAAACCGCTCGTGGCGGATTAGCCATTCACGTTTTGGAAGTGCCTGTCAACGTCATCGAATGCTGACAATGAACACCAGCGACTTGCTTACCCGCGACATATTGCAGCGAAATATTAGAGTGTGTAAGGATGTAAACGCACTGCAGCTCACAAATGCAGGTAAACCTGTCGCTAACAACCTTAGGTTAGTCGCATTGTTATCAGCAGCGTTGAGCGCTGATCCCTAGTCTTAGCGCCAGAACTATATTGCCGCGTACCACCTGAACAACCGGAGAAAAGTCACCATGTCCGACGACAACGACCAATATGACGACGAAGAAGACATCATTCTGTCGGAGCTTAACAACGAAGAGCTTGTCGAGCAGATGCATGATGATCTGTACAACGGACTAAAAGACGAAATTTTTGAAGGAACCACCATTCTGCTCGATCGCGGATGGGCCCCGGATAAGGTTTTGGCTGAAGCGCTTGTTGAAGGTATGCGTATTGTCGGGATCGACTTCCGCGATGGCATTTTGTTCGTCCCTGAGGTTTTGATGGCTGCGAATGCGATGAAAGCCGGCATGGGTATATTGCGACCGCTTCTCGCTGAAACCGGTGCTGAGACTATTGGCAAAATGGTCATCGGAACGGTCAAAGGTGATATCCACGACATCGGTAAAAACCTAGTGTCTATGATGATGGAAGGCGCCGGTTTTGAAGTGATAGATCTGGGCATTAACAACCCTGTAGAGAATTACCTCGCTGCCATTGAAGAGCACAAGCCAGATATTCTTGGTATGTCTGCCCTGCTGACCACCACCATGCCCTACATGAAGGTCGTCATTGATACACTCAAAGAGCAAGGCTTGCGTGACGACTACATCGTGCTAGTCGGCGGCGCCCCACTCAACGAAGAATTTGGCGACGCTATTGGAGCCGACGCCTACTGCCGTGATGCGGCGGTAGCCGTAGAAACGGCCAAATCAAAAGTAGCCGAGAAGCGCGCTGCCCGCTAAGGGTGGCGTAGCCAAAGGGACTACAAGCATGTCGAAAAAAACTCTCGTCATCGCTTGT
This sequence comes from uncultured Granulosicoccaceae bacterium, assembly GCA_937965695.1. GTDB lineage: Bacteria > Pseudomonadota > Gammaproteobacteria > CALCKW01 > CALCKW01 > CALCKW01. Next base: position 58,469 of record CALCKW010000005.1, read on the forward strand.
GGTGCCCTAGCCCACGAGATAACCGCGCTGACTAAGGCCAACGATTGGTCGCAGCTAAAAGTGCAGTGTCTGCCCGCCGATTTACACAACACCCCTCAAAAAATACCAGAAGCTGTGCGTCAAAAAATACAATCCGCGCGCGCGAGCTATTCCAATATATTTGTGGCGTACGCAGACTGCGGCACTGGTGGAATGCTGGACAAAGTACTGCAAGAAGAAAAAGTAGAGCGGCTACCGGGTGCCCATTGTTATGCTTTTTTTACCGGTCAAGAAGCATGGGAAGAATTGGCCGAAGAAGAACTCGGTACTTTTTTTCTGACGGATTTTTTAGCACGACATTTTGATCGATTGATCTTGCACGGCATGGGCATCGAAAAATACCCCGAGCTTTTGCCTCAAATTTTTGCTAACTACACACGTCTCGTCTATTTGGCACAAAAACCCACACCAGAATTACAAGCCAGAGCGGAAGCGGCAGCCAAACATCTCGGCCTGAGCTATATCTACCGAGAAACCGGCTACGGCGAGTTAGCTGACGGCCTTAAAAAAACAGCGGAGCATACAATTCAATGGCAAAACTAATCACCATTTGGTGGCGCGATATCCCCTCCCAGATCGTTGCCAAAAAGGGTCGTAAGACCGCCAAAGTATTGCTAACTGAGCGATTCCAAGAGGCGATCGACAAAGCGGCGATGCGCGCCAAACGCGGTACCACCGACGAATACTTGGAAGACTGGCGACGCGAAGAAATTCAGACCGAAGATGACTTAGAAACTGCTGCCCGCGTCGCGGCTGAGCAACTAGAAGCCGACTACAGTGACGAGCGTTTGCTTCAGCTAGTCAAAACTAAGGGACTTGATGGTGGCGTGGAAGACACGAGCTCCGTCAGAGAATAACACGGCAGTTATTAGCCAAAGCTGACACCACAGGCAACTGAAAAACCACAGGTTGGAACCCTCTCTATGAACACAGCCATCGATAACGCCACGGGCGACATCAAACAGAATATCGTCGATTTTGTGAACGGCTGGACCGTCGAGACCACTCCCGGGCAAGCCACAAAAGTGGATTCATTCCAAGAGCACTTCACACCGGGTACCAGCGTTGCGGTGACTTTTTTGCCGGGCTCTGACTACAAAGAAACAGTGGCTACTGCTGCTCGCCTTAGACGAGAGGGCTTTAACCCTGCCCCGCACTTCTGCGGTCGTTCAGTCACCAGTGAAGCACAGCTCGATGATTTTCTAGCACGCTGTAAAGGCGAAGCAGATATTGACCAAGCGGTTGCACTTGCGGGCGCTGTTAGCAAACCACTCGGCCCCTATAATTCGTCCATGGACATGCTGGAATCAGGCTTGTTTGACAAGCATGGCATCAAGACCATCGGCGTCGCGGGGCACCCTGAAGGCAGCATCGACATCAACGACGAAGAGTTGAAAAAAGCGCTGCTCTGGAAAAATGCGTTGGCTGAGCGCAGCGATGCAGAGCTCTATGTCATCACGCAGTTTGTTTTTGAAGCGGATCCCATTATCGCTTGGGACAAGCTCATCAACGCCGAAGGCAACAGACTGCCTATTCACATTGGTGCACCAGGTCTTGCCACCATCAAAACGCTGCTTGCACATGCCAAAGCATGTGGCATTGGTGCTTCGATGAAATTCCTGACTCGCCAAGCAATGAATGTAACCAAGCTGCTCAATGTGAGCGCCCCTGACAAGCTGTTCGTCGACTTAGCGCAATATAAAGCCAATGATCCAGCCTGCGGCATCCGCAAAGTACACATGTACCCATTGGGCGGGCTAAAACGCACCGCGTTTTGGACCAACGAAGTAGCCAAAGGCGCCTTCGACATGAGCGCAGACAACAAGAGTTTCAAGCTTCAGCAACCGCTGCCTTAGGCGCTCGCTTAAGACAGAAAGCCAAGACATTGAAATAACATCAGCTTTGTCCTGAATAAGTTTCAGCACTCAGTTACAACAACACCGATACGATGACGGGTTTAGACCCCGCACGAGGATTGCAGCATGAGTAGCAACACCGTTTTTACTTCCGCCAGTGGCAAAGAGTGGGTCATGGGCTTTGATGCTCCGTTCACCATCATCGGAGAGCGTATCAACCCAACCGGTCGTAAGATCCTCGCTGAAGAGATGAAAGCTGGCGACTTCTCACGCGTAGAATCAGACGCCCTTGCGCAGGTGCAAGCGGGCGCGCACATGCTCGACGTCAACGCAGGCATCCCCTTGGCGGACGAGCCAGCGCTTTTAGCTAAAGCGATTCAAATGGTTCAAGCGCTTTGCCCCGACACACCCATCTCTATTGATTCATCCATACATGAAGCACTCGAGGCGGGTCTCGCCGTTGTGCAGGGCCGCCCTCTTTTGAACTCTGTCACGGGTGAGACCGATCGTTTGGAAGCCGTTCTGCCATTGGTCAAAAAACACGACTGCGCAGTCGTGGCTATATCTAACGACGAAACTGGCATCTCAGAAGATCCAGAAGTGCGTTTTGCCGTCGCTAAGAAGATCGTCGAGCACGCACAGGACTACGGCATCAAGCCACATGATGTCATTATCGACCCGCTTGTCATGCCCATCGGCGCTCTGGGTCAAGCTGGCCGTCAGGTATTTGATATTTTGCACAAGATTCGTACCGAGCTCGGGGCCAACACAACCTGTGGCGCTTCTAACATCAGCTTTGGCCTGCCTAACCGCAACGGCATCAACGCGCACTTTTTGGCCATGGCTGCCAGTCACGGCATGACGTCAGCCATCATGAACCCCGTTCACGAACCGGAAGCGCAAGCCATTCGGGCTGCCAACGTACTGATGGGCACTGACGCCAACTGCAAAACCTGGATCGAAAAATACCGCGAGCCGCCCAAGGAAGGCGCAGCCGGTGAGCGAGGCCGCCGCGCCACACGCCGCCGTCGCCCCAGCTAACAAATACCGATAAGAAGCGGCGCGGAAACACCACGTGAATGGCAAGAGCTTTGCAGCTTATCCGTTACGTGGTTTTTCTCGTTTAACCAGCGGGCCTTTTTCCGCAATTTAGCTACCTTGGTGCACAACCATGACCGAAGAAACTGTCTCTAGCGGAACACCAGATGCACTGGTTGTTTTCACTCCCTCAGGCCGTCGCGGTCGTTTCGCTATTGGTACGCCTCTTTTGCAAGCTGCGCGCTCTCTAGGCGTAGACATTGATTCGGTTTGTGGTGGTCGCGGGTTGTGTGGTCGCTGCCAAATTTTATGCATGGAAGGTGACTTCCCCAAGCACGGCATTCGCTCCAGCGAGGAAAGTCTATCCGCCTTTACCCAAACCGAAGAACGCTTCGAGAAGGTAAAAAAGAAATCACTAAACGGTCGTCGGCTCAGCTGCCACACCCTGTTGCAGAATGATGTTGTTGTCGATGTGCCGCCTGATTCGCAAGTGCATCGTCAGGTGGTTCGCAAAGACGCAGAAGTTCTCGACATCAAGCTGGACGCCAATATCCGCCTGCACTTTGTCGAGGTGCAAGAGCCAGACATGCACGACCCGTCGGGCGATTTGCGTCGAGTCAAACAAGCGCTTGAAAAGGAATGGGGCCTGACAGGCCTAGGTGCGGACATCAGCCTGCTCTCCACGTTGCAAAAGACCCTGCGCAAAGGCGACTGGAAAATCACGGTCGCCGTCGACAACGAATCCCAAATAATTGCAGTATGGCCCGGCCTAAAAGAACGCATATACGGATTAGCTGTTGATGTCGGTTCAACCACTATCGCCGCTAACCTGTGTGATTTGGCCACGGGTGAAGTGGTGCATTCCGCTGGCCTGATGAATCCTCAAATTCGTTTTGGCGAAGATTTGATGAGCCGCGTTTCCTACGTGATGATGCACCCAGGCGGCGAAGTAGAAATGACCGCCGCGGTGCGTGAGGCACTAAACACGCTAATCCAAGAAACCGCCAGCAAAGCGGGTGCAGACGCGGAAGATGTCTTGTCTTTTACCTTTGTCGCCAACCCCGTCATGCACCATCTACTGTTGGGTATAGACCCAGTTGAATTGGGCGGAGCACCTTTTGCGCTGACCGTGGACGAAGCCGTCAACTGCCTCGCCAGCGAACTGGATTTACAAGCCCACCCCAATGCACGGGTATATCTACTACCGTGCATTGCTGGGCACGTGGGTGCGGATACGGCAGGCGTCATGCTGGCCGAGCTACCGCAGCGCTTTGAGGAATACACCCTACTCGTGGACGTGGGCACCAACGCAGAAATTGTGTTGGGCAACAATCAACGCATGATGGCCTGCTCTAGCCCTACAGGCCCAGCCTTTGAAGGCGCACAGATCAGTGGGGGCCAACGTGCTGCGCCAGGAGCTATTGAGCGCGTGCGCATTGACCCAACAACACTTGAGCCTAAGTTCAGCATTATCGGCTGTGAGCACTGGTCCGATCAACCCGAGTTCAATGCTGGTAGCACGGGTGTCACTGGTATCTGCGGCTCGGGCATTATCGAAATTGTCGCCGAGATGTATCTAAGCGGTGTGATCAACCAAGACGGTGTGATTGACCCGGCTATGGCTGCCGTCAACCCACGCGTTTTTGAAGACGGTCGGACTTTCAGCTACCTACTGCACGACGGCGATGTACGCATCGCAATCACGCAAAACGACGTGCGTCAGATCCAGCTCGCCAAAGCCGCGTTATACGCTGGTATCAAACTGCTGATGGATCATATGGGCGTAGTGACAGTTGATCGCATTCGCCTTGCTGGTGCCTTTGGTTCTCACATCGATGTTAAATACGCCATGGTGCTGGGGTTGATCCCCGACTGCACATTAGAGAACGTCTCCTCTGCAGGCAACGCCGCTGGCTCGGGTGCACGCATTGCATTGTTGGATAAAAACTCTCGCTCGCTTATCGAAGAGACCGTGCGCAAAATCGAAAAAATTGAAACAGCACTAGAACCACGGTTCCAAGAGCTATTCGTCGATGCGATGGCATTTCCCAATAAGACCGATCCGTTCCCTGAGCTAGCTAAAGAAGTTATCCTGCCCGCCATCAAAGAAGTTGACCTAGGTGGCGGAGACAAACGCGGTCGTCGCAAACGAAGACGTGCGGCGGAGTAACGCAGCATTGGCTTTGCAGAACTTACAGTTGTAAAAAAGCAAATTTGTTGTAACTTTCTGCAGGGCGCGATTTAAGACTGAAAGCACGGATTATTGCCCTCAGAACCGTCGAAGTACTTACGTTCAGTGCAGACACTTGTGGTGACCACTTGAAAACTCTTCCGAGGCTAGTTCACAGCCGGAAGAGAAATCTGCACCTACGAGCTTTAAATACCCAACGTACCTATCCCGCTTAAGTTAAATATTCAGATCAACAAATTTAATCCAAAGCCCCAGCAATCAAGCCCAATCAGCTGTCATTTCTGCCGCACTTTAGACAGTGTAAAGCCTCGCTCAAGTTTAGACTCACAATTCAATTCAGTATGAAGATACAGCGATGACAGCAAGCACAGGCAGTGAATTTGGATTTGGTACACAAATTCGCAAATCCCCTTATTTTGATGCCACTGTGCGTTGGGGGGCAAAAGCTTTTTCGGTTTACAACCACATGTACATTCCGCGTGACTTTGGCGACCCCGAACAAAACTTCTGGAACTTGGTCAACAGAGCAATTCTGTGCGATGTTGCCGTTGAACGGCAAGTTGAAATAACCGGCCCAGATGCGGCGAAATTTACTCAGCTGTTAACCCCTCGCGACTTAAGCACCTGTGCAGTAGGACAATGCAAGTACGTGTTAATCACCAATGCCACTGGCGGAATTCTGAATGACCCCATACTGCTGCGATTGGGCGAGAACCACTTTTGGCTTTCACTGGCAGACAACGATATTTTACTGTGGGCACAAGGTGTCGCCGTGAACTCGGGCATGGACGTAATAATTACCGAGCCGGATGTATCCCCCCTTCAACTACAGGGCCCAAACTCTGGCGAAATCATGCAAGCACTGTTTGGCGAGAGCATCGCCGACTTACGCTATTATTGGCTAGAGGAAAAGGAACTCGATGGCATCCCGTTGATCGTGTCGCGCACCGGCTGGTCAAGCGAACTCGGCTACGAGTTGTATTTGCGTGATGGAACCCGAGGCGACGAGCTGTGGGAGAAAATCATCGCAGCGGGAGCGCCTCATGGTCTAGCCCCAGGTCATACCTCTTCAATTCGGCGCATAGAAGGTGGCATGTTGTCCTACCACGCAGATATGGACATCAATACAAACCCTTTTGAACTAGGGCTTGATCGACTGATTAATCTAAATGCAGATATTGAATTCATCGGAAAAGCCGCTCTGCAAAAAATCAGAGACGCCGGTGTCTCCAGAAAACAAGTTGGTCTGGAGATTTCAACCGAACCACTCAAGCAGTCAAACACCACGTTCTGGCCTGTCTACAGTCATTCAGAGAATGTCGGCAAAGTCACTTCAGCGATCTATTCACCTCGCCTTGAGCGCAATATCGCGTTGGCAATGGTGGCAACAGAATTTGCAGAGCTAGGCATACAACTTGAGGTGCAGCTACCCACGGGTATGGTTAAAGCAACGGTGGTGGAAAAACCGTTTTATGATCCTAAGAAGAAGATCACCACGACGAGGTAAAGGCTTCACATGACAGCACAAATTGCTTGAGCTGCGTGGTGAAATCGCTCGATTCACCGCCCGATTTACAGCTATCTCGACCACACCAAACACCCCAACGAAACAAAAAGGTCAACCATCGGTCCGAACATTGTGCATTCAGGCTCTGATGCGCTTAACATAGCTACTTTTCAACTTGGGGTTTATAAAATGTTACCAATGGGAACCATCGTTACCTGCTGCATGATTGCAGGCTTAGTAACCGCTGCACCTTTAGCGATCACGCAAAAAATTCCTAGCCTCATAGCGAAGGCGGTGGGATTCATCCTAGCTGCAGCGGGCCTTTGGAATGTTTTTTGGTATGGCTTACAGCACCTGACAGAGTTCTGGGGTCTTATGGCGTTGGGCTCAGGCATCCTTATGACAATAACCGCGATATTCATCATTGGCCGCCCGCAATTACCGCAATGGTTAACTAAGCTAAAGCCCGTAGTTTTGTTAGGTTTACTAGGTTTTGCTCTTACCTACGCAATAACAATTATTCGTCTTTAGTTGGTTGAGTTTGCCTAAGACAAGCAGCCCCCTCGGTGGTAGATCAACTTTTTGATCACCACTGAAACTAACTAGACACAGCACCGGAGCTTCTCTCGTTCTGGTGTCACAAAGGCACAGCCACTTGAGCAGCAAGTCATCATATAAAAACCCACCAGGTACGCGTGTCTTATTAGAGCTACCGCGTGCAGAGGGTATGCTTCGCGTGTGCGAGAATGACACCCACCGCTGGCTGGACTTCGGCACACCCTTTACTCAATCGCTAATGCGCAAAGCCGATCCCGCAAGCCTAGAGCTTGAATACGCACACGGTATGGCGCTGGTCCAAGCCCTCAATCCAAACGCCACACGGTTGCTTAACTTCGGCGCAGGCTGCGGCACTTTCGAGCGTTTCTTTGCAAAGCACTTTCCGGAAATAAAAATTGAGTCTGTCGAAACAGAGTCCGCACTAATCAGTATTGTCAAAGAGTTTTTCAATCTGCCCCCACAGTGCAAGATACAACAAGGCTCTGCTGAGAGTTATCTAGACAACACCGACTCAACCTTCGACATTGTGCTGTGTGATTTACACAACGGCGACAAAAACCCGAACTTCATGATAGATCCTAATTACTATCACGATCTACAGCGCTGTATGAGAGCTGATGGTGTACTGGCGCTGAATCTACTGCCAACCGATGAACATGATCTGATGGAAGTACGGATAGCCGTGCAAAGTGCCTTTAAGTGGCAGTACTTCTTAGAGTTTGACGAAATCAGCAATGTGATGTTGTTTGCTTTTTCTCAGCAACCACCAAAAAAAGCCCTGGTCCAAAAGCAAGCGACTCAACTTGCGGCTGTAAGCGAAGTAAATATCGCCGCTATAATCAGCCGCCTAAAGTTACTCCCTCAAATATCTCAATCAAGCTTTGGTGGTAGATGATGAATGCGGAAACTACCCTAGCCTTCTGATTCAAACTTTCGCACCGCCCGACTCACTGTCATCTCATGCACCTCAAACACTTCTGCGATCTCGCGCATGGTGTAAGCACCGCTAAGGTAAGCCTGTGCCATGCCCTCTTTAGCATTTGCATATTCACTCAAATAGAACTTTAAAGACTTTGCAAGTGGTCTGCGCTGAGTACGAGAAACATCACGAAGATTCTCCGGCGAAGCAAGCTCCACAGCTTGCAATACAAAAACATCATCACCCAAAGCCAATTGATGTTTCACATCATCCAGCGGGCTACTGGCTTCTTTGCCCTCGAGTACAAACTGGGTATACCGAGCGATAGCCGTCGAGCGACGTTTAGCAAACTGCGCTAACAACCAATCACTGTCCAACCATTTTGGGTTATCCGCAATACCTATATGCGCAGGGTAACTGCTCCAACGCCAGTTCTCCGGCCGCCTCACCATCTTTGCTCGCACGGGGTTTAAGACCACATAACGAGACAGCTCCAGCAGATACGATTCCTTTTGTACCAATATCGCTTTAAACCGACCTTGAAACAAATGTCCCACCAAACCATGCCGCCTATTCACACTCTGTGTGTACTGCCCATTGAGGTGCCGCATCCCGCGCGAAAGATTTCCGTCTACCGTCTCCACCAGCAAATGATAGTGATTCGTCATTTGGCAATAGGCGTGCACGTTCCAATTAAAGCGTTCGCACACTTCATCCAGCACCTCTAACCAACGCTTTCGATCTACGTCGTCGAAGTAGATATCCTCACGTCGATCACCTCGAGAAGTGATGTGGTAAATCGCGCCGGAAAACTCTAAACGTAGTGGTCTGGTCATTCCTAGACAGTAGCATAGAATGTTGGTTTGTTAGAACTGACCCCGGATTTGAACTGACCCCGGATTTTTCCCGAAGAAGCCTCCATCAATCGCATCCGCGTAATGGCGCCTTACTTTTTGGCTAACGGTATCTACCCCATATTTATTGTATGGAAAACTGGTTTGGCGGAAACCATAGCTAACATCATTCGCGAATCATTGGATAAAAGCGACGCGCACGTGCCACGCGCAGAAGGTTTTATCAAAGACTGGATGGAGAAACTCTCCGAGGGCAGTGACCGCGCCATCGAAGCGCTAGCCCGCACTATTAACGCGCGGGGCATCTGGTCAGAGATGAAAGAAAACGCCGTGTTCGCCAGCGACCAAACCGTCCCAGGCTCCCCTCAAAACCGGGGAGGCAAGCCCGGTGGCATGGTGATTTTGGCACGCTCAATTAGCAAACTTCGGAAGAAACACCCCAATCTCGAGCTGCATCTGATCGGTCACTCAGCCGGATCTATCCTGCTGGGAAGCTGGGTCAAAGAGTTGGAAAAAACCAAGCTTCCGGTGCAGAGCTGCTCGCTCTACGCCCCCGCCTGCACCCTCGCTTTTGCCAACAGAACTTACAAGCGCCTGGTTGATAAAAAACTACTGAAAAAATCGGACTTGTATATCCACAATCTCAGCGAGGAGGCCGAGCGTGACGACAACACCGGCAGACTGTACCGCAAATCCCTGCTCTACCTCGTTAGCCGCGCATTGGAGGACATCCACAAAATGCCCCTACTGGGCCTGCAGGCCTCGTGGAATCACGATAACTACCCGAAGCAAAGTTCGGGCGGTTTCAACCACTCTCACAGACAAGAGGCTGTTATATGGCAGGCGTTTATCAAAAACACCAAGCTACCAAAGCCTTTGTCCAGCAAGACCGTCAAAACCGATCGCAAAGGCAGTAGTACTGACCTCGCTCACGGTAGCTTTGACAACGATATAGAAGTGGTGGAATTCACCTTGAAAAAGATAAAACAGGCCGCGCTAAAACTTAAAGTGGAAAACTTGAATGGGTTCTAGAACAGTTATCAAACATCCATACTATGACTCGGCTGACTAGTCAGACTTGTTCCGCGTCATTACTCAAGCTAGTTTCTCAAGTAGCAAAGGCCTTGACTCGCCTATTAAAAATTGAAAAAGTAAACCGCTATTCTGAGAATGGAACTACCTAGATATTGCTGTTTACGATCAACGCTGTTTGGTAACCAATTGAACTTCGCAGCGGTGGTTAGCTCCATACCACAGACTTTGAGCAGATCGTTCGAGAACTTTTAGGATCGAACGTATCTACCTTCTAAATCAATCTCCACACGACGCATCAAAGATTCAAAGAACATAAAAACTTAGTTACTTTTTAATTGTCTGGGTTAAAAATTAGGGCCTATTTAGAGAGCCCGCCCATTGCCTTAATGAGTCGTGGTAGATGTTCGAAGGGCTTGAGTCTACTCCCAACCGTAATCCCTTCCATTGGGGGATTATTTGTATTCAAAAAATTCTAGTACCTGCATTGAATACCTACGATTTTCCAAGCGCCGGTCTACCGGCGCTTGTGTAAAGATCTATCTGCAAAAGCTTACTGGGTAAAAACTGGCGTTTCCCCAACAAAACACCTTGTGTTGGCCTACAGCAATTACAAGGCAACTATAAGCTTCTGAACACCCATTAATCCGGAATTGTGCTTGCTGCGGCCATAGCCAGTCGATGCGCCATCTCTATATCCTCGCTTTGCAAATGGTACGCATCAGCCCCTTACTATCTGAATGTGGATCAAGACTAGACATTCAATTAATTCAAACGAATTCATGAGTGCTGCTTCAGTTTCAACTGTTTCGTTTCTGGCGGCGAAAAATAAGCCCACTAATCAGGATAGCTTTGCAAATAAAGGGTAGAATTCAGGGCTAAATGGATGCCGTCTAAGCATAACAATCGACAGATTAATGGGGCCCTGAGTAATCGCATGAGAATTGGAATAGATGTAGGTGGCACACACACGGATGCCGTTCTTTTGGATGGTGACAGTGTGCTTGCTTCCCACAAGGCATTAACCAGTGCTGATGTCACGACGGGCATCCAAGACGCTTTAAAAGCACTCACTTGTCAAGGTGCTGATCCGGAAAAAGTTGACGCTGTGATGATCGGCACAACGCAATTCACTAACGCCGTGGTTGAGCGTCGGGAACTCTCGAAAGTGGCTGCTGTTCGGGTTGGCTTACCTTCAGGGCGCGGCTTACCACCAATGGTTGGGTGGCCAGAGGATATCGCGGCGATTCTAGGCAAGCACCACTTTGAATTGCACGGTGGCTTTTTATACGATGGACGCGCGATTGCCCCGCTAGACCCGACTGAAATCGACGCACTAATCACCGAATTACAAGCAAGTGATGTAAAGGCCGTCGCTATTACGTCCGCGTTTTCTCCGATGAACGCAGAGCCGGAACAGCAAATTGCAAAGGCTCTAAAAGCAGCCTTACCAGACCTAGGCATTGTACTGTCCCACCGTATCGGTCGCGTTGGGCTTTTAGAGCGCGAAAACGCTGCTTTGTTGAATGCATCCTTATTGGCCTTCGCCGATCGAGTCGTCGATGCGTTTCAAGATTCGCTTGCCAAGTTTGATTTAAATTGTCCCATTTTTGTCAGCCAGAATGACGGCACGCTGATGGATGTTACCTTTGTGCGTGAGTTCCCCGCGCTGACATTTGCCTCTGGACCCACTAACTCATTGCGTGGCGCTGCCAAGTTGACCGGTATCGAAGACGCCATTGTCATTGATATCGGTGGCACGACATCAGACATAGGTATTCTGCGCACAGGTTTCCCGCGGGAATCCAATATGGTGGTTGAAGTGGGCGGCGTGCGAACCAATTTTCGTATGCCCGATCTACTCGCTATTGGCTTGGGTGGTGGCTCTGTTGTCAGCGACAATGGCAACAACGTTGGCCCGCAATCCGTCGGTCATCAACTGGTCAGTGAAGGCATTGCTTTTGGTGGCTCCACATTGACTGCAACAGACATTGTTGTCGCCGCGGGCCTTAAAGATGTGGGTGACGCCTCTTTGGTAGCCGATCTACCCAAATATACTGTTGCAAATGGCTTAGCCACCATCAAAGAGTTGCTGGAACGTGGCGTGCGAAAAATGAAACCTAGCGCCGATCCCTTACCCATTATTCTTGTCGGCGGTGGAGCGGTGCTTGCGCCCACATCACTCGCCAACGGTTCGCAAGTTTTTAGACCAGAACACAGCGGTGTTGCCAACGCCATTGGCGCTGCAATTGCGCAAATTGGCGGAGAAGCCGAACGCTTTACCTCTTACACTGAAATAGGCAGAGACGCAGCCCTGGCACTGGTGACGGCAGACGCACGCGCAGTAGCCGTGCAGGCAGGCGCAGACCCTGAGAGTATCCGCGTTAATGATATCGAAGAAGTCGCGATTCCCTACATGGACGCTGGCTCAATGCGGGTACGAGTCAAAGTAGTCGGAGAAGTGGCCGCACTGAAGCAAGCTCAAGCGGGAGAAGCACCATGAAGTTGAGCCAAGAAGATTTATCCGACCTGGCCTCCGGTGCCGCACTACTCGCTACAGGTGGCGGTGGTGATCCGTATTTGTCATATCTTGCAGCCGTGCAAGCGATGAAACTTTACGGCGCTGCAGAGCTCATCTCAGTGCACGACTTGGCAGATGATGCCGTAATAGTTGCTATTGGGGCTGTTGGCGCGCCAACAACTAGCTTAGAGCTTTTGCCATCAGTGGATGACGCAGCAAAGGTTTTGGATGCCTATCGCGACTACACAGGTGAAAAAATTGATGCCGTGATTAGCTTTGAGATCGGTGGTGGAAATTCTCTTGTTCCTATCATGGCAGCAGCAGCCTCCGGTCTCCCGGTTATCGACGGTGACGGTATGGGCCGCGCCCTGCCGGAGGTCCAGATGATGACATATGCCATCGCTGGTATTTCGGCAACGCCAGCCGTCGCTATCGACTACGCGGGCAATACGCAGGTATTTCACGCTGACTCTATCGAAGACTACGAGCCGATGATTCGCAACTTTGCGATGGAACATGGCGGCATGGTGTTGAGTGTAGAATTCCGCATGACTGCCCGTGAGCTGAGGGCTTGTATTGTTCCAGATACCGTTTCGCTATCTATTGCGCTGGGGCGTGTTTTAAAGTCTGGGGCGGGAAATGCTCTGCAAATTGCACCTGCGCTAGAGGCTATTTTTGAAGACTCACCCTATGGCCAGCTGAAGATGCTTTTTAACGGTACCGTGTCAGATTTTTCTACAACGGTTGTGGGCGGCTACGATGTTGGGCGTGCGGTTATTGAGCCAGCAGAGGGTGAAGGCCCTGCTCTATCCATCGATATTAAAAACGAATACCTGACAGCTTGGCTAGGGGACAAACTGCTGGCGTCGGTGCCTGACCTGATCATGATTTTGGATGTTGAAACAGCGCAGCCAATCAATGCAGAACGCTTGCGATTTGGCCAGAGAATTGCGGTTTACGGAATCGGCTGTCCGCCCCACTACCGCACAGCAGAGGCCTTAAAATGGGTCTCCCCTAGAAACTTCGGCTTCGATTTTGACTTCAAAGCTATTGAAGATCTTTAGAGGTTAGGAGCTTGGGCTCTTAGGTGTCGCCGCAACTAAGGCCTGAGTATAAGGGTGTTGCGGCGAATCCAAAATTGCATCCGTGGCGCCATGCTCCACGATTTCACCCTGCGACATCACCAACACCCTGTCTGCCATATGCCGCACCACGTCTAGATTATGTGTGATTAGCAAATAGGTGTAACCGTGTGTCGCTCGCAAATTCGCCAGCAGATTTAATACCTGCGCCTGCACTGAAACATCAAGCGCAGATGTCGGTTCGTCCAAAACAATCAACTTAGGCTTGAGCGCTAATGCCCGTGCAATTGCAACACGTTGCGCCTGCCCGCCAGACATGGCGCCAATACGCCGGTTCAAGTAGCTTTCTTCCAAGCCAACATCGGCCAATAATCCAGTCACTCTTTGTTTTAACGCAGCGCGGCTCATACGCTCATGCGCACGAATGGGTTCCGCTACTAGATCAAGCACCGACAGCCTTGGATTGAGTGAAACAAAAGGATTTTGATAAACAATCGCCATATCGCGCCGCCGCTCTCGACGCCCAGCTTTGCTCAACGCGGTTAGATCAAGCCCATCGAATAAAACCTCGCCTGAATCCGCTGGGATCATACCCATGATAATTCGAGCCAAAGTTGTTTTTCCCGAGCCTGACTCACCGACTAGGCCGATGGCTTCACCTTCTTCGATGATTACGTTGATGTCTCGAAGCACGTCCAGCTGGCGCTTTCGAAACATGCCATCGCTTATCAAAAAGCTTTTATAGACCTGGCTTACACTCAGCAACTCAGGCATGACTCCCTCCGTGCAACACCATTTGCGCCGCGACGGTAGGCAACACGGTGCCTCGCGATCCAGGCTTTGGCGAAGCATCGAGCAATGCTCTGGTATAGGGATGATCGGGCGATTTCAGCACGGCGTCTGCTGGCCCAGTCTCTACAATCTCTCCGTGTAGCATGACTGCAACCTTGTCACAGACCTGCGATATCACTGCAAGATCGTGGCTGACAAACAATATAGTTAGGCCAAGCTGATCACGAAGAGACTTTAGCAAAGCCAAAATCTGTGCTTGCACTGTCACATCCAGTGCGGTTGTCGGCTCATCGGCGATAAGTGTGTTTGCGCCCGCAGACAGCGCCATAGCAATCAGCGCACGCTGTTGCATTCCGCCAGATATTTGATGCGGATAACTGGCGGCCGTGCGTAGGGGATCTGGCAGGCCAACCTGCTCTAGCAATTCTAGCAGTCGGGCACGCCGTGCCTTTTTATTGAGCTCTGTATGTCGTCGTAGCACCGCATCGATTTGCGCGCCAATGGTAAAGACGGGGTTCAGAGCAGACGCCGGATCCTGAAAAATCATCGCGACCTCGCGACCACGAACAGCAGCCCAGTTTTTGTCTAAAAGGTTATGTTCACCCACCGATAGCGTTTCGGCTGAGACTCGCGCGACGTTTGGTGTAAGCCCTAAAAGAGTCGTACAGGTCATCGTCTTACCCGAGCCAGACTCACCGACGATGCCGAAGATCTCGCCTTTTTCGACCGCCAAGCTAACGCCTTTTACAACAGCGAGCGGTCCAGTCGCTAGTTCGAGAACGACCTGTAGATTATCGATTTCAATGTAGGCCATCAGCTATGGCCTTCCGTTTTTTGTGCGTCACGCAAGCTATCGCCCAGAAGATTAAAAGCAAGGGCCACTAAAAATATAGCAAGCCCGGGGAACGTCACATACCACCAACGAGCAGGAAAATGGGCACGTCCCTCAGCGATAATTTGACCCCAATCCGGTGTAGGCGGCGCCAGCCCCAACCCAAGAAACGACAGCGCAGCTGCAGTTAAAATTGTTGCGCCTAAATCCAAGGTGCCTTGCACCATCACAGGGCTGACCACAAAGGGAGCCAAGTGCCTCGCCATAATACGTGTGTGCCCCACCCCCATAAACTGAGCAGCTTCAACAAAAGGGCGCTGCCGCAGGCTGACAACTTGCGCCCGCGCTATTCGGGTGTACCAAGGCCACCACCCTAAACCAATGGCAAGCACCAAATTACCAAAGCCATTGCCCAGTAAGGCGGCCATGAATATCGCTAACAGCAATGGAGGGAATGCCAAAAACACATCGGTCGCTCGCATGATGATCTGGTCAACCCAGCCACCAAAGTAACCGGCAACAATACCGAGCGGCACGCCAATGCCAATCGCAAGCAATACAACCAACAGTGCCACCGATACCGACACTCGCCCACCAAACAACACCCGCGCCCACATATCGCGCCCAAGTTGATCGGTACCCATTACA
Source organism: uncultured Granulosicoccaceae bacterium (assembly GCA_937965695.1). GTDB lineage: Bacteria > Pseudomonadota > Gammaproteobacteria > CALCKW01 > CALCKW01 > CALCKW01. The sequence goes on from CALCKW010000005.1 coordinate 74,338, forward strand.
TGCTCAGCTGAGGGTGCCAACAACCGGTCAGGGCCGGGTGCGCCCAAGCCTTGCTCGGCATAAGACGTCAACCAAGGGGCAAAAACGATGGCCGCCAAGGTGCACAAAATAATCATCAGGCTGATAATGCCGACTGGGTCTCGCAGGAATTTATGCGCTGGCGAGCCTGGCGCAGGTGAAATAAAATTTAAGATAGCGCCACCCTAGGGTCGAGAGACGCCTGAGCCAGATCCACCAGTAAATTGACCAGCACGTAGATAACCGTGCCGACCAAAGTCACCGCCATGATGACAGGGAAATCTACCGCTAATATCGCAGCCGTGACATAGCTTCCAATACCGGGCCACGCAAATATCACCTCGACCAAGACTGCCCCAGTCAGAGAAAATGCGAAAGTTAGCCCTAAGACTGTTATGGTTTGAGGCAGAGCATTTTTTAGCGCAAAGCGAAATAGGATTTCACGCCGGCTCAATCCCATGGCCGTAGCTGTTGTGATGTAGTGCTCTTGCATCACCTCGCCCATGGCGCTGCGCGTCATGCGCATAGCAAGTGCTATTGGGTAAAGCGAGAGCGTAAGCGCGGGCAATACAAGATGCCTGGCCACATCCGAAAGTGCAGCCCAGTTCCCGCTTAAAATTGCATCGATTGAGTTAAAACCCGTCACAACTGTAATCGGGTTAAACAACATTGTCTCTCGTGAAAACTGACCGGACAGTGGCAACCAATTTAGCCAACTAAAAAACACCAGCTGAAAAATCATCGCTATCCAAAAGACCGGGAATGAAGCCATACCGATGGCGCCGAGTCTACTGATTTGATCTAAACAACCCTTTGGTTTAGAAGCTGCGAGCACCCCCAAAGGAATGCCGACAACCACAGCCATCAACATCGCAATGAAGACCAGTTCAAGCGTTGCGGGTAAAAATTTTTTGATGTCTTTGCTGATAGGTTGGCGTGTTCTATAAGAGACGCCAAAGTCACCAGTTAGGGCCTTGCCAGCAAACTGCGCATACTGCAATACCAGCGGCTTATCGAGCCCGAGCCGCAAGCGAGCTTCTTCAATTTTTGCGGTGGATGCACGTGGCCCTGCATAGAGTGCTGCAGGGTCTGTTGGTAAGATTCGGGTAGCAAGAAAGGTAAGGACAGACACACAAAAAATGACCACACAGGCCATTAACAAGCGTTTGCCAAGTACCTTGAACCCCATAAGCCTCGCCTCACAAATAAAAAAGGGGCGGTTAAAACCGCCCCTTTTGCAGCCTTTTTTTAACGGCTTAGCTTGTTCAGGAATACTACGCCAGAGTACGCTGGATTAAACGAATACCCTTTAATGCTGTCGTTGATGCCGACTATGTTTTGGGTGTCATACATAAACAAAGCTGGAGCATCGTCTGCCAAAACCTTGCCCGCACTTGCAAAACCGGCATAGGCAGCCGCTTGGTCGTTGGCCAACAACCCGTTTGCGTCGTTGATCATCGTGTCAAAATCGGGGTTGTTATAATACGCAAGGTTGTATGCAATCTCATCCGAGCTGTGGAACAGACTCGAGAGGAAATCATATGCGACAACATATGTGGGCCACCACGACATCATGAAGATATCTTGTGCAGCGGCTGGATCGGCTTTAGCTCGCTCCCACTGAGCTTCCCACGTCATTGGTTCAAGGTTGAGTGTGACGCCTATTTCAGCCAACGAAGCCTTGTAGACCTCAGCGGCTTTCTGCGCTTCTGGCACACCGCTTGTGTAAGTCACTGTCAGCTCAAGTGAACCTTCGGCGACACCTGCCGCATCCAATGCTGCTTTGGCCGCAGCCGTATCGTAAGAGTATTGAACCGCATCTGCTGCATGGCCTGGCATACCGAGTGGCACAATTCCTCTTGCTTGTGTAACGGTGCCACCCATGATGTTGTTGACGAAGTCATCGTAGGGAAAAGCCATTGAAAGCGCACGACGCACGTCGGCGTTATCTAACGGCGGACGTGCCGTGTTGAATTGGCCAAAGAAATTCTGGAAGGCGGCTGCTCGATTAACTCTTACACCGTCAGCAGCATCGATCGCTGCCAAGTTATCGGTCTCGAGGTTTTGCGCCCAGTCCGTTTGCCCACCCAATAGCTTTTGCTCACGCAATACGGAATCTTCAATGCTCTCCAGCACGGCGATATCTATTCCGCCTTCAGGTGCGCCACCCCAGTAGTCAGGGTTGCGCTCTAAGACTGCCTGCACGCCGGGCTGGTAGTCACGCAACTTAAAAGGACCCGTGCCAATGGCATTGCCCTCATTAAACCAAGCGCTGTCCTTGTCGCCAATCGACGGGCTCATCATCCATGCCGCATAAGCCGATGAAGCGATGAGATCGAGCGGTGCCGGATCGCTCAGCTTAAAAACGGCTGTCAGTGGGTCGGGGGTTTCAACGTCAGTCACCATCCACCATATCCACGCACTGCCACTGTCTAAGGTCTGCGTGCGCTGGATAGAGTACTTGACGGCCTCCGAAGTAAATGCCGTACCGTCGTGAAACACAACCCCATCCCTCAACTTAAATGTCCACGTCAGTTGATCTTCACTGACTTCCCATGAAGTCGCCAATGCGGGGCTAAAGGTGGCGTCAGCACCGTCTTCGCCGGGTGTATACCAAACTAGCGGTTCGTAGACATTAGCAATGAGCGCTATCTCGTTAGAGTTAGCACTGCTAGGGTCAATGTCGATAAAGCCCTGGCCATAGGTGGCCGAAAAAATGTTCTTGTCTGCCGCAGCAACTGGCCCAACTGCAAGACTACAAACGGCGGTTATCGCTAACGCGAGCTGACGTAGATTAATGCTCATTACGGTACTCCCTAATGTTCTTTGTTCATTGTTTTTCTGTCTGGTCGGGCGCAAGCGCTTCGCAAGCATCCATCGCTTGAACTCGCTCTCTCAACTCATCTGCTGCTTGCAGCCTAAATCCATAGGACTTCAAAACCGATAGATATGTTGTGGCTCGAATAGATTTAACACCCTCTATCTGCCCTAATTCTTCAATCACCTCTGAAACACGCTCTGCAGAGGACGCGAGCAAAGCAGCGGCTAAATCAACCTCCGATCCCTGATATCCCACCCAGTCGATCATCGGGTGATCGACGATCTTATCCGCGGCGCGCATGGCCAATGACGGCTCTAGTTCCATGCGCAGCTCTGCGTGTACGCTGGCACCAATAGCACGTGGATCTGGAATGGTCGCCATATAGATGAGCCGCTTATCTATGAGCGATTTCAACCGATTGCGGATCGTTCGTTCGGTGACACCACCCACGCGTTCTGCGATCTCACTCGGAGACATTCGACCATTTGTCGACATGGCTTCGACAATCCGGCGATCTACATCATCAAACTTGTCGTCGCTGCTCAAAGTGTTGGTGTTTCCTGTTTGTTTCCCGAACTGTGCTTAATATTTCCATTTCTGTCAAATTTATACCCATATTTTTCCGGTTAAGGAGTTTTAGTTGGTTATGTTTCCGCTAACTGCAGTTCTTATGATTGGCAATACCATGGGCTCCAGGGGCGAACTACCCACACTTTGAAACCTCTAACCCCTGAACCGCACAGGTAGTCATTTGTGACAACTGATACACTCCGGTCAATCAACCTGCTCGCCATTGGCGCGCACGAATCAACAAGCGCAATCGTGCGCACCTAGGTAGACAAATACCATGAAAACATCACACGCCATTTTCGCCTCTATCGCCTTAGCTTTTAGTGCCCACGCCACCGCAGAGATCACACTGGAGAACACACCATTGGTTGAAGGCTTTGTCTGGTCCTGCAGTGACAAGAAACTGCGTGAAGTAATGGAAGCTTCTCTGCCACCTAACTTTAATTTGTTCGACTGTGCACTGCGTACCAGTGACTGGGAACTTTGGGGCACTGGCAATGAAATGGAGCTGGCAGAAAAATACTTGGTTGGGGCGTCTGGCGCAAAAGTGGCAGACTTTGGTGAAGGTGAGTTGTTCACTCTGATGAAAAAAACCTACGGAGGACAGTTTGAGCAATTGCTCGCCCAGAATACCTACCTGTTGGAATCAGAAACGTTGCAGACAGATGAAAACCTATCTAAACATACCGATGAGCCCGTTGGTCTATACACAGGTGGTATAACGCCGCTGGGTCAGTGGGACAACGCTGACGATGGATACTCTTTCGCTGTCATGCTGTCGGCGATCGATGAAGAAGACGAATCGCAGGAGGCCTTTAACCAAATCGCGGTGACTACAATTTTGAACAAAGACAGTGATATTGTTATTAAATATTATTACCGCGATTACAACGACGAAGCCGATGTCGAGCGTGCAAAAGAAGTCACCAAAAAGTGGTTAGAACTAAACCGTCGATTGAAATAGCACAGGCGCTAAGCCGCCCCTAAAATGCATGGGGGCCTATGGACGAGCACCGATGTTAGCGGCAAGGTTATAGAAGGGATCAGGGTGTTATAGCGCGATGGCGTCGCGCCAAAACAAAAAACAGCAAAGCCTACATCACACTTCCGAACTAGCGCATGCGCCAAAACAGAACCCAACTAAACTTCAATCTCCACCTGTGCTCTGCTACACCAACACCGCTAAGAAAAACGCCATTTGAATCACTCACTGCAGTCGTGCTCTTTGCTTTATCATGCGGCAGGGAACCAAGAGGAATAACCGTGATACAACGATTGAGCGTCAGTGTCGTATTTTTGAGCACTTTGGCGGCCTGTGACAGTTTTGAACCCAAGCTGAACAATGACATCACCGCCTGTGAGATTGGCGATATTGCCGTTGCCAGTAGTCAGATGTGTTTGATGGACGACGCAGCCTGTTATCAGCTAAGTGACGGAAGCTGGTGTACCGGCCCGCGCGCAGGCAGTGGTGGTTAGACGCGTCTCCCGCGCCACACTCGCCAGAGTTGTAGCGCGACTAAGGGCGCAAAATGATACACCCCCATCATCACGTTAAAATCCAAAAGCACCCAGTGTAAAAAGGTTAATAACGCTGCGACATAGACCCAGCGTTGTAGCGGCTTCCAGCGCTGCCCCAACGCTTTTACAGAAGCATTGTTACTGGTCAATCCTAAGCCGATAAACAATGCCAGTGCCAACCAACCGGTGAGATAACTCGGCTTACTCACACCAGCGATGATGTCCCAAAGCACGCCCTCGTCAACGAAGTACAAGACTGTGTGCAACAACACATATGCAAGAGAGGCAACACCCCAGTGACGACGGCTTTGCACCAACCAGCGTGTCCAGCCAGCCTTAGGAAACATCATGCGTAGGGGTGTAGCCGCCAACGCCACTAACATCAACCGTGTGGCGTATTTTCCGCTGGTATGCAAAAGATAGTGGGCGGTCGAATCACCGCTGAGCCATAGCCACATTATCCAAAACCAAGGCGCGGCAAGAGCTCCCCAAAATGCGGGCAAATACAAAGGTTTAAGGTGTGCAAGCAATGGCATATATAGCGCTTAGACAAGGATATCCTTAGCTAAGCAAGAATAGTGCCGCTAATGTTCTGCCGGGTGCCTTATGGACTAACTTTTAATCGCTATTAATAAATCCATCACATTGGTGCCGGTTGGGCCGGTGATGAAATCTTGGCCTAATTCACGCAGATAAGGCCCGGCATTTGCGGCATCCAGCGCAGCAGTTGCCGCGTCTGGTTGGGGCTGCCCTCGACCAAACCATGCGCCTGCAGCACGTGTGGGTCCATCGGTGCCATCGGTGCCGGCGACGAGACCGACCACATCTCGGTTTGCCAGGCGCGTGCCCAAGGCCAATGCCAGCGCTTGATTGCGCCCGCCCTCACCCGGTTTATCAGGCAAGACAACCGTGGGTTCACCCCCAAAAACATAGGCTCCCGGGGCTGCGCTAATTAGTCGATCGCTCAGCTGTTCAGCCAAATCATACACATCGCCATAGAGTGATTCTTCGTTGCAAAACACCTGTTGTCCCGATTCGGCGAGACTTTTGACCGCTGCTGAGCGAGCAATCGCATTGCTGGCGACAATGCGCTGCCGAGACTTATCTGCCAAAGCTCCAATGCCAGAGCCGATGACATCAGCGCTATCCCCTTCAACATCTGACAACAGCCAGCTATCTAATTGAGCCGGGCAATGCGCGCACAAGCCGCCGCCTTTTATCAGGGATAATTTTCGACGCACGCTATTTATCTCAGCGATATCAGCGCCCGCAGACAACAGCGCCTGTGTTTTTTCTTGCAGCGACTCCAGCGATTCGCCAATGTGTAGGTGCTCTGCCAGAGATGATGCCCCACCAGACACCAGCAACAATAGGTGATGCTCAGCCTTGCAACTATCGACAAAACTTTGCAACTCAGCGCCGGCCTTTAAACTGCGTTGATCTGGCACCGGATGGGCTGACTCCAACTGCCGCACCTGATTGAAGGCCTCGAGCTCTTCTAGGCTGTGATCATCTTTACTGACAACAATTGCTTGCTCGACGTCGACACCCGCACGCAACAAACCTAACAACATAGAGGGTGCAGCTTTACCCACAGCAGCGACACGCAATGGCCCTTTGATGTTGCTACTCTGAACCGCTAGCGTGACCGCTCGTTCACCACGCACTTCATCAACGGCATCTCGCCAAGCACGTTCGATCACTGTATCTGTATTCAAGCTAGTCGCCACTCAGTTTGTAAATTTTTACACACACTAGGGAATCCTAAATCAAGTCAGCGGTGCCAGTGCGAGTATGACTTGATCAGAGGTTCCCCAGCACCCGATATCATTGCCAGCGCAATGTACCGCTCTTGTGTTTTAAAAATCAGACGGCCAACTCACCAAAGCTCGGCTCGCGGCTGAACACCTCTCGCACCATCGGTTCGAAAAACGCCAAAGGCAAATTTTCAAAGTCTGGGTCAAAGCAGTTTTCGTCGTATTTTTCGCAGAACTCCACGGCATCGTCGAACCAAGGGTGATTTTTAAAGCGATCACGAACATTGCGATCCATCCCCATTTGCTCGCCGTAATAATACAACTGAAAAACCCCATGGTGCTTGACAATCCAATGCAAACGATCATCCACGAAAGGTCGCAGTACGGAAGCCGCCAGTTCACTGTGACTGTAAGGTGCCAAGTCGTCGCCGATATCGTGGACTAGCGCAGCAACGATATATTCAACCGGTTGGTTGTCTTGGTGCGCACGTGTGGCTGACTGCAACGAGTGACCTAGGCGAGACACCTTATAACCCGATAACGTGTGTTCCAAACCGGCCAGTGCCGCCATAATGCGATCAGGTAGTTTGGCTGTAAACTCGTGCTCAAGCTTATCGAGCAATGCATAGTCTTCGACGGTGCCCTCACTCATTCGTGTAAAACTAACGGTTTCCATGGTTTGCTCCAAAGGCAATTTTGCGCACAGTCAGACAAGCTATTCAGCAGAATCGTCGACTAAGCACACAGTTGATGATCTCGGTACGCCTGCCAGCGCGTGTTAAACACGGCTTGCAGTTTACCGGATGAGATTTCTTTTCGCGCTTGGTGCCAGCTCGCTTTCCACGCAGCGGCATCGCGCAACACATCATCGGGCGAGGCGGTTGAACGCGCTAAAAATCCCGGAAAAAAATCTCGACCAGTGCTCAACCCTGCTGGCTGATAACGCAGATCGAAACTCCAACGCAGATCGAGGCTCGTGTTAGGACCCGCACCATGCCAAGTTTTTTGATGCAATAATACAATACCGCCCGCTTTAACTTCCAGCGGCACGGTTTTGTGGTCATCGGCAAGCGATTCGGGGATAAATATTTCACCGAGCCCCGTCTTGCCAGGACAATGCATGGCCAAATCAGAAAATCGATGACTACCTCGAATAGCTCTCATGCAACCACGACTGACATCCGCGTCTGTCATCGCTACCCAAACCGTCAGGATAGGCGTTTGATCTGCTGCCTCCAACACAACAGCAGCGTCTTGGTGCCAGTTGGTTCGAGCGATATTGGAATTCCCACGCGCTACCTCGTCGAGCATACATTCCGGTGGCTTCATGCGCACGTGTTGCACGGGATTAGAATAGAGTTCTTCGCCGACAATCTGTTCGGCGATATCTAACAACGCGGGGTTAGACAACAATGAAAACACTGCAGGTCCCGCGTGTATACCCGCATCGCTGGGCAGCTCACTCGCCATCGGCAAGCTGATATCTAAATGCTCATAGGCTTCAGGGTGTCGCTGTATCAAACGAGCATAACGCTCGTCAAAACTAAGTGCTTTCCATGCGTCGTCAAGCAGCTCAAAGCGGGCGGCTAGCTCATCGAGCAGCTGCTTGTATTCTTGTCTGATTGGCTGCATATCGCTCTCTTGCAGCACACCGTCAACACACAGAAAACCGTCTTTTTCAAACTGCTGTAATTGCGTTTCACTCAACATAACACTGGACCTTTTTTGCACAACGGAGACTACTTTCTGATCGTAGCGCATTTGCTCCCAAATGATGACCTAAAACCGACCTATGCGCACAATGCATTCATAGTGGTGCTAACTAGGAAACCTCAGAAGAGATAACATCGCTATTCAATGCTGATAGCGTCACGGAGATGTCGCAATTAGGCATCTAGCGCATTCAGGCGCGTTAGTGTGGGCAGCGCTGCATCTTGATGGAGAACAGCACTAAAGCCACAGAGCGTTGCACCTCTCCTTAGAAATCCGATCACGTGTCAACATTGTCTACTGGATTAGGCTTCCTGTGAATTTATGGCTAAAATCGGAGCAGAAACTTTTGCATTTGATTCCTGTCGAGAAAAATATGACCGACCTACTTCGCGAAGACAAAGGCGCAGTTTGCACCTTGACACTCAACCGACCAGATCAATTTAACGCACTTAGTGCTTCACTACTCAGCGAGCTGAATCTAGCGCTGAGTGATTTGGCTCAATCGGAGCATATTCAAGTGATTCGACTTCGCGCCAACGGACGCGCCTTTTGTGCCGGTCACGATTTGCGTGAGATGCGAACCCACAGCAAGCCCGATGACCATCGCCGACTCTTCAGTCAATGCTCGACAGTGATGCAGCAAATCGTCAACGCACCACAAGTGGTGATCGCTGAGGTACACAGCATTGCCACGGCAGCGGGGTGCCAATTAGCTGCTTCGTGCGACTTAGTTGTCGCAGGCCGTTCTGCTCGCTTTGCCGTTTCCGGTATAAATTTGGGATTATTCTGCAGCACACCGGCGGTGGCCTTGAGCCGACGCATCGGCCGTGGCAAAGCGATGAAGATGCTGATGAGCGGCGAGTTTGTACCGGCAGAAACAGCCGAGCGCTGGGGACTGGTTGATACACTTGCAGAGGACGATGAACTCGACACAGCAACTCAGGCCTTGGTCGCGCAAGTCGCTGCTAAGCCACTGGCGGCCACCCGCACAGGCAAAACGTTATTTCAGGCACAGCTCGATGCCGACCTTGCAACCGCCTACCAGTTGGCCGGCGAGGCAATGGCTTGTAATATGACCGATGCTGATGCGATTGAAGGCATCGATGCCTTTTTGCAAAAGCGAGATCCAGAATTCAAACCCAAGGCGAGCTGAGGATTAATCGCGGTTATATCCGGTGTGTGGCTCTTCGCGGTGTGTCGCTGAAACATCAGCGATCAATCGCCACAAACTCTGCCCGCTGCGTTGGTACTTTGCTTCAAAGGGCGTCATCGGTTCTTCGGTCGTTAGGGGTGTCAATTCAGCATCGACGTTGTAGCAAGACAGCGCCAACTTAAACTCTTGCGCATAGAGCGACCAATTGGTGCGTAGCTCTATCACACCCCCCAGATCAACCATACTCGGAAACACCGGCGCACCGTGCCAGCGTCGGCCCAGATGTGCAGACTTTGGCCAAGGGTTTGGGTACAAAATAAAATGTTTATGCAGGCGCCATTGCGCTTCAGCAGCCAAGCGATAAAAATCGTTTAGATCTGCGCGTAGCAGTAGTAGATTATCAGGTACTTCCCCCACTTCACGCTGAATGCGATGCTCAGATTTGTCCACCCCAATCACCGAGCATTCAGGGTGAGCTCGCGCCAGCTGTCGGCTACTCTGCCCCACCCCGCAACAAGAATCGAAAATCAACGCGCGATCGCCCCGCTCCTGCAGCCACTGATGTGCCTGCCGAAAGGCGGCTTGGGAGTGGGCCGCATAAGGTTTTGCAAACACCGAGTCACGATGCTTGCTGACAATCTTTAGCAAGTTATGATGCGGCCCGAGCTGGTTGCTCAGCACTGAACGAGAATGCATTTCCACAGGGGTTGGCGCCTATCTCAACACTGGCTCACGCGCTTGAGGATCCATATCCAAGTGCAAAGCATCTTCGTTATAAGGATGCGCCAACATCACCTCGTCATTCAGTTCCACACCTAAGCCTGGCTCGGTTGGCGGGATCACATAGCCGTTCTCCCATTGGATGGGTTTTTTAAGCAAGTCTGCTTGGAAGCCGTCCCAACACTGGATGCTTTCGAGTATTAGAAAATTAGGGGAACAAGTCGCCAGCTGAATATTGGCCGCTCCTACAATGGGGCCACAGTACAAGTGTGGGGCAATGTGTGCATAGTGCGCCTCAGCCATACTGGCAATTTTTTTGGCTTCAAGAATTCCGCCCACACGGCCCAGGTTCATTTGTAAAATAGATGCAGCGCCCGTTTCTAACACGCGAGCAAATTCGTATTTGGTGCACAGCCGTTCACCGGTTGCCACCGGTATAGACGTAAAGCTTGCCACCTGAGCCATCAGTTCGGGGCGTTCTGGTGGCACCGGTTCTTCAAACCACAGCGGGTCTGTGGCCTCAATGGCTCGCGCCATACGCTTTGCACCAGAAACTGAAAACTGGCCGTGTGTGCCGAAAAGCAAATCAGCACGGGTGCCAACGGCATCGCGAATGCGCTGACAAAACTGGGCCGAGCGATCTATGTCCTCCAGCAACGGTTGATGGCCGTCATACACGGTGTAGGGTCCAGCGGGATCAAACTTGACCGCGGTAAAACCCTTGTTCACCCAATGCAGTGCTACCTCTGCAGCAGCATCGGGATCTGAATACACTTGTTTGCTTTTGTCGTTATCGGCGTGTGCATCGATGTCCCCAGGCGGATACAGATAGGTATAGCTGCGCAAACGTTGATGGACTTGCCCGCCTAAGAGCTCGTAGACAGGTTTATTCGCGTCTTTGCCAATAATGTCCCAGCAAGCCATCTCCAAGCCACTGAGTACACCTGAAACGGTTAAGTCAGGGCGCATACTAAAGCCACCGCTGTACACACGTCGCCAAAGTTTCTCTATGTGATGCGGGTCTTCACCTTCGAAGCGACGGGCAAAGGTTTCCTCTGCCATACGCGCGCACAAATGCGGACCAAAACTGGCGTTATAGATTTCGCCGACGCCTTCAATACCGCAGGCCGTGCGCAAGCGCAGGAAGATAAAATACCGCCCACCACGTCTAGGCGGTGGATTACCAACCACAAATGTCTCGATGCTTTGAAGTTTCATGCAATGTCGTCCGTATCAGGTATCGTTGGCTACTGCCATTTTAGCCTTCTGTTTGCTCAAATAGGCATTCAATAGTAAAGAAATATTCAGAAGTTTTTTGTGGCTCTACCGCAGGGTCAAAGACCTACAGACTAACGATGGCCAGCTCAATCGCGAACCCTCTTTGCAGCAATTTTTCTACGCCTGTTTTCAGCGCAGGCGAATCGGAGCCACCAAATCGTACGGCAAATTGTAAGCACAACAGTCACTTTCCCAGGGCGTAGTTCCCGCTGCAAGCGTATTCGAACATAAATGTACATTTACTGGAAAAATATGCAAAGACTTAAGACTGTTGTGCCGCTATACGCCTTGGGCCAAAGACCGCGTGCTGAGAACATTCCGTTGAATAAATCATGAAAAAAATAGTTGTTTGGGCTTTTGCCGCGCTTTCCATCGTGGCGGCTGGCGTTCTTTTAGAGCAACAAAGAGACTCAGCCCCAACCACCGGTGCTTTGACATTGCCGCCGAGTGGCGAAAAAAACCGCCTGATCCCTCTTCCTAAGCAAAAGCCGATGATGGAAGTTGGCGAGAAAACCAAGCTCTTTATGGAAAATGATGCATATCTATTCGGTGCACAAACGAATCCAGGCACCGCCGCTTTGTCCTATCGAGTCGGTGTCGGTAAAGAGATTGAGAACACATCAGGTAACCGATGGACTGGTGAAGTGAGCTTTTTCGCAGGCGACGAAGACAAAGCATCTGAAAGTACAGGCACGCAAACACGGTTATCCGGTGCTTACTTGCGGCAGATCACCAAAAATGCCGACTTTCGTGCTGGGCTGAGCACTGACCTCGCTTCGAAAAAAAGTTGGTCGACATTGGAGTTGCAACTGTCGATGGAGCTCGATGATGGACTATCACTGCAGCTCAATCACGATCAGGGCAAAGACTTGAGAAGTAGCGACTACGACCATCAAACTGCTGTGGCTATCGAAAAGAAATTTTAAGTTTGCTCCCACCAAGGCACTGCTTTTTTATTCATCGAGGTCTCGTCAAGCAGTCGCCGTGTGCCTGACATCTATCTCCCTTCAACAGGTCACGTTCCGCTGGAACAGCGAGACACTTCAAGCTTTGAAGAATAATAATTCTACTTTTTTTGTAAAAAAGACTTGCACCATTTTCCAATTAACCTATATTTATGAACAAGCGTTCAAGTTATAGCCAAACAGCTCTCGCTTAAACGTTTGCAGGTAAATCATGGATGAATTTGCACAAGGATGTGCACGTAAAAATTATTTGATTCTCGCTGTACCCAGAGCACTTTTCTATTGGATTTAAGATTTAAAGAATGGACGAATACCGCACACGGATGTGCAAAATTTAGATAGGTTGTTCGCTCTCCAAGCCTGAGCACAGCCCAGCAAGTTTCTCCCTTTTACTGCTGGGCGTGTTCCTTTCTACTGACACATCGTTGTGCCCGTCTCGCTCGTGCCGCATTTGGCATATATAGAAAAACGATTGATATTTTCCCCGAATGCCCCACCCCAATTTCTCGGCCAAGTACTGCTCGTTGCTCGGCTAACCCACTGGCCTCAGTAAGCACAAGTCCATTGCTGAAACTTGGCAAATTCGTTTAGGGCCATAAATTTTTCAACGATTTCGCACAGCGATAAGTCGCTCAATCGACGTTTCGGGTGGCTAAGATAAGTTGTTGCAGTAGACCTGCTTCGATTCGCTTGTATGTTGATCGGTGCAAGCTATGGCACTATATCTGAACCTCCACCCCGTGTGTTTGCCGAGAACTGCCACATTAGAGAAGCCCGTTGCGTATGAGCCAATTCACCCAGCCACTCCAAGACGTCACTGTGATCGGCGCTGGACCAGCCGGCACGACCGCAGCCATGTACGCTGCGCGCAAGGGATGGACCGTGACCTTAGTTGCAGACCGCGTTGGAGGGCAATCTAAAGATGCAGCCTACTTAGACAACTTAGTGGGTGCTCCAAAAGTACTCGGCGTGCAATTCGCCAACGACCTACTGGCTCGTATCGCTGAACATAAGATAACGCTTAAGCAATATATTCAGGTTCAAAAAGTTGAACCCGGCGAAGTATCAACACTGCATTTGAGTACGGGGGAAACCTTCCAAAGCAAATCAGTGATCATGGCCACAGGCGCACAATGGCGAAAACTGGGAGTTCCCGGAGAAATAGAAAACATAGGTAACGGCATCTCCTATTGTGTTCATTGCCATGGCCCCAACTTTAATAGTAAAGAAATTGCGGTTATTGGTGCAGGCAGTCAAGCTCTGCAAGCGGCTTTAGATCTTTCAAACACGGCGAGGACCGTGTGGCTTGTGGCTAAAAACGTACGGCTGGATTCAGATCAGCTGTTGATTGAGCAAATACAAAACCGAGACAACATCAAAACTCTCTTGCGTTCAAAGGTTGTTGAGGTCATGGCTAACAACGGAAAAGTCGTGGCGATCCGCACGGAAAATCAGGAAAGCGGCGTCGTTGAGGCTCTGCCGGTGCAAGGGGTATTTGTACAAGTAGGCTCCACACCAAATAGCCAACTTATGCGAGAAATACTCAAGCTCAATGCGTTAGGGGAAGTGGTGATCGACCATAAGTGCCAGACCAGCGAGCGCGGCATATACGCCTGCGGAGACGTCAGCACAGTGCCTTATAAACAGGTTGTTGTCGCGATGGGTGAAGGTGTTAAAGCGGCACTGGCAGCCAGTGAATATCTTTTGAGTAAGCGCTAAGGCTGCTGCACAAAAGATCTGCCAGACTAGGCCTTGCGCTTATTCTTGCGCCAGTTGGTTTGTCTGTCCGTCTGCTTGTAGCTGAGCGACAGTCTTAGCCGAAGAAATAAGGTCGAAGGTACTCTTTACGTAGAGATCGCTGGGGATTTTGTCTTTGATTTTTTCGTGCAACGCCGGCAACTTAGACCAATGAAGACCCTGTCGATGGTGGTGCGCGGTGTGATAACCCAGATTACCTGTCAGCTTGTTGTACAAAGCATTAGGCGTGTTGTAAGACGCGTGAAATTCGTTGTCGGTGTCCAACCCTGCATGATGATCGTAAGTAACCCAAGCGGTGAAAAGCAGGCTGACAATCATGGGCAATATAAACAAGAAGAGCGCTTGTATCGGCTGATAAATCACCAGCGCCAACAAGATCAAAGCTGTAATCAATCCGTAGACAACAAACGCTCGCAGATGCCTCGCGTGCATCGGCTTGGCCCGACCGACTTGAAACGCTCGATAATGAGCGGTTAGCGCAATGCTAAACGTGTATTCCAGCACACCCATCTTGTTGCCATCGCCGCGCTTCCAGCGGCTTTCATCTTTGTTTTGGTCCAGAAAATTAAAATGATGACCTAGTACATGGTGCAGCAACCACAGGTTAGTGGTCTGTCCTGTATGCAGTCCGTAGACCTGCTCGATCAAACGATTGAGAACAGTGGAACGGAATGTCGCCAAATGCTGATGGTGGTGATTCCAAGCCGCGATAGTGCCTTTGGGGATAATCATCAGCACCCAGTAAGCAGCGAGCGCCCAAACACTTTCGACAGTGAAATACAGAAACAAATCTAAGGCAGTGAGCAGGACGATCAGTAGCGTCGGAATGCGGTCTTCTTTGTGTTTAAACACGTTCTCTCTTCTGGTGCTTGCTTTGCCCGTCCGGACAAACCACCGCTGAGCACCATGCCTGTCGCGGACTCGCGCCTGGCGTTGGCCCTCTGTAGGGGCGGAAGTTAAGATTAAAGGGCACTTCCCATGCACCCCACTCATTCAATTCTTTTAGGTTTCTCGCGACTCAATAGGCTTTAAGGGCATTTCACGGGTCGCTGGCCCTGTTGAGCAGCTGGCTTTGCGCGACCCAGAGGTGCGATGTTCCAATCAACCAGCTCAATTGTAGCTTTACTGTGACAATTTAGCTCTGAAGAACTGGCCTGCAACAAGCGCCAATGCATTGGCGCGGCGTGTCACTTGACTGGATCGAACTCACTAAGCCCGTGTCACGGCTCGCTGGTAGAATAATTTCGCTAGTTTCAAAGAGGCGTTTCAAACCCAGAAAAAAGCCTTGTTTGGCCGATTCGCTCTGCCTGTGCTGCTGCAGATTCGACGCCAGTCAGGCGATAGAGCAACTGAAGCAGCCTGAATACTCCTCTTGGATTCAGAAACGACTGCGAAACCGTCTTTAGAATTATTTGCACACGCGGGACTCGTGAAAATATCTCGCCTTGCGACCCTTGTCGCTAGTCACGACGCTGAGCAATTGCCACCGCCCGAGCCGTTTCCTGAGCACCGACACCTGCTTTGACGACCCGCACAATTAATTCCATCGAAATCGAAGGCTATCCCACGCGAACAAGACCTAACTTAGGCTACATCTATAACGGATCGAATAGCTTTCAGCGTGGCATCAGCGTTGTTATAGTCGAGTGGCAAGCGCCCAATTTGTTGGCCCGTTTGCAGCAACAAAGTGGGGTAGCTATCAACACCGAGTGACTGTGCTTCTTCCATCTGGCGCCTATGTTCTGCTCGGTTTTCATCGCTGTTGATCAGGGCTTCAAATTCCTTTTTATCCAACGCAATCGACTCAGCCAGATCGAGCAACGTTTCTACATCCGACGGGTTACGTGCAGCCGTGTAATAGGCCTTTTGGATAGCAGTGGTCATCGCTTGCCCCGCTCCGCTGTGCAGGGTCTCGGCGGCACAAACCGCGCGGCAAGCCGGCCAAGTGGAGCGTCGCGGTTGGCAGTCAGTCCAAAAACCATGATTAAATACGGTACCTGGAACACTCTCTTCTATGCGGCGCCATGTTTGTGCCAAGAACTGTTGCATGTCTTGAGGCATAGGTTGATCTGAATCTGGCGCAAGCCCACCGATCAGTGTCTTAACTTCAACACCTTCTGGCAGCTCTGACCGTATTTTTTCCCAACCAGAAGCAAAAGCCCAGCACCAGCTGCACATGGGATCATGGACATAGATTAGCGTGTTCATTGTTGTTCTCTTTTAAATGGGTTTGCTGCGACAGGTGGCCTACTTTTGGCCACTGGCTATTTTCTGGGAGATGAACGCTTAAATACCTGAGTTGGCTTTTAATGACTTAGCTACTTCATCCACCTTATCCATCGCTTTCTGTTTTTGCTTGTCTTCAAGAAAAGAACTGGCGAATGAATTTTTAGCCAAGGTGATTATCTCTTCTTCGTGCAAGCCTAACGCTTGATGCACTGCTCGGTAGTTGTCGTTGAGGTAGCCACCAAAGTAAGAGGGGTCATCGGAATTGACACTGACCAGCAAGCCTGCATCCAAGGCTTTTTTAACCGGGCTGGATGCCAAATCGGGGATACCTTTTAAACGCAGATTAGACAGCGGACACATGGTTAGAGGTGTTTGCTCACGCACTAGTCGTGCTGTCAGCGCAGCATCGTCCAAAGCTCTGTTACCGTGATCCACGCGCTGCACGTTTAAATCGTCCAATGAGGTTTTTACGTATTCGGCAGGGCCTTCTTCTCCAGCGTGTGCAACAGCAACAAAGCCCGCTTTGCGTGCGGCGGCAAAAACGCGTGAGAAATTCTCTGGAGGAAATCCTTTTTCAGAGGAATCTAATCCCACTGCATATATGTGTTCTTTGTGTTTGCAGGCGGTATTTAAGGTGTCAAATGCTTGCTCTTCTGGAAGGTGGCGCAAAAAACACATAATCAACTTAGCGCTTATCCCCAATTCGCGATGGCCCTGTTCTAACGCTGAAACTAATCCACCGAGCACGGTCTCAAAAGACACACCGCGATCTGTGTGTGCTTGGGGATCAAAAAACAACTCAACGTGAGTCAATCCGTCTAGCGCCACTTTTTGTAAATAGGCGACCGTCAAATCATGGAAATCCTGCTCATGCAGCAGAACAGACATACCCATGTAATAGAGATCGAGGAAATCTTGCAGGCAATCAAACTGGTAGGCTTCTCGTACTTGCGCGACGTTTTGATAGGGCAGCCTCACACCATTACGCTTAGCTAATTCCAGCATCATCTCCGGCTCAAGCGTGCCCTCAATATGCAGGTGCAGTTCAGCCTTGGGTAAATTGTCTATCAGGGCGTTTGCGTAGTCCGTCATGGCGGCGTCCGTTTAATCTGAGTGCGTAACCAATCATTGTGACCCAGACTACGGTTAACGCCAAGTGCTTAGAGTTTTTACGAGCTTCTAAACGACTAAACAAACACCTTCGAACTGATCATAACTAATCCCACAGTGCATCGCCTTGCTGATCGAAAAACACTAGGCGCTCAGGGCTAAACACGAGTGCGACAGTATCACCTGGCTTGCAGTCAGTCTCGCCAGAAACCCGGACCGACAACTGGCCTATTTCGCCGCAGTTACACACCACAAAGGTATCAGCGCCTAGGTATTCAACAACCTCGACTTGGCCGTCACATTGTCCCTGCCCGCTGGCAGCGAGCGATATGTGTTCCGGTCGAATACCCAGTGAGTTCACGGGGCCTTTTCCATGAAAAGCCCCTCCGCGCGCGCCTGGCAGAAGGTAATGATCATCCTCAACTTGCGCCGGCACAATATTCATTTTTGGACTACCAATAAACTGCGCTACAAAAGTATTGGCTGGTCGAGTGTAAAGTTCTTTGGGCGAACCGACTTGAATAATATTTCCAGCATCGAGCACGACAATTCTATCTGCCAATGTCATCGCTTCGACTTGATCATGGGTGACGTAAATCATGGTGGCTTTTAACTGCTGGTGCAGCTTGGAGATTTCGTGACGCATTTCCACGCGCAGTGACGCATCTAAATTGGAAAGAGGCTCGTCAAACAAAAATGCCGTTGGTTCGCGCACGATAGAACGCCCAATGGCAACACGCTGGCGCTGACCGCCAGATAAGTCTTTTGGACGACGGTCTAAATAATCTGTCAGTTTTAATGTCTCTGCCACTGCATCGACTTTTTGCTGGATATCAGCGGTGGGCACACCAGCAGTTTTTAAAGAAAAACCCATGTTGTCACGCACTGACATATGGGGATACAAAGCATAGGATTGAAACACCATCGACAACCCCCGCTTGGATGGCGGGTGATCAGTGACATCGCCACCGTCAATGTCCAAAGCACCTCTGGAAATATCCTCCAGGCCACCAATCATGCGCAACAAAGTTGATTTCCCGCAGCCTGACGGCCCCACAAAAACGATAAACTCGCCGTCATAGATTTCTAGATCAATGCCTTTAATGACTTGCGTCTGATCAAACCACTTTTCAACAGCTTTGAGATTGATCGATCCCATCAGAGTGTCCTCGCGCTTGGCGATGCCCAACCCAACCAAATAGCGGCCGTCCAAGTAAAAGACTTGCCACCTGCCGGACTACCGTCGCGCGGGTCAAAATACTCAGCAAAGCCGTGTTCAGCGATTAACGCAGCGGTGGTTTCTCGCAGCGCCTGCGCCTCAGGCATATTCATCTCTGACATGCCCATCGCGATCATCATATTCATGATGCCCCAAACGGGCCCACGCCAATAGCGCATGCCGTCGAATTGCTCATGGCGAGTGTCCAGAGAAGGCACTCCATACCTTAAGTCCTTCATCACATCGGCATAAACGCTTTTCATGTCTTCCGCCGCTAACCCAGCATACCAACACAAAAAAGAAGCATTGGAGATGGAGTTCGCCCACTGACCCGAGTTGACGTCACGCGAATCGTAACAGCCTAACTTATTATTCCACAGCGTTTCAGCACCGGCTTGCAATTTTTCAATGTCTGCTTCAATTTCTGAGACATCGCGCCCCAATATTTTGCCAAGTGCGACGAGATCTCGCTGCGCACGCAGTAAGATAAAAGTCATGGTCGGATCAGCCACACGAAATGGCGTATCCGCCAGCATCGCCTCTTCGTCCCAATCTAATCGGCGACCGCGCTGGACCAACCAAATGTAACGGTCGTAGTCGTATTTTTTAGGACGCATCGAGCTATCAACGTGGCTGGTGTCACGACGTGTGTATTCACCAACATCACCCGGATCAATATTAGCCATGGCAACATCCCAATCGGGGGCATTATCGCGCCCTGCTTCCCAGGGGTGACTGATACACACGGCACCTTGGTCTAATCTCCACTGCATAAACCAGCGGTGCCATACCAGCATTTTGTCAAACAATGGCGCTAGACGTTGCTTACCTAATACTGGGTCACAATCAAAAACCATTCGTGCCATGGTCGCGGCAACTGGGGGCTGACTAATGCCAGACGATGGGATAGGTCCTGTGCCCGCCCAAACATCTGGACCGGGAAAATACCCGGGATCAGCCCGATGAAAAAGAATGTGCGGGACCATTCCATTGTCCCATTGGCCAGAAAAAAGAGTTTCAAGCTCTACCCATGCTCGATTAACATCGAATTGTGCGAAGCCCACAGCGGCGAAAGCACTGTCCCAATTCCACTGATAGGGGTATAAACCCTCGGTGGGAATGGTATAAGTGCCTTTATCGTTTAGGTGCAAAATATCGCGTGCACGTTGATCCAGTATTTCGACATTTTTCATTTTCTTAAAACCTTTTTCTAGACTCTACAACTAGCCTTTTACCGAGCCAGCAGTCAGGCCCTTGGTCATGAATCTTTCTAGCCCCAAAAACAACGCCATTATCGGTAGCGTTGAAATCACTGCACCAGCCATCAGATGTTGACGGGGAATCTCTGAAGAATTGAGCATCGCCACTCCACGCGTTAGGGTGAACTTTGACGGATCATCGAGAAGCATGAACGCCAATAAAAACTCATTCCAAGCGATCATAAATACATATAACGACACGGAGACCATTGCTGGTAATGACAATGGCAATGTGATTTTCCAAATAACCTGAAGCCGTGTCAGTCCATCCATTAAGCCCGCTTCTTCCACCTCTACCGGCAGCCCTCGGAAGTAACCCTGCAGCATATAGAGCGCGACGGGAATGGTTGTTACCGGATAGATCAAAACGATGCCCGTAATAGTGTTGCGTAGACCTGTCATTGAAAAAGCGATGTAGATAGGCAACGCCAATACAATGAGCGGCACCATGTAAATTAGCAATATGGAACGGGAGAATGCCGCCCTTCCTTTGAAATTAAGGCGCGCAACTGCATAAGCGCCGGGTACAGAGAACAACAAGGTTATGATTACCGTGACGATCGAGACCAACAGGCTAACCATTAGATAGTTGCCAAAGTTGAACTGCTGGAAGAGCTCAACATAACTTCGAAACAAATCCCAGCCGCGGCTAAAATCAATCGAAAAATCCAAAGGGTTTTGCAACAGCGCCTGTTGAGATTTCAGGCTCGTCATCACCATCACATAAAACGGTATAAGCACCGCAGCGGTAAAAACAATATAACCAAAACCGGTTAAGAACCGAATAATTGCATCTTCAAAAGCGTGTCGCGTGAGTGGGCCTATCTGGACCTCTTGCAGCATGTTTTGTAATGGCAAATACAGCGCCAGTCCAAATATTAAAGCGCACACAGATAACTGCACAGCGGCGACCTCTTCACCCGCAATGATAGGTGTAAGCGGACTAAATACTAATAGCACAGCGACAAGCGCAACGGCACCCGCGAGCAACCAACGCCGAACAGGCTGCAAAGGTTTGCAAATCATCGCCAAGATACCTACGCAAAAACCAAAGGCTAGGCTCCCCCACAGAGTGGGTTTAAAGCTCTCGCCGGTTGCAAAGGAGAGACATATAGCCACGGTAGTCGCGATGACCAGCGACCATAGAACCCCAATAGTTATGGATGTGAACCCACCTCTCCTGAGCGAATTCATAGCCCTTCCTCTTGGGAGATATAACGCAAAAACAAAAAGCTAAAGGAGAGCAGTACTGCAAATATAACCACGGCTACCGCGGCGCCCGCACCAATATTGGAAATAGCAAAGGCTTGCTCATAGACATTGACTGTCATTGTTCGGGTGCCCGCATTACCACCGGTCAAGAGAAAGATATCGTCGAATTTGTTGAAGGTCCAAATGAAACGCAGTAGAAAAAGCACACTGAGTATCCCCAAAAGCAAAGGCAACGACAAATACCAAAACTTTTGAAACGGGCTCGCACCATCCATATCAGCGGCCTCATACATATCGGTGTCTATCGATTGCATGCGGGCCAGAATAAACAAAAAAGAAAGCGGAAAGTAACGCCAGATCTCAAACACCGTCACCATCAGCAGAGCCAGCGGTCGCTCGCCAAAAAAATTAATTGCCCCGTTTGTGACACCCATTTGAATCAACAGTGCGTTGATAGAACCCGAAAACGGATCAAACAGAGCAATCCAGGTGAAAGCAACAGCTATGACGGGGGATACATACGGAAATAGGTAAAGACCACGCAGGATACCTTTTCCCTTGAAATCTTTATTCAGCAATAGCGCTGCAAATAAACCAACCACAAGCGCACCGATAGTGCCCACAACGGTATAAAAAACGGTGGCCCATAAGACCTCCAGAAACTCACTGCTATCAAAAATGCGCCGGAAATTATCGAGCCTAAACTCCGTGTTGGTAAGAATATTGTCGCCACTACCCATCACGAGAGGTGCAGAATTTTTAATCGCTAATTTGGCTGATTTGACATCGGTGTTCAATACGACAGAGATTTTTAATCGCTCGCTGAAACCGCCAACCATATCCCCAAAATCACAATTTAATGCACGCCCAGTCAGCGCACAGGACGCTGGGATTTCTAATAGTTCAAGATCGTCGGGAATAACATCTCTAAAACTGGCAGCGGCAATGGGTTTTTGCTGGGACGAATTTCGAACCCGATACTCAAGCCGAATCTCCTCGCCTTTTCCTCGCAGGTTCTCTTTGACGATGACTTGTACTGGCCTTAGATCAGATAGAGCAACTGGTTTAAAGCTTATCCAGAAAATGGCCAATAAGGGCAGAATAATGACCAGACTGACAACGCTGATAGTAGGGAGCAGCAGCGTCCACGCAAAACGCGCTTCGCGTTTTGCCAGTGCCCCACGAGTTTTTGGCGGTGTCGCAGCGGTCATGAAAGAGATCCATTCTCATAATAGTGGAATAGAAGACACCAACCGACATCCCGGTTTGTAACGGGGAATCCGTTGATACAAGTCTGACAATTCAAAAGAGATTTAAACAAAAAACAGATAGCCAACAGGTCTACAAAGACCAATGACATTGCAGGATACAACGCTGCGCAAATTCGCCGCTAAAAATTATTTTAACTATAGCGATGGTGGCCGAAGATGCCGGCCACCTCACTAACCGGAAGCGCTAGTTAACTGCAGCTAACTCTTCGTTTAGAGCCGCAACCGCTGCCGCTGCATCAATCTCTTCGTCCATGTACTGACGTACAACACGATTAATTGCTTGAGCGTTAATCATTTTAGAGGCAAGTGATAACTGACCTTCAGCAACACCCCAACGCTGAGCCACTTTCAAACCGCCAACAATCTCGTCGATGGTCTCTTGAGAGTACAGCTCATTCAATGGCGCTTTACGATCAACACCTACAGGCAACTTAGACCATGCTTCGTTGAACTTGTTTGGCTCATCCGCCGTACCGCCACGCACGGGGAACTTGCCTTCAGGCGCGATAGAGAGCGTCTGTGTATAGCCTTCGTTCATGGAGAACTTGACAAAATCTTGCGCAACGTCAGTGTTGGCATCTGAAGTGATACCGAAATAGCGCACGTCGCCCCACGCTGCGCCGTCTGGGTTAGACGGGCCAGAGAAGTTAGTGACAACGCCCGTCTTAGACGCCAACTCGTTAGAGGTAGGATCATCAGTGATAGTCGGTGGCGCACTGTCACGCAATCCAGCTAGCTCATCGAGAATGAAGGGAGACCAGATTATCATCGCTGCTTGACCAGCAAAATACAGCTCGCGAGATTGCTTCCAGTACAACTCTCCAGGAGGAGATGCTTTCCCTAGCGCTTTGTAAAAATCTAGCACTTCAGTCGTGGGCCCTGCTTCTAACGCTTTAAAACCATCAGCGCCTACAGGTGACACACCGTTTGCCAAAAACACATGCTCCAACACTTGGCTCATGAAGTTCTCGTCAACCTTTGTCGCAGCGACAAAGCCGTACATATTTGGTGGGCTGTGCAGCGCTTCAATTGCCGCGAGAACATTGGCGTATGAGCTGGGTGGCGCGAGGCCTTTTTCTTCGAAGAGGTCTTTGCGATAGACGATCATCTGCGTCCAACCGTCTACTGGCACTGAAGCAACACCGCCCTTATAGGACGCCATTGCAACGGGGCCTGCAGAAAAGGTGTCTGTTCCGAGCTCATCGACAACTTCCGTGGCGCTCTCTGTATCGAGGATGCCCGACTCTGCCCAAGGTAGAGCGTACTGCAAGGTGTGATAAATCACATCGGGAAGATCACCCGCGGCAAATGCAGCTGTTGCACGCGTGCCTAAATCACCTTCTGTGACGGGGATGACTTCGACCGTGTGGCCAGAAGCGGCTTTGAACTCATCAGCCATCGCCTGCTGACGTGCCATACGCTCTGGCTGTTCCTCGGTGGTCCAGAAACGGATGGTATCGGCGCTGACCGCACCGGCGAACAACACCATGCTAATGGCAGTGCCCAGTAAAAGTTTGCTGCGGCCCACGGGCGCGCCCTTGATTGGATATTTCATGATTTCCTCCTAATGGAAATACGGTTCGAAAACACTCACTAAGATCTAATACAAACCAACAAATGCAACGATGCAATTAAGGTGGACACAAAGCAAACCGGGCCTTTTATTGAGTTAACACGGTAATAGCGCCTGTACTTCCAAGCTCTGCAGCGATAGAATTCAGCATAATTTACAACGTTGCAATTTGCAATAACGCTAAATAAGAAAAACAAATTTCCACGCCGCTGCAGCAATCTATACAGTGTCGCCTGTACCTAGAGGAGAAGGGCTAGATGTCCAGCCACATGCAAAAGCGACCAACACTCAAAACGATTGCTGAAATGACTGGCCTGAGCCTGTCGACGGTCTCTCTGTCTCTGCGTGAAGGCAACAACCTTAA
The DNA here is from genome assembly GCA_937965695.1 of uncultured Granulosicoccaceae bacterium. Classification (GTDB taxonomy): domain Bacteria; phylum Pseudomonadota; class Gammaproteobacteria; order CALCKW01; family CALCKW01; genus CALCKW01. The sequence goes on from CALCKW010000005.1 coordinate 98,846, forward strand.
AAAGACCACCCGCGACAAGGTGGCCAAAGCTGCAGCGCAGATAGGTTACGTGCCTAACCGTGCTGGCGTGCGCTTGCGTACCGGACGCACCAACGTACTATCACTCGTGCTAGCCCACGACGAGAACAGCTTGGATTTCACTCGCATGCTAATTCAAGGGATTGGCTCAAAGCTTCAGGGCACGCCTTTCCACTTGAACGTCGTGCCCGAAATCGCACCAGACGACCCTGAAGCATCGGTGAAATATATTCTCGAAAATCGCAGCTCCGACGGAGTCATTCTGACGCACACCAGCGCCCGCGACCCGAGAGTACAGTTACTTATGGATGCAGATTTCCCTTTTGTCTCGCACGGCCGAACTGAGTTTTACAGCCCGCACGCCTACCACGACTTCAATGTTGAGCGATTTGTGGAACTCGCGATTGAACGACTTCAACGCAAAGGGCGTAAAAACATTCTTCTCGCGGCAGTAGATAACGGAACCACCAATCACTCGACAATAGTCGGTGGTTTCAATCGCTGCATCGCAGAGCGTGGCCTAGTGGGGAACACGGTAAAAGAAAATAACGTGTTTAGTTGTACCACCAAAGCACGCGAATTTGGGCATTCGTTGGCACAGCGCGAAATACCCATTGATGCGATTATTTGCAACAACGAACTAATCGCATTGGCGATCATCAATGGGTTAAATGACAAAAATCAAAAATTGGGCAAAGACTACGATTTGATTTGTCGACAAACAACCGAGATACTGCCGATCCTCTACCCCGCCATGGATACAATCGCGGAAGACCTGTTCGATGCGGGAGAAGAACTAGCACAGCTACTCATCAAGCGAATTGAGGGTTGTGATATTAATGAGCTGCAAACCTTACACGATCCAATCGCGCATTGGCGCGGGGATTTTTCAGAATAACCCAGCACTAACTTGAAGGCTCACCCTCCTCCATCAACGCCCTTTGTCGCTTCTAACTTTTTTCTAAAACAGTTGGCTTTACGACAGCTTTGCCGTCGTCTGCAAAAAATACTGAAGGCTTGTTCATCCCTCTAAGCTTCCACACCAGCATTTTTCGCATAATTCTCAACGTGATACCCACCGGAAACTTCTCAGAAGAATTGGGATAATCAGGGTTTCCGCGAGCGTGCTTAGTTTGTACGTAGGCGCGTACGGCTCCAAGTACATTGGAGCGGCCATCATCGATAGGCATAAAGTTATGAATAACACCAATAAAGGGTAAGCCGCCGTTCATTGTATTGCCGATAGGTGTCTTACAGCAGTTGGTGTACCACCGATACAACCCTTTAGACGTCAGCCTCAGGCAACGAATGTTCTCGGCACCGCGGTGTATCTTTATTTGCGATTGAGACGTTTGATAAATATCAGTACCACCGAATTCATCTAACACATCGGCTTCGCGATCTAAGTGCGCTGCAAACTTTTGACAATCATCACAACAACAAACGACTCGATTGCCCGTATCAGGTGTGATATTTAAAGCCACACCTTGTACAGCACCACAGGTACAACTGAGTTTTAGATCCAAAATATTTTCTCCCAGACTCTCGCCTTATTTATCTTAAAGGGTAAAATTTTACCAAGCAAGAAGCTGAATTCTATCGGCACGCAAAATATCTGTTTTTCTATAAGACAAAGCACTGGGTGCTCATGAGTGAAACTTATTCAAATGCGCGTCAAGAGCACTAAGACCCTCATCAAGACCTGTGCGACCAAAACCAAGGCGAAAACGGTCTAAGGGCGTCGCTCCCAATTCCGATCTGTAAATAGTGCTTGGCAAAAATAAAATACCACTCTCTTCAACCAGCGATCGGCAAAAAGCAACAACACCTTCGGTCCCTTTGTATCTTGGGAATGCCATGCAAGAACCATCCGGGCGCTTCCAATCAAACAACTCGGGATAACGCGCAAAAAACGCATCCCATTTCAGCAAATTTTCATCGACAATTTTGCAATTGCGCGCCAGCAATTTCTCACGATTTCGCAATGCGATCTGTGTCAGGCGCTCGCTAGGTCCGGAGTTACAAATAGAGAGGTAGTGCTTCATCCTCTCCATTTTAGAAATCACTTCTTTGTCCGCACAGGCGATCCAACCTATCCTTAGCCCAGGCAGACCATAGGATTTGGACATCACATTCAGAGACAAGCCTCTTTCGTAGACATCTGCGGTATAGGGTAAATGCTTTGTTCCTGTCTCACCGAGACCATGAAAAATTTCGTCGTGAAGAATATAAATTCCGTGTTTACGACACAGCTCTATCAATGCCTGATAACGATCAAGTGGCAGGATGGTACCGGTGGGATTATGCGGGAAATTAATCGTCACGAGTTTGGTGTTTGGACGAATTGCCGCCGCAACTCGGTCAATATCTAATGACCAGTCGTCGTCAGCATCTAGCGGTACTCCGGTTGCATCGCACAAAGCCATGGGCAGCGTTTCGTGTGATTGATAGTTAGGAGTAACCACAATGGCGTGGCTGTCTTTATCCAGTATCACCGAGTTGGCCGCAAAAATTCCTTCACTTGCTCCAGCAAAACAAAGCACTTCATCAGCACATCGGTTTTCGTACAGGGTGGCGATGGTGTCTCGTAGGTCCGGTGCCCCATACGTTTCTGTATACCCAAGCCACATTCCGTCAAACGCTTCGCGCTCATCAGGTGTAGCCATCGCCAATAAATCTCGCATCGACATGCTCTCAGCATCTGAAGCAGTCAGGTGAAACTTAGCTTTGAATTCCCACTTAGAGAAATGCGTTTCTAGTCTAAAGTCGGGAAGCGTCGTCATTTTTTATTCTCGGTTTCTTTGTTGTGGCGGTGTGCGAGTACAACCAACTTGGCAATCTGGATATCTTGCACCGCAACCCCGGTCAGGTCAGCTATCGTGATTTGATCCTCATGGGTGCGTCCCTTTTCAGGATATTTTATGACATCGCCAAGTTCGAGAATAGAGCTTTCGTCAATCTGATTTTCTTGCACGGCCGCATGACATTCACCATGATCAATACATTGTGAAATACTGTCTGCCACTACTCGATCAGCCTTAGCCAGTAGATCAGCGTTCAATTCTTGTTTACCCAAATCGTCCGACCCCATTGCCGTGATGTGAGTCCCCTTTTGAACTTTATCAGCTCGAATTAAGGGGCTGCGAGCAGGAGTCGTCGTTACAATAAGTTGGCACTGTGAAACCAAACTGTCTAAGTCTTCCACAAGCTGGATGTCTATTCCCCAATCCCGAATACTTTTATTATTCTTGAGGTCGTCAGTCATCGCTTGAGACCTTGCGGAGTCTCTGCCCCAGATCAAACATCTTTTGCAATCGACCACGCCCCGCAGCAGCTCCAATTGGAGCCTTGCTTGCACACCTGTGCCAACAATACCGATAGCATCAATACGGCGGTTCGCTAGATGCTTGGCTGCGACTGCACCTGCCGCCGCAGTACGAATATCAGTAAGCCAGCCTTCGTCGAGCAACAGATATTCAATCCCACCGGTTTGACGACTGAACACAACCATCACACCATCATTGACAGGGAGACTTAACTTGGCGTTATCGTAAAACGCTGAGGCCACTTTCAGCACATAGAACTCATCACCGTCGATATAGCCGTACTTGATATGAACATCACCCGGTGGTTGATCAAAGTGTAGAAAGCCCACCGGCGGCACCTCTGTGCGGCCTTCAGAATACCAAATAAATCCGACTTCAATTGCTCCAATCAACGCCGAGAAATCAACTAAGGACTTAATTTCTTCAAGTGCCAGTACTGCCTTCAATGCCAACGCTCCCATTGATCGATTCGCGGATTCTTTCGTTACTTTTTACCATACAACCTAGACCGCGGCACCCAACATTTAACAACAACACCAACGATGGTACTTTTCATTCAATTGCCGCAAGACGAGCCCGCTTGTGAGCGGGGGCCATGTGAAGGTTTAACGAACAATCGATAGGGCAATAGTCGTGACCGCCATGAAACGGCGTCGATGAGTTGTTGGTCAGCTGAATCTGATCACTCAGGCAAAAGCGGGGGTTTGTAAAACGGTCGGTGCTCGGAAATTCTTTCAAACTTCAGGAACTCATAGCTGACAAGTAAAATCAAACAGACCACTCAAAGTTCTGCTCGCTACTTCCTCAATAAAAGCCGTTAAGCTATCGCGCAAATAAAAAGACAGAAAACTCTTTCTGCAAGAAGCTCGCACTTCCACTTATTGGCAACACAAGCTAGGGATTTGTTCGAGCGACTTGATGGTGTCGCCTCGAATAGTAAATGGGTGTTCGACTCAAACGTTGAACGTTCAAGTCAAACTTTGAGAGTGTATTTTTACTCAAGCCGCTTTTTGTTTGGAGGGCTGAAATTCACCAGTGTGCATGGATTCAACCACATCACTTTCCGACAATGGCTTAGCAAACAGAAAACCTTGGATTTGATCAACGCTCCATTTTTTCAATAAATCCAACTGATCGGTTTCCTCTACACCCTCGGCCAGTACATTGACACCCAACCGATGTCCCAGAGCAACAATGGTTTGTGTAATCTCTGCTGCTTTTTCATCCGACGCCAGATGTCTGATAAAGGAACGATCAATTTTGATTGTCGAAATCGGAAATTGATTCAAATAGCGAAGCGATGTCTGGCCACTGCCAAAATCATCTACCGCCACAGCCACACCCATTGAACGCAACTCATGAAGCAATGTCGACACTTCGCTAAAATCGTGCACCAGCACGTCTTCTGTTAGTTCGATTTCCAGACGATCAGGTGTGAGTGAATAACGCGCAAGCGTGTCACTGACAACCTTACAAAAATCCGCATTGCGGAATTGTTGCGGCGAAACATTTACGGCAACACGGTAGGGAATGCCGTTGTCCGGCACAGGCCAGCTCGCAGCGAACTTACAGGCGGCATCCAGCACATAGGTGCCAATCTCATCCATCAGGTTAAGCTTTTCAGCGACAGCGATGAAATCTCCCGGAGGTATCTGGCCTCGTTCGGGATGCGCCCAACGGATAAGCGCCTCATAGCCGACGATTCGATTTGCCGTCACATCAATTTGTGGTTGATAATCAAGATAGAATTCGTTTTCGGCAATCGCTTTGTGTAAATCACTTTCGATTCTCAACTGCAGTTTGGCATCGATATCCATTTCATGTTGGTAGTCAACCACACAACCTTTGCCGCGCTCTTTAGCTGCATACAGAGCCAAATCAGCCATGCGCAAGATGTCTTCGACGGTTTTACCATGCACGGGATAACATGAAACCCCCACGCTCGCACCCACCTTTATATCAAGTGTTTGCACATAGTAGAGTTTGCTCACTTCACCGATCAGACGCTGCATAATTGCATGGGCAACACGTTCGGCAGACCGCTGATCGAGAGCGTTCAGCACAATTATGAATTCGTCACCACCGGTTCGATAGACCGTATCTATAGGACGTAGAAATTGTTCAATTCTATTGGCGACTTGCCTCAGCAACTCGTCTCCAACCTGATGACCATAGGCGTCATTGACGCCCTTGAAACCATCCAGATCGAGCCCCGCGATGATTATCGCATCTGCTTCGACATCAATTTCAGCTCTGGTCTTTTGTAAATCGCGAGACAGCGCACGGCGGTTTGGTAGGCCGGTTAGCTCGTCGTGTAGCGATAGAAATACGGCCCGATTTTCAGCAGATTTTCTAACAGAGATGTCCGTGATGGTTCCTCGATAACCCGCAAAACTACCGTCGGCATGGTTAAATGGCACACCTCTTACCTCTACTGAACGAAGCAATTCATCTTCACCATTATTTAGGCAAAGTTTAGCCTCAAAGACAGGCGTGCTGTCACGAGCAATTAAGGCTGCTTTTACCTGCTCTCTTACCGTGTCATCTATGTCGAGCTGATCCATTAAATTGGTGCTCATGACCTGATCGAGCAAACCGACTTCAGCGGCTTCTGAGTTCGCATGAATGAAAGTCACGAGGAGATTTTCATCGGATTCCCATAACCAGTCAGATGCCGTTTCAGCAAACTGTTGAAATCGTCGATTAGCGGTTACGATTGTCTGATTTGCCCGTTCGTATTTATTGACGACTTTGTTGAGCGAAATCGCAAGTTCGGAATGCTCATCATCAGAATCCACGAGAGCTGCAGTACTAAAACTGTCCGCACTATTACCTTGATCTTCCAGCGCTTTCTGCAAGCGCGCAAGCCCGACACTTTCACCGTGTTCGGTGTAGTTCAAGCCAATTTTTTCTGCCTGCTCCGAAACGCGAAATTCCATGAGGCGCTTTATGATCGTAATGGTGAGCCAGCAGCCCGCGCAGGACATAGTGGCAACAACCGCCACACCAAAAAACTGTATGGCCAACTGAGACAACCTACCACCCGCTGGCAAAGCAGACACCGGACCGACAAAGGCCACCGCAAGTGTGCCAAACACGCCAGCAAGACCGTGGGTTGCAACCACGTCCAGCGGATCATCCAGTTTGAATCGGTGTAGCAAAACATGAGAGCCGTAAGTGGCAACTAGGCCACCTAAGGTGCCGACCACAATCGCATCCATGGCTGCCATCAAATGAACGCTTGCCGTACCAGCCACAAGACCACCTAATAAACCGGAGGTCACGCGAGACGGGTTAAATATACCCTTATCCAAGCGCGCACCGATCACCATGCCAGCCAAAGCACCAAAGGCGGCACAGTTCATCGTGTTAAAAATGATAGATTGCAACAGTGGGTCGCTCGGCGAAACCATACCACCGTTAAATCCTATCCAGGCCAGCATAAGTAGCAACACGCCGTACAAGGCAATGACAGCATTGTGAGCAGGAAGAACCTGAGCCTCTCCCTTTTCATTAAAACGACCAATACGAGGCCCAATCATCAGCAACGCGACAAGGCCAAACCACGCCCCTACACCGTGAACAACCGTTGAGCCTGCGAAATCTACAAAACCCATATCGCCTAAAAATGCCGATGCGGCAGGATTATACATCGATCCCCAGACAAACTTGCCAGCTAAGGGATAAAACAAGCAAGACATGACAACGACAATTGCCAAATATGCCCGATAAGAGACGCGCTCAGTTATTGCACCAGAAAGAATGGTGGCGGTTGTACAGGCAAATCCAAATTGGTAGACGAAATGCATTGGCGACGGTGCTGTCGCGGAATCATGCGCGGAGAGGAGATCAAGCCCCGAGTAGCCATACATCAAGTAGTAGCCGACAGCCAGAAAGCTAATCCAAACGACAATGAGATCAGTAGCATTCTTCTGAGCAACATTGATTGAGTTCTTCGATCGAACACGACCACCTTCAAGCATCAGAAAGCCCGGCTGCATCAGAAGGACCAAAAAAGTAGCTACGATCAGCCAGAGTGTGTCAATACTATTCATCATCAAAATAACTCGGTTGCCGTATCCTTAACGGACGTTTTCTGTCAGCTACATTGTTGCAATATTAAGGAAAGAGGTTATCAAGTCGAAAATCAAAAAAATCTCAATTTTTGATAAATGCACCCTCTTCCAGATGTAGCCGCATAGGGACGCACAGCAAATTTCAAGCCACAGAAAGAGTGTTCACCTTCAAGCCCTGCATTTAAACGTTAACGGACAGTTAACCTTTGAGAAACGTCATCGCGAAAAGCAGTTCTGCTACCGCCTGATTGACTTAGGCTGTGTTAGCAAACGAGCTAACTCTCTAGACTAGAGCAGAATGGCGACCAGTACCTAAGCCACTTGCCCTGCTTTACGAAGTGCTGATTGAACTGACGAGCAAATAATGAGACTTTTAAAGAAGTCCCCATGAAGCCTGTCTGCAAATATTTTTATTACAACACCGGATTGAATAAAAAAACCAATATAAAAATGAACTAATGGATCTAAACGGGAAATACCACAAGGTATTCTATTTAATCTGAGCACTTAAAAAATGTGAGTGTGTTGAACGCTAGGTTGCGCTGAAAGATCGACCGAATAACTGGAATAAATGGGACCAGAGGGCCGTGAAAATCTCACTTTCTGGAAAGCGGTAAGACTGCTTCTGATCAGAACAGTCTTGGCGAATCTCAACAGGCTTTCAGCGAGTAGCCCAAAGCGCACCGCGTTCAAATATTTTCCGCATCTGCGGTACGTTGAACTCATCTGCAACGTGCCCCAAAGCGCTGAAAAACACTCGACCCTGTCCAAACCGGCGTTTCCACACGACGGGCATCACAACACCGTCAATTTCTTCAAAATAGGTGTTATCAAAGGTTGTCGTCGCTAACACTTCAATACTGGGGTCAACGTGCATATAGTATTGCTCGGACCGGTAGTCGAAGTTCTCAATGCCTAGCATGATCGGATCGTCTGGTTTAGTCACCTCAACAGAAAAATCAATAATGTCGCCGGGATGAGCCACCCACTGACCGCCCGTCATAAATTGATAATCTGGCTCTTGACGAAAAGCATCGCACATAAGGCCGTGAAAGCCTGCTAGTCCTGTCCCGCCTCGCACCACAGCAAGCAAATTCTGTAGCTCCTCTTTCTCAATCCTCGACATGGTGATCGCAGGTACGATCAGATCATAATTTTTAAGATCAGGATCAGCAAATACTTCTGTTGTAGGTTCAATCACAACGTCATAGTCGTGTGCTTGCAATATGTCTTTCACAACGGCCGAGCTTTCTTCAGGAGTGTGGCCTTCCCAACCACCCCATACGACTAATACTCTTTTATTTACCATGATTGAATCCCTAGTCTAATTGCCCAAAAGGAAGGTCTGGACGCATAGGCGCAGGCCTTTCACACAGGTGTTTCAGGTGTATAACTTGTTCTTGTTCTGAAGAGCGCAATATACACTCCATCACTTCGAGCACATGCAAAGAGAGTTCTAAACTCGCACGATGAGGACGCCCGCTCACAATAGCCTGCGCCATATCCACCAACCCCAGTATGCGATAATTCCCATCGCCATAGAGATGCTCTTGCACAAGGATCTCCCAATCCTCGTCTTTATTGGCAACTTTGATGTCACCGTCGAATTTGTTTGGATCACTGACAAGCATTGATCCTGCTGTGCCATATATTTCTATTGGGGAGTGCCCATGCTTAGGAACGTCAAAGCTAGTAGTGAGAGTGACTATAGCGCCGTTCACAAAAGACAGGATAGCGGAAATATGAGTGGGTACTTCGACGTTAACGATTTCATCTTTTCTTTCACCCGAGCCAATAATACGTGTGTCATGGGACGTGCTCGCCGTGCCTGAAACCGTTTTCACTGGGCCCAGTAGATTGATCAACGCCGTCAAATAATACGGCCCCATATCCATCAAAGGCCCTCCCCCCGCTTTATAATAAAAGTCTGGGTTAGGATGCCAACTCTCGTGACCAGGGCACATCATAAATGCTGTTCCAGCGACGGGCCGACCAATCAATTCGTTATCGACGGCGCGTCTTGCCGTTTGGTGGGCGCCACCCATAAAAGTATCCGGCGCACACCCCACCCTCAAGCCCCTATCTTTTGCCAGCGCGATCAATGTGGCAGCTTCAGTTAAGGAGATCGCCAACGGTTTTTCAGAGTAGGTATGTTTTCCAGCTCTTAGCGCTTTGGCACCCACTTCAACGTGGAATTGCGGCGTTGTCAGATTGAGTACAACATCAATGCGCGCCTCAGATAACAGGCAATCAATATCCATCGCCTCGATATCATATCTGTCAGCTTTATCCTGTGCGGCTATTGGATTGATATCTGCACAAGCGACTATTTCTACGACGGGAAACTGTTCAGCCGCTTTTAGATACGCGTCAGATATATTTCCACAACCGATCAAACCTATGCCAACCGCCTTCACCCTAAAACCCTCTAGCTCCTTGAGACCTTCAGACATGCCACTTGGTCCAAAGACATCAATTTAGAATAAATTCCACGACGTTAAATCTTAGAACAGCTCGGAAAGAATCACACTAAGATGGCTTTTTCCAAACGGATATGTGAGATTTTGAAGCGGACGTGAATTCAGATTTGTCCCACCCGCCCCAACGGCCAAATAGCTCTAACCCGGCAATTTTAGCCATTAAATCATATTCAGAAGGCCAGGCGTATCTGTGCGTAGAGTCGAAGATTTCTACGCGATCTGCATCAATCCAATAATGATGTGATACAACCGTTTGATTCAAAATGTCAAACGTATCGATTCCAATATGCTCCCGCGACACATCAAATGCCGAAGTAGTGGTACCTTCCGGAAGGTTTCTAATCGTGGGGACTTGATCTTCAATCACAAAGAAACCACCCGCCTGCAAATGCGAAGCAGCATTTTTAAAACACTCGACTTGCTCATCTTGTGTAATGAGGTTTGTAATCGTGTTGTATACCAAATAGACCAACTGAAATTTCTCAGGAATCTTGGCTGATGCCATATCCCCAACCACCACGTTTATACTTTCTGCTTCAGGCTTAGCGAACAGTTGATCAACCATCGGCTGTGACAACTCAATTCCATGAACCTCAATTCCATGCTTTTGCAAGGGCAGCGCTACTCGGCCTGTGCCAATTGCAAACTCTAAAGCGCGCTGATCGTTAGCCAGCTCAGCAAGAAACGAGCTAATATATTCCAGGTGATTTTCATCGAACATTTCCCTATCTGCAAAGTCGTAGTTCGCTGCAATACGTTCATCGAATATATTTTCTGGCATAACCTCACAACAACCTCAAATAGTATTTAGCACAAGTGATATGTTGAATTCTAGAATTTACATCTCGACTAGATCTCTCAGAGATCGTTTACATTTTAGCGCTCAGATAACAGCATACAAAGACATCCACTAGATTACTTATTCCATTCTTTGCCGTCTGAGTTATTAGTTTACGCCTGTGTTGATCGACACCACAAAAAAAGCCTTTGCGTACACAGTAAGAAGCTCAGTGGTAGTTGGGAGTACCGTGCAGTGATACAAGCTCATTCCTTGGCTTAGGCAAAGAGAAATTCATTCATCCATATATCGCGTCGCGCGCAGTTGCGCTGATTTCTTATACAGCTTTCGATATTGGGTGTCATTGATCTTCTACATTTCTCTTTCCGAAGCCGACATTGATATATTTATTTTTTCTGTGAAAAGAATTTGCTGGCGCTTCATTCTTCACTAACTCTTGGAAAAAATTGTCACGTCTATTTCGAATCGAATCAGGTTAATTTATCAATATTTTTGTGTCAGAGCCTGACGAATCAGCTAGTGCTTCGTCTCTACTAGCTATTTCTATGAATACATTTTCTTTAACTGCAAACAATTCAGGCCGAGCTTGCTCCTGTCGAGTTTGCTTTTTGTTTTGTTGTGCTCTGCAGTAGAAGGCTAGCCAAACGGCCTAGGCGCCAAACTCTCCTGCAACCACCCCACCAAATTATAAATACTATAAACCGGCAACCCCGTAGCCTCCTGAACATCTGCGGCATACGGGATCATATTCGTGCATTCGAACAAAATCGCGCCGAGCTCAGGGTGCTCTTCTACAAACGCCCGACTAGCGTCAAGCATATCCTGACGCGCAGCATCCACGTCCAGCTGACCTTCGTCATTGAGGATGGCACGAGTAAACTCCCTCCCACCCTCCGTACCCATAACCGGCGTACCAGCAGGAACACCCGCAGCATCTAAATGCTTTTGACTGAGTGACGTGGAGTTGATGGTGAGTATGCCCACCCGCTTGCCCGGTGGCAGCATCATTTGAATTTGTGCTGCTTGCATTAGCGATGATGTAGCTACCGGCACTTGCAGTGCCTCTGATAGCTCACGCTGAAACAGTGACAAGAAGCCACAGTTTGTGGTGATGCCCAGACAGCCGTCTTCGATGAGTTCTTGTGCGGCTTCGATAAATAGCGGCAGTAGTCCCTCTGCCCCACCGCGCACGACTTTGTCGGGTGAGGCGCCGCGCACTACTTTATAACGCACGGGGAATGGCCATGTGCGGGCATTGCCCATGTCACCCGGTATTCGCGGGAAGCGGGCTTGCAACATTAAGATACCCAGCTGCACACCGTAGAGTGACTGGTTGCCGGTGACGATCATGTGAGGCTGCTTTTAATTGTTGTGTTCATCAGGTCATCGCCCGGTTTGCCGGATGTTGTCAGGCAACCACGTGGCTATCTCAGGTACGGCGATTAATATAAAGACCATCAGCACCATGATAAAAAACATGGGTAATGCTGCTCGCGCAATGAAAGTCATTTCATGATCGGTCATGCCTTGTAACACAAACAAATTAAAACCAATGGGAGGTGTGATTTGGGCCATCTCAACCACCACGACGATAAATATACCGAACCAGATTAAGTCGATACCCGCTTGGCGGATCATCGGCTCTACAACCGCCATGGTCAAAACCACTGACGAGATGCCATCGAGGAACATGCCCAAGATGATGTAGAACACCAACAACGCCATGAGCAATTCAAACTTGCTTAACTCAAGCTGAGCAATGAGATCAGCCAAGCCCCGCGGCAAACCGGTGAAACCCATAGATAACGACAAGAAGGCAGCTCCAGCCAAGATAAGCGCGATCATCGCGGAGGTGCGTGTTGCCCCCATTAAGCTCTCAGTGAAGGTGCGTCTGTTGAGCGAGCCCTGCACTGCTGCGAGTACTAAGCTGCCGATGACGCCAAAGGCCGCGGCTTCAGTGGCCGTGGCAAGCCCCGCGTACATGGAGCCGATAACCACCAGTATTAAAATAATGACGGGTAATAAAAATCGTGAATTGGCGAGCTTCTGTGAAAAGCTCATGTAGGGCTCGGGTTCGGGGTTCCACTTGGACGAGAACTTGGACATCAACGCCACGTAAGTCATAAACAAAAGGGCTAATATCAATCCAGGCATGATGCCGGCAAAGAACAGTTTGGAGATACTCTCATTGATGGTGACACCGTAGACGATAAGAGTCAGCGACGGTGGAATCATTAAGCCAAGCGTGGCCGCACCTGCAAGCGTGCCGATAATCATGTTTTCTGGGTAGTTACGTTTGCGCAACTCCGGGATGGACATTTTGCCCACCGTGGTCAACGTGGCCGCAGATGAACCAGACACCGCGGCAAAGACAGTACAGCCGACAATGTTGGTGTGCACCAGCCCACCCGGTAGGCGAGCCATCCACGGCGCCAAGCCCCGGAACATGTCCTCTGAGAGTCGCGATCGGTAGAGTATCTCGCCCATCCAGATAAACATCGGCAGGGCCGCCAGTGTCCAGCTGGACGATGCACTCCATACGGTTGTCAGCATGACGTCGCCAACGGGGCGCGTGGTGAAAAGCTCCATGCCAACCCAAGCCACACCCATCAGCGCTAGGCCTATCCAAACACCGGTGCCTAACAATAAAAAGAGAACGAATAAAAATAACGAGATGATGCCCAAATTTTCCATGCCTAAACCTCCATCTCGTCACCATCGCGAACGATGTTGTGTTTACCCGTTTTTAACAGGCAAATTAAATTATCTGTCAGAGCAATTGCCAGCACCACCGCACCAAACAACATAATCGATTGAGGTATCCACAACAAAGTCTTGTCCTGCCCCTGACTGATGTCTTTAAATTTCCAAGACCAGTAAACAAACTTTTGCGCGTAAAAAACGAAATACCAAGCGACCGCAGCGCCGATGCCAAAGCACCAGATATTGATCCATCGCCGCGCACCGTCACCCACCACATTCAGCAAGATAGAAACACGGATGTGAGAGCCTTTATTCAGGGCGCCAGCAAAAGCCAAGAAACTCGCCGAGGCCATGGCGTATCCGACGTACTCGGGTGCTCCAGGGAATACCTCGCCCGTCCATCGTGCAGTCATTTGCAAGACAATCAGCAGCAATATGGCAATTAGGCTAAGGGCGGCGCACACACTAGAAAAACTATAAAGCCCGTCGAGGAAGGTTCTTAAGGCGCTTTTTTGCATGGCTAAATCTCACGCTTTGGAATAAAAAGCCAGGCCCGGATCAAAACATGACAAAGGATCGATGGATTTTTATGCCCAATCAAGTCGTCACGAAAGTGCACACAGCAAGCCATGTGACCTAAGCGACAACGAAGAGCGAGGATCATAATACCCGTGAACTGGCTTTGTTTTGTTCCGTGCTTGGCCTGGAACGGGCTCCCGAATTGGGAGCCCGAATGGGGACTATTGCTACACGACCTCAGCAGTCCCCCGCAGGGCTTTTATTGCATTGCTTTAAAAGCATCAACAACTGCTTTGCCATCATCGCCAGCAGCTTCTAGCCACTCGGAGGTCATGGTCGCACCGATGTCTTTCAGCTCTGCGGTCAGGCCATCATTAGCACGCTCAACCGTCATGCCACCGTCACGCAAACCTTGAAGGGTAAAGCCGGTGTACTCTTTTGAACGCCATGTGCCCGCGTACTCAGCAATTGTTGCACAAGCTTGAATGACATTTTTGTTGGCGTCGCTGACATCTTTCCAAACATCAGAGTTGACCATGATGTAGTTGCGCGGCAACCAAGCATCTACTTCGTAAAAGTAGTTAAGGCTTTCCCACACTTTGCGGTCGTAGCCGGTTGCGCCAGAAGACACCATCGACTCAGCAACACCTGTGGCGAATGCCTGGCTGATTTCAGCGGCTTCGATAGAGACGGGCAACATACCAGTCAGCTCAGCTAAACGAGCCGTGGCCGTGTTGTAAGAGCGGAACTTAATGCCCTTCATGTCGGCAACCGAGCCAACCGCGTCTTTAAAGTACAAACCCTGTGGAGGCCATGGCACGGAATAGAGAAGCTCTAGGCTTTGCTCTTGTAGGACTTTTTCCAGTGAAGGTTTGGCGGCTTCCCACAACTTGGCTGCGTCATCAAAAGATGTGGCCAAAAATGGAACCGAATCTACTCCAAAAAGAGGATTCTCGTTTTGGTGGCCTGAAAGCAGTCGCTCACCGATAGGAACCTGACCCGTCTGGATAGCGCGTTTGATGTCGCCGCCTTTAAACAGCGAACCGCCGGGGTGAACAGTGATTTCAATATCACCGCCAGTGCCCGTCGTGACACATTTGGCAAATTCCACACCGGTAACAGAATGAAAATTAGAGCCGGAATAAGCCATTGGCATATCCCATTTTTCAGCCATGGCGGATGAACTTGCAAGGGCAAGCGCCGCGGCACTTAGGCCGAGGGTCACTTTGCTTGTTATCTTTTTCATTTTTTTCTCCTGATGGATGTTACAACTCAAACCGCTTATGCGCGAAATCTGTCCGGTGCATAAGGCGTCGCGTCGATACTCAATGATTGTCCGTCGATCATTTCTGCAATCAGTCGACCTGTTTTAGGGCCGCCTGTCAATCCTACATGGTGATGGCCAAAAGCAGCGTACACACCCGTGCTGCCGACCTCGCCGATCAAAGGCAGACTATCACTGGGTGCCGGCCTAAAGCCAAGCCATTCTTCCTCGCTTTCAGCTTGCATACTGGGAAAACAGCTTTTCACAGTTTTACGCAAAAGAGCAAGCGGTGCTTTAGATGCTTTTGCCTCTAAGCCACCAAACTCTACCACGCCAGCACAGCGCACCCCCATTTGCATAGGTGTTGCGACAAATTTACCCGAGGTCACCATGATCGGTTGATTGGGTTTTTGCGAGGGTTTTTTGTAGAGAACATGGTATCCACGCTCGGCCTCTAACGGCACGTTAAGTCCCAATTTCTGCATCAACGGTTTAGACCAAACACCAGTGGCTAAAACGGCAGCATCGCAGTTGTATTGCTCGTTCTCTGTCATTACTGCGGAAATTCGCCCACTGGAGAGATCGAAATCTCGCACTTCGTCTTGCACCACGGTACCACCCATGCCAGCAAACACTTCTGCAAGCGCGGCGACGTAACCGCCGGGGTTGAGCACAAAGCCGTGCTGCTTCATCTCGGCTAATAGAGTGATACTTGGGCCTAGAATAGGCTCTGCCTCTTGCACGGCTGGGCCCTCGATGAGATTGGGCACAAAGCCGTGCTCGGCACGAATACCCCAGGTATAGGCATCCGCATCAAAAGCTGCACGGTTGGCATACGCAAAACTGTAACTACCGGTCTGAACAAAAGACGCTGCCGCGGTGTTGCCCGAGAGTTCTAGATGTTGCTGCACCGAGTCACCAATAACACCCACCAGACCACCGGCGATGCGACGGGTGTCAGCGTCGTTGGCGTGTGACAGGTATCTCGCTAACCAGGGCGCCAGTTTAGGCAGGTAGCTCCAGCGAAGAAATAGGGGGAAGTTCTTGTCAAACAGCAAGCCCGGTCCTTTGGGAATCAGACCGGGGTAAGTGACGGGTAAAACACCAACACTTGCCAGCACACCCGCATTACCAAAAGACGCACCCTGCCCGGGGACGCCCTTGTCGATCAAAGTGACCGAGTGACCGGCGCGCGTCAGCCAGATGGCCGTTGAAACCCCCACCATGCCAGCGCCAATCACCACGATTTTTTTCTTATCCATGCCTACATTTCTCTCAAATTACTTTGACCGCACAAACGCGTAGTGATCCAGTTTTTCAACGTCAGGCGCAATACCCAAACCCGCACTCTGAGGCACTTGTACTTCTCCAGCTTTCACCAAAAAGGGGCTTTGCAGAACATCCTCTCGCAAAAAATAACTCGCCTGATAAAACTCACAACCCAGCGTTATCTCCGGTGTAGAAGCTATCATGTGCGTGCCCGCCAAGTGCGCAACACCCGCCTCAAACATGTCACCACCGTAAGCGGTTAAGCCCACGTTTGCCGCCATGCGCGCCACGGTTTGTGCACGAGTTAGACCACCCGATTTCATGATTTTGATCGACACCCCATCACAGATTTGCATGTCGATGGCGAGCTGCATATCTTCTGGCCCAAAAACACTCTCGTCGGCTAGAAGTGGCACTTCACAGCGGGCACGTATTTCTGCCATCAGCGAGCGCAAATGCGCAGGCACTGGTTGCTCAATAAAATCGGGTTCGAAACTAGCGACATCCAACACTTGGCGCAATGCTGTGTCTGGGTGTAAGCCCTGGTTGTAGTCCACCCGAATAGCAAACTCAGGGTAGTCTTTTCGCAGGCGCTCAAGGCGCATCAGATCAAAAGCATGATCTTTAAAGCCTGTTTTCAGTTTGATGATGCGCAGCCCGTCGGCTTTGATGCGCTCCATCAATCTTAAGTCTTTATCAAAATCGGGATCAGCGATAGAACACGACAAGGGAATACTGTCGCGACATTTACCACCCAACAAAGCCCAGACGGGCAGTTGACTGATGCGACCTTGCACATCCAACAGTGCGGTCTCAAGCGCTGCTTTGGCTTCGGTACAGTGTGCGACCACTTTTGACGCGTCCGCCATGATGGCCGCACGATCACCCAAGCGACGGCCCACTACCAGTGGTCGAATGTAACGATCAAGGGCTGCGTAACTGGCTTCAGCGGAGCCGGTGAAAACCGACCAGCTAGACGCCTCACCGTAACCGCATTCGCCGCCTTCAGCACTCAGCCGCAAAAAAACAACATCGACCACGTGCTCAACGGAGCCAATGCCGTGATCACGGCGAGCATTAACAGGCAATTGGGTGTGCCAGACATCAAAGCCGACTATTTTTTGCATCTCGTGCATTAGCCCATCCATCGCCGCACGGGCGCGTTGCTCTCTTCCAGTGCTTGGCAAACGACATCGATGAGGGTTGGGCCATCGTAAGCGATGGCCTCACGAAGCACTTTTTCTAAATCCTCTGGATTTTCTACCCGCCATGTTTTCACGCCGTAAGCCGCCGCCACTGCCGCTTGGTCGGTGCGGTTAAAGTCGACGTTGTAATAGCGTTTTTCTTTGTCGGCAAACTGACTGGCTTTGATCCAACCAAAATTCGAATTCGAAAAAACAATAAATGTGATCGGCGCACCCACACGACAGACGGTTTCCAGTTCTCCGACAGTAAAACCAAACGAGCCGTCGCCCATCATCGCCACCACTTTGCAGTCGGGTCGACCAAACCAAGCACCCACTGAGGCGGATAGCGCATAACCCAAAGCCCCATGCGCTCGGTTAGTGATGAAGTGTCGGCCCGCTTGGGGCAGTTGATAATACGCAGAAAAATACGGGCAGCTTGTGCCCGGGTCCGAGACCACGGTAGCGTCTTCAGGTAGCACTTTTTGCAAGGCGTCGATGACGCGCTCAGGGCGAATGGGCAGGCTGTTGTCCTGCGCGTGCTGCTGAAAAATCTCGAACTTGCGTTGCTTGATCTCGGCCACCGCCGCAGCGCCACCAAAGGTGCTCTGGCCTTGGTCGCGTTGATCGAGCACGGCATTGACTTGCGCTAATGACAACCGAAGATCACCCAAGACACCGACTTCCACCCGATAGTTGGCCCCTATCACCATGGGGTCGCTGTCGAAGTGCAGCACACGGGTACTTGCCGCCGGTGCTTCCCAACGCGAGGTGGTGGTTGAGCCTGCACGCGCGCCCATAAAGACGATCAAATCTGCTGCTTGCATCATCTCCCACGTTTGGTCTGTGCCGCCGTTGCTGCCGACAACACCCAAGCAATTGGGATGCACTTCCGCAAGGGAGCCTTGACCGGAAATGGAAGTTGCCACCGGGATATCCAAGCGGCTCGCCAGTCGCTCTAGCTCATGCATGGCACCCGCAATCACCACCCCACCACCGCACACAATCAGCGGGTTTTTGGCTGACAGCAAGGCATCAACGGCCGCTTCCGCTGCACCGGGCTCGGGCGATTGCGGATAGGCGGGGTAAGTCGCCAGCTTGGGGTCAGCCCAGATATCAGAAGCCTCGACGGCGTCGTATTGGATATCGTAGGGCAGGCCCAGATGCGCCGCACCGGGTCGGCCTGTCGTCATCGCGCGAAAAGCGGCTCGCACCATACGCGGGATGTGGTCAGCGCGTTTGATCACCGTGTTCCACTTGGTCAACGGGCGCATCATCGCTTCTTGATCCACCTCGGTGAGCGGATATTTGCCGTAACTGCCCACGGAAATATCAGTGGTTATCCCCAGCACGGCATAGGAACTTTCAGAGGCTTCTATTAGCCCGGGCAATATATACGTTGCACCGCCACCAGAGGGGCCTTCGCAAACGCCCACACGACCAGTAACGCGGGAATAGGCATCCGCCATATAGGCAGCGCTGCGTTCATCGCGTGTCAAAACATGCTGTATCGGATGGTCAAGCAGATGCATCGCGTCGTAGAAAGGCAAAGTGGTGTCGCCACACAGGCCAAAGATATGTCGAACGCCCTGCGCTTCTAACATGCGGACCATGGCTTGTGCGCCATTGAGTGTCTCAGCCAAAACGTCACCTATGCCCTAGATTGGATTTGCTTGCCTGACACAGTATCAAACTACGTTTTAAATATCAGCAAATGCAGCCGGCTAAATGCAAGGGAAGTTCCAGCCTGGATCCACCGCCCATACGATACACGCAGACGCCAAAAAAGCCGTGCAGTGGTTACTGAATGATCGCCACTATTATTGAGATTGCGTCGCCACCTGTTCGGCCATCGCGGCAAAACTGAAATCCTGTTGTGTTATCCCCTGCACATCGAAGGTGCTCATACTGATTCCAACCCGCCGATAGCAATTGCGCCAATCCGGATGGTGATCGACTTTCTCAGCGTATAGGGCCAGCGCTGTCATAAACGCAAAAGCTTGATTAAAATCTTTAAAAACAAATTCCTTCACTAATGCCTCTGCTTCCAAGGCCCAAGGGTGATCGATTCCGCTATTAAGCTTATCCAGCGCCTTTTGTGCTTCAAGTGCTTGCATTTTTTTCATCGCAATTATCCTCTGTCGATCCTTAAGAAGCCTCAGATTAAGTCTGGCCAGTGACGTCGGCGTGAAATATTTGGACCCAGCAAAGCGCAAATCGACGGCAATAGTGATGCTACTGGCTAGATTTGCAACGCGACTGGGCCGAATGTAGCGCGTCGACGGCGCGAGCATGACTTGATCTGAGTTTCCTTAATACGCTAACAAGCCCTCGCCCATCTGTCGCTATAAATCACGCCGTCGATCACCGACACTGCTACCATGCCTTTCAAATCAACTGAGGGTTTGCGCTTGCCGCACTCACGAAAAACACCGGACGCCACGGCCTACAGCTTAATGCTGCTGCTTTGCATGATCTGGGGTTCACAACAAATTGTGATCAAACTGATGGAACCGTACATGGCACCGGTGCTGCAGATCGCAATGCGCTCACTAATGGTGGGTACCCTATTGGCGACGTATTTGTTTATTTTTCGTGGTGGCGGACTACCACGCGAGAGCTGGCGTCCCGGGTGTTTTGTTGGTGTGCTCTTTGCGGTCGAGTTTATCTGCATCGCAGAAGGTCTGCGACTAACCAGCGCTTCGCATATGGTGGTGTTTTTATACACCGCACCACTGTTTACAAGTTTTGGTCTGCACTTTTTGGTGAAAGAAGAACGCATGCGCCCGCTACAATGGCTGGGTGTAGTGACCGCAACATTGGGCATTGCAGTGGCTTTTCTGGGCCCAGATGCCGCGCAAGGCCAATCCACTCTTGCCGGGGACATGCTCGCGTTGCTGGCTGGTATCGCTTGGGGTGCCACAACCGTGGTGATACGCCGCAGTGCCCTGCATCGTCTCAGCGCGCAAGGCACCATGTTTTATCAAATGCTATTTGTCGGTGTACTCTCGATGATCTTTGCGCTTTTCAGCGGACAATCCCTGGCCGTGCAATGGAATCAAGATTCGCTCTTACTGATGGGCTACCAAATCTTTATATTGGCGCTGTGCAGTTACCTCGGTTGGTTTTGGATGCTACGCGTGTATACAGCAACACGGATAGCAACACTTTCGTTGCTAACCCCCTTGTTTGGTGTGCTATTTGGCGTGTTAATTTTGAGTGAACCACTCAGCAACAGTTTTATTGCGGGTGCGACACTGGTGATTGTCGGCGTGGGATTGGTTAGGGTTGGCGAGTGAGTTCGGAGTGATTTTTTTACCCAATCTGCAACCGTGGCATTTTAATAATTCTATATAGTGACACCCGTCATTTGAGGATAAGTGCGCTGTCGGCTGTGGATAGCACCGGCTATATTTTCACTCTAGATGCTTGAAGCAATCAAAGTTAAATAGTCAGCTTAGTGCCCATAGCGGGAGTTTAACTCATCTAATCGAAGGTCTGCTTCGCTCTACTGTGAACTGGGTGAGCACCGAAGTAGCGGACTAGCTACCCCAATAGATTAAAAGAAAACATGGATTTTTAAGGACCATATTGTCAACATGTAGTCAACATGGAATCATGATAAAGCATAGCCCTGAAGGTGCAGCACTGACTGAACTAATACTAGAGGTTTTCCGTTGCAATGGAGAACTGCTCGATGCCGGAAATAAACTCACCGAACCACACGGATTAACCAGTGCGCGATGGCAAGTGATGGGAGCGATTGACTTAGCAGGGGTGCCGCTTACGGTGGCTCAGATCGCCAGACGAATGGGTCTGGCCCGACAGGGTGTTCAACGGATCGCCAATGATCTGGAGAAACAAAGCTTTTTGGAGTTCGAACCAAATATCGATCACAAACGCTCCCCTCATCTATCACTCAGCAAAAAGGGATCCAAGGCTTTAAAAGCAATAAAAGATGAACAGGCTCTCTGGGTAAATCAGTTGGCAGATGGTTTGAGCGAGCGCCAGCTAAAATCTGCAGTAAAGATTCTGCAGACTGCTCGTGGAAAATCCGTAAATACCAAACAGACAAAAAGGATGGGAACTAAATGAAATATTTAAAAGCTCTTTTTTGCGCAATTGTTTTGAGCATTGCTTCAGTTAGCATTGCTTCAGACAAAGAAATCACGCTGATTAACCCCTTTGAAGTACCAGCGAATAAGTTGGATGAAACAATCGCTTTTTGGGAACAAGCGCGAGATTTCTTGCAGGCGCAGCCTGGCTATATATCTACGTCATTACATCAGTCCATTACTGATGATGCGCGATTTCGTTTGATCAATGTCGCTAAATGGGAAAGTGTTGAGGCTTTTGTTGCTGCTTCAAAAAAATGCAAGCAGAAGCTGGGTTACCCAAAATTGAGGGATTAATACCTAGCCCAGGGCTCTACACAGTAATTAGGGAAGACTAGGAGCAGTCTATGGCGATTAAAAGCACACAAAATCACTACGGTACAGTGGCTATATGCATTCACTGGATGAGCGCATTGCTTATAATAGTTCTTCTAGCCTCTGGTATCAGAGCTGATGGAGTTGAAGACGCGGCAGCTAAAGTGCCTTTTTTACGAGTGCATGTTGCATTGGGTGTGACCATTCTGTTACTAACGCTCGCACGCATCGTTTGGTGGTGGCGAGCAGATACAAAGCCGGTTTCGATTCCAATGCCCAAATTACAAGATCGTTTGTCGCGTGCAGTACATGTGCTTTTCTATGTCGTTATTCTTGGAATGGCTAGCAGTGGTGTTGGGATGTTAATTCTGTCTGGCGCAGGTTCCATCATCTACGGAGGCGTTGCCGAAAACTTACCGGACTTTTGGGATTACGCACCTAGAACACCACATGCTATAGGTGCAAAGTTCATGATTGGGTTGCTCGTACTACACGTTGGAGCAGCAATATATCATCAATTTTTTGTTAAGGATGGTCTGCTAAATCGGATGTGGTTCTAAATCAGTGCGTCAAAAATCAACAAACCATCAAATCGCTGCATGGTTTCTTAGCTCTAAATATCGATATAAACATTATAATGAAGGACTGAAAATGAAAATTACCGTTAAAGCCCCAACTCGCCTACTCTCCCGATCAGCTGTAAAGCATGCTTAACATTTTTAATCCCGTACCGAAATCACCGTAAAAAAGGGCTTAATCACCAGATATCAAATTCGTTGAAACGACTTTTTCAGTTCAATTAGGTCGGTGTCTGAATTTGTTATGTCAGAGGCTGCCGAGCACATAGATTGCTCCGCAAAGTAGGAAAAAGCCACTCGCTTCTACGATTCTCGCTGTCCACCATGTTGCGTGCTCCAAATCTCCTCGCTCCTCTTCAGGATACTTGCCGAAACTGACAAATCGACAGAAATACCAACCGATTGACCACCCTATCGTTTCGATAGACAA